>JAIBBE010000249.1 GCA_019694835.1 Fimbriimonadaceae bacterium | reverse complement strand
CCTCGGAAGCGGCGCCACGCGCGACCCCTGCTCCGGAACCACGACTCCCCGTCGCCCACCCCGCACCGCCACCGCGCGAATTAACTGGCAACAGCGCCCTCGTTTCGCTTACGCTCACTCGTTCACGACGGTGGAGCCTCGCGGCCCGTGGCTAGTTCTCGACCTTCATAGCCTCGGTGCATCGACAGTAACCTCAATCGTCCTCAGAATCTTGGGATTCGACATCGTCGAGCTTCCACACTTGCCTTACTTCGTCAAAGGATGCCCCCGCACCGCGAAACGGCAGCCCACCGCGTGCCTTCAAAATCGAACGCCCGAGCAGGGTCTCGGCTCTCGAAGCCGCTTCATCCGCCGGTAATCCATTGGGTCCTGCCTCCCGCAACGCCGTAGCGATTGCCTCTGACACGCTCAGGCGCCTTGGCTCGCCCCATTCTGTCAGATAGACATATCCACTTGGGCTGACCGAAAGACCCGACACCTTGCGCGCAAGTCCCAGAAATATCTCTGGATCGAATCCCGGCGCAGTGGGAGGTAGGGAGTCGGCGAGCGCCTCCGCAATCTCGGTCACGTGAATTCCACGTCCCCTGGTGGCCAGGCTTCGCCACAGAGCGGCCGTGATCTTGCCTACATCACTCGCAGAAAATGGAACGTCCCGGCTAACGAGACCCCATCTTGCGGCACCCAGCCTGACGACATCGCCCTCTGGATGGATCTGGAAGTAGTCACTGATGCCACGTTCCACGGACAATCGATCTCTAATCTCATCGGTGGACAGGGGGTGACCGGACTCGACCAGTATCGAGTGAATCGCTTGACCCAGATCGACACGCGCCACCGGGACTTGACCGGCGACCCATACGTGGCGACCGAGATAGGAGAGCGCCCCAGATTCTCGCAAGACAATCGAGAGGGTGTACTGGTCAACCGCGCACCCCAGGTCGGCTGATCGGTCAGCTAATCCTCGGCACAGCTCTGCGGCGTGCCATTGTCTATCTGCAGGCGAGCTCGAAATTATGTCCTCAACCTCCAAGACTATCTGCCGCCGAGTCGCCTTCGACATCGCCAAGTGTCGTGCAACGCCATAGATGCCCCGCCCGAACAGTAGGCCGACGGAACTGGCCGCGTTGCGCACATTGCGCACATCGAGGCTCTCACCCGCCGCAAGGGCCCGTCTATGGATCTCGATGTAGTGGAGAGGCTCTTCCGCTGCGGCCAGAATCGCCTCCACGACGGGCTCGGCCCCACGGCCGACGCTCAGGAGCCTCTCGACCCCCCCCTCAGCGACAAAGCGAGCAGACGCGGAGACGGCGTCCCATAGCTCCGATCGCAACTCTTCGCCATCACCCGTTAAGAGGCCCTCAACCAGACACTTCGCATCCTCTCGCGGAACCCTCCTTCCGACGAGCCCCGCCAGAAGGCTCCTGCCCACACGGACGCAATCGTCCCAACGCTCCTGGCTAAGCCTAGACACGAATTCCTGCGGACCGAGCCTCAACACATAGAACTTGCCAAACTGAGCCGAGGTCTCGCGATCCAAGATGTACTCAAATGTGGTGAGGCGCCCTACCGCCCCTTCAAACCAGGGATCGAGGATGTCCAGAGCCACGAAAGGCAATGGATCACGGCGACCGTCCAAGATCTGGGCGAGCCTCGCGGGGATCTCCGCGATCCATCTGGCCGAGATAAACCGCCTCATGCAACGGATCTCGACTTGTCGGATGCCCTCACGAGTGAGCCCGAAGTGCTTTGCGACGGCCTCCAAGGTCATGGGCTCCACAGTGATGCCCATTCGGAGACCCATTATCTGCATATCGCGTTCCGGAAGATCCGCGAGCGCCTTGGTAAGAGCTTGGCCGAAGGACCGAAATGCTTGGGAGCCGCCCCGACGAACGGGCCCGTCCGCACCAGCCTTCTCGATACCCTCCAGATCGCCCCCAGCACCCCGCTCATATGTCGCAGCAACGCGAGAGGCGATCTCATTAAACGACTTCTGGCCGAGTGTGTGGAATCGAAGTACCTCGGAGGCCGAATACGACGCGAGATCGCCGATAGTAGAGATCTTCTGCTCCCGGAGGACACGCTTCGGCCTGGCGGAGAGGTCCAATGTATGAGTTGGCAGGGCGAGAAGCCATTCCGGGGCGAACCGCAGAGCGTTGATTACATCCTCAGGCCGCGTATCAGCCAAGGCAACCCCTTGTAAGAAGAGGGCTTCCATCTGGGCGGATGGAGTCGCGTCCTGCGAGTGTGGCACCTGCATTCCCGTCACGCGGCCCGTCTCGCAATGTGAATCGCCCACCTCAGAATCTGCCCCACTCAAAGGACCATCCGGGTCAATCCCATCTGCACCCCACCCCGCCGGCGCCAAATAAAGCGTCTTTGCACCCGGCTCCGCGACCGGCCTGAGCGACACGACAAGGTCGTCAGGCAATGCGCCCGCCGCAGCCGACGAGATGAGCAGCCGGCCAGGGTACCGAGACAGCGTGGCGGCAAAATCTTCCTCGTGCGGACGAACAAACGAGACATGAAGTACGCCAGAGGAGCGTGCGGAGGAACGCGTTCGCCACGCCTCCTGGACCGACTCCAGGTCACGATGAACGGACACGTCGCAGCCTTGATCCGGCCCCTGCAACATCAGGAAGGCTCTAACGGGTCTCACGTAGCGCTCGTCGAATACACCCCAGCTTCATCCATGAGTGAGACGACGTCGACTTCACCCGATTCAGCTTGGCGCCCGATCTCTTGTACCCCCCACTCCGCCAACCGCTCCGCCATTCTGTAAACAGACCCGCCTTCCAAGTCCAGAATAGAGCGGATCGCAGTTGCCAGGTCACCATTTGGATCGATCGTCGCGACGCTGAAGATTGTTGTCCTCGGGGCCGGTACCTCGCCCGGGCTGATGCCCCGTGCGAGAGCCAGCGCAACGCCAAACCGGTACGCATCTGCCATCTCCGAGAAGTGCTCATCCACCTTAAGTCGTTTGAGCAATTCATGGCTCTTCTCGCTTAACCCGATCATCGTTGGCTCAACAGTTGGAGTCATTTAGCAACCTTCCGGATTTGGGAGTTTCGGGAACTCACCTCAACAATCTCGTACTCCGCTCCTACGCGGGCAGCGACTGGCTCGAGGTCAGTCTCCTTCCGGATCTCGCCGTCATGAACCAAAAGGATGAGTTGCCCAGCCGTTGCAGGCAGGTACCGGAGGATGTTTCCGCGGTGCTTTATATCCAGGCGTCCAAATGGCGTATCCATCACCACTGGACCCGAGGACCGCCCAGTTCTAGCAAGCCCGTCGATGAGCGACAGCGCGACGATCTGTTCAGCGCCTGCGCTCCGGACCGTCACGCGCGCACCGGAGTTGTCAACGATAGACAGTCCATAGTTCTGGTTTATCTGAAGTCCAGAATACGCTCGCTGTGTCGTCAGTTGACGGAAGGCGTAGGAGGCCTTCGCCTCCACCTCCTCCCTGAGACTGTCGCGTAGTCTCTCGATACTTGTGGAGAAGACTCGCTCAAGCGCCACACAAACATTGACGATCGCCGTGCTCCGGCTCTCCCTCGCCTTGGGAAGATGTTGAATGGACCGCGACACAGCGGCCATCTCCTTCTTTACCTTCTCCATCTCAGCCATCTGTGCGTCCAGATCGCGTTGGAGGCGACCTTCCTCCTGAAGGAACATGTCACACTGCACTCGTTTGCGCGCAATCTCGACTGTATCAAAGCCTCGAATGTTTTCTCTTAACCTTGCTCCCTCATCCTCGATCGTGACAAGCTTCACGTCGAGCTTCCTAGCTCTGGAATCCAACTCCCTGAGTAGATCGCTAACGCCATCTGTCAAGATCCGATCGATCTCTCGGATTTGAGACGTGACTTCGCTGATCGATCCGTGATCTCCGGCGAGAGACGCCAGATCGGCCTCGAGGCGATCTAACTCTCGCTGTGACACTTCTCGCTGGGGTGCTTCGGCCTCACGACCGCAAAAGGGACACATTCCTGATGCCGTTATCCGCCTGAGGTCCTCTCTGCGCGCAACTAGCTGCTGCCGGCGGTTGCTCTGGCTGATGAGGCTCTCTTGCTGGACTCGCAGAGCCGACTTTCGGGCGGCCAGCCGCGGTCGCACCAGATCTCGCCAGGCGTCACGCAGAAGTTCACGTCGGCGCGTTGCTAGCTCTTGTAGCTCCGCCTGGATTGCCTTTGACTGGCCGTTTAGGGAGTCCAGCCGAGACTTGTCTTTATGGATTGACGCTACCGCTTCAAATTCGTCCTCTAGTGTCGTGCGGCTGGTTCGAGTTCGTTGCAGAGACTCCTTCAGGTCGCCGATGTCCTTCTCAAGCGCCTCCTGTCTTGACTGCAACTCACCTTGTCGCTCGGCCTGCTTCTCAAGGCCCTCAACGTGCGCTAAGTCCCTTGTCTGTTGTCGACGAAACTGCTTCAAGAGCAGAGATGCGTCATTCCTCCCATTGATCAGTGTTGGGACGCCGAGGACTTGCTCAATGGCTTCCTTGATCTGTCGGCCCTGATCACTGCCCTCAATGAGCAGGGTCTCATACTCCTGAAGCAGTTCGCCATCAAAGAGGAAGAACCTCGAGACCTGCTCCGGGACGAAGCGGTTGATCTCGGCCTCAACCAAGTGACCCGCAACAACTGAACCATCTTTCTTCAAGGCTATTGTCGTGGGCTCGAAGTCTTCGGCGCGCATTGGCCGGGCGACTATGGCTCGCTTGACGGCGCGCCGCCGGATCTCGTACTGGTGTCCCTCTGCACTGAACTCAACCCCGACCTCCACCACGGACGATCCATCTTCAACAGCCTCTTTGTTGATGATTTCGTGAAGGGGTATTTCGAGGAGATGACGTCCGTATGCTTTTCCATAGAAGGCCCAACGGAAGGCGTTCAGGATGCTCGTCTTTCCCCGCATGTTGTCGCCGAAGACCAACATCACATTCCGCGTAGGGTCTTGCGGGAAGGCGAGCGACACTTCGCCCCTGAAGGGCATGAAGTTCGTCATAACGAGCGAAACCAGCTTCACCGGGCACGCTCGCCTGAGGTCTTTACGTGCTGCTCGATCAGGTCTTGGAGCTCCTGTATGGCCGCAGATCTGTCGTGGTCAAACTGGTGCCGCTTCTGAATGCTATAGGCAGCCTCAATCAAAGTCGCCGGAAGACCTGATGGTCCCTCTGCGGCCAGACCGGCGAGTGTCTGAAAGGCAAGATCTTCGTGGGTCATGCTTCCTCTGATTCTCCCTCATCGACTTCAACACCCTGGCGTTGACCACGTTCGGGATCGAAACCAAGCTGGACGGCTAGAGAGCGCAGAGTCGCGGAGGCGCCCTTGTTGAGCGCTCCGTCGGCAAACTCGACTGCGCGCGCAAACTCACTACGAAGAAGGGCAACCTGTTCGGGCTCCTCCTCCAGACTTAGGGGCGTGACGATTGCGTCGTGAATTCTAGCCAGCGACTTGTCCTGCGCTCGCCGAAGGACCCGCCCGCGACGCTGAATGAACTGGCGGGGGTTCTGCGAGGATGCCAAGATCAGGGCGTGGTCGACCGCTGGGATGTCAACTCCCTCATCAAGGCAACGAATCGATACAAGAATTCCACCGAAGGACTTGAACCAGCCGAGCGTAGCCGACATATCGCCAAGCATCGCAGTATGGTATTCGGTTGGTTTGAGGCCATCGGATCTCAGAGAGGCCATCACCTCACTCAACTGCTGGGCGTCTTCGCAATAGACGAGCCATCGCTGGCCCCGCGAGAATGATGATCGCAGAACGTGCGCTGCAAGCGCTACCTTGTTTCTCGCTTTCTTGGCAATGCGAGCACGCCGGATCAACAGCATTCGGGCCCTGTCAGAGAGGGGGCGAGAGAGTCCGTCGGGTGACCCGCCTCCGATCTCCCGGATCAACTGCATCGTTAGATCCTTCCAAGACCGGGCCTCGTCCGGCGCGAGTGGAATCGGATGTGGGTAGTACTCGTACTCCACGAGGCGACCAGCGTCGATCGCGTCACGCAGCGTAAATGGGGGCGGTACGACGGGACCAAAAAAGGAGAACATTCTCGCCGTCCCATCAGGGTCACCGAAGCGTTCAGGGGTAGCCGAAAGGCCCAACCGGGGTCCGCTCTCGAGTTGATAGATCCGCGAGTTCACAGTGCTGCCGGTCTGATGGACCTCATCCGCGACGATCATCAGGTGTCGTCCACCCTTCACGCCGGTCATGAAGTCATCTGTCACTGCAGTTTGGATCGTGGCAAGAATCACCCTGCCCCGCTGCTGCGGTACGGGATGAGTCAGTGCACGCAGGCGCCCGGGTCTTCTCCAAGCGTCGTTGCCGCCGCCCGCACGAAGGACGACAACCCCAGGGAGTTGGCTCTCGATTTCAAGGGCCCACTGCTCGAGAAGCAGCCTGCTTGGCACCAAGACCATCACAGGCAGCCCCTCCGTTAGGTGCGAGCGCATCGCGGCGATCGCGGTGAAGGTCTTTCCACTTCCAGTCGCGTGTTCCAGGATGCCCCGCTTGCCACACGCGTCCCACGCCGCTACTGCGGCAGTCTGGTGTGGAAGCAGGGTCCGCGGGTCCGTCGTGGGATGCTGATCGCTGAGGCGAGACCCGGGTAGCTGCGTCCTGGTGAGTCTCGCGGCATCAACCTCGGCTAGGTCATCGAGGGCGACCTCGATGAGCCGCCTCCTTGCCGCGTCTGGGAATGGGATCGTCTCGAGGCCTGGTACGTCGCCCGACCAGAGCCTTTCAAAGTAGCTTTCGTGGCGTATCGCCCGCTCCTTGTCGGAGGAGCTCGCCCAGGAACGAAAGACCTCGATCACCTCATGATTGCCTTCAAAGTGCCATCCGTTCCATGTCTCGTTCACTGAGCCGAGGAACGAAACCAGCGTCCCCGAAGAATCTCGGAAGATGCCAATCTTCTCGTGGTAAATCCCCCTGGCGCCCTCTCGGACGGCAAGGCGAAGGTCGAGAGAGCCAACCGCGATCAGGGTCGCAAGGACTCGGGTTCGATACTCCGTAGAGTCGTCTGCGAGCAGACGGTCTATCTGCTCGCAGATGGAGGCTGCGGACAGGTCCGATCTGTTGGCGTATGCACGCTCCATGATCTCGGAATCCGCGGTCGAGAGAGAAGGTGAGCACACGAGGCGAATGAGGCCACCGCGCCTCGCGAACTCGACGGACTCTTGCCCGACGATCAGGAAGACGCTGGATCGAAAATAGCCAACGGCTCGCTTGTACTCGGCGGCTCGGCGCAGGCAAGGGAGATAGAAATCTCCCACGAGATCGGCCTCGCCAGTTCGGTACTGGCTCAACAGATCCAAGGTGTCGAGGCCGCCTGGTGCAACCATCCGGGGATCATACGGGGTAACTCAGACTCGTTTGGCGGCACTGCGGATCTGGGTCGAGCGTTCTGGAGGAGAGGCAGCGACGGGTCGCAGGGCTCTTAGGAGACTGGGAGCAGAGCCGCAAGGGCGGACAGATCGGAGACGGGAACTGCCAAGGCGTGGAAGGTGTCCAGATCTCGGCCTACGCCGCCTGCTGCTTGCGCTCCTCGCGACGGAAGGCGAGATCGCCGTCCTTCGTGGGTTCGATCGTGAGCTTGTCGCCCTCGCGGAAGTGGCCCGCGAGGATCTGCAGGGCGAGCGGGTTCTCGACCATCCGCTGGATCGCGCGCTTCAGCGGACGCGCGCCGAACGTCGGGTCGTAGCCCACGCGGGCGAGCAGAGACGCGGCCTCGGGCGAGAGCGTCACGTCGATCTTCTTCTCCGCCACCCGCTTCTTGAGGTCGGCGAACTGGATCTCCACGATGCGGCGGATGTGTTCCTCGCCGA
>JAIBBE010000007.1 GCA_019694835.1 Fimbriimonadaceae bacterium | reverse complement strand
CCAGTACGAGCCCGCCGAGCTCGTCGGTCAGCCCTACCTCGCCGCGGACGGCAGCGGAGTGCGCCGCGAGCCGCCGTCGTGGGCCAAGCGCCTGTCGGAAAGTTCCTGCGGCTACGTGTTTTTGGATTTTACTTACCTAGTATCAGCTGTCCATGACGTATGTACTAACTGCTCTTGGCCGCCAAAAGGAGGAGTTAACCTACTGCAGATGGCAGTGTTTGTGACGTTCAGGAGGTGAGTGGTGAAGCAGGCGATCTTCGGGGTGGCGAGAGTGCAGGAAGTCGCACGAGGGGATGGTCGTGTGAACTACACGATCTTCGACTCCGAGGGACGGCTTGACTCCTTGTGCGACGGGTTCCTCAGAACCTGTGCCGGAGGCACCGATCGAACGTATGCCTATCTCTTGGTCGACCACTTGAGGTGGTTGGAGTCCGAGCGACTCGCGCGAGAGTCGGCTACTTTTCGAGACCTCACGAGGTACATGGGGGCGATAGGGGCCGACTACCGCGGCCCTATGGGAAGCCCCTGGCGTTCGGCAACGAAGCCCTATCAAGAGAGCACATTGCAGACATCGGCTGCATGCCTTAAGAGGTTCTACCTGTTTCTTGCCACCAAAGGCATCAATCGCGCACTCGCTGATGAGCTCAAGCAGGATCGTCTTCCGACGAAGGTGGATCGGAACCGAATGTTGTTGGGACACTTAGCTGAATCCCTGCCGGTGAATCCGCTTTCGCCTAGGCGAGCCACACGGATCAGGCATCCGAAGCTACCCCCAGAGGAGGCAAGGACAAAGCTGCTGGCTGTCGTCACGTCAGCACGGGATGCGATGGCTGTCACGTGGCTCGCTGATGCCGGGTTCCGCATCGGCGAGCTATGCGGTCTCCACTTGGTTGATCTGCATCTACGCGAGGGAGCGCAGTGCGGTCAGTGCAGGGCACCCCACGTGCACATATGCCATCGGGACGGGAATCCCAACAGGGCGAGGGTGAAGACGAAGAATTCATGGAGCTTCGAGGGGGGCGTCGTAAGTGGAGGGGGAATTCGACGGGTAAGCCCGGCGATGATCCATTCCTACTTCGAATACATTACGACGGAGTACCCGGCTGATGTTCGCCACGGGATGCTGTTTGTACAGCTGCAAGGTCCCGCGGCCGGGGAACCGTGGGCGCCGGCGGCCGCGCGGGGCATGTTGGCCCGTGCGAGTAGACGAGCGGGGCTGAGGACCGTTCGTCCCCATTCGTTCCGTCACCAGTTCGCAACGAACGTTCTAGAGGCATCAGGGGGTAATACCGTGCTGGCGCGTGAAGCGGGCGGTTGGGCAGCGGCGGAGACGGTTGAACGGGTTTATGGTCACCTTGACGTGGACAACCCTGAGTTCGCCGCGGCGCTGGATCGAGTCTGGACCAAACGGTGAAGACAGGGTCGATCACTCCGGCGTTCGGTGCAACTTCGATAGCTGGTGAGCGGCGCGACCGAATGGAGATTCTTACAGCGCTACTGCAGGCGCCGACGTTCCCGGAGCATCTGCGCGGCAACGTGATTGACTTTCCGCCCGACGATCCCGTCTACCGGTGGGGCTGTCTTGTGAAGAGATGCCAAAGGATTATCCATAACCAGGGTGGCCGGCTCTGTTCACAACACCAGCGGGAGTGGGAAGGCGCTTCTCGTGCGTCGGGACTCTCTCTTGCCGACTTCCTCAAAGACGCTGAGCCTCTCATTCCGATGGCTGGCGTCGACCTTGGCAACTGCGCCGTCTGCCCAAACCAACCAGCAGTGTATAAGTCACCCCGGCTGTGCTTGACCCACTACGCAGCTTGGAGGGCGAGCGGCAAACGCGCGAGCGGGGCAACATTCAAGCGCTGGGCCAACGACCAAACAGACCTGGGTCCGGCGCCAGTGTGTATATGTGGCGTTTGCATGGAGTTAGCGACTTCGCCTCTGGGCCTTTGCCATTCCCATGCGCTCCGGTACAGGATGGCCAACCAGCCCGGTGGAGCGAGGCTTCCGCACCATTGGGGATCTCGTCTCGCAAAGGGCCAGCAGGTTGAACCGAGCTATGACGACAAGAATGAGTTTTCGAGCTGGTGCCAGGATCAGGACCCCGTGTATCGCATCGGGCGTCTGAACCTTCGCGGCATAGCCCCCTTGGCTGCCGCGGAATTGAAATACGGAATCTATGCGCATTCCCTTGTGCGGGAACACACCCGGTGGACAGTAGGCACGCTACAGATTCTGGCGAACTTTCTTCGGCGTAGGCGGCATCTGTCTCTGCTCGATGTGCTCGATGTCCCACCAACGACTTCCGAGATGGCGGAGAGCACGGGAGCAAGACTGAACCAGATCTGCCGTGAGACGGCCGCTGAGTTGCGGCTGATCTATTGCACGAAGGAAGACTCGAAGGCCGAAGGGTTTATAGAGACTGAGCATTTTGGCCGGCGCTTCCCCCGGTCAGCGAGCACGTTCGACCTCACTGCTGTGCCTCAACGGTGGCTGCGGGACCTCTTGTGGGACCACCTAGCCGAGACCCTCTCCTCCGTTAACTGCCCTCGTACCAGGGGAAGCTTCGATTCTTGGCGGCGCAGTTGTGTCGAGCTAGGAGCGTTCCTAGAACTGGATGCGCCGCGTCGAGGGAACGACCCCGCTGTCCTGACCGCGAAGCACGCGGAACGCTTCGTAGCTGACCAACGTCATCGGGAGAAGAACGGACTTCCCTCGCTGGGAGTACTGGGGAAGGATAGTGAGCCGTCGATCGTTACCACCGTCACCCGACGAATTGTGTTCAACAGAATTCGCCAGGTTCTGTTCCGCGCCATGGAAACGGGACGAACTGCCGACATTGGACTCGACATGGGCTTCATCCTGGCCATTCCACCTGGTGGAGCAGATGAGAAGAGGGCGCGACCCCCGTTCTCCGACGATGTTGCTCGGGCTCTTGCCGACCAAGATAATCTGGCGCGTTTTGCCGCTGACTATGACCCGTACGACCGCGGCTTGCGCGATGTTTGGGAAATCATCGTCATGACTGGCCGACGTGTGAATGAGGTACTCAAGCTGCGGCTGGACTGCGTTGGTCGATACGGCGGCCTCGCTATGCTCTGGCACGACCAGACAAAGGTTGGGAACTACAACGAAGCGATACGAATCCCCGAAATGATCTTTGCGAGAATCAAAGAGCGGCAGGAAAAGTCGATTCAACGCTTTGAAAATCAGCATGGCCGTCTCCCCAGCGCTGAGGAGCGTGCGCGAATCGCGTTGTTTCCCAGTCATATTCGCAATAGCCTGGCTGAGACATCAGTCTCCTACACGTTCTTCGCGCGAGCGTTTCGACTCTGGATCCAAGAATTGGATCTTCCGCCCTCAGTCATCCATCAAGCTCGTCACACTTTCGCGACGAACTTATTGAGGGCTGGCGCGAACCTCGCCCAGATTCGGCGCTACCTCGGCCAGGTGAGCGATCGAATGGCCGAACACTACGCTCGCGTTTCGAATTCGGATCTGGAAGACGTCCTGCAAACCGTGTGGGTCGCAGGTCCTGGGGCCCCGAACCCGGGGCAGCTTCTTTCTGGATCGGAGCCATTGAGCCGTGAGCAAGCCGAGGCGCTCGCTCTGGATCTATCCCACCGAAGCACGCCCGCTGAAGGGGGATTTTGCACCTTCCAGCCGGTCGTTAACGGAGGGGCCTGTCCATGGCAGCTCAACTGCGAGGGGTGCGCCAATTTCGTTCTTTCTGGAGCCGACCTCGTTTACTGGAAACGGAAGGAACAACAATGGCGCTCTATCGCCGAGCGCGCACCTGATGATGTGACAGCCGAGTATTTGCACAAGGTTTTCCAGCCGACGGCGAAGGCCATAGAGGGGCTCGAGAGAGCACTCGCAACGCTGGGTCTGCTTGATCAGGCGTTAACCATGGACTTGCGCCGACCGCAGGATTTCTTTCAACGAATCTGGAGCCTCAGCTTTAGAGCCAACGACCTCGCTGGTCTGTCGGAGTCGGCCGATCGTGTGCCTAGTCCGGAGGACCTGACATGAAAGATGCAAACACGGCTTCGGCTATAGAAGCGAGGCGCAAGACTACGGCCGCCCTGATTCAAAGAGTCGAGAAGACACTTCGCGAGATGGCAAAAGACAAAAGCGATCTCACCATTGCGAGCATTGCTCGACGTGCCGACGTCTCACGAACCTTTCTCTATCAGAACGCCGAAGCTCGTTCTCTTGTCGCACGCTATGTGGCCGAGGCGCAGGAGACGCAGCTCGCGGCGCGCCGAATCCAAAGTGATGCTGAGCAGTCGTCATGGCGGGAGCGTGCACTCAATGCTGAGCAAGGCCTCTCGGATGCGAATGACGAGATTCGTCGACAGCGACGCACCATCTCGGATCTGCTAGGAAAGCTTCGCGATCTCGAGGCTGAATTGCCTGAAGAGTCCGCGCAGCAGCTGTTGGCGCAGAACAACTCTCTAAAAGGACAGATTCGCGACCTCAAAGAGGGCGCGAAGCTTCTTCGGGATCGGCTGGAGGCCGCCCGAGACAACAACCTCCACTTGGACAGGAGATTAGCCGCACTCGAGGCTGAGCTCGACCCCGCTCCATCGGTGATCGCGAAGCAGCGGTTACCGCCCACGAGAGGACAAGCTCGACAATGAGCGCCGCCGATAAATCGATGGTGCCTCAGCGGCCTCCTCCCACGTACTCCTTCACCAGCGCAGTGATGCGTGCGAACTCTGGCAAGAACACAAGCCCGGAACTCCGCGTACGCGCACTTCTGCGGAAAGCCGGCTACCCGGGGTACAGGCTCCACTGGAAAGCGGCCTCAGGCACGCCGGACATCGCCTATCCCGGCCGGCGCATAGCCATATTTGTGAACGGGTGCTACTGGCACCAATGCCCCTCGTGCAAGCCGCGGCCGCCAAAGTCGAACGCGAGGTTCTGGCTCTCGAAATTCGAGGACACAGCTAGTCGCGATCAACGGAACCAAGCAGCCTTGTTAGCTGAGGGCTGGCGAGTTTTCGTCATCTGGGAGTGCGAACTCCGCAACCCTGAGACAACTCAACGACGGATCGGCGAGATTGAGGCAGTGCTGCGCGAAACGCCTTGCGCGCCTAGTTGAGTCTTTTGCAGGGTTTGATAAGGTTCTGCTTATGGCAGCGCCACTTGTTTCCGCTGGTAGAGACCTTGTTTCGATTGGTCAAGCTGCGGAAATTCTTGGAGTCACTGAGCAAACGCTCCGCAATTGGGACCGTTCGGGAAAGCTGCTGGCGCGTCGGCATCCGATCAACGGTTATCGGTTCTATCACGTTGCTGATCTGCATCAATTGCTGCGCAGGCTTGAGCGGGGCGAAATCGACCCGACGGTGCAGCTGCCCATCGACTTCCAGGCAGAGGGCGATGACCTGGTGGTCGAGCTTGAAGCATCCGTCGACGCCGAGCTGGCCCTTCTGCCGCCCTGTCACTGGAGCCCCGCGGTCGCCCTCGATCCGAAGCACCGGCCGCAAGATTGGCACCGACCCTCATCGACGGTGCGGCGTGACTGGCGGAAGTACCCTCAGGAAGCTCACGTGTTGGACGCGCGACGTGAGCGCTACCGCCGTTTGACCGTCGAAGAGATCGCGATCCTGCAGGGCTTTAGCCCTTCGGTGGTCGAAGGCGTTTCATTGACTGACCGCCAACGGATTGCCGGCTTAGGCGACGCGGTGCCGCCGCCTCTAGCGCGTGCGGTACTCGAGGCGGTTAATGGGATGTGGGCATGGGAGTCGCGTACCGCAGTCGAAATCTGTGCCGGTACTGGGGGACTGGCGGAGGGAGCCGCCTCTATCGGTCTGCATCATGCCGCTCTGATTGAGCGGTCGCGAGATTGCATGCCAATGCTCTCAAACGGTAGAGCTTGGGAACCGTCGCGGGTCTTCATCGAGGACGTAAAGCAACACGATTTTCGAGCGCATGGTGCGATTGGACTTCTTTCCGGTGGGCCGCCCTGCCAGCCTTGGTCGTTATCTGGTCAGCGTCGCGGCCAACTCGATGAGCGCGATTTGTTGGGACACCTCCCCGAACTTGTCGGCGAGCTCAAGCCTGAGGTCTTCCTGTTCGAGAACGTGCCCGGCTTGCTTTCTGAGTCGAACTCCGCCTACCTCGACGACCTCATCCGGCGACTTCGAGGCCCATCGAAGAGCGCAAAGTATGGAGTCATGGTCGGCATTTTGAACGCGGCCGACTTTGGTGTACCCCAAACTAGACGCCGCATCTTCATCCTTGGATTGCGCGATGCGCCTTCGTCTTTGGCTTGGAAGTGCTTTGATGCCGTCGAGTCGTTACGTACGCACCGAGATCCGCGCGTGCCGTCGGACGGCCGCGATGCGTGGATCACGGTTGGTGACGTGGTGTCCCAGCGGATTGATCCGGGTGGCTGGAGGAGATGGATTGGCAAGTAGAGGTAGCACGCTTAAGTCCTAGGTAGCTCATAAATGTCGACGGGGGACTCGCAGTTGGAGAACAATTCCATTTCTGGACGCATCGAACTGAATTGGCCGGGTAAGGACCGAAATCTTCGCCCAGTTCAGCGGGAGGACGGAATCTGGGAGTTGGTAGATCCCGAGCAGATACGTCAGCGGCGACCGCTCGTCGACTTCGAAACGATCGGCACATGCGACAGCAGTCATCCGAATCTCGTGATCCGCGGTGAACGGCTTGCGGCGCTGGAGACACTAGAACGGCTCTTTGCTCGTCAAGTGCGCCTCCTATACATGGATCCGCCTCGGATCGAGGTCGACGATGCCGCGGCTGCGTTTCAAGGCGATTCGCCCGCCCAATACTCGACTTGGCTCAGCACATTCCGCGCACATCTGCGCACGGCACTCCCGCTCATCAGGCGTGATGGCTACGTCGCGATCCAAGTCGCTGACGCGGAGGCCCCTTACGCCCGACTAGTTGCAGACGAGTTGCTCGATCGCGAGAACCATGTGGGAACAATCGTATGGCAGCGGAGCTATGCGCCGCGCAATCAGAAGGGGATGAAGGAGTTCACATCGACGCACGAATGCATCCTGCTGTATGCGTTCGACAAAGCGTTCGTCGATGCCGTCGGTTTGCGCCAGGCGCCGGAGGGCTTCGACAATCCCGATAGCGACATTAGAGGTCCATGGAGAGCGGGCCACAAGGGAGCCAAAACCCGCAGGGAGACAACCGACTTCAACACATTCGTCGGGCCTTACAGATGGCAGATAGTTGCTGGCGAACTTCCTCCGGGCATGTGGAGACTCTCTCCTTTAACGGGTGTCATCTGGGGTGAACCCGAGTCGGCCGGACTATTTCCGATTGAAGTTGAAGTCCAAGACTCTGCCGGAAAGACTGCACGAACGAAGTTCACGATCGAGGTCGCGGCGATGGGGGAGTCGACTTATCCCAGCGAGATCCCATGGCTTTTTCAGCAGATAGAGGCGACAGGAGAGCTGCGAATAACGACCTCCGAATTGCCGACTTTGGTGGTCGGCCGGCCATCGTCGATTCTGCTTCTCGCGGATGGCGGGACACCCTTCTTGGCGCCCCCTAAACGCCCAGGGAAGGACCGCTACTGGGAGATGCCGCATTACACCCTGCTCAAGGCGTATCTCGAGGACATGGTTCACCTAGGCGCTAAAGGTGACGCCATTCCGGCTATCAAGACACATTTGAGGAGCATCAAAGGTGACGTGGAGGTGAAGAACCAGGTCACTTGGTGGCCCGGTCGAAAGGAAGACGTCGCATTTGCCGGTTACACCCAGGACGCTACTAAGCACTTGAAGAAGCTTGCCGAGTTAGAGCTGAGCAAAATTAAGTCGAGCATCGCTAAGCACGAGTAAATCATCGATCGATTGCTGTAGATCTTTACTGAACA
>JAIBBE010000229.1 GCA_019694835.1 Fimbriimonadaceae bacterium | reverse complement strand
CCTGCCGACGGTCGAGGAGTTCGCGCCGATGTGGCTCGAGGCGGGCCGCGCCGAGCGGCAGAAGCCGAGCACGCTGCACAACAAGGAGGTGCTGCTGCGCTGCCACCTGCTGCCGCTGCTGGGCAAGTTGCGGCTCGACGAGGTGACGCTGAAGGAGATCGACCGAGTGAAGGCGGAGCGGAAGCACCTGGAACCGGGCTCGGTCAACAACCTGCTCAAGTACATCGTGGCGATGCTCCGCTGCGCCAAGGCGAAGGGGTACAAGCTCGAGATCCCCGAGGTCAGCTACCTGCCCAACGAGGTCGAGGCGCACTGGTACACGCCGGAGCAGTTCGAGGAGCTGGTCAAGAGCGCGGCGACGTTCAAGCTGTCCGACCTCGTGCTCGTCCTGCTCGCCGGCGAGGCCGGGCTGCGGTCGGGCGAGCTGAGCGCGCTGCGGTGGGAGGACGTCGACCTGGAGAAGCGCGAGCTCAAGGTCCGGCGCAACCTCGTCCGCGGGCACGAGGGCTCGCCCAAGACCGGCAAGCCGCGGACGGTGCCGTTGTCCCCGCGGCTGCAGAAGGCGCTCGCCCAGCACCAGGCCGCGACCGGGGGCGAGGGCCGGGTCCTCGAGCGGGAGCGAGGTGGACCCACGACGAACGAGTCGCAGCGGCGGACGCTCGAGCATATCGCGCGCTACGCCGGGGTGCCGGAGTACGGGATCCACGCGCTGCGGCACTGCTTTGGCTCGCGGTTGATGCTCGGCGGCTCGGGCGGCAAGGTCGTGATGCAGCTCCTCGGCCACGCGAAGCTGCAGACGACGGAGCGCTACATCCACGCCAGCGACGAGCACTGCCGGACCGCCGTCGACCGTCTCGTGCCGGTCTGAGTTACTCATCGACTGACGCCGACCCGCGGCCCGGAACCGGAGCTTGAGAACGGTGTTTCCGGGCCGAATTTCTCACATTGGTGTTCGTGCAGTCTTGACCTCAAGACTGTCGAAATTTAGCTCTGCGCTTGTCCCGTTCTCAAGTTTGACGATCACAGCGACCGCATCAGATGCAGTATAGGTCTCGGCAGCCCGAAGCTCCTGTTTCCGATCGTCAAATGGTCCCCTAAGGGGACTCTTCACCTCTCCATCATCGCATTGCGCATCGGAAATCTCGACACCTTTACTGTCTGCAAAGCAGAAACGGATGTACAGGTTCCCGCCCCAATCGTCAACGGGTCGCTTGCCAGTTACGTAGGTGTGTCCCTTCATCTTTACTTCGAGGCTCTCCCCCTTCTTCAAGTCGCACTTCATGAGTGCATGCGAGGTGCCACTCGCCAGCCGAGCGATAGCAATATTCTGCAGTGGGAGACAGGAACGGTAACTTATCTTCTTCGGTTTGGGCCCAGGGTCACCGACGTCCTGGAGGATCGCCCTCACCTCGGGGGTTGGCGGCTCTGAACTCGTGCATTCGATGAAGTACTGCTCTGCCTGAGCAGGATTATCTCGGCGAGTGCCATAACCCTTGTCCCAGAGTTTACGTCGTGTTTGCCATGTTGCCACCTTCTCCTTTCGTACCAGGCTAGTGATCAGCGAAATGACACCTCCAGCAGCTGCAATTCCCGCAGCGGTAATGGTAGAAGTCCTGATGGCAGCCTGATCCTGATCAGCTACCAGTCCCAGAACAGTCGAGGTTAATCCACCGGCAATGGCAAGTGCGCTACTTCCAATGATGAGCGCGACCGACGCACGGGCGGTGTTTTTTGCTGGACGTTCGCCTGCGAACAGCGTCAACTGGCATTGATTTGCTTCAAGTGTGACATTAGGATCGACATCAACCCAAGGCTGTTCCGGACCTCGGTCGGGATCTGGGACCCACGGCTTCTTCGTTGTCAACTTGTAGACGTTGGCTGGAGCTTCAATCTCTGGCAGTAACGCACCGCAAGAGCAGGGCGAGAGCACGAGAACAAGGGCTACCAGACGGTGGCGAAATCGAGCACGAGGATTGTACATGCGTGCTCAAATTAACACGCATACCAGGCTGGGTTCAAGACGTCCCTGATGCCCACACTTAAATGCGGCACGCCACCGCGTAATGGAGACGGCAGTCCGCAGATGCAGGCCAGTAACCGTGGAAATGCCGACTTCCGATGGTCAGGAGAGTGGCCATCCACCTGCCTCCTCAATCGCAACATCGATCTCCCCCATTAACTGCATGGTCTCGACGAGCACGCCGATTAGGGTCTGGTACGTCAAGATCTCGGAGAACGACAGGGGCGGATCCCTGTCCTTACGATCCGCCAACCATTTCGAAGCAACTGTGTAGCCGCCAAACTGCATCGTCCATGCGGCCTCTGGGACTCCCTCGAAGTACTGTCGAGCATTAATCCATACCCGGCCAGCCTTGAAGGACGGAGTAACGTCGATCATGTTTGTCCCTTCAACAGGAAACCGTGGCAAAGCAACCGCCGGGCGGCTCCCGCGGGCATGCAGGCCGACCAATCGCCCCCCCTTCTCTGCCAAAGTCCTGAACAACCGCTCATTCGCTGTGGACGGAAGTCGAGGGAACGCAGAGCGTAAGTGTTGTGCATAGCGCTCCCGGTAGCTTGGCGAATGCAGCACGGCATAGATATACGAGAACACCTGCTCGGGATCGGGCGAACCTGGAAGCGAGCAGACAAACTCTTCTCGAAGATTGCTGCACCGTGCAGCGCTCAAATCCAAGGCATCATCTGGGTACAACCAGAGGGGAAATGCAAAGGTAATATCAAAGCGCGACGCCGACTTGTGCGCGCAAAGCAACTGTGTGCACAGTGCATTCCACTGATCCTTTGTCTGTCGCGTCGTCAGCAGCAGCAAGTTTTCCCCATTCGCACGCACTACGTGCCCTGACATTCGCTCGCGCCGATGCACCGCCACATTGCGATCGTATACCGTGTAGCGCACGTCAAACGGCCTATACAAGATCGGCTTCACCATCGCGCGCCATGCTTCGCCGGCAAGTGCTGTCTTCGCCCGCCCATAGTTCCACTGGCTCTGTGAACATAGACGCCAAATCTCTCGTGCTTCCGCCTCGTTCGCCGTCTCACGAAACCGCTCGATCTTTCCCGCCATTTCCTCGGCCGTCCACGAGATAGCAAACTCATCCTGCGTAGTGAGGATTCCCGGCGCGGGATCTCCATTCTTGTTGAAGATCTGCGCGAGGTCCCACATCTTGGCGAACTCCTCATCAAGGGAGCCTGCGTTCCGTGGAACAAATAAACACATCGGCTCATCAACAGTCACGACGCTCCATGGTGTATTGGCCACATCGTGCGTAGACAAAAAGTCGTATTTCGCATCTCGACTTCCCCAGAGTTCAGCATGGCGCACGAGTTTCTTGCGAGCTTTACGTCGATCCTGGTAGCGCACGAACAACGAGATGGCGACTCCTTGCTGAATGTCGAACACGTTCTCGTCTGCGCTTCCATCAGGTGCGCGTTCCTTCTTCTTGCTGTTGCCGTGGAGATCCAGAATCCAGATGTCATCAAACGTATCGCGCAATGATTTGCGCATGCCCCGAAAAGTTGGGTTGTCCAGCCAAGCGTGATTAGTAATGTAGGCGAGAACTCCGTAGCCCGTGCGCTCGATCCGCCATTGGGCGAATCGAATGAACTTCACGTAGTCGTCCTGTAACCACTTGCCCTGGCCAGGCTTGCTGAGTTCCGGGATATCCTTTCGGTAATCCCTGACCATGTCACTTATCCAAGGACGCTTGTTCGAAGAGTGGCCCGAGTATGGTGGATTTCCAAGCACAACCATAATGGGCAGTTCTTGCTTAACTTGGCCAGCAGCCCGCGCCTCTTCGACCAACAGGTGCGCGAAGATCGGCAACGAACCGTGCTCCCATGCCTCCTCGAGTGAATTGGTGAGGTACACACGGAGTCGTTCGTCACTCGTGGCGTCGGCATCACGATCAAGCTGCATACTCAGCTTCATGTGTGCAATGATGTAAGGCGCCATCAGCAGTTCAAATCCGTACAATTTCGGCAGCAAGAACTCTCGCACGTAACTCCGCCAACCTCCACCTTGCCCCGCGACAATGATTCGATTGCGAACAGCCTCGATCACCCCCTGCAGGAAGGCACCAGTACCCACAGCCGGGTCGAGGACGAGCAACCTCGGCATCGTTGCCAACTGTTTAGCTTGCCGGCCCTTGACTTTTGTCTTTGGCGCAACTTCCACAGTGACTGTCGAACGATCAGCGAGACCGTCCTCAACCCCAAAGCCATCGCTCAGCAGACGATCAACGCTACGAACCATGTACTCGACGACCGGTTTTGGAGTATAATATACGCCCCGAATGTCGCGGAGTTTCTTGTCATACTCCCCAAGGAAAGTCTCGTAGAAATGGACCACAGGATCGTCGGCGCGCGCCTTCCCGAAGTTCTCAAGCACGGCCTTTATATTGGCCCTCGCAACAACCTCGGCGATACAGTCTACGATCCACGCGACGCGATCGTCGAGTTCAGGGCCAGCGACGTGATTGAAAATTTGCCGAAGAAATGGGTTGGTGCGGGGGAGACTCCATGCAGCATTTTTTCGAGAGAAGTCAGGGGCTTCAGGGGCGTTACATCGTGCCGCGAACAAGCCGTAGGTGATCGTCTGCGCGTACATATCCGTGAACTGCTCATCCGTCATGTCGCTGATGAGAACTTCACGAAATGCCTCCAATTGGCTACGCAGCGCCCCGCCCTCTTGGTCCTTTTGCAGAACTCTGTCGAGAATATCTCGGAGCAAGTGGGCGAGCCTCGCCAAGCGTTGGGCGAGTTCTCTTGGCGTATCTGACGAGTTCGTCGGCTCGTTTAGGAAGCCTTCTAGCAACTGAGCGACATCCTTGGAAGACTGCCTGGTGAGCTTCGCGCGTACCCTCGCTTCGCCGTTGACAAACCACACAAAATCGATGTAATTTGTCAGGATGAGATTGGACAGCCCTTTCCTATAGCGACAGAGCTGTTCACTTTCTTCCTCAGAGTCGAGCCGAACATGAGTGTCCTTAGTCTCCACAAAGCCAATGGGTGCGTGGCGTCGCTCGACGAGCAGATCGGGTGCGCCACACTCAGTTCTCGCGGGCTCGTTGATCACATGGACGTGGGCGGCCAGGCTCTCAATCAAGATCTTCAAGGTCGGGCGGTGCGTGTGTTCTCGTGCATTGCCGCGCCGAATGTCGGCCTCAATAGTGCGCAGGTAGATGACGAACGGATCCGACATGCTGGGCGATTTTATCGCTGCGGAGCAGGAATGACCCCGGAGCACATCGCGCGCGTCGAGAGTTGGCACACATATGAACGCGCAGTGCGGCTGTGCATTCAGCGCCACTCCCTCAGGTCGAAGTTGCACGAATAATCGCGGCTATCTGCCGGATATATCGTCCTTTGAGTCGTCTTCACACGAGGATGGGCGAAAGACGCCGGCCTCGAGCAGGGTGACTATCTCAGCGAACGTGAGCCCTGCGTCCAGTTGCACCCTCACCCAGGCAGCCTGATCGGGTGTGTGGAGCGGCCAGCGAGCGGTGAGGCCGCGCTTCCCGCCGTGGACGTACGGGGGGAGCACCCCCTGCTGCGACCAGCGGAACGCAGTTGGAGCCGAGACTCCGCCAGCCGCACAGACTTGGGCTGTGGTTGACCAGCCCGGTTTCGCCTTGCTTGGCACCGGCGTGAAGTTTATCGGGCCGCCTTGGCGGCTAGAAGTCTCTTGCGCACTTGAAACGTCCGTGGAGTGCCTGCCTCAACCCTGGGGCGCAACGTCCGCAAGCCAGGCGCGCGCAACTTCGACCGAGCTGTGCTGGGTCGCGTCCGTCCAACTGTCGTCCTTGCGGCTCGAAGCGAGCGATGTGCGCATATCGCGCAGGGCTCGGCTGATGGCGGACACGTTGATTTTTAGTTCTTCGGCGATCCGCGCCTGATGCCGACCTGTCTCGACCAGGCGGGCGATGTCCAGCATGCGCTGCGGCTTGTTGGCCCTGGGCTTGCCGACCACGGGCGGACTGTAACACAAGCGCCCTAGGGGCAAAATCGACCGTCAAAACGCACATTGATTTTGCATAATCATCTTGCAAAATGAAGTGGCAAGGTGAAGAATTTCTCCATGTCAAGCGTGAGAACAGCGACCAGAAACACCCACATGTACCCCCACCGAGGGACTTTTGACATGGCCCGCCAGCAGATCCTCGTCTTCATCGGTCTGGGCATCGCGGTCATGCTCCAGGTGCCCACCATCATCCTCGTGCCGCTTGCAACCTTGTTCGGCTTCCGGCTCCGGGCGGGGTCCGCCGAGCTCGAGTGCGAGAACCTCGTCCTCGCCTTCCGCCGCCAGCGCACGAGGGTCATCGAGCTCGAGAATAAGCTCGCTTCCGGGAGGGGGTTGTGATGGCGCGCGTTGTTCTCGACTCCCTCAATCTCCGTGAGGCCGAGCGCCAACTGGTTGCAGCCGCGCTCCAATACTCGGAGACGCTGGCCGACGCCGCTGAAAGGCTCGGAATCTCCTACAACGCGCTTCGCTATCGGATGCGGAAATTCGACCTGGCGCGCGATGGCAGCCGCAAGGCAGGTGTCCAGTGAGCACGGGCCAGAAGGGCGAAGAACAAGCGATTCACGAGGTCATCACCGCGCTTGCGAACCATGGGGTCGTCGCGCGCCCGAGCGTGAGCGGGGGTGTCAACCTGACTCTTTCCATGGCGCGGAACCTCTTGGAGATCCTCGAAGATCTCCGGCGCATCGAAGAGAGGGGGAGCGTGTGAGCAACGAGATCGATCAGTTTGAAATCGTAGAAGAGGGACTTGGACCCTTGCCGAAGGGTGCCCCCGCAGATCTACGCGAGCGCCTGACGTTGCACTTGAGGACAACGGACGGGGAGACGCTCGCAGAGGCCGAACGAGACTTTCAGGGCCGCTTTGTCAGCGTAGATGAGTTTGTTCGTTCTGCGTTGATGCAACACGTGGCGGCTTGGTTGTCCTGGGTCCTCGACCACGCTCCCATCGAGCGGTTGCGGGAAACCCTCGAGACCGAAACGAAGCGCGCGATCTGGACGATTCCCCACGGCAACGGGGTGCTTGTGTTTGCCTCTGCACGTGCCGGAGCTGCACGAGGGCGAAGATGAAAACCCTCGACGCTCGTCTTGCTGCGGCTGAGTAACCACCGGGCGGCTTGGAGCACTGGCGCTGGCGGTTGCGATGTACGTGCGCATCGATGTGACAGAGCTGGGGAGCGCGTTATTGGCGGATAGCTTGCCAGGGCAGGCAGCGCTCTCCCACGACGGCTTGCCACGGTAGGCGGCTGCTGGTCCAGGGAGGGGACCGACCCGGGGCTACGGACGGCCCCACTTTCCTAGCCGGGGCGCCGAGGGGCGCCTTTTCTTTTTGCCGCCGTGGTGAGCGCCCACCCCGCCGCGAGCGCAGCTCCGGTAGCGCCGAGCGCCGCAGGCCACCAGTTGCGCCCAGGCCGTTCTCCGTCGCCGCTCCACGCGGGAGGGACAAGGTCTGCGGGCACAAACGCCGGTCGAGGTGGCTCCGGATCGTTGTCGCCGCCGCCGACGCCGACCGACTTCGCTCCCTTGGCAAACTTGTTCGGCACCTTGGGCACGCCGGCCTTGAGCAACTGATCACGCCAGCTCTGGCCCTGGAACATCTCGTCCGCTGCCACGTCGAGCATGTTGAGGCCGAAGCGCTCTTCGGACTTCAGTAGCGCCGCCCGCATCTTGCGGAGTAGATCCAGGAGCGTGGGGTCGTGAAATGCCGCGTCGCTCTCCCGCACGTATGCACAGACCAGCGTGCGGCGGAGACACCATCGTTGCATTTGCTGAAAGTCGTCCAGGATAGACTTTATGCAGGGATTCCTCGTGTAGATGTTCCCCATGCAAGACGTCCACCAAGGCT
>JAIBBE010000240.1 GCA_019694835.1 Fimbriimonadaceae bacterium | reverse complement strand
GGACGGGTAACGGGTCCGGTCCCCTCCCCCGATTCGGGGTATGGGTAGGGGTGTTGCGCGCGCTTCGTGCAGTGGAAGCCTCGGAAGCCGACACCCCGCCAGCAAGAGGCCATCCGGAATGCTCGAAGCGATTACATGTCCGCGCCCCCTCCCTGTCCCTCCCCCGAATCGGGGGAGGGGACTCGATTGCCTTTGCGCCGCGTTCCTGCAGAGCCTCCCAAAGAGGACCTGGAAAATGGCTCGATGCGCCGGATTGTGCAGAGAGACCTAGTTCGACCCGCAACAGAGTGCTGCCATCCGGACTATGCATCCATCCTCCCAGGGATGGATGCGCCCGCCCACGGCCTAGTCCTCGGCCACTTCTACCTTGATCGCCCCGATCACGTTGTTGCTGCCGAGCACGATGGCGCGGGTACCACGAAGGCGACCCCGAACGTATTCGGTCTTGGCCTGGAGCGGTGGATTGCTCATCTCGGCGGGCGAAGTTCCTTCGCGGGTGCGATTCGTCGAACCGATGATCTTGCCGGTTCGGTCGGCAATCTCGACCAAAGAGAACTGCCCGCTCTGGGCGATCTTGGTCGCGTAGGCCGATGCCTTCGACGGGAAATTCCGGTCGAGAAGCTGGGGCTCGCAGGCGGTGGCCAAGGCATCGACGGCCTGGCCGAACATCAGTCGCTTCTCGTTGGCAGCGCGTCGATTACCCAGCCAGATCTGAATCATGAACACGAGCACCACCGCCACAGCCGCAATCGCCACCATCGCCTTGGGGCTGAGACCCGCCTTCGGGCTGTTCTCTTCAATAGCAGGAGGCGCAGCGGGTTCTTCCATGTCCCCAGTTTACGCGGTTCGAGTGGCGGGCCTCGTGTTTTTGCATTGAGCTGACGCCGTCAGCACGCCTGGGTGAGATCGGCAAACCTGTCGCACCGGTAGACTTTGCCCACCTTGCATCCCCATCTCGCCGTCATCGTGCCTGCCTACAACGAGGAAGCCCGTATGGGGCCGACTCTCGAACGGCTGGCCGAGTATTTCGCGACACAACCCTACACCTGGTCGGTCACCGTCGTCAGCGATGGCAGTACCGACGCCACGAACCAGATCGTCTCGGTGTTCGCCGAGACTCACCCTGGCTTTTCGCTCCTTGCCTACCAGCCCAACCGGGGCAAGGGCTACGCGGTGCGCAAGGGAATGCTCGAAGTGCCCGGCGAACTCATCCTCTTTTCCGATGCCGATCTTGCTGCGCCGATCGAGGAAGTCGAGAAGCTGCTTCCTGCCCTCAAGATGGGAGCCGCGATCGCGATTGGGAGCAGGCCGCTCAAGGAAAGCAACCTCGAAATCCGCCAGCCGTGGTACCGCGAGATGATGGGGCGGGCATTCAACAAGGCGGTTCAAATGCTCGCCGTCAAGGGTCTGCAGGACACCCAATGCGGATTCAAGGTCTTCCGCAAGGACGTGGCGGTGGACATCTTTTCGCGGTGCAAGCTCGACAAATTCGGGTTCGACTTCGAGTCGCTCATGATTGCGCGAGATCTGGGCTATCCCATCGCCGAGATCCCTATTCGATGGCGACATCAGGAGGGGTCCAAGGTGCGGCTGCTGCGCGATGGCACCCGCATGCTGAGCGACCTCGTCAAGCTCCGCCTCATGGGCCGCAAGAGACGTTTGGCCAAACGCGAGGGTCATGCAGACTGAGGAATACGCACGGCTGTTCGAGCACGAAGACAGCTACTGGTGGTTCGTCGGGCGCAGGCGTCTCGCGTTGGCCCTGCTCAATCAGGCGCTCTCAGGCACCTCCGGTCGCCAAGTCCTCGACTTGGGCTGCGGCACCGGCGCCGTCCTTGCCAACCTCGCCCAGCGCCATGAAAGCTACGGGCTCGACTTCAGCGCCCTCGCCCTGGAGTTCTGCGCCAAGCGCGGCCTCGAGCGTCTGACCCTCGGCAATGGCGAGCGCCTTCCCTTTCGCGACGCCCAGTTCGACGCCATCGTCGCCCTCGACATTATCGAACACATCCCGGACGACCGGGCCGCGTTTTCTGAGGCCTTTCGGGTGCTCAAGCCCGGTGGAGCTCTGGTGATGAGCGTTCCGGCCTTCCGCTGGCTGTGGGGGCCGCACGATATCGCCCTCATGCACCAACGCCGGTATACGCGTTCAGAAGTGCGTGCGCGCCTCACTGAGGCGGGATTCGAGCCCGAGCGCCTCAGCTACAGCGTTTTCGCCCTCTTTCCCGCAGTGGTTCTGGTTCGCCTGCGTGACAAATTGCGTCGCGGTCCCGCCAAGGTCGATCTGCCCGTGGTCAGTCCTGGCTTGAATCGGTGGCTCATCCGAGTCCAGGACAGGGAAGCGAACTGGACCCTCAAGCACTCCCTGCCGTGGGGCAGCAGCGTGGTCGCCGTGGGCCGCAAGGCTTCAGATTAGCCGCGAGGGGATTGCGGATGCGGTGTTCGGCGCTATGCTTTCGTTGGCTCTGGGGTATCCTCTCAGATTGCAATCGGCCCCCTGTTCCTCACGGAACCACCAGGCCATAGGGAGCACTATGAACACCAGAAAATACGAAGCGTTTTACATTGTCAAGCCCAACCTCAACGACGCCGAGGTTCAGGCTATTGCCGACAAATTCAAGGGCGTCGTCGAAACTCAGGGCGGATCGGTCGAAAAGGCCGCCAAGTGGGATAAGCGAAAGCTCGCCTACGAAATCAACGGACTCAAAGAGGGCAACTACGTGCTGATGCACTTCGAGGCTGAAGCCAAGGTTCCCGCTGAACTCAACCGCCAAATGCGCATCAGCGATGACATCGTTCGTCATCGGATCTACCTCCGCGAGGGCTAAATCATGTCGATCAACCGCGTCGTTCTCGTCGGTCGCCTGACCCGCGATCCTGAACTCCGTACCACCACCACAGGCAAAAGTGTCTGTGACTTCAGCATCGCTGTCAACAAGCGTGTGAAGCCGACCGATGGTTCGCCCGACGCCGATTTCTTCCGCGTCAGCGTTTGGAGCCAGACGGCTGAGTTCGTCTCGAACTATTGCACCAAGGGAAGGCTGGTTGCCGTCGATGGCCGATTGCAAACCCGCAAGTGGCAGGACCAGCAAGGCAACAACCGCGAAACCGTGGAAATCGTCGGCGAGAACGTCCAGCTTCTCGACCGGCCCAAGGATGACGGCCACGGTGGTGGTGGCGGAGGCGGTGCCCAGACAGCAGCCGTGTCGACCGCTGCCTCCATCGAAGAATTCGATCCATTTGCCGACGAATAATCATGCATCAACTGGATGACGCAAGTTTCGTCCTTCGGAATGATCCGAAGGGCATGTACCGACTGACGACCGCCTTTCCGGACCAAATCCGAGAGGCGGTTCGTATTGGTCAAGACGCGGGCATCGTGCCCCTGAGTCAAGTGCCACGCCTCGCCATGCTGACTGGACTCGGCGGCTCGGCGGCGGGCGGTGACTTCGTTCGGGCGATGTTCGAGGAGACCGGCACCATCCCGTTCCTTGTCAACCGCGACTACCACTTGCCCGCCTATGTCGATGCGAATACCCTCATCTTCGCGGTGAGTTACTCCGGCAACACCGAGGAAACGCTGTCGGCCTATGAAGACGCTCGCCGCGCGGGTGCTCGGATGGTCATCGTCACCAGCGGTGGAAAACTTGCCGAGTTCGGCCAAGCCGACGGATACCCGGTCATTCGCATTCCGGGCGGCCAGCCACCGAGAACCGCTTTGGGCTTTAACCTCATGCCCGTGATCGTGGCCTGTGAGCGCATGGGTCTGCTTCCCGAGCAGGATTACGCCCGACTCACCGACCTCCTGAAGGCCTGTGTCGGGGAGTGGGGAATCGACACGCCTTTCGAGTCCAACGAGGCCAAGCAATTGGCGCAAAAGCTCTTCGGCAAACTCAGCGTTCTCTACGGCTTAGGTGGATGGCAGGCTTTGGTCGCGAATCGATGGAAGGGTCAGATCAACGAAAATGCCAAGAACATGACCTTCGCCAACGCCTTCCCGGAGCTGTGCCATAACGAGATTCTGGGTTGGGTGAAGGCGAATCACCAAGGGGTCGACCGTTGGGTCGGAGTCGTCCTCGAAGATGGCACCGAAAGCGAGAAGATGAAAGCGCGAGAGCGAGTCACCTCGGGTCTCATCAAAGACGTTTGCGACATGCACCGTGCTAAAGCCCGAGGCGGATCGCTGCTGGAACGCATGCTGAGCCTCGCCTTGCTGGGCGACTTCGTATCGCTCTACCTCGCCGCCCTGAACGATGTTGACCCTGAGAATATCGATTCGATCAACATTCTCAAAGCCGAACTGGCGAACGTTCCGTGATGATCGGGTAGGTGGGAACGGGGAAAGTACTTTCGCCGTCTCGGCGAATCCCTGCTGGCATCCTCAGAGGCACGTCTCAGCACCCCTCTTCGACCCGATCGCAACACTCGGCAGTCCAAGCTGCTGAGCGTTAACCTGGTGATCGCCGCCAAACCTGTGCCTGAGACAAGCGAGGATCTCCGTGCTGAAGCTGTCCTGATTAAATAGCGAGACGAAAGTAGCTACAGAGACATGCTGGAGCCCGGACCGACAGTTCCGCGCCTTACCTCTCCCCCAACCCCTCTCCTCCGCCGCCACATCAGAGCTGCTTGGTATCATGCAGGCGCAGGAGAGGGGAGCCGTACCTCCATTACTCACCGCTCGCCACTCCGCACTCACAACTCACGCGGGTAACATCCAGATTCATGGGAGCATTCCTGCCGATCGTTATCTTGCTCGGGCTGGCCGCCCTGATTTGCACGGCCATGGTCAGTCTTAGTTGGATCCTCGGGCCGAAGAAGGTTACGCCCTATAAGGCGTCGCCCTACGAGTGCGGCGTCGAGCCGTCGGGCAGTGCTCGTGAGCGGTTCCCGATCAAGTTCTATCTCGTCGCCATGCTCTTCATCCTCTTCGACATCGAAGTGGTGTTTCTCTGGAGCTGGCTGACGGTCTTCAAGAATCCGGGCATGGGTTCACCCGCGGCGGATTTGAGCTTCCAATGGTTCAGCTTCTGCGCGGTGATGGTGTACATGGTCCTGTGGATCATCGGCGACGCTTATGTGCTTCGCGTCAACGCCATTGACTGGGAAGATGCGCCGGACATTGCGGAAGAGAAGTTTGGCGTCGTCGCCGAAGACACCCCGCCGGCCCGGCCTCAACCGACCCTCCAGCCCGTCGGAGGCGGCAACTGATGGCCTACCCGATGGTTGGCAGTGAGCGGCTCGAAGCAGTCAAAGTTCGTGAGCGGTTCCCCAATGATCTGCTGAAGGTCAAGGAGTATCGGGGCGAAACCTATCTTTGCGTGACTCGTGAAGCCCTGCCCGCAATTATCAGTTTCCTCAAAGACG
This sequence comes from Fimbriimonadaceae bacterium, assembly GCA_019694835.1. The sequence continues at coordinate 32,394 of JAIBBE010000240.1, read as the reverse complement.
ACGCCGACCTTCAGTACGACTACTTCAGCGAGTGCCTCGGCGTTGACTACAGCACGTGGACCCACGAGCGCGACCTGAGGGAGCGATTCGAGGTGGTTTACAACCTGATGTCGCTCAAACACTCGTCGCGGATCTTCGTCAAAGTCGGCGTGAACGACGGCCAGAAAGTCCGGACCCTCAAGCACATCTTCCTCGGCGCGGAGTACCCCGAGCGCGAGGTCAACGACCTGTACGGCATCGTCTTCGAAGGCAACGAGCAGACCCAGCGCTTCCTCCTTCCCGACGACTGGGTGGGCTATCCGCTGCGCAAGGAGTACCCGCTCGGCGGCGAAGATGTCGTGTTCGACCAGGGCACAAAGGGCCCCGCCGTCGAGGACGTTTCAATGCCGCACGCGGGCGAGAGTTTCGAAGGCAAAACCGGCAGCGAAGACGTCAGTGGGCGCTAAATCCTGCGGGCGTCACCAAATGGGCACGAATTTCCGTAGTATCGAAAGTGGTTGTTATGGAGCCGTGCTGTCCTACCCATGATGAAGCGTTAGCGGAACTCGAACGCCTGGCTCCCGGTGCCCCCCTCCTCGCGCTCGGACAGACGGTCTTTTGGGACGAGCCGATGAAGGCTGGCGTGGCGCTCGCCGCCCAGAAGTTCGGTCGCAAGTTCGTCACTGGCGTTCATGACACCGACTACTTCGGCAAGCTCCACCTCGGTCGCGGACAGCGAGGATTCCGTGCCTTGCCTCACAACGACACGACGACCAAAGACCTCTGGAGCGCGGCGGGCGAGTTTTCGCGTATGTTTGGATCGGAGACCGTCGTCACCCGCGACCTGCTCCAGCAAGCAGGCTTGAGACTGGCCAAAGTCACCCGCGACCGTCCCGGAATCCTCGACGAGTACACGGAAGCCTGGGGCTGGCGCGGACTGGTTTCGCTTTCGGAAAACACGCGCATCATTGCCGAAACTCCTCTCGGTCCCCTATTCAACGAACTCAACGACACGTTCCAATGGGCGCTGGATGCGAGTCTGGCGTCGGTCGCGGGCAACCATCGCGAAGACCAGGTCGCCATGGCGGAACAGCTCCGCTCGCTCGTCTGCGATGCCAGCGAGCCGCGAGAAAGCCAGACACTTTCAACCTACTACCGCCGCATCATTCCGGGGATGCTTGATCTCGTCGCGGGGGAGCATGTTGACGCGGAAGTCACGGCGACGACCGAACTCCTCCGCTTTAACACCGATACCTGGCAACTCCCCCGGTTTGAGCTGTTCGGCTTGTTCGTCGATCACCAGACCCGCGAACACGCGAAGCAGGCCTATAACGACTCCGTGCGGGGCTCGGAGATTTACACCCTCGACCGGTTCGGCTCATGGGCGATTCCTTTTGATTTGGTCGTGCCCGGGCACGGGCGCGGGACCCTGCGAATCGCCCCCAAAGCGATCATCATCATGACCCCCAAGCCGCTCTTTATCACGACGAAGAAGACGGTCGCCAACCTCGCCGAACTCGCCGTCGCGATCGAGGGCAAATTCGGGTCGAACTGCACCGTGGTCGGCAAAGCGGTAACGCTGATCGGGATGATGGCGCGGGAATTCGTGTTCGTTTTCCACGAGGGCGCGAGCGGCTACGTCTGGCGCAGCCGCAATCTCCACCAGAAACTTGCGCCGATCTGGGATGTTCCGATTCACCCGATCCTGCGGGTCAAATACGAGCCGTGGGACGCGATGAAGGAGTGCTGTGCTTGGCTGGAATTGCCGGAGCCGTTCCGTCAACCGTTCGGCGTCGATGAACTCTGCGCCCCGAGTTTCGCACAGCGCTGGCGCGAGGTCATCGAGGAGCAGAAGGCGTTGCTGGTTACCCTGTCTGAGCACCGACGAGCCCTCGATTTCATCCGATTCCTATCGCAGCGGTTCGGGCAGAGTTGGCACAACCTCGCCCGCGAGTACGAGTCGCTTCACGATCGTTTGGAGCAATTGGACCGAGACCTCGGCGCGATTCGCGAAGACAAGGCGGTTGCGGCTGAAGAAATCCGCGAGCAGAAGCGCAACCGGGTCGCGGCTGAGCGAGCCAAGGGCGAGCACTGGCGGGCGAAGATCTTTGAGAAAGAGCCGACTGCGGCGGACTTTGAAGAGCGAAAGAGGTTGACGCAAGCGGTGGAAACCGCCATCCACGCCGTAGCAGAGGCGAAGCGCCGCTGGCGCGATCTCCAGGCCCAACAGGACGCGTTGGTTGCGGCTGACGAAGTGCAAAACGCTCACCGTCGCCGCCGAAACATTGAACTTGAAGCCGAACTCAAACGCCTTAAGCTCGCACGGCAGGCGATCGTCACCTCGCAGGGGCTCGAAAAGTCCGGCCATCGCCCGGCGGCGTGGTGGTTTGCGCTGGTCTGTCCGGGCGGCTCGTGGTTCCGCGAGACGGTCGCGAGCGCACGGTATTATCTCGAACCGCTCCGATGAAAATCCCCTTTTGGAAGGTTCAAGCGGTCGGCAACGACTTCGTGCTGGTCCATCTCGACGACTTCACCGACGCTGATCGTCAGCTTCCCGATCTCGCGCGCGACGTCTCACGACGCCGATTTGGGGTTGGGAGCGACGGACTTCTGGCGCTCGGCCAGGAAAGCGACCGTCTCCGCATGCGGATGTTCAACCCGGATGGCAGTGAGGACTTCTGTGGTAACGGTCTGCGGTCTGCGGCAGCTCATGCGGTGATTCACGGGCTGGTCTCAGGTCGTGCGTTCGATATCGCGCATCTGGGCCATGTGGTCCCGGCCGAAGTTGACGACATCGAGGGGCACCCGTCGGCCAAGCAAGTTCGCACGATCATCGGGACCGCGTCATTCGACCCTCGTTCCGTCCCCCTAACCGAGGGCTCCCAGGAGAAGTTTGAAACTCCGCTATCGGTTGGCGATGAAGTTCTCGAGATTTCCAGTTTGACGACGGGGAGCACCCACACCGTCATCTTCGTCCCCGAACTGCCCGCCGATGGGCGCTTTGAGCACTTGAGCCAGCTTCTCGAGCATCATCCCCTGTTTCCCGAGCGAACGAGCGTGATCTGGGTTCGGGAACCCGGATCACTTGAGGCAGAGCGGCTGGTCATACGAATCTGGGAGCGCGGCGCGGGCGAGACATTGGGATGTGGCACCGGAAGCAGTGCGGCGGCGGCTGCGTGGTTCCGGCGGACCGGACGAGGCGGCGAGATCGTGGTCCAGAACCCAGGCGGCGATGTGCGGGTCGAAATGGCCCGCTGGGACGCCCCGATCGCTGCCGCGTCTCGTGCCGAAGAGGTGTTCGCCGGTAACCTGTTGGGGTGAGCGATATCACCGTCTTGGGGGCCGGCATCGTCGGCGCGGCCTGCGCTCACTATCTCGCCGAAGCCGGATTGCGGGTGACGGTAGTGGATCGCCGACCCCCTGGGCTCGGCGCGACCGGGGCCGGGATGGGGCATTTGGTCGCGATGGATGATTCGGATGCCCAGCTTGCCCTGACCTCGGCGTCACTTGCCCTTTGGGAAGACCTTTTGCCTGGTCTGGATTGCGAGGATGATCGGTGTGGGACGATTTGGATCGCGGCGGATGACGAGGAAATGGCGGCGTGTGCCTCGAAGCGAGATGAGTATGCGAAGTTTGGCTTGCGGGCGGAGGTTTTGGATGCAGACGGGCTTTATGAGGCCGAGCCGTTGTTGCGCCCAGGGTTGACGGGTGGTTTGTGGGTTCCTGGGGACCGGGTGATCTATGCGCCGAAGGCCTGCGTTGAGCTTCTCCAGCATCCGCGGATCTCATTCGTGTGTCGCGAGGTTTTTGAGTTGCCTGCTGGTCCAGTGGTTGTTGCGCTTGGCGCGTGGAGTCCGGACTTGATTTCCGATCTTCCGATTCGTCCCAGGAAAGGACACCTGATGATCACCGATCGCTATCCGGGCTTGATTTCTCACCAATTGGTTGAACTTGGCTATCTCAAGAGCGCGCATGGCGGCTCGGATTCGTCGGTGGCGTTCAATCTCCAGCCCCGAACCACCGGTCAGATCATCATTGGCTCATCACGGGAGTTCGTGGGCTGGGATGCTGCGATTCGCAAGGATGTTATCAACCAAATGGTTAACTCAGCGATTGAGATGGTGCCCGCGATGGCGAATACGCAAGTCATTCGCACCTGGGTCGGCTTCCGGCCCGCGACCACCGATCACCTACCTCTCATCGGCAAGTGGGAGGAGAATGTTTGGGTGGCGGCGGGCCATGAGGGCCTCGGCATCACGACCGCCTCCGCGACCGGTCGGCTGATCGCAGAACTGGTGCACGGGCGGACCCCTTTCCTCGATCCCAAACCGTTTGATCCTAGACGGGAGGTGATGGCTCATGCGTGAGGTGACGGTCTTTGTGGACGGGGTCGTGTATCGAGTTCCGTCTGGCTGGACAGCCCTCACCGCGATCGCGCATGCGCAAGGTGTCGGAGTTCCGTTCTGTCGCACCTCGGTGCTCGGCCAGTCGCGTGGGCCGGTCTGTGGAATGGGGGTGTGCTTCGAGTGCCGCGCTGAAGTCGACGGCCAGCCTCATATCCGGACGTGCCAACTGCCGGTCCGAGAGGGCATGAACATCGTGGCGCGGGCATCTTGCCCGCGCTCGCAAGCCTCTGAACTAGGCCTTGACCTTTCAAACGAGCTAAGATTGCACTCTCCCCGACACCTCTCCCCCAGCCCCTCTCCTCCGCCGCCAAGCGAGCCCCGTGCCGAATCCTCTGGGCGCAGGAGAGGGGAGCCGGAGTCGACCTGTGCAGTCGCAGTTATTGGCGCAGGGCCGGGGGGGCTCGCGGCGGCGCGAGCGGTGAGCGAGAAGGGTGCCTCAGTTGTTCTCATCGACGACAACCCGAGACCAGGCGGCCAGATCTGGCGAGCGGATAGAGGGCAGGAGAACCGGGAGGCGAGGGCGCTCTTAGATGGAGGGGGCGCTGATCTGCTGCTTGGCTATTCGGTAGTCGACGCGTACAAGCAGAATGGAGAATGGACCCTTGATTTGGTCGGGACGAATGGTGAGCGAGTAACGATCGTGGCGGGAAACGTGATTCTCGCAACCGGTGCACGCGAGGTCTTCTTGCCTTTCCCCGGCTGGACGTTGCTGGGAGTCGTCGGAGTCGGCGGACTTCAGGCGATGGCCAAGAACGGCCTGGATGTCTCGGGACAGCGGGTGGTCGTCGCGGGTTCGGGGCCGCTGTTGCTGGCGGTCGCGGCGAGCTTGGCGGAGCGTGGTGCGGAACTGGCATCGATCTGCGAGCAGACGTCGCTAGGTCAGCTCGCTCGTTTTACTCTTCGGCTCCTGCCGTATCCCGCGAAGGCGATTCAGGGTCTCACCTATCACTGGTCGGTCGCTCCTGCGCCATACCGGGCGGGAACTTGGGTCACTCGGGCGCTGGGTGATCATCGGGTCGAGGAGGTCGAGATGACCGATGGCAAACGCACCTGGCGGGAGAAATGCGACATCCTGGCCGTCGGCTACGGCCTGACCCCAAACAGCGAGCTGGCCCGGCTGTTGGGGTGTGAGACGAGGGATGGCGCTGTGGTGGTCTCTGAGTTCATGGAGACCCGAATTGCTCCGAAAGCCCGCGACTGGCAGGAGCCGGAGGGTGGCCCTGGTGATGGATTGTGCACCAGGGTTCTGCCAGTTTCAGAAGTCTCTGCGAACTTGACGGAGCCGGGGCAAACCATTCATCAACCCGGCCACACCGGCGGATCGTGGCCGCAAGACTCGTGGCAGACCTCGAACTCGTCCCAGCGCGGGCGGGCCGGCCGCGCCACGGGGGGAGTGTATGCAGTGGGCGAAATGGTCTGCATTGGCGGAGTCGACGCAGCCCTCGTCGAGGGGCGAATCGCTGGATTGCATGCGGCGGGGGCGCTGGCCGAAGCTCGCGCCCTCCTGCCCAAGCGACGGCGAGAGCGAGAGTTCGCGGCGTTGCTCGGCGAGACCTTCGCCCTTCGGCCCGAGGTCCGTTGCCTCGCTGACGCCAGCACGACCCTCTGTCGGTGCGAAGACGTGACCCTCGGTGCGCTGGACGGCGAAACCGACGCCAGGTCGGCGAAGCTGCACACGCGATGCGGCATGGGAGCGTGCCAAGGCAGGATTTGTAGCTCCGCGCTCAGGCTGATCAAGGGATGGCAGGAACCGGAAGTACGACCTCCGCTGAGTCCGGTTCCGATGCGATTCTGGTCGGATGATTGATGAATGAGGGGAGGGGATTCGCCGGGTCTTTGGAGGATCGCCGGGATGGCAAAAGTACACTGGATCGCGAAGGGACTTTGAACCCCAGTGTTGGCACCCGCGTAAGATAGGGCATGGCCGATCGATTGCGCCGGGATCAGTCGCTGCTCCTCTTCGCGAGCGGTGCTGCTTTTCTCCTGTGGATGGTGCCGGTGGGTCGGCTCGTCCTCCTGCCGCTGGTCTACCTGAACACCCACATCCACGAACTCTGCCATGCGGTCGCCGCAATCGCAACCGGTGGATCGGTGAAGGAAATCCTGGTCTTCCAGAGCGGGAGCGGGGTAACGCCGGTGTACGGCGGCTGGCTGACCGTGGTGGCGTCGGCAGGCTACGTCGGCAGTTCGATCGTCGGAGCCGCGATGATCTTCTTCTCTCGGAGCGAGCGGGGTGCGCGGGCGACGTTGATCGTACTGGCCGTTGCCCTCTCGCTGAGCATGGTCCTCTATGTACGTGGCGACTGGGTCGGCATCGTTTCGGGGCTCGCCTGGATCGCAATCCTCGTCGCGCTCGCGAAGTTCCTCAAAGCCAGCTCAGTCATTTTCGCGTCTCAGTTCATCGGCGTCATGCAGTGCCTTAATGCAGGCTATTCCATTCTCACCTTGCTCAAGATCACGGCGGTAACAGAGATCCAAAGTGACGCCGCGCTGATGCAGAAAGCCACGATGGTGCCCGCGATTGTCTGGGCGGTCTGCTGGGCTGCTCTCAGCCTCATTCTTCTCGTCCTGACCCTTCTAAGGGCCTGGAATCATAAGCCAAAGTCATAAATTTACGAAACCAAGGGCCTCCAAACGAGTATTGTATGAGTGACGCTCGCGTTTGAGCGCGCATATTACGGAGGACCCAACTTGAAACTCAACCGCATGTTTGGCGCGCTTGCCGCGCTCACCCTTGTCACCGCCCTTCCCGCCATCGCTGGCCAAGGCGAAGTTAAGCTCACTTGGCAGCCCAAGGTCGGCGCCACCGCCAAGTACAGCATGGACGTGGACGCAGAAGGCGATTTCGGCCAAGGCCCGATGAAGATCAAGGTCACCATGACCCTCGCCAACACGGTGAAGTCGGTCAGTGACAAGGAGGTCGTCGTCGAGGGCAAGACCAGCAACATGAAGATCACGCTCGACGGCAATGAGCTTCCGGCCCCGGCCAGCGACGAGACATCGACCAGCACGTTCGCACCTGACGGCGAACTCATCTCGGTGAAATCTTCGAGCGGTCAGGAGAACCGTCGCCTTGAGCAGATGAACGCTTTCGTCTACCCAAGCGCTTCCGTCAAACCTGGGGACACCTGGACCCGCGAGGTCAAGGGCGAAAAGGGCGGCGGAGTTCCTGCTACCGCCAAGTACAGCTACGTTGGCGCTGAGAAGGTCGGTAAGTGGGACTGCTACAAGGTCAGCTACACGTATACGGAGACCAAAGGCGACATGCCGACTTCGGCCAAGGGCACGGCATGGCTCGATGCTGCCACCGGCGACCTCGTCAAGATGGACGTCGAGATGAAGAATGTCGTGTTCCAGGACGGCGTGCCTCCGATGGCGGCGAAAGCCAAGATGACCCGAACGGATTAGTCTGCATTTTCGCCGAGAAGCCCCTCCCGCGATTGCAGGAGGGGCTTCGTGGTTTGGAGAGGTCCTTGGGACCGCGCTGAGCGATCACGTAAGCTAATGGCCATGACTCAAGACATTGCACCTCTTTGCGACGAAGCCCAGCGGATCAAAGTCTGGCCGGCGAAGCGACATCGTCAGCGACGACTTGACATACTCCGCTACATGCTCGAAGGTTTCGAGACGAGAAGACAATACACAGAGCGCGAAGTCAACGAGATCCTGAATCACCGCCATGCTTTCCACGATCCGGCCTTCTTGCGACGTGAACTCGTTGACCGAGGTTGGCTACAACGCACGCGCGACTGTCGCGTGTATTGGCGTCCCGATGCGAATGATCCAAATGCTTGCGGAGTAAAATAGTTTGATGGCAGATTGCCTCGGACAAGTTCAAAAAGAGGCATGGGTAGCGGTCTTGGTGAGCACGACCATGCTCATGCGAAAGATCGAAAAGGATCTGAGCGAGCGCGGATGTATGGCGATCGAGCTCTACGACGTGCTTCTCACGCTCGAACACGCACCAAACCGGCGGATGCGCATGAGCGATCTGGCCGACGCGGTCATCCTCAGCCCGAGCGGAATCACCCGCCTCGTTGATCGCCTGGAGAGCCTCGGCTATGTGTTCCGGCATACCTGCGAACGCGACCGGCGAGCGACCTATGCGATCCTCACCCCCGAAGGCCTTGCCGCGCGAGAAGCGGCGTGGCCGCATTACCGTGAGGCGGTGCAGCGTCACTTCGGTCGTCACCTCACCGATGAGGAGTCTGCTGTCGTGCGCGATATTCTGCGCAAGACCATCCCCGGAGTACACCTCTTCGGCGTCGATGAGGATTGTTCTGCATGCGCGGCAGCGGACGGCAAAGAAGAGATCAGCCTGCCCACCCTATAGCAGTGCGGCCCCGATGACACCGGCACTGTCCCCCAGCTCCGGTCGAAGGATCGGGGTGCGAAAGTCGGGATGAAAGACGTGGCGGGCGACTTCCGTGCGTCCCCGTGTGTAAAGCCCCTCGACATTGCCGACCCCTCCCCCCAGAACGATGGCATCCGGGTCCAAGAGGTTGATCACGACGGCCAAGGCTCTGCCGAAGTTCGAATAGAGGCTCTCTAAGGTGTCAGATGACACGGGATCGGCCACGATCTGCTTCAGCGTGAGGCGCCTGCCTGTTCTCTGAAGGAACTCCCGTTCGATGGCTGGACCACTGATCACGGTTTCGACACACCCAGATTTCCCGCAGTAGCACGGCCTGGGGTCCGTGACACCCGGAAGAGGGACGTGCCCCCACTCCCCGGCAATGCCATTCGGCCCGGTCAGAACATGGCCATCGACGACGATGCCTCCACCGACTCCCGTTCCCATGATCACCCCGAACACGACGCGATGGTCTCTCGCGGCCCCGAACCGGGCTTCTGCCAAAGCGAAGCAATTTGCGTCGTTGGCCAAGGCGATTTCCACGTCGAGAAGTCGCTCAAGGTCCGCGTGGAGCGGCTTGCCGTTAAGCGCGGTCGAGTTGCAGTTGCGCATCAGTCCGGTCTATGGGTCGCGACTTCCTGGGGTTCCAATGCCGATGCGCGCCGGGCGCCTGAGGCCGCTCTCGCTTTCGAGCCGACCCACGACCTTGTCGATTTGTTCGAGGATGTGGCCGTATCCTCGGTCAGCTTCAGTGTCCTCGCGCAGCCTTACGAGCGTGTCCGGACCATCGTGTGAGGCCAGAATCGCCCCCTCGACCTTCGTACCTCCCAAGTCCAAACCCCAGCGGTGTTCCACGAGAGGGAAGCTACCCGACCCGGTCAAGATGTCGGATTTCGGCGAAGCTGTAGGGGAATCCGCTACCGCTATGGAATGACAATAGCGAGGAAGGTCAATATGCGCCGGAAGGGATTCACACTAGTCGAAATCATGATCGTCGTTTTGATCATAGGCATCTTGCTGACGATCGCGGTTCCGCAGTGGGTCCGGGCGCGCGAAGGTGCCCGAACGCGCTCGTGCCTGTCAAATCTCCGCCAAATCGAAGGTGCCAAGGAGCAGTGGGCGATGGAAAATCGCAAAGCCAGTGGAGACCCCTGCGTGGAGGCCGATCTTCACCCGACGTACCTTAAGGGCAGCGCTTTCCCCTCTTGCGCGGCTGCCGGCGTGTACACCATCAATCCAGTGGGAACGCCTGCTGCTTGCAGCACCCACGGAAGCCCGTAAGCCTATTCTTCGACGCGTACGAACTTCATCGTCGTCTTGCCATCTTGGTCGATCGGAGTCAGAGTCCGACCGTCTGATGAGATGGTGGCGACGATTTTGTCCTTGCCGTCGGGCATGGTTATCGTGATTTGGTCACCGGAAACGCTCCACGCACCGGCCACATTCAGGCCCGGCAGTGAGGTCGTCACGGTGTGATCTTCCTTGATGTCGAAGGTCAACATCCCCATGAATCCGTTGACCATGGAAGTCGCGGCCCGGTCATTTTCGCCCTTGGCAACGGCTTGAAGCTGGTACTTGCCGATGACCTTCTTTTCCATGCTCGCGCAGCCGGTGATGGCGATGGCGACAGCGAGGATCACGATGCACTTTCGCATGTCAGTTCATACCGGGCGGGACTCAATTGGGTTGCCAAGGGAAAATCCCGGCATGTCATTCAGCGTCAAAAATAAACGCGAGTCTCGCTCACTGGTGGCCGGGGTGATGAAATTGTGCACCCCGGTTCTGCCAAGGACTGCCAAGCTTCCGCTGCTGGTAACGCCGGGGTGCACAATTTCATCACCCCGGCCATCCGTCTGTTGGTTGTAGGGTCCCGATCCTAGGACCACGGTCGGGGTACCCTCGGTGACTCATGAGCGACCGCAAGCCGTTGGTTGTCGAGAGCCTGGAAGCCATTTTCCGCGGAGTTCGTTTGCCCGTTGGCCTCATTGTCGACGAACTACGTATCGAGGGGGCGCATTCGGAGTGCACGTTCGAGCCGTTTCGAATCCACCTCGACCGCCCCGGCGACCTGGAGGTCACGCTTTCGGAGGAGTCCGTCACGACGTTCCTCAACGAACAGGCACCCGGCGGTTTGCGCGATTTCTCGGTCAAGCTGTCGGCCGGCAAAGTGGTCGTCCAGGCAACCGCCAAGGTGATTCTCGAGATTCGGGCAACCGCCGTCTGCACTCTGCGCATCGTTGAAGGGAAGTGCATTTACGTCGATTTGGAGTCCGTCGATGCCTTGGGCGGAGCGGCGAAAGGCATGGTCGAGAACCAGCTTTCGAAGATCAACCCGATCCTCGACGCCCGTCAGTTCCCCCTCGACGCCGTTCTCAACCGGATCGAGATTTTGGATGGTCGACTGACCATCTACGGCTCCATTTCGCCGCTCTACAGCCCGACGATCGGAGCTTAATCTTCGTCGGCCAGGCGTTTGAGGATTTGGCGGGGGTCTGGCGCGCTAGGTTCCTGGGTCGGGGCTGCCTCACCCTTTGGTGCCTCGGCTCGCTTCAGGTGGGCGAGCTCCTGCCGTAAGTGGTCGATCTCCGCCCGAAGGTGGGCTTGCTCGTTGGCCGCTTCCGTTTTGATCCGAGCCAGTTCGACCTGCAGCTCCGCAACTCGTGGATCGGGTGCGGCTCCCGACGCCTCCTTCTGGGCGAGCAGCGCACGCTTCACGGCGCGAAAGCTCTCTTCGATCCCGGCAAGCCGCTCCCTGAGTTGGTCGCGCTCGGCCTCAGCCGCGCGAAGGCGGGCCGCGAGGTCGTTAGTCGGCATGCTCAGCCGCCTGCTGGAGGAGTGACTTCGCCGCGTTATCATTCACTTCCGGGGTCCCCTCTACCGGGACGGGGGAGGGATAGGGAGGGGGCAAGGGCGGATGCATTTCGGTGTCTTGGCTCTCCGGAATAGCCGCCGTGGGTCCCTCATAACCCGCGTAACGCTTGACCCACGCCCTTTCGATCACCTCATCGCCGCGCCGCAGCCCAGGGCCCACTCTCGCATAAATGGTGTGGGCGAGATTCGGATTGGGCGGGGTGAGGCGGGTCGTCGGGGAATCTTCATGGATCAGGGGATCGAAGGGTGTGCCAACGACCGGGGCGATAACTTGTACTCCAAAACTCGCTCGAAGGTGATCGATCGCCTCCGCACGGGTCTCGTCAAGGACGCCGATGATTTCTTGAGCGGTGGGTCTGAGGCCGTCGGACAGTTCGTGCGGACCGATGTCCGAGACTTGTTGATAAAGCCCGAAGATTTGTGTCCGGTCATTGTCCCATGCTCCGAGGTCCTTCACCTGGCCCGCGTTGACCAGCCTCTCGTGGAGTCCGGTGAGGTAGGCGCGGTCGGTGGGGTTGTCCGTTTGGTTAAGGAGATCTTCGGTCTTTGCGATGGCGTCCTGCAAGGTCATGCGTACCGCTGGCAACATGCCGTCGTTTTCCTCCCGTACCGCTGGCGTCTCGCCGGCTTCGGGGCTTCGGCCTGGTTGCAGTTCTCCGCCCCCTCCCTGAACCTCCCCCGAGTCGGGGGAGGGGATATTTCCGGACCTCACCCCCAACCCCTCTCCACCGGAGTGGAGAGGGGACCCCTGTACCGCTGGCGTCCCGCCGGCATCCGGGCTTTCGCTTGGCTGCAAGTCCGCGCCCCCTCCCTGGCCCTCCCCCGGATCGGGGGAGGGGATCTCGATTGAAAGTCCTCCGCTCGACCTCTCCCCCAACCCCTCTCCTCCGCCACCCAGTTCGGCGCTACCCGAATCCTCCGGGCGCAGGAGAGGGGAGTCCTGTACCGCTGGCGTCCCGCCGGCATCCGGGCTAACACTGTCGGTTTCCGTGCGGGCAGGATGGCCGCGCCACGGGGTGGCTTTCAATTCCGCCAACTCTGCTTCCAGGCGACTCACCATTTGGTGCAACGGAGCCAGATCCGGCGTCGAAAGGGCGGAGACGCGTGCTTTCGACGCGGCGACTTCCTGACTCGAATCAGCCGGGGTAGGTCGTTGCCAGAGGATCCAAACCACCGCGGCTAAAGCCAACACGAGGAGCCCCAAAACCGCGATCAAGATCAGTTCAAGTGACATAGCTCCACCTCTCGGACCAGCCTGAGCCGGAATTGGCATCCAGTGCGATTCGCGAGCCATCCAGCCGAACCCGCCAATCGACGAATGCGATCTCGGTGCCCTCATTGCGCAAGTGGATGTCGGCCAGACGAACGACGTCACCCTGATACGTCGCGCGTGCTTGCAGGCCAAACGACTGCTTGGCCCCGAGCCGTACCTGCTTCTGAATCGCCGCACCTCGTAGCTGATACAGGGCCGAGCAATCGACGAGGCGTTTTCCGGTTTCCGCGTCAACGATCTCGACGCTGTAAGGCGGCTTGTCGAGCGTCGGGTCATAGGCGTACACCGAACCCATCGGCACCGCCATCATGCGCTGATCGGGGGTCAGTTGGGCGAGTTGGCGATCCGAAAAATGGCGACCCAGCCAGTACAGGACGCGCGGAATGCTGCAGTTGCCGCCGACTGGGAAGACGTGGCGGATCTTGGCAGCGTCGATGCCGTCCTCGAGAAGCTCAGCAAGCATCGGCTTGAGCACCTTCTTCATCTCCACGTCTACGATCAGGTCCAAGTCCTCGCGCACGAGCATGACATCGGCACCGAGCTTGTCAGAGATGAGCACCTCGGCGTCCTTCGGATTCGGGCGCGCGGCGAGAGCGCGTTTCTTGACCTCGACCAGCCGGTACGTGCGGGGAAAGCGCCGATGCCACTTCAGCGATTCGCCACCATCCAGAGCGTCGGGAGGTACCGTACTCACAAACCCCTCGGCTGTCAGCGCCAAGGACTCGTCGAACCTGCGATAGTCGCGGGCGTCGTACTCGTTGGCGAATGCGAGCATCCGGTTCGCGTTCCCCGCGTTTCGGAGTTCGAGGTCTTTGTAGAATCCGAGGAGTTGGGTGAGCGTCGTGCCGCCAAACTGGGCGAACTGTACCGCTGGCGTCCCGCCGGCGTTTCCCCCCCGTACCGCTGGCGTTCCGCCGGCATCCGGGCCTCCACTCGTTTGCAAGTCCGCGCCCCCTCCCTGACCCTCCCCCGAATCGGGGGAGGGGATCTCGGTTGGGAGTCCGCCTCTTGACCTCTCCCCCAACCCCTCTCCTCCGCCACGAATGCTTCCGCTTGCCAAACCTTGCGGGCGCAGGAAAGGGGAGCCAGGGACTGTCCGGTGCGATCCCACCTGCCGGACGTCCTCCATCGCGATCTCGCCGGCTGTCTCGCGGGCGGTGAAGAGCGTGATGTCGGTGGTGCCACCGCCGGAGTCGAAGACGAGGATGGCTTCGCCGTCGTCGAAGGTGTGAGGAGGGGCTCCGCTCTTGTGGCCCTGCAGGAAGAACAGCGCCGCCGCGACCGGCTCGTATTGGAAACTGATCTCGCCCATCTCCCCGAACCCCGCCGCCGCGATCGCTCGCTCCATACGCAGCCGCTGCAATTCGTACTGCGGGCCGCTGTCCAAAACCGGCAGGCAGAACACGAAATGCACATCGGGTGCGGACCCGGGCGAGAGCTTGACTAGGGCAGGCTCGATGATGTCCAGACGCAGCCGCCGCAGGTACCAGGCCAGGATCGCATCGACGGTACAGGTCTCCCACTTGCGCGCGAACGGCTCGCGGTCGGAGCGTAGGTAGGTCTTCAGTTCGTGGACGATCTGGTGGCGGTTCGGGTCGAACTCGGCCAACGCCGTCGTGCCATAAGCCCAGTTCAGCGAGTCCGGACCGCGCAGGAGGACCACCGAGGGAAACCGAGTGAGGGGGGCGCTTGCGCCGGGATCGGTGAGGAACTCGACTTGCTCGGTTCGCGTGTCGCGGATGCCGATCGTCGTGTTGCTGGTGCCGAAATCGATGCCGACCACGTACCGCGCGACCATTTTGGCGGGAGGGGCCGGGAGGAGGATCGCGGGGATCGAGAGGAGCGGCTCGCCCCGATCCAGCACCTCCACACTCCCTGCCAGGGCCGAATCGCTGCGGACAATGGTCAGCGTCACTGACTGCCCCGGCAGCAATTCGCGCATCGTGAGCGTCCCATCAAGCCGCATGCCGGGCGGCAATTGGACGACATCGAGCGTCGCAGGCAAGTCGCCTCGGTTGACGAGTTTCAGCGCCCTTCGCTCCTGACCTGCGCTGAAGAACAAGGCGCTCGGCTCAGCGATCAGTTCCGGCCCTTGCGCAAGTCCGGCCTCGAGATCGACGAAATGCGTCCGCAACGGCCGGGGCACCCACTCCTCCGCAGGTCCCCTATCACCGTCGTGGGTGGTGACTTCGAGCGTCGCGCGGGCGGGCGGCTGACACTTGGCTGGGTCGATGTCGACCACGAATTCCGATGGCCCAATGACGACCACGTCCGGATCGCGCAGGCCGAACGCGTGGCTCGCATCGGCGACCAGCCTCGCCGTGACCTCGATCGCCTCCTGGCCGGTAAACTCCAGCTTGACCTTGCCGGTGCGTCGGTCTGGGGTCACGCGCCATGCCGCCCTCGGAGGCGTGCTGACCCGTCCGAGCACGCACCCGCACCGGGGACAGTGCTTCCAGTGCGCCAGCACCGCCGCCTCGCACTTCCCACCTCGGACTTCCGCACACGTCATCGCTACCGGAACTTTATCACAACCCCGGTGCCAGCACGGACTTCGGTCCCCCGGGCTCCGGTGAGTTCGCGGTTGAGCCATGTCTCAGCAGCTAGTCTCCGCACGGTCTCGTCATCCACAGAACCAGGCTGCTGAGGCCACGCTACCGGGTTACAAGAGGATCACGTGCCAAACTGGACACGGACGGCTACACTGAAGACCATGAGGACGACCGTGATTCCTGAATGGCTGCTTTGGACACTGGGATTCGCCAGTTGTCTCGTTGCTTGTGGGCTCATTTGGTGCTGGCGGATGACGAAAAAATATGACATGCGATCGGAGATGCCGCCAGGCCTTATCTGGTGGATCCTTGGGTCATGCGTCATCAGTGTCATCTATTTGGGCTTTCGCAGTTCCCCTTGAGATCCCTACACCGCCTTCTCAATCAGCCCGACAGCATCCCGATCCGCGATATGTCTGCCCGTCTCCTTCTTCGAGTACACCAACTTGCCGTCCACACTGATCTCGTAACGCCCGCCGCTCGATGGGATCAGGACGATTTCCTCGAGGTTCGACGCAAAATGGTCAACCAGGGCGACCGCCAAACTGGCGGCGCGCGGGGTGTAGCTTCAGACGACACAGAATTCGATCGTGACCTTCATCCTTCCGTGATACCCGCTAGAACAGGCCGCGTTTGATCCAGTCCCTCACGACCCGCGAGCCGACTTCGAAGTGCATCGCATCCTCACGTCCGAACTCTGCGCCCCAGAACCAGCCGAAGCGCTTGAGGATCGAATAGAGGTCCAAGAGGCCTCGTTGGACTTGGCCATCGCCGGGGGCATCGAGTTGGCCGTCGATCGTGAAGTCGATCGCGAGTCCGAAGGAATGGTTGCTGGCGAGACCGGGGTGGCCACGCACATGACGGACGCAGAGCATCCCAGCCGACCCGAGGACGTCATACAGCGCTGGCTTGGCCCGGCGAACTTCTGCCAGCGATCGCTGAAGAAGGTCGGTTGCCATGCGATGCCCGGTGGCGCTGAACGGGCCGATGTCCGACGTCACCATACGAGAGGCCCATTCCCGCCTTAGACCTCGTAGATCCGCGCATTCGGCGGAGAGGACGCGCGTTGGGAGGCCGAAACGGCGGAGAATCAGGTCAGTCGGACACGGCTCGACGCCCGTGTTCAGGCTTCCTGACGAGGGTAGTGGGACAAGATCGGTGAATCGGCGCATGGGGAAACCTCCGCTATTGAGGAGGTCGGACCGGACGCTCGTCAACCAAATTGGCTAGCGTCTACGGCTGGGGCAGCCTGGTCTGGGGAGTGAAACGGCCAAGCCAGTCCCCTTGGAACGCGGCATCGCCGTACATTCCTTCGCCAGCGGCAGCGAAGACCTCCCAAGTGGTCTTGAACTCGCCCTGACGGCCGTCCGCGAATTGCAGGCGGACGAAGTACTTGAGATCGTCGATGTCTTGGGGTTCGATATCGAAGAGCATTTCGCCCAAGTGGTTCAAGGCAAAGCGCGCCACCACCCGGCAATTCCGAGCCTCGGTGACGGCGCGGGTCTTCTGATCTCCGCGGACCCGGTTCAACCCCGCGCCTACCGATACCGCCATCGAGACGATGCCACCCACGGCCAGCAGGATGCCAAATGACATCAGCAGTCCATTTCGGCCCATCACCCCAACCAGCACGAGAACCACGCCGACGACAGCGGCAATGATGCCCCCCAGCATGCCAGTGGCGATACGCGATTCACGGGTCGGGTCGATCATGCCTATGGGTTTTACCGGTTATGGTCCCAGAAATGCGTCAAACGACATAAGTTGGCATTAGTCCTGCAGCGAACGGCGCGGAGCTGCAAGCTATGAAACTCATTACAACTCTCACGATTCTCGGAACTCTGTCGGTCGGCGCCTTCGCCTTCCCGACCCTTCAACTCACTGGCACCGGGAAGGGCGGCAACGTCAAGGTGTCTCTCAACTCGGGCGGAGACTACAACTCGTTCTTCGCGGGCGAAATGAAGCTCAAACTCAACACGGGATCGAGCGTCACGAACTTCAGCGGATTCTGCACGGACTCCGACATTCACGTCTCTGGAAGCGCATGGAACGTTACGATCACCGACACGAGCAACCTCAACCCGAACGGAGCCCGCATTGCCAACCTCGTGAATACCTATCTGCCGTCGATCATCGCCAGCGGGACCAATGATCAGGCACGGGCGCTGCAGTTGGTCATCTGGGAGCTCTCAGAAGAGACGTCAGGGACGTTCAATCTCACCACTGGCACTTTCCGGGCCAAGGCCTCAGACGGCGGCGCTCTCAACGCGGGCACCCTCAATGCGGCGACGACATACCTGGCCAACATGGGGACGAGCGTGGCGCCGTTCTACATGTCGGGATTCAATGGCAACAATCAGTTGAGCCAAAACATGGTCGCTCCGGTTCCAGAGCCAGCCTCTATGGGTGCTCTCGCCCTTGGCGTGCTCGGTCTGATTCGCCGTCGACGGAACCGGCGCTAGTTCGGGGAGAGAGGCGGCATACCGGCCTGGATCGAACGATCCGGGCCGGTCTCTTTTTCAGAAGAAGCCTTGGCGATGAGAGCGTGGGCGGTACCTTCGAGGTGTCGCCGGAGTTGGGCGGCGGCCGCCACCCGGTTCCCCTGTTCGAGCAACTCGACAACGTCGAGGTGTTCGCGCGCCCAGGTTTCGCGTCCCCCCGTTCCGAGAACGGCGATGACCGCCTGCATGCGAAGGGGAACGAGCAGGGAATGCCAAATCTCGGCCAGCGCGTCATTGGCTGAGGACTCCACGATTTCGCGGTGGAACTGGTGGCTCGAGAAGATGTAGCTGGCGATGTCACTCGAGTGGGCAGATTCCTGGGATTCGTTGGCAAAGCGCCTCAGCTTCTCAAGCGACGGATCTCGACCCGTACGGGGCGTGACGAGGGCAAGCTCCTCAAGGGCGGCTCGCACCTGGTAGATGTGCGCTGAATCGATGTAAGAGAACTCGCGAACCCAGGTACCCCGGTGGGCGTGCGACTCGACGATGCGAAGTTCGGCCAACTGGCGGAGTGCTTCGCGAACCGGGGCTTGGCTTACCCCGAACTGGCGCGCAATTTCGAGTTCACGCAGTCGGTCGCCTGGCCGGTGTTTGCCGGCCAGAATTTCCTCAAGGAGCCGCTCCTTGACCTGCTGCTGAATGGTCCGCTTTACCGGTTCGAACACGAGAATTTTCCCTATCCGGTGATGACTGACGAGTTCAGACGCCACAAATCGCGCTCTAGTTCAATACTGAGTCGCGAGAGAAGATCAGCGGATTCGTCGTCACCGAGGTCGCTGACCTCTACGATACCCGCCGCAAATGCTTGGCAGACCACCAGAAGCGCACCGCGAAGCTGCTCGATGAGCCGAACTGGATCCTGGTCGGTTGACATCTCCCCCAAAATCCCCAAGTCCTTGCGCCCCCCAAAAGTTCCCACATGAGCTTGATCGAGCGCGGCCGCACGCTGGCTGAGCCTTTCAATGCGAGAGTCCATTGCCAGCGCGGTCTCGCGAAGACAATCGCGCGAGAGCACTTCGCCCGTCGAGGAGAGTTGGAGTGCCGCCTCTCGAAGCAGGACCCCCAGTTCCATCATGAGTCCGATTTCGAGCTGAAGTACCGATAGCACGGTGCGTTCGTTTGATTCCTGAGTCATCTCTATTATTGATTATCGATAATCTATAATAGAAACTCAAGGGCTTTAGGCGTAAACCGGTGATTTTGCCGTAAATCCGGCATGCACCTGCTAGGCTGTTAAGGGGGGCGGTCCCGAAACGACCGGCGGGGGAGGGCCTTGGATCGCGGCGAGAAATGCCTCTTCGAGGCTCCGCTCTGCGAGTTTGATTCCCCGAACTTGAGCACCCGTACTTCGCGCCGCGTCGAATACCAGCCGGCTCACCTGTTCGGGCGTTCCTGGCGCTTGGACGCGATACCGGTAGTCCTCGGCATAGAGTAGCGTGGCGTGGCGTGTGAGCAATGCATTGAGGAACGCTCCGTTTGGCTCCCGCAATTCAATGTCCACCGGGGCCCCCTCGATCTTCTTCAACTCCTTAATCGAACCCTGAGCCTGAAGGTGCCCGCGAAAGACGACGATGACCTGATCGCACGTCCGCTCGATGTCGGGAAGGAGGTGGCTGCTGACGAGGACGTTGACACCTTTGCCATGAGAAACCGACCTAACGAGATCGAGCATCTCTTCGCGGCCTCGAGGGTCGAGACCGTTTGTCGGCTCATCCAGCAGGAGAAGTTTGGGGCCATGGACGAGCGCCTGAGCCAACTTGATCTTTTGCTTCATGCCGGTCGAGTAGGTCTCGACGTTTCGGTAGCGGGCTTCGCCGAGACCGCAGTACTCAAGGACTTCATGCGCTCGGCGCAAGGCCTGTGCGGCGGGCATTCCCGCGAGTTCACCTGCGTAGGCGACGAACTGCACCGCGCTCATGCCCGGAATGTGGCAGTCTTGCTCGGGCATCAAACCAACGCGCTGTCGAATCAGGGCGCCCTGGGTGCCGATGTCCGCGCCGAGGACGTTGCCGCCTCCGGCACGCGGCTCGACGAATCCAAGGAGCGTCTTGATTAGGGTCGTCTTACCCGCGCCGTTCGGACCCAACAAGCCGATGCAACCCTCGGGGATGTCGACCGAGAAGTCGTGAAGGGCGACAAACTGGCCGTACGCAACGGTCAGATTCCGAATTTCGGCGACGTTCATGCGCAATGCCTCATCTGGGTGTTCCTATGGCCAAAGTCGCCCATCGGTTGCGCTAGGTTACCCATGAAGCTGTATTCTTGGGACCATGGCCTTCCCCGGCGGTGTCCCCTGCCGCAACATCCACTGCGAGCGCGAGGTGATCCCGGGCTGGTGGTTCTGTCCTCACTGTGGGCAGGACAACCGGACCGTGAAAGGGATTGCGGTGGATCCGGAGACCTGCGACCACCAGTTCGTGATCGAAGGCCCGTGCTGCATCGTCTGCGGATTCGATCCCGAGCGCGGAACGCCGAGCGAACTCAGGTTGAAGCGGCTGGTTATGGGAGTGCTGACCGCTCTGTCGGTCGTGCCCATCCTCGCCTGCGGTTACCTACTGGCGCGCGGTCCGATTGCGCCTGGCGACCGATCAGGTCGAGGCTATGGAATGCTCCTCGTGGTCGCGTTCCTCGTTTTCGGTCGGCTGGTCTGGAAACTGGTCGACCTCTACCGCCGCCCGCCGACGGTGTGAGAAAGCCAGACATAGCTAAGCCCGGGAACCAGGGGTTCCCGGGCTAACATGGATTCAGAAGAAGCCGTCGCTGGTCCTGCCAGATTCGTCGAGGTACTCGCCAACGAACTTCAGCAAGTCGTCGGTCGACGTTCCCGGACTCAGGGCGATGAAGCGATAGAAGACACCCTCCTGATCCTTCAAGGTCAGGAATTGCTTCTTCAGCATTTGAAGTTTGATGCCTGCCGTCGTGGCGGTGAAGCCCTCCGGTCCCTTGTAGAAGAAGACCGACGGATGCTTGCCGTAGTCGGCGTGGTTCATCTCGGCCAATGTCACCGGAACATCTCCCCGGGTTGATGTCTTCACGACCGCCTCTTTCTGGTCGTCGAGGTTCCAGCCCTGGGCGGTGAAGCAAACTCGAGGATCGTGGAAGCTGTCCTTGGTGCTGCTGGCGATCACATTGACGTCAAAGTGCTTGGGGCCACCCTTCTCGCGAAACTCTCGTGCGACGATGCCATACGGGACGAGAGTGTCGTAAACGACCGGGTCCGACTTATACGTGACGTTGGGATTCTTGGGGTCGCGCGAGGGGACCATGGTGTAGCCGGGTAGTTCCTTGGGGGCAACCTGCTCCATCCACGTCTCGGTTCGCGTGATCCGCTCGGCTCTGGCCGAAAAGGCCTGGAAGCCGATGCCGACGGCAACGAAGACGCCGGCCAAAACAAAAACTCTCTTTCTCAGTCCTTCCATCCTAAACCTCGTGCAATTTTGAAGAGTACGAAGAAGCACAACACCAGCGTGATGTAGCCGCTGTAATCGTGGAACTTGTGGCCGGCTTCAGGGCCCCACTGGTTGCCGACCACGCCAATCAGGGCGATGCGCAGGCCGTTGATGAGCAGGGCGAGGGGCAGCATGATGAGGAACATGAATGCGTTCCCCCACCACCGTAGCCGGGCGATCAAAACGAAGAACACGGTGAACGCCGACAAGGCCAAAATGAGCTTGAGCCCGCTGCAGGGAACACCGACGTCCAGCGTGAAATTATTCAGGTAGATCGTGTTGTCGTTCGGGCTGAAGGGCTGGAGTCCACCAATCTCGAGCATCTTGTAGGCGACCTTCGTCGACAACACCTGCATCGGGTTGGTGTAGCTGTCGATGATCATCGACCAGACCGGCAGAGCGAAGATCAGGTAGCCGATCGGGAAGAACAGTGCGGCTAGCCATCGCCATCCGGCGACGAACGCAACGCTCGCCCAGAGCATTCCGATCAGCGTAAACGATGCGATGTTCTGCATGCCGGTCACGTTGGCGACGAGCGCGCAGTAGCTGAGCGCGAGAATCGGCACGATCATGTAGTACTGGGGGTTGATCGGGCGATCCTTGATCAGCGGCCAGGCTCGATAGATGATGAAGCCGCAGATGAAGGGCACCAAGAAACCGTGCGAGTAGTAGCCATCGTCGCTCATCCACAGTGTGGGTAGGAACGCGATCATTCGCCAGAACATCAGGCCCAGACCCAACGCAACAATAAGTCCAGGAATGAAGGCTGGCGACTGGACGATCGCCCTTGCGTCGAACTTCGGTTTCGGCTCGACGGCCTGTGCTGGAATCACCTCTTCGGCGATATCAGCCTTCTTTTTCTTCTTGACCGGCAGCTTAGCCGCGATCTCTCCCGCATCGGTTCCTTTCATGCTCATAGTTGGGGCATCGATCTCCGTTGATTTGAGTCCATTGTACGTTACTGCTGTCCTCGAGGGGCCTGAATTCTATAGCTTTCTCAACAACTGTTTGGGTCCGCGTCGATTCAAGTACGTGTTCCACTTTCCATCAAAGAGCATGCCAATGAGGATGAAGTGGAAAACCGGGGCGATTGCCACCGTCAATCCAAAGCGCTCATACATGCCGATTGGGAGGTAGTGAATCACGCCAATCAGAACCCCGGTCGCCAGCGTCGCCCAGATGGACTTCTTCAGTCTCCCGACCTCAGGGCCTTTCGGCCGGAGGAAGTGGAAGGCAACCCCGACGATGATAATGTATACGCACAGTGCGCCTGCCGTAAAGCACCAAACGATGGTTTCGAGTGAATAGTGCGGATGGGTTGGGCGGTAAGTCAGAAAGAGCCCGGCAATCGTCACGGCCACCGCCAGAATCCAGGGATACAGCGTCCAGGCATGTTTGCCAGCCGGGACAAGGGCGTGTCCGGCCACGTTTCCGAGCGTGCGCACCCCAAGGTAGATCGATAGGATGGACATGGTAGTGATCGCACCGACGAACTTATCGGCATACAGCAGCCAAATGATTGCATCGCTGCAGAAGCCGATCACCAGGTAGATCGGGGTCACGAAAAGCACGACGGCGGTGATGGCCCGTGTGAAGTTCGTCGCGAGTTTGTCGAGGTCCTTCGTCGACTGACCAAAAGCGACCATCAGGACCTTTGCGAGAGGAAAGCTGATGAGGTCGGCTGGCTTGTAAGCAACGTTTTGAGCGGTGTTGTAGAGCCCCGTCGCGGTCTTGTCAATCATGCGGGCGATGACAAAGAGGTCGGCTTGGAGGAACAGATTGTTGATCCCGTTGGCGGCAAGCAAGGCCCCCGATCGCCTGAAGTTCTCGGCGAACGCAGCGCGGCTCCAGTGGAACACGGTCACGGGGCTCCGCAAGAACATGACCGTATTTGCAATGACTGAGGCCACCACGATCTGGGTCATGATCGAGACAAAGCCGTAGCCCAGCCTCACCATGACGATGCACGTCGCCAGTGCAATGCCGCTGGCGATGACGCCGATCATCCCCTGTTCCTTGATTCGACCTTCCTTCAGCATCTTGGCCGCCGGAATCGTCGTTGCCGAGTTCAAAAGGACCAGTCCGGCGACAATCGGCAACGCATAGAGCAACTCGGGTGTGCGGAAGAAGTCGGCCATGAACGGGGTGAAAGCAACCAGCAGAACGGCCGGGATGATGCCCATCAGCAGCGACATGGACATGTAGGATCCCAGGCGCTTGCGATCCAGGTTATGTTCGACCATGTAGCTCTGAGACAGTCCCGCGTCGCGAAGCACTTCCGAGAGGCTGATGATTTGGAGCAGCATCCCCGAGATGCCCATGATTGCCGGCCCGAGGTGGCGACTGACGTAGAGCCCGGCCAGCGGGAAAAGGACCTTGGAGAAAATCGAGAAGAAGGCCGTCCATGCGAACCCGCGCTCGACGGCGCGCCGGTCCATCTTCGTGATGTTCTCGACTTGCTCGTTGACCGGCCCAGCCGGTCCCGAAGTAACGTCCGCCGCCGGCGTTTCAAGAAGAATTCCTTCAGTCACCGACTCCGGCGGAAGATCTTCAGGCTTCACCTGGCCAGAAACTTCTTCATCGCCTCGAGGGTCAGTGTTGCTGTTTTCTGCCATGTGAACGTTTGAGCGCGCGCAAATCCTGCTTCGATAACCCCTTGCCGGTCCCCATCTAGCCGATTGAGAAGGCTCTGGGCAATGGAACGCGGATTACTGGGGTCGAAGTATACGGCAAGGTCGCCGCAGACTTCGCGCAGCGCGCCGAGGTCGCTGCAGGCGACCGGAGCCCCATAGTGCATCGCTTCGAGGACGGGGATTCCGAATCCTTCGGCGAGCGAAGCCATAGCAAAGCACTCCGAGCGGGCAAAGAGCTTGGGCAGGTCAGCGTCTTTGACGTAGCCGAGAAAGACGACCGAATCGACCAAACCGAGGCGTTGCACCTGCTCGAAAATCGGCCCCTCACCCCAACCCTTACCGCCGCCGATCGCAAGGATCAGGTCGGGCCGTTCTTGCTTGACGAGAGCGAAAGCCTCGATCAGCGCCGGGATGTTCTTCCTCGGTTCAAGCGTGCCGAGGGTGAACACGTAAGGAGCAGGTGGCATGGGACGCCAATCTGGCGAACTTTCCGATCTCCCCGCATCGAGTCCCGTGCGCTCTGGAATGCCCGTCGCGAACAACTCCCGATCCGACACCCGACTCGCTGGGATTGCAGGCTCAACGTTGCCCGGACCAAGCGGAGTGACCACGATCCGGTCGGGCTTTCCGCCATAGCGCTCGAGAATGCGCTGCTTGGTGTCCTCGCTGTTGGCTAGCAGGAGTTTGGCCTTGCGGCAGGATCGATCAATGGCCTCCCGGGCGCGACTCAGATCCGGCTCCGAGAACCACTCGGGATTCGTGAGCGGAAAAAGGTCGTGGATCATCGCGCATTGAGGCACCCAGGAAGCGCGATTGACCTCGTAAACGGGGGCAAACCAAAGGTCATAGCCCGCGACTTTCGCCTTCATCCCGCCCAAGGCCCAGTGCGCACGATACTTCGTGACGGGGTGCAGGATGATGTTCGGCTGATGCCACTCAGACGGACGTGGGAAGTCATGGGCGACGTAGACATGGAACTCGGATTCGGGGTCAGCAGTCGCTAGCCCTTCGATGATCTGGAAGGCATATCGGGCCGTCCCCGCCTTCCGGAAATCCGCGCCAGCCGGAAGCCCCACCGCACCGATTCCGGCCCTCATGATCCCCTCAAAAGGAAAGCCCCGACTGTACCGCTGGCATCCTGCCGGCTTCCCCGTGAAGTTCCTCCGTGTGCGGTGCCGGCAGGATGCCAGCGGTACAGTGGGACGCATGCGAGATCGCCCCGAGTGCCTATGCATCCATCCTCCCACGGATGGATGCCCGCCAGCCACAAAACTTGGCCTCCACCACTCAAACCCCTATGCATCCATCCTCCCACGGATGGATGCTCCCCGCAGAGCGTCAACCGTCATCCGCGCGGTCTTCTCCCACGAGAACAGCCGTGCCCGTTCGAGCGACTTCTGGCTCCAAACCTCACGCTCGGCCGGTGAACGAAGACATTCGCCGAGGGCACGGGCGATGTCCTCGGGATTGAGCGGGTCGAAGTAGATCGCGATGTCGCCGCCGACCTCTGGCAGCGATCCGCCATTGGAACTGACAATCGGCGACCCCGCGATCATGGCTTCCAGCACCGGCATGCCGAACCCTTCGGTCAATGAAGCGCAGACGTAGGCCTCGCATCGACCAAACAGCGCGGGCAATGCTTCAGTCTTCACGTAGCCAAGAAACGCCACGGCGTCCTGCAAGCCCAGCCGTTCGACCTCGGCAAAGACCTCCTCGTACAGCCAGCCCTTGCCACCGCCAATGGCCAAACCTACGTCGCCGAACTCTGCATTCTCGCGAAGGATGGCCAAGCCCTGGATCAGTTTGGGCAAATTCTTGCGAGGCTCAATCGTGCTGAGGGTGAAGAAGAAGCGCTTGAAAGGCACTCCCGCCGACTCCAATTCGGCCCCGGAAATCTCCTCATAGGGGCGCTGCTCGATCACATTGCCTGGCCCGAGCGGGGTTACGACGATCCGGTCCGCGTTGCCGCCAAACAGCCGGAGAATCTCGGATTTCGTCGACTCAGAATTGGCAAACAGCAACTCCGCATTGTTGCACGCATCGGGCAAAACGGCGTCGAAGTATCCCCGCGTCTCATCGTTGAAGAAATGGGGATGGGTAAGCGGGAACAGGTCGTGGATCATCACGCTTCGCTTCACGAAAGGCAGCGAGGGAATGAATCGGCAGGGCGGGCGAAAAGAAGGCGAGAAGGACCATTTCGCCCCCGTCGACCGAATGGCGATCGAAGCCGGGAACTGCATCCATTTTTGGTAGCGCCGCCAGATCCGGTGGATGACGACGTTCTTGGCCCTGCTCCATTTTTCCGGCACCGGGGCGTCCGGCATCATAAAGACATGAAACTCGTCGGCCGCCAGGTCGCAGAAGGCGTCGATAATGGCTGTCGTGTAGCGGGCGATGCCCGCTTTCCGGTAGTCCTCGGCCGTTTCGATGCTGTGGGCGATGACTCCGAGTTTCATGGGCGCAGCAGCTCTTCGTAAACAGTTTCCAAGGCGGCGAGATGCCGGTCAAGGGTCTTGGGTTCGGCCCAATAACCTTCGTAGGCAGCTCGTCCCATTCGCTCGTCAAGATCGTCCGAACTTAATTCTCGGAGCTTCGCCGCGCAATCCTCAACGTCACCCGCGCGGAAAACGAGCCCGTTGACTCCCTCGCTGATCATCTCTCGCGCCGCGCTCGCGTCGGAGACCAGGCAGGGCACCCCATTGGCAAGGGCCTCGAGGATGACGAGGGGCTGAGCCTCATACCATCGGGACGGAAAAACGAGCGCCCGCGCGTTGGCGAGTTTGGCCTGGACCACGTCACCCCCGACCCATCCCGTAACTTCAGCCTCCGGATTGGCCTCGCGAACCGCAGACTCTAGCGCGCCGCTACCGACGAAGAGCGGTCTGACACCGATCTGCTTCGCCGCGAGCGCAAAGGTCACCGGGTCTTTTTCGGCCGTGAGTCGACCGAGATACGTGAACGGCGCCCCGGTCTCGCGGGGCGAAAAAGGCTTCTGAGTGACTTCGATGGGGTTATCAAGCACTTGTTGAGGTGTCGCCGCAGGCAAGTAGTCGACGAGATGGCGTCGCGCAAAGTCCGAAACGAACAAAAACCGGTCAACTCGCTCCCGTACATGGGCTCGGCGCAACATCAGGCGGTATTTCCAGAAGTACCAAAGCTTGAACTCCATCCGGGCTTGGATGCAGTTGCGCAGCATGCAGGCCTGGGAACCACCGGTCAAGCGACAGGCATGGTTCAGCCGATAGTCATAGAACCCGCCCATCGGACAGGCGAGACCGTAGTCGTGGACGGTCATGACAACGGGGGCCGCGAACGACTGCAAAGGCTGGAAGATGCTCGATGTCAACTGATCGCGCCAGGAGTGGACATGCACGATGGTCCGATAAGGATCTCGACCCGACAGCACCGATGCGAACTTTGCCTCAGTCTCCTTGTTCCAAGCCCCCTGCGTGCGGCGCTTGATTCGTCCCAGATCGTGGTAGGAATAGCGATCGTAGGCGGTAACGACCTCGACTCCCGGTGTCGCGGCAAGCTCGTCATCAATCGGCCCAGCACAGGAGAAGAGCGTCACCCGGTACCCGCGTTGGGCGAGGCCTTTGGCGCTGACGATTCCCACCTTTTCGGCACCGCCGCTCACATGGGCGTAGTCGGTGACGATGATGAGGTCAGGCTTCATTCCTCAGAACAGGACGAGTTGGTCGCCCACGGTTTCTCGCTTCATTTCGCGATAAAGATATTCCGCAATCGGTTCCATGTTGACGACGTCGGCTCGGTTGTAGGCAATGAGGGTGTCCAGAGCCTTCTCGTCACCGCGCAGGTAGCGCCGCCAAAGCTGCACCGCATCCCACCCGGTCAAGCCGTCGATGCCTTCTTCGCGCTGCAGTCCGAGTTGCCGCTCGATCTTCTTGAGCCCGCCTCTGATGCCCAGCTTCTTGAGAGTTGGGCACAGATCGAGGTGAATCTGGTCGAACCGGAAGCCTCGGAAGCGCTTCTCAAGCACCGGCAGGTCGAAGCCGGTCCCAAAAAACGTGACGACCATCGCGTAGTGCGAGATCACGTCACGGAAGTTCTCGAGGTCCTGCCCCTTGATCAGACACTTGAACTCCTTGCCGTCATAGAGCCCGATCATCGTGACGTTGTCGCGGTTATTGGAGCCGTCCGTCTCGATATCCAGGTACACGCAGGAGTCGCGGAACTGCTCCCAGGCCCGCCACGTCTCGCTGGCTCGCAACGATTCCGCGAAATACTGATAGCGGCCCTCATCGAGAGCACCTTTGCTTTCTTCGATGACCTTCCTCGCGAGGGTTCGGCTAGCGGAGCCATAGGAGAAGGTGTCCGGCTCCGAAAGCAACGCATCCCAGTCCCGGCAACCTTGGGTCCAAAGCGCCTTTTCGGTGCGCTTGCCAATTCCGGGAACGTGACAAAACGTCTGGGTCAGCACGGCAAGGTCTCTAGCCGCCCTTCTTGGGGGGTGGCTGCTTGCCGCGTTCGATGGGCTTGACGTCGGGCTGCGCGTAGCGGTTAGGCAACGTAATCGTGAAGGTGCCGGTCGCGCTCCAGTCTTCCTTCTTGGTGGGATCGTCGTACCAGAATTTGCCCGTGTTGAGGTCTTTGTCGAACTCGCCAGCCAAGCGCGCCGCTCCCGCGCCGTACCAAACCGCCGTCATGTCGCGACCAAACCACTGGATGCCGCGCCACTTGCCGGTGACGACGACCTTGCCCGTCCCGGAATAGACCACACGACCGTTGCCTTCGAACTCTTTTCGGAGCTTGCCCGAAATCTCGACCTTGCCGTCTGCCTTGTTCAAGAGTATCGTGCCGGTGAATGAGATTTCCACCCGGCCTTGGCCGTCCAGCAACTTGAAACTCCCCAGTTTCGTTTGCAGGTGGAGGGTGCCGTAATCGGCGGACGGCTGCACCGTTCCGCGCTGCGCAGGGGTCGCTGGCTGGCCCATCGCCAAGGCACTTGCGGCCAGAGCCGCCCCAATCCACAGAAAACGCAACTTGATCATCAGCATCGCTATTGTATCTAACGCCTGCGGAGTGCCGTAGTGCCCGAGGTTGGCGTACAATAGAACTGAAATGAAAATAGGCGCTGTAATTGCCACGTTGCTGGCCGTTGGTGGCCTCTCGGCCATGATCTTCGCCTTCCTCTCGAACGCGAGTCCGTACGTGACCATCGCGGAAGCCAAGACGGCACAGGGGTCCAACCTTCATGTCAGCGGCGACCTCGACAAAACAACCCTTGTCAGTCGACCCCGTGACGGCGAAGTTCGCTTCAAACTCACCGACGAAAAAGGCGACCAGATCAACGTCGTCTACCACGGAGCCCAGCCAGCCAATATGGGCGAGGCAACCAAAGTCGTGGCCGTCGGCGGAATGAAGGGAGACGAGTTCCACGCCACGAAGCTCTTGATCAAGTGCCCGTCCAAGTACGAGAGCACCGACAAGAGTTCCTAGCGGATGGAGTCACCTCCGGCGATCGATTGGCCCCCGGCACAGCCGTGGAGCTTTTGGGTCGGTGATTTGGGACGTTGGTCGATCTATGCGGCCATTGCCCTGTGTCTGTCCAGTTTCCTGCTGAGCCTCCTGTCGGGCCGAAAGCCTTCGCTTGCCCGCTTCGCCACACCGACTTTTGTCGCTGGTGGTTCCGCGTTCTTCATCGCGATCATCTGCCTCGGCACCCTGTTCGTTCGCGACCAGTACCAATACACCTACGTTTTCGCCCACTCTGAGGCCGATGTAGAGCTCAAGTACAAAGTCGCCGCGATCTGGGGTGGTCAGGAAGGCAGTTTCCTGCTCTGGGCAACTTGCTCGGCTCTGTTTGGGATGCTCGCGATGCGAGCGACGGGTGCCTATCGGCGCTGGTT
Organism: Fimbriimonadaceae bacterium; assembly: GCA_019694835.1. The sequence goes on along the minus strand of JAIBBE010000240.1, from coordinate 2,506 downwards.
CACCATTCCTTACGCGCTCTTTCTGGCTTCGCTCGGCGGCATTCTCGCCTACGAGTCGCCGTTCAACATCCAGGCTCTCGACGGCAAGTTCCTCGTCCCCCCGTCCGGCCAAGGCCTCGCGCCTTCACTACTGAACTATTGGGTCACCATCCATCCGCCGACGATCTTTCTCGGCTTTGGGTCGCTCACCGTCCTGTTCTGCTGGGCGTTCGCGGCGCTGGTCACCAAGGACTACGATTCCTGGATTGCGCGGGTCCGTCCTTGGGGGATCATCTCGCTTACCCTGGTGGGCATTGGCCTGTGCATGGGCGGGTTCTGGGCCTACGAAACCCTCGGCTGGGGCGGGTTCTGGATGTGGGATCCGGTCGAAAACGTAAGTTTCGTGCCTTGGGTCATGGCGATCGCGTTCGTGCATGGCATTTTCGTCCAACTCGCCAAGAAGCGCTGGCACTTGCTCAACGTCCTGCTCGGGGCGACCCCCTTTCTCGCGTTCATCTACGGGACCTTCCTGACCCGCTCCGGGTTCCTTCAGGACACCAGCGTCCACAGCTTTGCGAAGATGAACCGCACGGCGTTGTGGCTGCTCATTGGACTGGGTTCGGTGGCGATTCTGAGCTTCGGCGGCTTGTGGATTTGGCGGACCCTTCAGGCCCGAAGGGAAGCCAGGAATGAAGCTCCGACACCTGAGACCAAGGGCTTCGATCGCGGCTCGTTCTATGCGGCGGGAATCTGGCTGCTGACCGGACTCGGCGTCTGCTGCGCGTTCGGGATGAGCGTGCCGTTCGTGATGTCGCTGATGGGCCAGAAGCCCAAGGTCGTGGAGGAAGGGCTCTACCACCAAGTCGTCTCCTGGCTGTTCATCCCGCTGATGATCCTCATGGCGTGCGCGCCGTTCATCGGCTGGCGCAAGCTCGGATTGGGGCAGGTCGTCCTCAAAGTTCTGAACGTTTTCCTGATCTCGCTCGGCGTCGTCGGGCTCTTCATGATTTGGGCGAAGTTCCCCGACATCGGTGCGAGGCTGGATCCCGAATCGAAGGTGAAACTGCTCGGCCGCGAAGTCAGCATGGGGCCGTGGATCTTCTTCCTCGCGTGGACCTGCCTCTTCACCATCACCGCCAGCATCTGGCGCATGGTCGAGCTTTGGCGGCGGGCTCTGCCGTCGCTGGGTTCCTACCTCTCGCACCTGGGCGTCGCCGTCGCCGTGCTCGGCCTCATCGTTTCGCGCGGATTCGAGCAGAAAGCCCAAATCATCGTCCAGGAGGGTCGCCCTGCCGAAGGGCTCGGCTACCGGGTCTCGTACAAAGAACCCACCGATGCCCGCGACTTCAACGACCGCAACAACACCGTCGAATTCCAAGTCGAAGGCCAGCGCGACAAGTTCACCGCCAAGCCCGGCTACTACATGATCGAGCGGCCCGACCAGGAGCCGCAGACGATGGTGTGGCCGTACATCCATGGCACCCCCCTTTACGACGTCTACTTCACCCTCCACCCGATGTCAATCGAAGCGACCGACGAGGTCGAGTTCAAAAAGGGCGAGTCCAAGCTGTTCGAGGACACCCAAATCACCTACGAATCGTTCCGGCGCGAGGGTGAGGCGGGCATCGCGGGCACGAAGTTCCTCGCCAAGATCAAGCTCAAGAGCCCGGCGGGCGAAGCCACCGCCGAACCCGCGATCGTCGTCGGCTCGGGCGGCGGCCCGGACTTCCAGCCCGCCCGCCTCGGCCCCGATTACATCGTCTCCCTGAACCGAATGGACGCGGCGACCCAGAGCATCACGATCCAGCTTCTGTACGTCGAGCCGCTCATGCCGGTGGAGATCTTCTTCAAGCCGCTGACGATCCTGGTCTGGATCGGCGCGGGTATCATGACGCTCGGTGGGCTGATCTCGGCGTGGTATCGCCGAATCAGGAAGCGAACCGACGCCCCCGAAACCGAAGTCCGCGCAGACGCGCCGCGGCACGAACTCGACGATGCTCCTGCTCCAGTTGCTTAAAGCCAAGCTCCACCATGCGAGGCTGACCTATACGAACCCCGACTACGTGGGCAGCATCGAGATCGACGCTGACCTGATGCGCCACGTCGGCATCCATGACGGCGAACTGGTCCACATCTGGGCGGTCGACCACACGTCGCGCATCCAAACGTACGCCTTCTCCGGTCCCCGCGGCGTGATCGGGATGAACGGGGGCGCGGCGCATCTGTTCAAGACCGACGACCGCGTCATCATCGCCGCCTTCGCCCTGACCGACGAAGAAATCGTCCCCAAGATCGCCCTGCTCGGCGAGCACAACGAGATCATCCGCGACCTGACCCCGTTCTCGGTCCTGGGGTGATGATCGAATAGGTCCAATAAGCCTCTCTCTCTTTATCCCTCAAACCCCTCCCCTCCCAATGCTCAGCGCCCTGGCACCGGACCGCACAGGGGTTGAGGGTTTCGCCGCCCGCTTCCAATCGCCGCAGGCCCAAGGAATTGGGACAAGGCTCTCGTCGAAGGGTAGATTGC
>JAIBBE010000081.1 GCA_019694835.1 Fimbriimonadaceae bacterium | reverse complement strand
GGAAACTCCCCCACAAACAGACCCCACCTGTAAACAATGTCCCGAGACACCTGTCAACGGTGTCTCGGGACATCACACCTGGTAGCGGGGACAGGATTCGAACCTGCGACCTCTGGGTTATGAGTTGAATTCAATTGTGCTACAACGGTTTTCATAATTGTGTTAGCGCTGGTCAACTGTGGTTGAGCTTCGCGAAAAGTTTCACTGAGTCGCATGATTTTCACCCGTTTCGGGGGAATTGGTGACCAAATCCGTGACCATCGCACCGACGGCGGAAGGCAGGAATCCGGCCCCCGACACAACACTGGCTGATGTGGTCGAGATCGCTCAGGACGCATACATGGCTGCGCGCCAGATCGCTGCTGGCCGCCGCGTTGCAGGCCCACAACGCTGACGTACCAACCTTTCGTAACTTTCGTAACCTTGCTACGATGGGTCGGGTTCCGAGAGTGGAATGAGAGGAAGTGAGACCCATGATCGCCGCCTCCGCGGAGATTGTTAACCCGGTTCCGGCCGATGCTGATGGGCTTGCCAATGTCCTCAGCTTCATCGAGGCGCACGAGGTCCGCCACGGGGCCTCTCCTGAGCCTGCCTTCTTCCTGTCCGGTGCTGGCGAACATGATCGTGTCGAATTGACCGAGCAGCTTTACGAGGTCCTCAAGCGGGTCGCCCACGCACTCAGCCACGGTCAGTCGATCAGCATCCTGACCCGCGACCAGGAAATTTCCACCCAGCAGGCCGCGGAGATCCTCGGCCTGAGCCGACCCACGGTGGTTCGCCTCATCCAGGACGGCGAGCTGCATGCGCATGTACCTGGCGCGGTCCGGCGCAAGCTGCGGCTTGCCGATGTTCTCGCCTACCGCGAAGACCTTCACACCCGGCGCAACCGGTTCATCACCGAGAGCTCGGCGGAGTTCGCGGATACCGACGCCGAAGAGGTCGCCGAGCTGCTCGCCGAGGCGAAACGCAAGCGCTGACAGTCCGCGCCGCCTGAAAGAATCACCCACGTGTATCGCGCTGTCCTCGACGCCTGCGTCCTTGTGCCGAGCCTTCAGCGCGACTTCCTGCTGCAGCTGGCCACAGAGGAGGCTTACGCCCCCGTGTGGGGATCGGGAATCCTCTTCGAGCTGGACTACGTCCTGGCCGGCCTACACGCCAAGCGTGGAATCAGCGATAGCGCCAGCCGCCGACAGCACCTCTTCGACCAGCTGAAGCGGGCGTTTCCGGGAGCCGAGGTTCAGGCTCCCAAAGACCGCGACTACAGCTACGGGCTCAACGATCCTGACGACGGCCACGTCGCTCATGCGGCGATCATCGGCAAAGCCGACGCCATCGTCACCGACGATCGACGCGCCGGGTTCAGCGCAGCACGCGTGCTCGTGCAGGCCGATATCGAGACCGTGCACCCACATCAGTTCGCCGCCAACACGGTCTCAGCGCACCCGCATGCTGGAGTGCTTGCGCTGCAGGAGATCTCGAACCGACAGGCCAACCCACCACAGACTCCGGGACAGATCCTCGAGCTGCTGGTGACACGGCACAACATGACCGAGGTCGCCGAAATTTTGCTGCCGCTGCTGGCGGCGGACACCCGGTAACCCCCACACGCAGCCCACATGTCGCCGGAGCTGTCACCACCGAGCAATACGCTGATCCGGTGGATCCGCGGCCGATCACGCTCAGCGACATCGACACGACCCGTGCGCTTCGCACCGACGACGAGCTTCTTCGCCTCGTCGCGGCGATCCACGGCTCCCGGCCGGAGGCCCAGGAGACGAACTGGCTGGAGTGGAAGAGGACCCTCGACCTCAGCGTCGCTGCGGGCAAGTTCGCGGTAGCCAAGGCGGTCCTTGGGTTCGCCAACCGGTCCATCGACGATGCTAGGCCCCACTGCGGCGGCGTCGCCTACATGGTCGTGGGCGTGGAACCCGGCGTCGTGGCTGGAATCCCTGCCATCGACCACGCCGACCTCACACCAGGGATAAAGACGTACGCATCCTCCCCTCGGTTCACGCCGCGCGCGATCCGGTTCGAAGGCGTCGAGGTGCTCGTCGTGGTCGTCGCCGCGCCCGAGCCAGGCGACCCGCAACACACCCTGCAGAAGCAGTACGACAATTTCCACGCCGGGATCGTCTTCCACCGCGGAGCAGGGCGCACGGCGCCGGCGAGTCCCCAGGAGATTGAGATGCTCGGCCGCCGTCTCCTGCAGGGCTCGCAGCGGCCAGAACTGGACCTGACGCTGACGGCCACCGCGGACCCGCTAATCCGGCTCAGCATCGAGCGGGAGAACCTTGAGGACTGGCTGCGTCGGCATGAGAGGTACGTCCGAGCCAACAGCGGCAAGCCCCCGGATCGGCCACCCCCACGCCCCAAGCCGCAGCCCAATCCGGCCCGTCCGGCCTGGGCCGCGTACGAAAGGTTCAGCTCACTCGGTGACATCACTGGGCCGATGGGGATGCTCCGGTACACCGAACCAAAGGACGCCGAGGAGTTCGACCGCCGGGTAGCCGACTATCTCACCAAGCTACGCGGCCGGCTGATGGACCATGTGCTCCGTCAGATCGTCAACGACGATGACGCGAACACCGTGTGCTTCCAGGTCGGCAACGACACCGACGAACCGGTCTCCGGCGTGCAGCTGATGGTCCGGATCCGCAAGGGCGGGGTTCTGGTCCGCACGTACCCGCCGAGTGTCCGTGAACTTCCCCCGCTGCCGAAGTGGCCGAACCCGCTGGACCAAATGCGTGCAAACGCTCTCCTGGGTATGACCAAGGCGCAAATCCCCGACTTCTTCCCGCACGCCGGGTCCGTCTCCGATAAGGGTGACGTTTTCGAAGTCACTTGGAACGTAGGTGACCTCAGGCCGCGCGAGCAGTCCGGCGACTTCACCCTGACCATCGTCGCCGGCGCCTCGGCAGCCGAGGAGATCGCCCTGGAGATGACCGCCAGCGCGATGGACCGACGCGGCACGCGGACGAAGACCGAGCAGCTGGCGGTCGCAGGCGAGGAGTGGACCCTCGATGACTTCTATACCGCTGAGCCGGAGGACTGACTAACCACAGCCCGAGGTCCGTCCTAGCCCCACACGTCGGAATCGTCGGGGAGAGGAGTGGATCTGTGCGGGCTGGTTCGGGCACGTGAGCTCTCCACTTGGGGATCGCCCTTGTGGAAGGTGATCTCGATGACGACGATCTCGCCGTTCTCGTCGAAGCACAGCGGGGGCAATTGGCCGCCCCGCTGCGGATGGTTGCGGGTGTAGCCAAGGACGTTCGGACCATAGGACTCAGTAATATGTTGGCTTCTATTGCAGCACAATGTTTTTCACAACTCATCTAGTGCTGATCAGCGGCGGTCCAGGGGCCCCGGCCGGTTCCACTGAGTCGCATGTTCTTCACCTTTTTCAAGGGAAGGGTGACCAAAGCCTTGACCAATTTCCCGCGATGCAGGATTAGGGCCGAGTCAGCTGTCAGCGATGTTCCCGAGTAGTTCGCGCGCCAAGGTCAACGGGTGGCCGGGGAACTGCCCATCGAAGTCCGGCAGTTCACTCATGTTCATCACAAATCCATCAGTGGAGTGGTCGAAAGGGTCATGCGCCCAGCCGCCGGTCGGATCCTCCTCCGTCGGCTCGTGAAGCATTTCGTGGCGACGCGCCATTTCGTACACGACGGCTTCCCTTGTGCCCGTTACGTCACCCTCGTCGAAATGTCCCCGAATCTGCATCGGGCGCTCGCCGACGAGATGAAGGGTGAGGTTGTAGTGGACTCCGCGCTGTTCCCCAGGGATCTTCATGAGGCTGTAGACATACGGGGTGCCGGAGGCAGTCGTTGCGACATCGACGTCAATGAAACCGGCTTGACCAGAGGTCACTTCAGAACCGCCGCGCAGGTCGTCGATGAGTTCCTGCGGATTCAGGGGCATCACTGCGTGCGGCGGGATGGTATTCATCATCAGGAGGCCCGTTACGCCGTCGCTGAGCTTGAAACCGAACACCTGGGTATCTGGAGGATCATCGGGCAACGTCCGCAGCGGCTGCCATTGGTCACCCAACTCCAGTGTCGGTCCGGCCGGCCAAAGGCTGATCTGCATTCGTCTCCCCCTAGGAACGCGTTCGTAATGACTCACGTTAGCGGGTCAGGAGTGGCCGGCGGCCTGAGGCCGAGAGTGGGTCCCAATAAGCGGAGAGCAGCCTCACCGCGCACCGAAAACGAGCACCAGATCCCACGGTTGAAGACCCCAGGTTGCGATCGCCTCGATCATCACCAGCGGTGCCATGTCAATCGTCTCCTGCGTCATCGGCGCCCGCAATGTTGTTCCCGCCTGGCCGGGAATGCAATGGGGTGCCCACACCTCGGAAGTTCCAGGCTGGGGTGCGGTCTCGATGACGTTCATCGGCTGGCCGTCTTCTTCAACAGCGATGAAGAGGCAATAGGGCTCTCTGGGACCGTCCCAGCCGCCCTTTTCCACGACCAGGAACTCGCCATGTGCGATGCAGTGACGAATCGCCTGCGACAACAGGTTTCGGAAGTCGTCAATCGCGGACTCTTTAGGAGCCGCTGCTGGTTCCAGTCTCAGCACGGATCCGTCCAGCTGCATCGAGCCATCATCGGTCCGTGTCGGAAAACGCCCCCGCAGCATCAGCGTCTGACGATTAGCCACAAGGAGGCCGGACTCGGTGAACCGGCCCTCCTCGCGAACCGAACGGCCCAACAGTCCGCTTCCCTGCCTCGAAAGAAGAAAGTCGGCGTCAGGCACCGACCACAGCGTTGTTTCGTTCGACTCGTCCCACGTGCGAAGCAATCCACCCACGCATGGGCTGAGCATCACCGTCGAAGCGGTGTCACCGACTTCCAACGCAGGCTCATCGCCCTTCATTCGGCCCGTCGCTCCTGAAGTAGCCGGTCTGTTCCGGTCCCCCAAATTGCTCTAGAGCGCGGTGCACGACCTTAGCTGTCGTGTGGCCGGGGTGTTGCTTAAGGATTTCCTCGACAACGCGCTGAACTCCCTCGAGGCTGGTGGCGATGCGGGCTTCCTCGGGGTCGAGCAAGCCGGCGAACGACTCGTCGAGTAGGTGCGAAGAGTGCGGCGTCGCGAGGTGCGCGACTCGGTCGAGGAAGATCTGGAGGTGCCGGTTCGGTAGGTCAGTTGTGCGGCCGATCTGCTCAACGCGCAGCAGGTCGCCCCAGAGCCGGGCGAGGGGCCACTCGGAAGTGGTCAAAACAGTGCCCAGCTCGTGCTTGGTGTCTGAGGCGCCAATCGCGATGCGGATCTCGTCGACGAGCTGATGGAAGTCCTCATCACTGAGTGAGTAGCCCACGAAGAGAAGGTGTTTGGTCACCAATAGTGCCTGGACGATTCCGAACAGGGCGCTTCGCTCCCGGGCCAAGCTCATGTAGTCGGGCCGGGTCAGAACAATGTGGTCTTGCCGATCGAGTTGATCGAGCGACCCATGCAGCTTCAACAGCCACGGCCGGTCTTCCGCAACGCGGCCGTAGGGAAGGACAGTGAGATCGTCCTCGAGATCCTTTCCCGGACGCTTGCATGCGCGCTCATAGAGATCGTCGTAGTTGGTTGTCACGGCCTGCTGCGCACCGATTGACGCCAGTAACGAGTGCGTCAGGCCGAATCGCTCATAGCTCCCGATCTCCCCTGCCAGTCTCGCCAGTAGCTGGGCTCGGCTGCCGAGCGCCAACTCGATGAGTGTGGCGTGGTCGCGCGGGTCGAGATCCTTGAGGGTCGACTTCTCTTTCTCGGAGATGTCATCGCCGTGCAGCGCGGTCAGCAGATCCTGCCAATTCGGCAGTCCCGCATCGCGACTCACCCCGGCGCCAATGAAGAACACCAGACGCCCGGTTCGAGCCTCCGTTGCCAGATCAGCAGCCAACTGATCTTCCTCGGGGGTGAGTCGCCAGTCGGCGTCCGTGCGAGCTGACTGAACGGCAGACCAAGTCAGCGCGTTGATGGTGCACAGAATGAGGTCGATGTGATGGTCAGAAGCCCTTTTGGCGAGGTGCCCCAGCAGAGGTTTAATGACGTCACCTCTGGCACCCCGCAGGCCGCCCGCCCCTGTGCCGATAAGCGGGAGGGCTATCCGCAGGGGGCGCCCCTCGGGTTCAGGGCAGTGTTCGATCGCCAAGCGCACGAATTCATCAATCACCGGCAGCAGTTCCTCAATGAACTTGGAAACCTCCTCCGGATTCGTCGGGGGCGTTCGACCAACACGTCCCAACACGATGACGGGCCCATTACCCGGCTCTTCGAAGACCTTCGCCAACTCGTTCGGCAGCCAGTCACGGCCGGCGAGGAAGCCACCCTCTGGCTTGCCCAACGGTCGCCCGAATCCGGCGGTTACGTGAAATTCGTCGTCGGTGGGGCATAGCCATGCATCGCACTTGAGCGCGGTGACGTCGGCCTTGACGACAAATACATGGCCAAGGTGTGAGCGCGACATGGATTTCAATTATGCGGCCGGACCGTCGCGGCGTTCAGCAAGGAGTTTCGATAAGTGCGGTGAACTCGTTTGTCGACCCCAGTGACGTTCGAATGTTCCCAACTGTTTCCCCTGTGTCGGCCGGCCCCCTTCGATGGCGGCGGGAACGAGAGAAGACCATGATCTGGCCACAATCAGCACCCAACTGACGATAGTCGCGCAGGGCTAGGCTTACCCTCGGCCCGGAGAAGGAATGAAAATCGTGACCGAGTTCGACGACGGCCTCTTTGAGCGAATTCTTGCCGTGGTTGATCCCGGCGACGAGATACTCACTCTCTCCAGTAAGCGGCCGAATGTCATCGCAGCTGTTGATCGTGAAGGAATCTGGGTCGAAACCCTGCGGTCACAGAGCCGCGGCTCCGGTCCGCAGCTCGTCCCCGCATGGATGATCATCAAAGCCTGGCAACACTTGCGAAAGATGGGCGTGCTGACCCACACCGAGCTACTTGAAGACCTGAATGTGAAGCGCTCAGCATTCGTCATCGCGCTGCTTGCACAGTTCCCCGAAGTCGTCGTGAAGTCGACCGAGCCCATCGTGATTGAGCTCACCGGCCGCGCTCAGCCGTGAGCCGCCCGCAGCCACTCGGGTTGGAAGGCGATATCGAAGCGCACGGTCTGGTGGTAGCCGCCCCAGGTTGAAACACCCGGGGGCTGCCCGCGGAAGATTCCGCGGGCCGCAGCGACCACCCGGCTCAGCAGTGACCTGGTCGATCGGGAGATCTTGTCAGTAGTGACCCGTATCCTCAGTGACTTATGCCGGGGGGTGAGTAATCGTGACGACGGGATGGTCACATCCACTCACTTGTGACGAGGCCCTCCATGCTCCTATTCGATTGATGCTTCGGGCCGGGCAATTCGATCTGGGCTGGCCCTTCTATCTGCTGGAAACCATCCAGGAGGCCTGATGCCCAGTACACGTCTCATCACGCCGTCGAAGATCACCGCCTGGCTGGACTGCCCGCACTACCTGACGCTGCGCGGGCGGGTCGACGCCGGCCAGCTTGCCGAACCCAACCCCACTCTCGGGTCCTTCGCCCAACTGCTGCAGCGCAAGGGCGAGCTCCACGAAGACGAGTGCCTGCAGCAGTACGACGCCGATAACCGGCTCGTTTATCACGTTCCCACCAAGGACAAGAAGGAGTCGTTCGCCGATTGGGTTGCGCGGGTGGGTAATCCGATGGCCGATGGGCATGATGTCATCTACCAGATGCCGTTGATCCACGACGGGGTGCGCGGGGTCGCCGACTTCCTGGAACGCGTCGATTATCCGGACGGCCGCATCAGCTACGAGCCGGTGGATGCCAAGCTGACCCGGGTCAGCGCAAAGCCGGGCCACGTCCTTCAGCTGTGCTTCTACGCCGACGCGATCAACGCACGCACCGGAGTCGACCCGCAGAACATGCACATCTGGTTGGGCACCAAGCAGCGACAGAGCTTGCGGGTCAACGAATTCCGGCCCTACTGGCGGCGG
>JAIBBE010000173.1 GCA_019694835.1 Fimbriimonadaceae bacterium | reverse complement strand
CGGCTTTTCAAGGATGCCGGCGCCCGTGACGCCAACGAGTACGAGGAGATGCGGCTGGCCGGCCGGGATCTCGAGCCGGTGCCGATTCTGCTGGTGCTCATCGACGAGTACCTCGAGTTGTTCCACGCTCCCATTAGTGGCCTGAAGAGCAGTTGTTCGCTTAAAAACGCAGGTCAGAATGTCGCGAACGCGTTTTCCAGGGGGACACGTCTCCGATGTCCCCGCTTAGTCGGAGGTTCGTGCCAAGGTACTGAGCATGCCCCGGTCAGGCCGCGAAGCCGAGATTCCCGTTCTCGACCTTTTCAGCGGGGCCGGGGGGCTGAGTCTTGGACTGGCGCGTGCCGGGATGGTTCCAGTCGCAGCATCAGAGATGGATCGCGACGCGCTAGAAACCTACGTTGCGGCCCACTCCAAGTACCACCCGAAGAAGCAGCTCGACGTATTCGAGGGTGACATTGCCGCGCAGTCTTTCAAGAAGTTGCGGGGCAACATCGCCGTTGTTGCAGGAGGACCCCCTTGCCAGCCGTATTCAACGGGCGGCCTCCGGCGGGGGATCTTGGATGTGCGCGATGGGCTTCCTCAGTTCTTCAGGGTGTTGCAGGAAGTCAAACCCGAGGCGTTCCTAATGGAAAACGTACCGGGGCTAGCCAAAGGCGTTCAGCTCGATCGGCTTTCAAAGTTCTTGAACGAGCTGGCACACCTTGGATTTCATGTGAGGTGGAGGGTTCTCCACGCGGCTGACTTTGGTGTTTCTCAACGCCGCCAGAGGCTCTTCGTTGTTGGATCCCGTTCGACGGGGTTCGAGTGGCCGGACGCCACGCATGGGCCGGGCACACAGCACGCGTGGGTCACATCGAAGGAGTTACTCGATCCCCGCAATCCCGTAGGAGACCTCAACGTCTCCAAGGTGACGTACGCGAAGACACCCGACTTGCGGCCGAGTCCTTGGGATGGCCACTTGTGGAACGGGGGTGGCCGTCCAATAAATCCAGATGGCCTAGTCCCGACGCTGCTCGCTTCCATGGGCGGTAACAAGACGCCCTGGCTGGACGGCGGCGGAGTGGTGCCGGGCTATCACAAGCACCTGATGGCCGGCGGTCATCCTCGAAGCGGAATCGTGAAGGGTGCACGCAGAATCACCGCTGAGGAAGCTGCACGGGTGCAAACGTTCCCTGCGGACATGCCGTGGTCTGGTCGACGTTCGTCGCGGTATCGCCAGATCGGTAACGCCGTTCCTGTCGACCTCGCCCACGCTGTCGGTGTTGCCTTGCATCGCCATGTGGCGGCTACCGCCACTCGGGGCCGAGGCACACGGGTGAGTGTGGCCTGACTTATGGCAAAAGACGCCTGGACCTCAGCGAGCCGATTCTCCGACACCCGCGCGAGGAATGAGGCTGTCAGTGCATTGCTCGCAGGGTTGTTTGAAGAGCGAACCGCCTCGAACTCGTCGCCGGCTCCTCGCTTGTCTGATGAGGCGCGGTCGGTCGTGAACGACCTTCTTGGGTCGTTGGCGAACGAACCGCCTGTCGCTTCACAGGCTGCAGAAGCAGCGCTCACGCTCGCCGCGTTCACGCTGGCCGAAGATCGCGTGCTGAATCTCGATAGCAGCAGCTCGAAGGATCTGACCGAAAGTGGCAGGATCGCAGGCGACCGCGGAGTTGGTGACCGCCTGTGTGCGCAGGTGCTTGAGCCGCGAAACATCCCGGCTACACGCGGGCCATTCCAGTCTTCGTCCTTTCGGGCGGGGTACCTGGCGCCGCAGGTCCGAAACGCCAGCTTGAGGCGATTCGTAGCGTGGCAGTCACATCCTGACCGTTCCCTTGGGGAAGTCCGAGCGATGGCCGAGGCGCTGGTAGACGGGTTCCTCTCAAAGGCAGCGTCGATGCCGCCATTTCCTGCTCTCGTTGCCAGTCGGTTTAGCTTTACGGCTTATCGTCAGGCACGAGAGAAGTTATTGGCTGTAGGGAGCGCGGGAGCTCTGGAGCAGTATCTTCTCGCCGGATTGTTGAACGAGGAGCTGTCGGCGTCGCTGTCAGGCCTGCGGGTGACTACGAAAAACGTCGGCGCCAATGACCGATCAAGTGGCGCGGCGGGCGACCTTGAGATTCGCCATCGTCACGCCCTCGAAGGCGCGATCGAAGTCACAGCCGCTTCGTGGGAAGACAAGCTCGATCAGTTGCCAGCTGTAGCTGAAGCGCGGCTGAGCGAGGCGGTTATCGCTGCGCCCAACGTGACGAACATGCTCTCTGGCAAGGAGCTTGCCGAAAAGGTTGACCCCATCGCCACGCGGCTCGGCCTAGATGTCGCAGTCCTCGATCTCCATGCCCTCATGGACGTGTCAGCGTCTCGCATCACAAAGGCCGCACGCGCAGAGGCATTTCGGTTCGTCTATCGCTGTTTGGCGCAATATCACCGCCGGCAGCCCGAGCTTGCTGAGCGGCTAGTAAGCAGCCTCGTAGACCTCGATCTGGCATCCAGGGACGGAGCATTAGAGGTCAACAGGCCGGAGGATCTGGAAGTTGACATTGTCTTCGTCAAAGTGAGGGATTTCCTTGCGGCGGAGGACATCGCCGACATCCCCGAGACACCAACCGCCCTGCGAGATCTCGCCACCTGGCTAGAAACTGAGGTTGGCGCCGGCGACGAGGGCTAACCACGAGGGGGAGTGCGACGGGCGCCGCTCTCTGATGGCGACCGCTTCCTCGCCGGTCGAGCTCCCGTGAGATCCCAACGGCGCCACTACTTGTTCTCGGGCTTGTCCAGCGTCCAGGCCGCCTCAATTGACATCAGCTGGGCATCGCGGGGCATGTACGGAATACAGGCCTGCCGGGCCGGGGTGTTGGATTTGGTGGACTGGCAATCGCGCCACCAGTGATCGAGTTGGTCAACGGTTTGGGAAGCCGCTGCGCGCGTGCCTGCTTTGTCCGCCGGCAGTCGTTGGATGAGTTCGCGCAGTTTCGACGTCGATGCGCCCGCGTCGACTGTGCATTGTGCGTCGAGAGCTTGGTACACGTCGAAGCAGCTCCTACGGAGCAGTTGGCGCGCATAGTCGACGTACTGATGAAACTCAGCGTCCGTCGTGATGGGGGGCAAGGTTGCCGCCGCTGCCGGTGCCTGCGTTGAAGCAGCGGGGGCATTCGACGCCACCACGCCGGGGGCGCTTTCGGTCGATTTGGCGGCGGAGCACCCCGCTAGACAAGCGCAAAGCAGCAGTACGGCGCACGGCAGCGTCTCTCTTCTCCCCAACATGGGGTGCAGCTTAGCTAAGCCGCGTGAGCGCGCTATGTCGACTTTCGGACGACCGTGAGAGTTCTTTCCTGTTCGCGGCGAACCTGTGCTCGGGCGGCCGTGAGCGACCTCTGAGCTATTGCCAAATCACCGCGGATACAGGTTATTTCAGTGCTCAAGCTGTCGAGGTGGTCTCTCAGCCGAGCATTCTCATCTGCTAGGTGATTGCCCTCGGGATCGAAGAGCTGACCCGTCAAGTCGCTGATGCGCGCTTCCTGTGCAATGACTTGACGGCGAAGTTGCTTCAGCCTCGCTTCTGCGTTGATGGCGCGTGTACGCCACGACGCGGTTTGCTCGTTCGCGTCAACATCAGGGCCTCGGCTGACGCGTTCTTGGGAGGTGTCTCTGGCGGTCAGCACGAGCTGCGTCAGCTCCGGCCGCTTTTTGTCGTAGACGAATGTCTTACCGACCCCGGCGCGGCGGCACACCTCCTCGACCGTGAACGGCAGTCCAGTCTTGCTTAGCTTCGCGACCGCCTTCCGAACCCGCTGTTCGCACTCGATCGTTCGCAGGTTTCGCGCCTCGATCGCTTCAACTGGACGGCGCCGACCGCTTTGGCTCATCAGGATGCTTCCTCGGTGAGAACCGCATCGCCGTCCTCCTGAGACGCCGTAAGCGTCCACCCAGTAGCGAATAGGGGATGAAAGAAATCGTGCACCGGACTGCGCAAATCCATTTCCTGAGCGGCTTCGAGAAGACCCAGTTCGTCGAGCGTTTGGCGAAGGCCGTCGAGGACCTTCTCCCAAGGCTTCCACTCGCCGAGAATGTAGTCGCGTGCCTCGTCGGAGGGGGCTCCCTCAGCGAAATGGTAGGCGGCGTCGCGCTTGCGTTCCCAGTACGCGAGGTCCGCTCCGGTCAGTACGAAGTGGGGACATGGGCCACTAGGGCCATTGCTGCAGTTCTTCTTTGAGGGACATGACTTTCCTCCAACGACAGGTCCGTACCGGCACAGTCCATGCTCGACCGGTACGACGGTCAAGTCGATTCGATCGGCTAGGGCGGACTTGCTCCCATACTCTGCGGCAGTAGTTGGCGTCATCAACACTGTCCCAGCGTCTTTCATACCCGGACCTGCCGTCCACACCTGTTGCAAGCTGCGGGCGATGTTGTCATCGCTATAGCGGGCATAATGTGCGATGGCCCGTTCAGAGATGTGCCCGAGCACCTGTCGGACTAACGCTGCGGGCGCTCCATTATTGAGCAGCGAGGTTGCAAGGGTGGCTCGCGTCCGATGGCTGGTGATGCCGGTAAGTCCGAGCTTGTCGATCCACGCGGTGAAGATGCTCCTGAATTGACTCTGGGACAGAGTCAATTCTAGATCAGGATTCGTCGTGGCGCCTGGAAACAAGGGCATTGTGCGATCCCACTCAGCTTCGAGGCTGGCGCGTCCCTCTGCATCGAGAGCTGCTAGTTCCTTCGCGTAACGGTTGCGCAGTTTCGCGCGCGTTATGGCCTGGCGGCGCTGCAGCCTTTCGTAAACCGGTAAGTAACACGGCATTCCGTAATCAACGACGCGGATCTTGCTTATGTCTCGCCATAGGTACGGTTGGGCATTGCCAATCATGCCGATACAGCCGAGGCGCAGCTCGAGAGTCTCGCCTATTCGACCACCCTGCAGAGCATGCGTGAACCACATGTCGACCAAACCCACATCGGAGAGGTCGGCCGAGTCAAGTAGGTCCAGCGACTCATCGCAGAGCATCAGTTGAAAGTCTTTGTGACTTATCGGACGGGGTTGGGGCGCCTTCGACACATGGTCATATTGGGGAAACTCTTTGAGGAACGGTATTACCCATGGTCCTAAAATTTCTTGGTCACGACCAAAGATGAGAACTTGCCGCATGTAACCGACGTTTCGTCCGCGCATGCCCTTACTCAGGGCCGCCATTATCGGCGGATTCGACACGACTCGCTCAACGACAGGAATTTGTTCGCGGTACCAAAGCTCCCATAAATCCTTGAAGGCTTTCGCATCGACCGCGGTCAGTCGAGACGGGTCATTCCCATCGTCATCGCGTAGGTGCCGTAGCGCTTTCGAGAGAAGCCGCATCGACATGATCCGTGTATGCACAGTCGTCACCGAGGGCAGCTTGCCCTCCGGCTCAAGTGCAAGGTAGCGCAGTTGCTCCCATAGGAGGTCGCGGAGCCACCGTTGAGAGACGCCCGTCAAGTCCCAATACTTCCGGCGCGTCGACTTCTTTGTACCAATAGTGAATTGAGACCCGCCGACAATAATCGGGTCGAACCAACCCGCCTCCTTGGTGTCCTCGGCAGTAAGGGTCAGGCTTCGCGCCGCGACGATGAGATCGCGCAAAATGCCCGAACTCTGCTTATGTGCGCCTGCTTCAACCAGTTCCGCCGTCATCGGGTCGCTGAGGGAATTCACACCGGCTGCGGCCACCCAGTCGACCGCCAGCTGAATATGGCCAGGACGCCACCGCGCACGCCGGGGTGAACTTCCATAGCGGTGCAGGGCGTATCTGACTTCGCACTGCACGCTCTCGGGTAGGTGCGCTAGACGAAGCAGTCCTCGGTTGCCGGCTGGCTCGAAGCCGCTGAAACGAGTCGTGCTGAGCCATTCGTTCCAGGTCCGGGAGTCGCGCTTAATCTTCGATGCACGGGCGAACGAGGTCCACGCCATGTAGTGCGAGGCGCAAATCCTCGGGCCTCCGCCGCCCGGATAGCTCGTCAGGACGCCGTCGTGAACGCATCGCGGTATTGAGCAAGCGGGATAAGCCGGCCTGGGCACCGCTGTCTTCAGCCAGTCTTCCTCGCTTTGGCCATCGTCCATCGCCCGGCGACAGCAGTTCATGTGTGACTGGCAAAGGCCCCATCCGGCCGCCTCCCGGGCAGGTCCGCAGACTCGGCAGTCGTCGTTCCTCTTCAGGGCCCAGTCGCTGCGAGCGGACCTAACCGATGCCTGATTGGCGAACTCATCGACCTCCATCGGCACGGTCAACGCTTTGTAGTCCCTTACGTGACCTGGGCACAGCCCGCTTGTGCCAGTTGCTGGCAGTGCCGCTGAGCAATCGGGGACACGACATTCCCAACCGAAGGTGGAGTGATCCCCGGGAAACTCGACAGGTTCGGAGAGCAGCCAGCCGGGAAAAGCCTGGCTTATCAATTCGTATCGCTTCTCGAAAGGTAGTGAGAGGTAACGATATTCCAGCGAATCCGTGGCTTCGTGAAGGGCCGTCTCAGCGAGCTCTGCGATGGCAACTCCGGTCATGTGCGGATTGGCGTTTCGAAGTTCATTGAGGATCCTCCTTCGTATCTTGAGGCATACGGCCTGGTGCCGTTGCCTCCCACGCTTGAACCAAAAACTTCGTCGACTCCCTATTCGCGGCTCTCCCGTACAGTCCGGTCACCTGCTCAGCGCTTGCCCAACCGAACTCCTGCGCCACTAGATCCGCATTGAAATCAGTTGCCACCATCAGTTGCGCAGCAGCGTTATGGCGAAACGCATGTGGTGTGACATAGCTATTCAGCCCCGCTCGAGCGCAAGCGCGCCGAAGCATCTTTCGGACACCACTTGTGCCTAGAGCGTCACCTGCGCTCGGTCCTTTCAAGTGAATGAGGACCTGTTCGTGGCTGACGAGATGCTGTATCGGGTGAAACTCATCAAGTAGATATGTGTAGAACGTGCCGATCATGGAATCGCTCACCGCCCGGATCACGCCATCAATAACATGACCATCCGGGCTAACGCCCGCTTCGTGATACGACTTCGCACGAGCTCGATTGGGGTTGTCGTCACGGCCGACGATGTGAACATGGGGATCTCGTCGCTGCCCACAAGGATGATCGCGAACAAGATGGAGATCGGTAAACCGGAGGCCGCACAAGCCACCGACCCGGATCCCGGAATCAACCAGCCAACGCAGAATCATGCTGTCCCGAGCGGAAGTTAAGACACCCGGTTCAAGTAGCGCTGTGACCACTTCATCCGAGAGGAACCGCGGCTTCCCCGAGCGCTTCTTCGGTGAAAGCGGGTTCGCTGTAACGACTCTGCCGCCGCGTCGCACGGTCGCGAGCTTCCCCGAGAGCCACTGGACGACAGATGGATCAGTTTCTTCTGACTCCAGATAGAACGCCTTAACAATCGTCGCGACGTTCGATCCAGCAGACGCTCCGACCGGCGGTCGGTCTCGCCACGCGACACCGAAAACTCCGTTACCCCGGCCGGTAAGCGCATTCATATAACGGCGAAGATCCTCCACCTTGACCGTCGAAACAACGAGGCGGTTCGCATGCAGCCAGTTCAAGTGGTCAACGAGGCCGAAAGCGTATGTCTGCTGGGTGGACTCGTTGAAACGGCGCAGAACGTTCACAGCGGGGCGGTGCAACTCGCCGAACTCCGAGAAGATCCAATATGACCGCCGACCGTCGCGGTGAACAATCGGCTTGACTCTGAAGGCCTTCTCCACCGGCTCTGAGAACTCCAATCCGTCGCCTCGGAAAGGGGCGTCGCGCACGCCAGTGGATCACGCGTTCGCCACACCGCCGCTAAGGCTCGCCGCGAACGTCACGAACTCTCATCATTGGGGAGGTAAGAACCACCCGGAGTGGATCGACCTGGTGATCCACATCGGGCAGGAGGGCCGTGGCTGCAACGTCTTCTTCACCCTCGGCGGTCAGCGGCTCGATCTCTCCTCGCTGAGCAAGGCCAAGAGCAACATC
>JAIBBE010000084.1 GCA_019694835.1 Fimbriimonadaceae bacterium | reverse complement strand
ACCAGGACTTGGTATGCCAGCGACCTTCGCTGATCCATTTTCGTGACCTCCACAAAGCCTTTCACAGTCTAAGGACTGGAAAGGATGTCTTGGCACAACCTGGAAAGGAAGCCGTGGCACAGGACACTCCGGTGGGGGAGGGACAGGGAGGGGGCCCGCCGGGAACGAACCTACGGACGCGTGACGCTCGCGGTCTTTGAGCCCTTCTCGTTGCCGGTCGTCAGCTTCACGAACACCTTGAAAAACATCTTCGAGCCCGAGGCGACCAAGCCTTCGTCGGTCTCGAACGGCGTCAAATCCCCCGCCAAGTGGTTCCCGAGGACCGAGGCCGTGTCCGCGTTGTATTTCGTCCCGCCCGACGAGCCGCGGAGCTCGTATTCGTAGAGGGCCGGGTCTGACGACGCTGAATACGTGATCACGGCCTTGCCCAAAACGGGGTCCCACACCGCCGAAATGTTGACCGCGGCGGGGGTGTGGCCGGGCGGGGGCGTGAGGGTCGGGAGCGAGTTGAGCAGGGCCGCGCCGGTCGAGAAACGGCCTTTGACCAGCAGTCGATACTGCACCAAATGCTGATAAATCGGGTTCCACAAGACGTCGCGCTGCCGAATCGCGGTCGAGACGTTGCTCTCGGTGGTCTCGATCGCGGTGAATGCCGTGTTGAGCGCGGCTTGGTCGGTCGTGAAGGTCGCCAGGGTGTAGCCGCCGACCAAAAGCAGCGGTACCGGAGCTCCCGGAGGCACCGGCGAAATCGCATTGATCAAGGTCCAAATGTTGTTGATATCCGCCATCGCCTTCATCCACAGGCCGGGCGCGGCGCCAAAGCCCGGGGCCCTCGGCAGCATCCGCGCGTGCTGGCTACCGGGGAAAGCGCCGCGCACCATCTGGTTGAACTGACGAATCCGCTCCTTCATCGCCGCGCGCTTCGTGTCCCGGTCGGCAATCGCGCCCTCATTGGTATTGATCGCCGCCTCGAGGGCCGTGATTTGGGTCGCGAGAGACGTGCGATCGGTCGCGAGATTGGCGACGCCGTAGTTGAGCGGCACGAGCAGGGCGGAGCCTAGCGCCGTATTCACTTGCGGCCAATGTGCGGCGAACTCATCGATTTTAGAGAGATAGTTTTTGGGTGCTACTGCCATTTGTGGTGGCCTCCTTGAGGAGAAAACGATCCACCACCCCGGCTCGTTTCACTTTTGTTAGGCCTTCGGGACCTGTTATCGCCACTTCGCTATCTTTTTTGTGATTTCGATACCTTTCGTCGCGCCTTCGGAACCTTTTGTCGACCCTACGGGACCTTTCATCGTGATTTCCTCATCTTTTTTTGGCATTCGCAACCTCTCGTAGTGATTTCGGTGGCCGAAGGGTTGCCAAAAGGTAAAAAAATGGCTTCAAATCGGCTCCGAGGCAGTCGATTCGATAGTTGAATCCCCAGAAGTGACTTGCGAGGCCCTCTGATTAGTCTCTGGCGCTTTTGCCAACTCCCTCTGATACCACTCGCTCGCCTCAACGGCCTTCTGGCCGGTAGCGGTCCACCATTGTTCGAGTGCTTTCGCCTCAAGAGCGGCCTGCTCCTTCTCGGCGTCTGTGTCGGCGAGGGCCCGAATAGCGGTACCGGCGCCAAGCGAGTCACCGGTCGCGCCCAATGCAAGCTGATTCCAGGAAAGATCGACCAGATGTGGACCGTGTCGGTTGAATAACCCAAAAATCAAAGCGACAAGGACCAGGGTGAAGGTTGAAATCTCCTTTGAAAACCAAATGAAGATCGCCTCCTCATTCGCAGGGCGGGACAAGAACCTAAGTTTGAGCGCCAACCAACCCCATATGAGCCAAATCGCCACTTGGGCCATCTGACGATAACGCCTTTCGCCAGGCGTTTGAGGAGCCAGCGCTCGCGCCAACACGAAGTCCCGCTCCGCCTCTGGCAGATCCGCCACCCGCTCCGACACGAACAGGTCGTGCCCGTCGATAAACGTGTCGACCTTCCCCCGGAGCATTGGCAGATCGCTCACGAACACCCGAACCGGCGTCGCCCCGAGCCGCTCACCAAGTACACGCGACCGCCGCGTCAGCGCTTCGTCCGGCGCATCCAACCCCTCCGGGATCAGCGGCACCGAGTACGCCCGGACCACCGCCGCCCCCAGCATCCCCGCGACCCCGATCGCGCTGAACAGCCACGGGATCGGCACCGTCACCCCACCCAGCTTCGCCGCCTCGCTCGCCACGACATCCGCCGTCGCCCCCACGAGGGGAATCAGCCACAGCTTGTGCCATATCAGCCGCATGCGCCGGGTCAGGTGCATAGGCGCATTGTATCACTCAGGACCCCCTCGCCCCGATGAATGGCGGGGAGAGGGGGCAGGGGGTGAGGGGCCTCCCCGCTTTCACTAACGGCCAGTCAGAGATACCGGGGCAACTTGAGCCGGGCACCGCGCTAAACTAGACCCAATGCACTGGAATTGGCGACAAAGCTTGGCGGGCGCGGTGAGTCTGGGTGTGCTGGGCATCGGGATGCTTGGCGCGCAGGCACGACAGAGCAAGGAGAAGGTCGACTTCAACCGCGACATTCGGCCGATCCTCAGCAAATGCATGGCCTGTCACGGTCCTGACAGCGGAGCGGCGATGGCTGACTTGCGCCTCGACAACTTCGAGGGCGCCACCAAGACGCTGCCGAGTGGTCGCCGGGCGATCGTGCCGGGCAAACCCACCGAGAGTGAGCTGGTCAAACGCATCAACGCCAAGGACCGCACGCTCATGCCCCCTGCTTCGACCCACAAAACCGTCAGCGACGCCGAGAAGCAACTCCTTGCCGACTGGATCGAGGAAGGTGCGGAGTACAAAGAGCATTGGGCCTTTGTGACGCCCCTGCGCCCGGTTGTGCCGACCGTCAATATGCAGGGATGGGCGCGAGGAGAGTTGGATCGCTTCGTCCTTGCCAAGATGGAACAGCATGGACTTTCCCCGGAAGCCGAAGCGGATCGTCGGACCCTCATTCGACGCGTTTCGCTGGACGTCACCGGCCTTCCTCCAACGCCCGCCGAAGCTGATGCGTTTGTCGGAGATCGCAGCAAGAACGCCTACGAAAAGGTCGTTGACCGATTGCTGGCTTCGCCCCGCTATGGTGAACGCATGGCGATGGATTGGATGGACTATGCGCGATACGCCGACAGCAACGGTTACCAAGCAGACTACGAGCGCTTCCAATCTCGCTGGCGCGATTGGGTGATCGAGGCATTCAACAAGAACATGCCGTACGATCAGTTTACGATCGAGCAGATTGCGGGCGACTTGTTGCCGAACGCTACGATGGAGCAGAAGCTAGCGACTGCATTTAATCGAAACCACCGCATCAATACGGAAGGCGGGGTCATTGCCGAAGAATGGCGAATTGAAACCCTCGTTGATCGCGTCGAAACGACGTCTGCTGTTTGGTTAGGACTCACGGCCGGTTGTGCGCGTTGTCACGACCATAAGTATGATCCGATTACTCAGAAAGACTTCTATCGACTTGCCGCGTACTTCAATAACGTGCCAGAGAGTGGTACCGGCGAAGAACGACCGGTCAATCATCCACCTCTGCTCAAGGCGCCAACCGAAGAACAGTCGGCAAGAATGGCTGCACTCGATAAGCAGATAGCGGCGCTCAAGAAAGACATGGACGCGCGCCTGGCCGCCAATGCGCAGAGATCCCAAAAGTGGATCGTTTCCGCTGCGGCACCCGATGTCGCCGAGGGCCTTGTCGCCAAAGCCGTGCTCGCTCCAAACGCGCCCGGAGTAAAGCTGGTCGGCAAAGCCACGTTCGAATTGGGCCGCGTCAGCGGTTCGGTGAAAACGGACGAGGCTAGCTACGCTGACCTCGGTGAAATTGGAGATTTCGAGCGCGATCAACCGTTCTCGTACGGTGCCTGGATCCGTCCAGAAGTTCTCGAGGGCGCGCCGTTTTCCCGCATGGAGTCGGCTAATTCCTTCCGAGGTTGGGAGTGCTCACTTGTCGGAGGTCGCGTACAGGCACATCTGATCAATAAGTGGCCTGAAAACGGACTCAAAATCGCGACAAAGATGCCGGTTCCGGCGGGAAGGTGGACGCATGTGTTTATCACGTACGACGGTTCGTCTAAGGCCGCTGGACTCAAGCTGTATCTCGATGGGAAACTTGCAGAAACGAACGTCGAGAACGACTCGCTCAAAGACACCATTCGTACGAACGTGACGACAAAGATCGGACGACGGACGGAGACCGAGACCTTCAAGGGCGAAGTCGACGAACTGCGCCTTTACTCGCGAGCGCTTAAGCCGGAAGAAGTCGCGAAGCTTGCCAGCGCTCATCCAGCTTTGAAACTGGCAACGATCCCCATTGACAAGCGCACCAAGGCTGAAGCCGATGAACTCGCCCGGCTGTGGTCGATGGAGAACGATCCCAAGTTCGTTAAGCTCGACGAGACTTACAGACCGGCTGTCAAGGCTCGGGAGGACCTCGCGGCCCAGATTCCCGATGTCATGGTCATGGAAGAGATGCCTAAACCGCGGGATTGCTTCGTCTTAATTCGCGGTCAGTATGACCAGCATGGCGAGAAGGTCGAAGCCGGACTCCCCTCCTTCCTACCATCGCCACCTGCAGGCACGCCGAACAACCGGCTCGGGTTGGCGAAGTGGATTGTCTCGCCGACGAATCCGCTCACTTCTCGTGTCACCGTTAATCGCTTATGGGAGCGGTTCTTTGGTCAAGGACTCGTTTCGACGATTGAGGACTTTGGGACACGCGCCGATTTCCCAACCCATCCCGAGCTGCTCGACTACCTCGCTACCGAGTTCATCAGGTTGAAGTGGGATCTTAAGGCGATGATCAAGCAGATCGTGACGAGCGCGACCTATCGCCAGGATTCTCGTCAAGTCGAGGCCAAACTGCACGCCGATCCGACGAACAAGTGGCTGTCGCGCGGCCCGCGTTACCGATTACAGGGCGAGATCATTCGTGATCAAGCTCTGTTCGTCAGCGGCCTTCTTACTGAGAAGCTAGGAGGTCCATCCGTAAGACCCTATATGCCCGATAAGGTCTGGGATGAAACCAACGTGTACGGCAATCTTCGCAACTACCAACACGACAAGGGTCCGAACCTGTACCGACGTAGTCTCTATACGATCTGGAAACGAACTGCCGCTCCGCCCAACATGCTCCTTTTCGATGTTCCATCTCGTGAAGCGTGCAGGGTTAGACGATCTCGAACCGATACCCCGCTTCAGGCGCTCACACTTTTGAACGATGTAACCTTCGTCGAGGCAGCCAGAGTTCTCGCCCAGCGCATGATGCGGGACGGTGGCTTGAGCCCGCAAGACCGCATCACCTACGCTTTTAGGAAAGTCCTATCCCGCAATCCAAATGCTGAGGAGTTGAAGATCTTGCTAGATGGCTTGCAGCGTCGTATCGCGTCCTATCGGAAGAACCCCGCCGCTGCACGCGATTTGGCTACAACGGGCGAGGCCCGAATCGACGTCACTCTCGACCGGGCCGAGCTCGCGGCCTACACCATCGTCGCCAGCACACTCCTCAATCTCGACGAGGCGGTTACCAAGGAATAGCCATGAACTTCCAGCTCCAAGACGAATTCAATCGACGCACTTTCCTCAAGCGAACCGGTGGCCTGGGAATGGCTGCGCTACTTGGCATCTTAAAGGCGGAAGGTTTCGATCCAATCCAGGACGAGAAGAAGCGTATCGGCGGTCTTGACGGAGTGCCGCACTTCGCGCCGCAAGCGAAGCGAGTCATCTATCTATTCCAGTCCGGGGCCCCTAGCCAAATGGAACTCTATGATCCGAAGCCCAAGTTGGCTGAACGGCGCGGCGAAGAGCTCCCGGCAAGTGTTCGCATGGGACAACGCCTCACCGGCATGACGAGTGGCCAGAAGAACTTCCCGGTTGTTCCCAGTATTTACAACTTCAAGCAGCACGGTAAAAGTGGTCTCGTTTTGAGCGAGCTCCTTCCGCATCTCGGCGAAGTCGCGGATGAGATGTGTTTGGTTCGGTCCATGTTCACCGAGGCCATTAATCACGACCCGGCGGTCACTTTCCTGCAATCAGGTTTCCAAATTGCAGGTCGTCCGAGCATAGGAGCGTGGCTCAGCTATGGACTGGGAACGCTGAATAATGACTTGCCGACCTACGTCGTTCTTACAAGTATCGGAACCGGTCGCGCGGATGACCAACCCCTCTATGACCGTCTCTGGGGCCCAGGTTTCCTGCCCACCCATCACCAAGGTGTGAAGTTCCGAAACACCGGCGACCCCGTGCTCTTCCTTTCCGATCCCCACGGCATTGACCGCGCAACGCGACGCGAAATGCTCGACGATCTGATGGGTCTGAACAAGATCAAGAAAGCGGTAAGCGGCGACCCCGAGATCGATACGCGTATTTCCCAATACGAACTCGCCTTTCGCATGCAGGCGTCGGTCCCCGAGCTTCTCGATATTGGCAAGGAGCCCGCCGCTATTCTGGAAATGTATGGTCCTGATGTCAAGCGTAAGGGCTCCTTTGCCTACAACTGTCTCCTAGCGCGAAGGCTGGCCGAAAGAGATGTACGGTTCATCCAACTCTTCCACATGGGTTGGGATCATCACTTCAATCTTCCAAAGGCTGTAAAGGGACAAGCTCAAGATATCGATCAGCCATCGGCCGCCCTGATTAAAGACCTTAAGCAGCGCGGGATGCTCGATGATACACTCGTGGTTTGGGGCGGCGAATTCGGCCGAACGGTTTACTCACAAGGCAATATGACCGCGACCGATTACGGTCGGGACCATCACCCCCGCTGCTTCTCGATCTGGATGGCCGGAGGCGGTATCAAACCTGGCATGACTTACGGATCAACCGACGACTATTCCTATAACATTACCGAGAATCCGGTGAGTGTACATGATCTGCATGCAACGATGCTGCATCTTCTCGGCATCGACCACGAGAGACTCACCTATCGTTACCAAGGCAGAGATTTTAGATTAACCGATGTGTCTGGTCTGGTTGTCGAAGACCTGTTAAAGTAGTCAAAGCCTAGCGCCGGCGGCGTCGTCGGCGCTAGGCAGTGAATCAGGTTCCCTACTGATATCGGAAGGTGTAGTTGACGACGAGGAACCCGTTGTCGTAGTATCCGTAAAGGTGAATGTAACCAGAGTCCGCATCTCGCGGTGCGATCTCAACTTGAATACACTCGCCATTGCTGTTCAACGTTGCGAGCGTTAGGGTGTTGTTGGGTGTGATATAGCCGCGAATGAACGCCCCTCCCGCGCCTTCATCCTTGTTGCCTGAGTAGTGGCAGTAGGATCCGCGAGTTTCTTCTAGGGTCACGGTCCTGTTGACTGAATCCCAAGCGAGTTCGGCTCCGTAGATGGTAATGAAGGTTCCCGTTGAAGCGATCTTCGCGTGTCCGAACTTGGTACCTCCACCTGACGCCGCAGTTCCAGTCTTGATGCCATCTGAGGCATACACATCACCCTCGACGTGGAGTTTATAGCTTGCAGATGTCGTCCCAATGGCTACACGGCCTGCCATCACAGCGGATGTTCCTCCCGAGCCAGCGAGTTTCATCCAATAGAGAGTGTTGTCAGTGTCGACGACTTCACGGCAGCGTATGTCGCCTTCAACTTGAAGGGCTTCGACTGGAGCGACCGTGTTAATACCTACTCGTCCCCAGAGGATTGCCGCGTTGGTTCCGTTACCAGGGTCGATGTAGTAGGCAGGATTTTGGCGATCCTCATACCGGTCAGCACGAACAATACCATTAACATCCAGAGCAGTAGCCGGTGTAAGGGTTGCAATTCCAACGTTCGTGCTGAAATACGACTTTCCCTGGAAATACGCGGCGTAGCCTTGGCTCGAGGCGGTCGTTCCCATTACCGCGATGTTCTGACCGGTTGCGCTAGAGGCATAGCCTTCGACTGCTCGCCCTTCGGTGCTGTCGGAACGTCCGAAGACGCCGACAACGGAACCCGAAGTAGCTGAAGCCCAACCTCGTACACCAATTGAACTATCGGCATTGGAGGTGTTTTTACCGTGGATCACGTAAGAGCTAGGCAGCGTTGCTGTCAGATAAAGTGGGGCGGTTGAGGAAAGGAAGGCACTGCTGTGCAATCCGTCAAGCATGTCGGCATTCAAGTTGGGGACCAGGATGCTGCTTGAGACATTGAAAGGTGGGCCAGCGGCCGCGAATGTTGCGGCAACGTTGAACGTCTTTGCTCCCGTGAAGATTTGTGTACCAGCAAGAGTTGCCACGTTGCTACTGAGACGGGAGTCAAGCAACGTGCCGGATGAAACGTTACTCGCATCGAGATTCGTCAAGCCGGATCCATTGCCAATGAAGATGTTGCCGAGGTTCGAAAAAGTATTCTTGCCTGTGAAGGACTGATTTCCATTGAGCCTGGCGATGTTGGCGGATAGCCGTAGGTCGGACAGCGTACCGGTCGTTATGGCACCGGCATCGAGTGCGGTGAGGAGGCTACCATTGCCTTGGAAGGAGCCTGCAATTTGGGTTCCTGTGATGTTGACATGCCCCAATTGGGGAAAACCGGGTGTAGTCGGCTGCAGAACAACCAGGCCCTTAGCCTGGGGCTGAGATTCGACACCCGATGACAGGACGAGCATTCCAGAAAATACTCCGGAAGCGAGAATGCACACGATAGTGAAGCGTTTCATGCGCCACCTCCTTCGGTTGTCAACCTCACTATGGCAGATTTGCGGGCAGCCGCCTGTCCCATGATGATGGTCCTAGTTTGAGGGGACGCCCGAGGCCTTGATTTTGCGATCCACCGGGACCTCGCAACGAACCTACAAGCCCATCCGTCTAGTCCGTGGAGACAACTATGCTCATCGGATTAGGCGCACTTCTGAGTATCGTGGGACTGGTCTGTACGATCATCGTCCTCATACAGGCTTTCAAGGACTCTATCCTCAAGGGGCTGTTTTGCCTCCTCTGCGGCCTGTATTACCTCTATTACGCCATTTTTGAGTTTAAACACGAGAATAAGTGGCTCATCGTCATCCTGTCGCTCTTATGCGGTGGCGTGGGCGGAACCCTCATTCAGTTCGGCCGGTAGATGCCCGTTTTTCTCGGCATTGATGGTGGGGGGACGCAGACACGTGCCCTCGCCATCGATGGCTGGGGCGAGGTTCTTCACGCGGGCGAAGGCGGGCCTTCGAACCTGGCCACTCTCGACGACGACGCGATTCTACGTTCGTTGGTTGATGCCGTTAGAGGCTGTCCGCGACCCGATGTCGTCTGCGGTTGCTTCGCTGGGGTTGTAAGTGAGACAGGGCGTCAACGAGCGGAGAATCTACTCAGAAGGTGGCTTCCGGAAGCCCGAATCGAAGTCAGACCCGACTTTCATGCAGTTCTCGCCGCTGCCGATGAAGGCACGACCTGTGCGGTGATCGCGGGTACCGGCTCCGTGGTGGCTTCGTTCATCCGCAACGAGGTCGTCAAGTCGGGCGGCGGCGGACCGCTTTTGGGCGATCAGGGTTCGGCGTTTGCCGTCGGAAGGCGAATGCTCCAGGTCCTCCTCTCAGGTCGGCCGACTCCCGAGGAGGTCTCCGCTGCCTTTGATGAGACCTTTGCCACCCGAGATCTCGGCGAAATCGTCAGCCACATCTACTCAGACACGACGCCGGCTCTGCGAGTAGCTGGACTAGCGCCGTCGGTCGCTGAAGCCGCGCTCGCCGGGAACGCGGACGCGGAGTGGTGCGTTGCACACGAAATGGGCTTGCTGGCCGAACTTACGGTGGACCACGTGCTTCGCTTCCACACCGACATCGAACAGCCCCGCATCGCCCTGGCGGGCGGACTTTGGAAGGCGTCGAAGGTGTTCCAGAAGGAATTCGACAATGCACTGAAGGCATCCGCTGGAATTCTGGTCAACCCCGAACTCGGCGACGCTCCGGCGCGTCGGTTCATAATAGACAGGCTTCGCGAACCCCCCGTTTCGGGTGCGGTGAAGCTCGCCCGCCGACTCTACGATGAGCACTGAAGCAAGAAATCCCCGATCATTCGGTCTCGACAAGATGTCTACCCGCGATATTGTGCGGCTGATGAATGAAGAGGAGCAGATCGTGCTCCGCGCGCTCAACCTGGCCGAAGAACAGCTTGCATTTGCGGCCGAGAAAGTGTGTGAGGCCTATCTCGCGGGCGGAAGAACGGTATACGTTGGTGCGGGAACGAGTGGACGTATCGCCTTTTCGGACGCCGCCGAGATGCCTCCGACCTTTGGCACCGATCCCGAGCGGTTCGTCGCGATCATGGCGGGTGGACTGTTCGCGGTCGAACAAGCACATGAAAATGTCGAGGACGACGAGCACGCCGCCATCGCGGCGATCAACGATCTTCACCTGTCCCGCAAGGATGTCGTGATTGGCCTTGCCGCCAGCGGCCGCACGCCATTCGTCGTTGCTGCGGTGCGTCATGCGCGGGCCAAAGGTGTGTATACGATTGGCATTTCGAATTCGAAAGTCGGCCCACTCCTCGATGTTTGTGACCATACGATCGTTCTCGAAACCGGTGCAGAGATTCTGACTGGGTCGACGCGACTCAAGGCCGGAACTGCCCAGAAGCTAGCCCTTAACCGGATCAGTACCGCGGCGATGGTCCTCGCGGGCAAAGTCATCGAGAACCTCATGGTCGATGTCAAGGCAAAGAATCACAAACTCCAAGAGCGATGTGTTCGGATTGTGCGAGATTTGACGAATGCGACTGCGGATGAAGCAAGGGCATTGCTGGAATCCTACAATTACGACGTACGCAAGGTTCTCGACATTCTGCGCCCTGCGGCGATTCGCCAAAGCTAGGAAGTTGGCTGCGTCGGCACGAACCATCCGACGGCTACCGCTTTGCCATACCATGCTAATGGCATCGTTCATTGTCGTGGAATGGTAGCCGTCGGATGGTTCGTGCCGACGCAGTGTTTGCCCAGTAGTTACATTCCCACGCCTGTGTAGTGCCGCAGCCCGAATCCCCACAGTACGCGCTGCATGACGACCGAAAACCCTATCCATGCGCACTGAATGGCGATGTTCTGGTAGCACTGATCAGGTTGAATTCTGCCGATCGCGAGTTCAGTCGGAAAGCCCGTCGTGTAGTAGAACGGAAAGAGGGCGGACAGATTGCGCGCCCAATCTGGCAGGAGGGAAACAGGGAAGAGATTGCCGGAAAGAAAGAGCATCGGGATGTAATAGAGCTCAAATATCGCGTTGGCTTCTTGAACAAACAGGGCCAGCATTCCCATCGCCATCACGAATACGAAACTGAGAACATGCCCCAAGAAGATCGCTAACCAAACCTGCCACCCCAAGTAGAGCGTTGAACCACCCAAGAACCCGCCATAAGCATAGACGAGCAGCAAGAAGAGTGGGAAGAAGATCATGGTACGCACGATGCGCCAAGCGAAATTGCGCACGAACATGAACTGCATGTAGCTGATGGGACGAACCAAATAGGTCGAGAAATATCCCTCCTTAATTTCCCAAGAAATCTCCCACATGTAGTGGCACGTGACGAAGCATGAGATAAGCAGCATCGTTAAGTAATAAAGAACGAATCCCTGCCGATCGAATCCGCCGATCGTGCCGGTTCCGGCAGCAGCCGCCCACACCAAAGGCATCGTTGCAGCTGTGGCAACGTCGGTGAGCACCCAGATGAAACCGCTCGCTTTGTAGGCGAGACCATCCTGGATGTAGATGGAGAACAAGGCCCTCCAGTGCCTCAGCCGACGGAGCATGAACCCGATGATACCGACTGAGCCGAAACCTATTTCAACAAGTCAGTTACCACGTGGCCGTGAACATCGGTCAGGCGGAAATCCCGGCCCTGATAGCGATAGGTGAGCTTCTTGTGGTCGATTCCCAGTTGATTGAGAATCGTGGCATGCAGGTCATGAACATGGACTGCACCCGGTGTGAACTCATCCACCGACGGATCAATCGCGTTTCCGTCCTTGTCGACGATGTTGTAAGAGTAGTCGTCCGTGTGTCCGTAGACGATGCCCGGCTTGACACCTCCACCGGCCATCCAAATGGTAAAGCAACGGGGGTGGTGGTCCCGACCGTAATTCTCGCGAGTTAGGGGTCCCTGGCAATACACGGTTCGACCGAATTCACCGCCCCAAATCACCAGAGTCTCGTCCAGAAGGCCCTTCCGCTTGAGGTCCATGATAAGGGCTGCACAGGCTTGGTCGACGTCTTTGCACTGAGTCGGCAAGTCGCCAGCCATGTTGCCGTGCTGATCCCAACCTCGATGGAAGACTTGAATGAAGCGCACTCCGCGCTCAACCAACCTCCGAGCGAGAAGGCAGTTCGCGGCGAAAGTGCCCGGTTCGCGTGCGTCCTTGCCGTAGAGCTCGAACACCTCGTCGGGTTCCTTCGACACATCCATAAGGTCTGGCACGCTCGTCTGGAGGCGATAGGCCATCTCGTACTGGGCGATGCGGGCCGCGATTTCGGGGTCACCGAACTCTTCGAGCTGCAGCTGATTGAGCGAAGCCACGTCATCGAGCATCTGGCGGCGGGTGGTGCGATCCAAGCCATTTGGATCCTTGAGATAGAGGACAGGGTCACCTGCTGAGCGTAGCGAAACGCCCTGGTGCTCGCTCGGTAGGAAGCCGGTTCCCCACAGACGCGAAAAAAGCGCTTGATCGACCTTGCCCGAAGACACCTTGGAGTGCAAGACGACGTAGGTCGGCAAGTCCTCGTTCTCACTGCCGAGACCATAGCTGAGCCAAGAACCCAGGCTGGGGCGTCCGGGAAGCTGGCTGCCGGTCTGGATGTAGGTCACGGCCGGGTCATGGTTGATGGCCTCGGTCCACATCGAGCGGATAACGCACAGCTCGCCGACCACCTTCGAGGTGTGCGGCAGAAGTTCACTGACCCAGACGCCTTCCTCGTTGTTGTCGTACTTCTGGAATTTATAGCGCGAGGGGGCCACTGGGAAACGAGCCTGGCCGCTGGTCATCGTGGTGATTCGCTGACCGCGCCGAATTCTCTCGGGCAGGTCCTTATCGAACTCTTCGTTCATCTTGGGTTTGTAGTCCCAGAGGTCGATCTGGCTCGGACCGCCGTTCATGAACAAATAGATGACGTTCTTGGCCTTCGGCGTGAAGTTCGGGAATCCTCCGACACCGGGTCTGCCCTTCTGCTGAGGACCAAAGGCCTCTGCAAGCCCCGATATTCCGCTCAGGAGGCCAGCGCCAGTCAGCAATCGACTAAGGGCGACAGTTCCCAAGCCATAGGCCGAGCGCCCAAACAGTTGGCGCCGAGTCATCAACAGTTCACTTTCGCGAATCGGATCCATGAGTGAGTTCATTCTACAACGAATTCACAACCATCCTGACAACGACGGCAGACAAGCATGCCAGGAGAGCGAGATGTCGATTTCCATGCGTAAAATCCATCGGCATGCGACACGCGAAGTGGGACCGGAGCAAGGGGCAGCCGGAACCGGTGCATTTGCTCGATCGCGTGCCCGAGCACGAAAACGGCGAGCCACTCGCCAGCCTGAGTGCTTTTGCGCCATCCGCAGTGATCCTGCGTGAATCCGTCATTCCCTATCTCCGACAGACCGTTGCGGAGATGTTGGAACGCGCTTGTCGAGCCTTGCCCGAGGGCTATTCGCTCGGCGTTATCGACGCTTGGCGGCCCTTGGAGCGGCAGAAGCGGATCTACGAATGGATGACGGCCAGCATCCTGGAGGTCTGGCCCGAAATCTCCCACGCCAACTTGAGGCGAAAGGTGAATCGATTCGTCGCTCCGTGGTACCGAAAGGCGCCTCCAGGACATTGTACGGGTGGCGCGGTTGATGTTCACCTGATCGGGCCAGATGGCGAAGTCGTTGACGTCTCTGCCCCTTATGATCGCTTCGTTGCCGCGCCCACCTACTCCCTTGGGCTTGCACCAGAGGCAGCCCGTCACCGAACGATGATGGTCGAGGCGATGCTTGGTGCCGGTTTCTCCAATTGTCGTGACGAGTGGTGGCATTACAGCTATGGCGATGCGGGTTGGGCAGTACGTTTGCGCGAGCACGCGTGCTTCTACGGTCTCGCCGAACTTGAACCTGAGCTTTACGCCGAACAGGAACGAATTTGGCTCGAAAATCTGAAGGAACGTAAGAACCCCTTCAAGCCAGGGTAGGCAAGTGCCAAAAGGCAGGCAAAAATAACCACCCCTGTCCGCTTGCGCGTGGGCTATGCTTAACCCATGAGCGATAGCCTGTCTCGACGTGACTTCTTGGCTGCTTCCGCAGCGACCGCCACGGTCCTCCTGCCTACCGGCGTCTTCGCCCAAGGGTCCGACAAGATCAAAGTCGGCCTTATTGGGTGTGGTGGACGCGGAACAGGGGCCGCCATCGACAACTCAAACGCCGAAAAAGGCATGGTGCTGTGGGCCATGGGAGACATCTTCAAAGATCACATGGATGGCTCCATCAACACGCTCAAGGAGAACCTGAAAGACAAGTTTCAGGTCACCGCCGACCGCACCTTCGTCGGCATCGATGCCTATCAAAAGGTCTTGGCATCGGGTGTTGATGTCGTGATCCTCACGACGCCGCCAGCCTTTCGCCCCATCCATTTCAAGGCGGCCATCGACGCGGGCAAGCATGTCTTCATGGAGAAGCCGGTAGCCGTTGACGGGCCGGGAATCCGCATGGTCATGGACGCCTCTGAAATCGCCAAGTCGAAGAAGCTCTCGGTTGTTGCCGGAACCCAGCGACGCCACGATCGCGCATACCGAGACGCGATCAAGCGCATTCAAGACGGCCAAATGGGCGATGTAGTTGCCTGCTATGCCTATTGGAACCAGGGCGGTCTCTGGATGCACCCGCGTCAAGCCGGTTGGAGCGACCTCGAGTGGATGCTCCGCAACTGGCTCTATTTCGCATGGAGTTCGGGCGACCACATCGTCGAGCAGCACGTCCACAACTTGGACGTCTGCAACTGGGCGATGGGCAAGCACCCCGTGAAGGCCATCAGCCTTGGTGGTCGTCAAGCCCGCACCGATCCCGCCTATGGTCACATCTTTGACCACTTTGCCACCGAGTACGAGTATGAGGGCGGAGTCAAGCTGATTTCGATGTGCCGCCAGCAAGATGGCACGGCCAGCCGCGTTTCCGAGTTGCTTGTCGGCACCAAGGGGACTTCGGATGGCAACAACTGGATCAAGGGTGAAAAGGCTTGGCGATGGGACGGCGAGCGTCCGAATCCCTACATGCTGGAGCACATGAACCTGTACACCAGCATTCGCGGCGGTACGCCCATGAATGAGGCAAGGCAGGTGGCCGAAAGCACGCTGACGGCCATCATGGGGCGGATGGCGGCGTACACCGGCCAAGAAGTCTCGTGGGAGCAGGCCCTGAATTCGACCGAACTGCTCATGCCAGACCGGCTCGACTTCAACGCCACCATCGCCGTTTCTCCGGTCGCGATTCCGGGCAAGACCAAACTCGCTTAGGCGGCCTTCCTAACGGATGCCCCAGCGTCTTTGGGGCATCCATCACCGTACTTTCACTTTTTCGTGAAACTTCGTTCGCGGGGTATCGTAGGACCTGCTGGGAACGTAAGAAATGGCCATCCAACCTGAAAGAATCGTCGGTTCCGACCTCCTGGACATCTATCGCAAAGTTGATGCGGGTGAGCGGCTCAGCTTCGACGACGGTGTCCGGCTCTACAAGACCAAGAATCTCACCGGCGTCGGCTACCTGGCCAATTTGGTGCGCGAGCGACGGCACGGAGGCAAGACCTACTTCGTCCGAAACCAGCACATCAACTACACGAACATTTGCAACAAGTTCTGTAAGTTCTGCAGCTTCTACGCGAAGAAAGGTGGACCGGCACCCTACGAGATGAGCTTGGAAGAGGTCAAGCGCCGCCTCGAATGGCACAAAGACATTCCGATCACCGAGATTCACATGGTGGCGGGGATCAATCCTCGGCTGAAGTACGACTACTACCTGGATCTGGTCCGAACCGTGAAGGAGGCTCGACCGGGCGTGCATGTGAAGGCTTTCACGGCTGTCGAGATCGTGCAGATCGCGCAGGTTGGCAAAGTCAGCGTCGAGCGCGCACTCGCTGACCTTATTGAAGCCGGACTGGACTCCCTGCCCGGCGGCGGGATCGAGATCCTCAGCAATCGAGTTCACGAGCAACTCTTTGGCAAGAAACTCAACGGCGAAGAGTGGAAAGAGGTATCTCGCGCGGCTGCCAAGCTTGGTCTCAAGCAGTACGCCACGATGCTGTACGGGCACATCGAGACGATTGAGGAGCGCGTTGACCACCTCGTCCAGCTTCGCGAACTTCAGGACGAAACCGGCCACTTTCTCACGATGACGCCGCTGAGCTTCCACCCCGAAAACACCGAATTGGCCGATATTCCCAAGCCGACTGCCGATTGCGATCTGCGGAACATCGCGCTTTGCCGCCTGATGCTCGACAACTTCGACCACATCAAGAGCTTCTGGATCATGAACACCGTCCCCGTCACGCAAGCCGCGCTCTGGTATGGCGCCGACGACGCTGACGGACTGGTCCATGAGTATGAGATCACCTACAACGAAGGCGAGTTTGGCAATAAGACGCAGGCTCTGACTTACGAGAACATGGTGCGCATGATCACCGAGGCGGGGCGCATTCCGATTGAGCGCGACTCACTGTACAACGAAATCGTGCGCGACCATTCGGAAGTCGCGGACGTCCGCAGACGGGTCCCGCTTCCCATGCACGGCTAGGTCGCCGGTCCGTGACATAAACCCGGTATTCGCCGTTGGCCAGCAGGGTCCTTCACTGCCGGAACTAAGAGTTGCCTATTTCGGAAGAGGTCGCCCGCCCATGTTGTTCCGAGCAAGGCGGGACCTTGGGCGCACTTTGCCAGTGCGAACCAGAACATGTCGACGCAATGCGGCGTCCAATCCCACACCCCTACAAACCCAGGGCAAATCAACCAAGAATCAAGAACGACAATGGCAAACATCTGGACCCACGAAAAACCCGGCCTTAGCGGGGCATTTCGGCGACTTCGCATTCGCAACTTGAAGTCGTGCCCGGTGTGTACCGCCCTCAATTCTAAGCAGAATCATCAGTGCTTCGTGTGCGGCTGGTCCGGCCGGTTCGATGATGATCCGGAGTCGATCGAACGTGGCTTGTCCGATTTGATCGACCGCTGTCCTGAGATCGCCGAGATTCTGATCGA
This sequence comes from Fimbriimonadaceae bacterium, assembly GCA_019694835.1. The sequence continues at coordinate 20,918 of JAIBBE010000084.1, read as the reverse complement.
AGGCCATTCCCGCCCGCCGAGCCTGTTCAACCGGGTGCGCGTGTGGTTTCGCCGCTTCGGTCGGAAGGTCGACGTCACGGTCTAATCCGGAGCGGACTTCGGATGAGCCTTGAGAATCGCCTCCCGCAGCCGCTCAATGCTGATATGGGTGTAAATCTGCGTGGTCGCCAGGCTTTCGTGACCCAATAGTTGCTGCACGGACTTAAGGTCCGCCCCGCCGTCAAGCAAATGCGTGGCGAAGCTGTGCCGCAGAGTGTGGGGAGTGACATCAGGCGGTAATCCAACCTGCCTCGCCCACTTGTGGACAACGTTTTGCACCGTCCGCGAGCTCAGCCGCCCACCCTTGGGATTGGTAAACAGAGGCTCTCCCCCCGTACCGCCGGCAATCTGCTGGCCATTCTCCTGTACCGCTGGCGTCCCGCCAGCAATCCCCGCATCGCTGGCATTATGAGACAATCCAAGTGGAGAAGCCGGCGGGACGCCAGCGGTACTTGGGATGCGTTCGAGTTCGAGGTAGTGATGAATCGCATCGCGGCAAGTCTCGCCGAACAGAGTCATCCGCTCCTTGTTGCCTTTGCCGAAGACGCGAAGGGTTCGCTCTTTCATATCGAGATCGCTGAGGTTGACGCCGACGACTTCGCTCGCCCGCAATCCGGCCGCGTACATGAGCTCAAGGAGGGCCCGGTCGCGGAGGGGGGTTCTCCCTATGTCGGCCTGGTCGAGAAGAGACTCGGCCTGATGCTGGCTGAGCGCCTTGGGAAGCCGACGGCGCCGAATCGGAGCTTCCAGAGCCTCGGTCGGATCGGACTCGATTTTGCCGAGTCGGCGGAGAAACTTGACGAACGAGCGAAGTGTTGAGAGCTTGCGGGCGCGAGTAACCGGGGTCTTGCCATATTCCCGGAGGAACCTGCGCATCGCCTCGGTCGTAAGGCCACTCTCACCTTGCTTCTCTGCAACCGCCGCGTACTGCGCGAGGTCGGCCCCGTAACTTCGCACGGTATGCGGTGACCGCGTCGCCGTTAGGTGATCGAGGAAGGCCTGAATCCAGCCGTCGAGCCCGTCTTGCACGTCGTCATTCTATCCTCGGCTCGACATCGTCGCCCGCGGTAATGTACTTTCGCCGTCTCGGCGATCAGCGCGATGCACTCGTCTAGGTCAGCGGTGGCACAGAACCCGCAGGAATGTACTTTCGCCGTCTCGGCAATCAGCGCGATGCACTCATCTAGGTGAGCGATGGCTCAGAACCCGTAACGACGTACTTTCGCCGCCTCGAAATAAGGCGGAAGGGGATGCAACACCGAATGTCGCGACCTAGGTTACGCATCCGGAGATCGCCGGGACGGCGAAAGTACATTGGTGTTCCTCAGATACTTACAGGCTCGGCTTCCTCTTCCTTGGCCGCTTGAGCCGCCCGGTGCTTCTCCAGCGCGTAGGCCTTCCGCTCCTCGGGAGTCATTTCCAGTTCTTTTTGAAGCTGCATGGCCTGTTCGGGAGTTGTCCACTGCACGTTCCAGACCCACCCGATCTTCTCCAGAATTCGAAGCAGGTTCGCCGACGGGTCAAATTGGCCCTTGAACATGCCGTGATTGGCCGAAATCGCGCGGGCGTGGTGGTTGTTGTGGTTGGTCTCGCCCCACGAGAGGTACGCGAAAATCCAGCTCAGTTTGTGTCCCCAGAAGCCGTCGAGCCAGAAGTTCGTACTCAAATCGTTGGTGCTGAAGTCGCGCTTCCCGAACATATGGCAGCCCGCATTGACCCAGTACGTGACGTAATTGGCCAGGAACATCCCAATGCCGCCGCCCCAAAGCAGGCCCCGATAGAATCCAAATCCGGTCGCCCAGCCAACGGCGGCGGGGAAGAGCAGACCTAAGGCCAGCCACACGAAGAAGGTTCGGCTGTAGAACATGATCTGCGGATCCTTCTCGAAGATCGGATAGGTCTTCCGATCAAACAGGAGTCCGCGAAGCCAGCCAATGTACGCATGCCAGAACCCGTGGCGAGGGCTGTGAAGATCTTCGTCGTCGTCGGAATGGATGTGATGGTGGTGATGATCCGAGAGCCAGTTGATCATCTTGCCTTGGGCTGTCGTGCACCCCAGCATAAAGAAGAATCCGCGAAGCCACTTCTTGGTCTGGTAGGACGGATGCGTTCCCTGACGGTGGAATCCGAGCGAAATGCCGAGCGTTCTCATCTTCGCACCGACGACAGCGAACGTCAACGCAGTGGCACCAAAGATCAGCCAACTCACCCAGCCAACTGGCTGGTTCATGACCAGATCCACAATGGCGGCCGGAATGGCGGCCACGGGGGCGAAAATGATGATGTCAGTGATCAGCTGATGGTGAAGCGGCTTTTTCTTCGCAGGTGGGGTTCCGACCGTGGTTGCAGACAAATCTAGACTCCTCCTTGGATCGCGGTGATGCTGAATTGAACCTGGCTCCGTGGTCCCACCAGTTTATCTGATCCGACTTCAAGTACGCCCCCGCGAGACTCCCCGTTGCAAGGCGGCGCCTCGGGACTTTTGGCCCGAGTGTTCCCGGGACTCTTCCCGGGTTCCGGTTTCCGCACTGATCCTTCGATCGACATCGACCGTCCCCGCCAGCAGATCCGTCATTGGCCGGATCGCATTCACTTCGAAAGGAGGCCCCTATTTTCGGGGGACGAATAAACCATGAAAAGCAAACTTGCCACTCTTTGCCTCACCCTCTTGCTCGGCACGGCTCTCGGCCGGGCCCAGGTGATCACGACGACGTCCAGCGTTAACTACCTGGCCACGCCACCGGCCTCGATCGGTCAAGGCGATCTCGAATCCGACACGGTCGTGACGCTCTTCGATGAACACGTCGGCGCGGTCTTGGCGGACGATCTTGCCGTCGACATCGTGGCGCCGGGAACTTACGACTCGTTCTCCGATCTCCCAGCCGGGCCACCAACGGTCGCCGCCGGAACGTGGGTTGACATGTACTTTCTCTCCGCCGACAAGGTTGGCGTTGACGGATCGATGGTCTACGAAGGCTCAATCGTATTTGCCCAACCCATCCTCGGCCTGATCGTTACCCAGACTGGGCTCGATGCCAGTGACCCCGTCGGCTCCCCGGTGGTCACCTACCCAACCGGCTACAGTGCTCGAAACTTGGAGCTCGGCGGTACAGAGTGGGTGAGGTTGTCTGCGGACTCCAAGCAGCTTGACTTCAAGTTCACCACCTTCAACCGCGTGGACCAAGTTCGAGTAGTGACCGCGACAACGGTTCCCGAGCCCGGCTCGATCGTCCTGTTGTTGGGTGGGCTTGGCACGCTGCTGGGCACGCGTCTTCGACGCAAGTGATCACGACGGAGGTCCCTCGCTTCAACGAAAGAGGGCCTCCGGCGCCATACTGTTTCCGTGTTCAAGCGTCTGATGCAGAAGATCGACCGGATGTTCGGTCGAGGGGTGATCGATGATGCCCTTTACGATGAACTCGAGGAAGCGCTGCTTCAGGCCGACACCCATATCCAGACAACCGGCGAAATTCTGGAGGAGCTTCGGAAAGCGGTGCGGGTGGAGAAGATCACCGACCCAGCAGCCATGAAGGAGCGCCTAAAGCTCGCGATCTCGAGCCGCTTTACGCAGGTCCAAGCCAGTGCCCTTGCCACCGCGCCGGCTTCGCCGACGGTGTACCTCTTCGTTGGAGTGAACGGAGTAGGGAAGACGACCACCATCGCCAAGCTCGCCCAACGCTTTCGACATCAGGGCAAGAAGGTTATGCTCGCCGCTGGCGATACCTTCCGTGCCGCAGCAATCGAACAACTCGAGATTTGGGCGCAGCGCACGGGTGCCGAGATCGTCCGAACTCAGCCCGGGTCCGACTCCGCCGCCGTCATCTTCGATGCCATTCAGGCTGCGAAAGCCCGAGGTTGCGACATCGTGCTTGCCGATACCGCTGGTCGCCAGCATAGCAAAGACAACCTGATGGCCGAACTGCAAAAGGTCGCCCGCGTCGTCGAAAAGGGCCTCGGTCGTCCCGCCGACGAAGTTCTCCTCGTTCTCGATGCGAATACCGGTCAGAACGCGATTCGCCAAGCCGAGGAGTTCACGAAGGCGGCAGGCGTCACCGGCCTCGTGCTGACCAAATTGGACGGCACTGCTCGTGGCGGTGCGCTTATTGGCGTCTATGAACGGCTTCGGGTGCCGATCAAACTGATTGGGATTGGGGAGAAGGCGGAGGATTTGCGGGACTTCAATCCTGCGGACTTCGCCGCGAATCTGTTCGACTAGGGTCGAGCTTTCAGAAATCGCGCCATCGCGTCGAGGGTCGCGTCGCTGACATGGTGCTCAATGCCCTCGGCGTCTGTCTCCGCCTCATCCGGCGGTACCCCCAACGCAAGCAGAAAGTCCAGCACGAGTTGGTGCTTGATCTTCATACTTGCCGCGAGCTCACGCCCGGCCTCCGTGAGGAAGACGCTTCGGTAGGGCAGGCTCGTGACCAGTCCGTCACGCTGGAGGCGCTGAATGGTCTTGGTGACTGTCACGTGGCTGACCCCTAACTGAGCGGCAATGTCCGCTGCACGAGCCTCGCCGAGCCTGCCGATCAAATCCTGAATGAGCTCGACATAGTCCGCCGCGATCTCCTTGGCGTGGTCGTCACGGGTGCGGACGAATCGATTGGTAGGCTCACGCTCGGTCTTTTGCCTCATACCCTTGACAAGTATAACCCAAGTGGACTATATTTAGTCTATACTAACTTTTATGGTTGATACATTGCTCTGCTTGATCATGAGTCCCTGGCCTTGGCTGCCGTGGGTTGCCCAGCAGGAACCCATTGTCACAGACAAGCCCGACTTCACCGAGAGCAGTGTCGTGGTGCCGGTTGGGATGGTGCAAATCGAGAGTGGGTCGACGTGGGAAGACAAGACCTGGCGATTCCCTGAGGGCCTGCTTCGATACGGCGTCGGCCCACAGTTCGAGCTACGGCTCGGACTCCCAAATTACACATGGAGCGAAGACACCAAGGGCTTCGGCGACCTTTACATCGGGGTAAAAGTCCAGGGACAAACTCGAGACGGCACTCAGTTCGCGCTGATTCCGGCGGTTACGTGGCCGATTGGCCAGCTGGGAGTTCGTTCCGAAGTTGCTTCCCCAGAGTTGAAGTTCGTATGGAGCCGTGGCCTGTCCGGCGGACTAAGCTTGAGCGGGATGGTCTTCGTACTCTCGACCGAGGAGGATGGTGAGCGGCGGACTCCCCTCCAGCACACGATCTCTCTCGGCATTCCTCTTCGCGATCGGCTCGGGATGTTCGTTGAGCATGTCCTGCAGCTTGAGCGAAGGAACTCGCCCATGCAACTGCTGCATAGCGGATTTGCGTACCAGCCCAATCCCAATACACAGTTCGACCTTCACTACGGATTCGGCCTGACCCCCAACGCCCCCGACTTCTTCATCGGAGTTGGCTACTCCGTAAGGTTCTAATCTCATGCTCTATCGATTGTTCATCTGTTTTGCTGCTCTGATTTTGGTCTTTGGCTGCGGGCCAGCGGGTAACAAGAGCTCGAACGGCAAGCTAAAGGTCGTCTCGACCGTTGGCATGATCCGCGACGCGGTTGCTGAAGTTGGAGGCGAGCATGTGGAGTCGATCGGTCTTATGGGTCCCGGCGTTGATCCCCACCTCTACCGTGCGACCGCGGGTGATGTTCAGAAGCTAGAGAGCGCAGACATAGTGTTCTATGGCGGGCTTGAACTCGAAGGACGGATGACAGACATTTTCGTTAAGATGGCGGGAAGAGGCGTTCCAACGTATTCAGTGAGCGAGGGTATTCCTGTGAGTAAACTACGCGAACCGCCAGAGTTTCACGGCAAGTTTGATCCGCATGTGTGGTTCGATGTTACGCTTTGGAAACACGCAGTTGAGACAATGAGAGACGGTCTCATAAAGGCACGTCCTGAACTGCGAGCCGAGTTTGAAAAGAACAGCAAGGTATATCTCGAAAAGCTAGACGAGCTACACCAGTATGTTCAAGCCGAATCTGAAAAAGTCCCCGAAGACCAACGCGTCCTTGTTACCGCACATGATGCCTTCGGCTATTTCGGGCGTCAGTATGGATTTGAAGTCATCGGCATCCAAGGAACCAGTACAGCAACTGAAGCGGCTGCTGGATCACTTCGGTCCATTGCGGAGACGATTGCGCGACGGAAGGTTAAGGCGATCTTCGTCGAGAGCAGTGTCCCACCGGCTACGATAGAAGCCTTGCAGCAGGCCATCAAATCGCGGGGTTGGCAGGTCAAGATAGGCGGCCAGTTGTTCTCCGACGCGATGGGGAAAGACGGCACGCCGGAAGGCACCTATATCGGCATGGTAAGGCATAATATTGACACCATTGTCGGGGCTCTCAAGTGATACGAGGTCGCCCGTGACCCAGCCCGCCGTTTTCGTCCGCGACCTCACCGTCGCCTACGAAGAGAAGCCCGTTCTCTGGGATGTTGATCTCGACATTCCGGCAGGTTCATTGACCGCTATTGTCGGGCCGAACGGGGCGGGGAAGAGTACGCTCATCAAGACGATACTTGGTCTAGTCCCGTCCGCAGCAGGAACGATAAGAGTCTTTGGGGAACCGTACGGACGAAACCGGAAAGCAGTTGGCTACGTGCCTCAACGAGGCAGCGTCGACTGGGACTTTCCGACCGATGCCCTCGACGTCGTCATGATGGGGCTCTATGGACATCTGGGTTGGTTCAAGAGACCGGGTCGAAGCGAAAGACAGACTGCAATGGACTGTCTTGAACAGGTCGGCATGACGGACTACGCCAAGCGACAAATCAGTCAACTATCCGGCGGGCAGCAGCAACGCGTGTTTCTCGCTCGAGCCCTCGCCCAAAACGCCCGACTCTACTTTATGGATGAACCATTCGCCGGGGTTGATGCCACGACAGAACTTGCCATCGTGGCCATTCTCCAAGCGTTGCGTGATGCGGGTAAGACCGTCGTCGTGGTTCATCATGACCTTGAAACAGTACCGACCTACTTCGACCGTGTCATCCTTCTGAATGTACGGATCATTGCCTCAGGGTCAATAGGTGAGGTTTTCACTCACGAGAATCTCCAGAAGACGTATGGCGGCAAGATCGCCTTTCTTGACCGATGAGCCTACTCTACGATATCGTTAATGATTATACGCTTCGAAATGTGGCACTGGGCTCGGTTGTCTTAGGTGTCGTAAGCGGGGTTCTTGGTTGCTTCGCAGTATTGCGAAAGCAGGGGCTTATGGGAGACGCCCTCTCACACGCGGCTCTGCCGGGGGTGTGCCTGGCGTACATGATTACTGGATCAAAAGCATCGATAACGCTGATGCTCGGTGCGGCTGCGGCCGGCTGGATTGGCATGCTGGCGATTCTGCAGATCACGAGACGGACCCGAATCGATCCAGGCTCAGCCCTCGGCATCATTCTCACCGTCTTTTTCGGGCTAGGGATTGTCCTGCTCACCGTTATTCAGAAGGGTAACGACGCGAATCAGGCAGGACTGGACAAATTTCTCTTCGGACAGGCAGCGGCGCTTGTCGCGGAGCAGGTCACGACGATGTCGATCATCGGCGGTGGTGCCCTTGCCGTTACAGTCTTGATGTTCAAGGAGTTCAAACTGCTTGCCTTCGATGCCGAGTTCGCTGAATCGATAGGAATGAAAACTCACGCATTGGGAACACTGTTAACCGGGCTTCTTGTCGTTTCCATCGTCATCGGCTTGAATACCGTCGGAGTTATCCTCATGTCGGCCATGCTCGTCGCTCCTGCATCTGCGGCGAGGCAATGGACCAACTCACTTTCTCATATGGTGGTCTACGCAGCGCTTATCGGTGCGACCGCGGGACTAGTTGGCGCAGTAGTGAGCGTGTTAGAGAAGGGAATTCCCACCGGCCCTGCGATCGTCATTTGCTTAGCTATTCTCGTGGTTGTCTCCTTGCTGTTCGGGTCCGCTCAGGGCTTGATTTGGCAGTGGACACGGAGACGACGAAGAAAGTTGGTGTTGCCGACGTGAGCAGCTCTCTGCAGATTGCGCTCGTGGCCGTCGCCGCTGGCGTGTCGTGCGCCCTCGTCGGCGTCTTCCTGGTGTTGCGCAGGATGGCGATGATGGCAGACGCCATTAGTCACGCCATCCTTCCCGGTTTGGTTGCAGGCTATGTTCTGGCGAGGGGTCCGAACATCTTTGTCGGATTCCTGGGTGCGACAGCAGCCGGTCTGTTAACCGTAGCACTTGTCGAAGCCCTGACCAAGAGCAAACGCGTCAAGCAGGATGCCGCAATAGGTCTTGTCTTTCCGGCACTATTCGCCCTTGGCGTGCTCGTGGTGTCGAAGTACTTTGCCAATGTTCACATCGATACTGACGCGGTGTTATATGGCGAGATTGCCTTTGCACCGTTCGATACTCTCATCGTGGGTGGTCGGGACCTGGGGCCGCAATCGCTCTGGGTACTAAGCGGACTGGCGATTGTCAATGCGGGTTTTCTTACGCTCCTTTACAAAGAGCTCAAGCTGTCGACCTTCGATGCCGGGCTCGCATCAGCGCTTGGGTTCCTTCCTGGCGTCCTTCACTACCTTCTCATGAGCCTTGTTGCGGTCACTACCGTCGGGGCGTTTAGCGCGGTTGGGGCCATTCTCTCGGTCGCTCTTATCATCGTGCCGCCTGTGACCGCTTCTCTCCTGACCAAGCGGTTACCCTTACTCTTAGGTCTCTCGGTTGCGATCGGGGCAGGATCCTCGTTGATCGGATACCTGCTTGCAGTCTACTGGAATGTCTCTATTAGCGGCATGATCGCCACCTCCTTGGGTGGAGTATTTCTCATCACTCTGCTTATCTCTCCGAGCCAGGGACTCGTGGCGCAAACGCTCAAGCGACGGATGCAAAAGACGCAATTCGCTACCGAGATGCTCGTCGTCCACCTTTCCGTCCACGAAAATACGCCGGAAGAAGCCCAGGAAAGTACGTTATTGCACCTTGAGCAGGAGCTCGGTTGGCCCATAGACCGGGCCGCCTGGATCGTTGCCAAGGCGCAACAGGGCGGACTGGTGCTCTACGAAGATGGCGTCCTCACCTTAACTCCGACCGGCAAAGCACTAGCCCTGGCAGTCGGTTTCCGCTAATAAACTAGGTTTGACCCATGGCACGTACGAAGAAGTCGTTCAGCGGACCGGCGGTCGAGAGGTAAGACATGACGAGATCCGGGAGATTGGGCTCTTGCAGGGATTCCGGAGCAAGGGAGGCCCAATAGTAAAACTGCTTGTTCGCTAAGAGCGGCTGAGACTTGGCGGCCTCCTTGAACTCTGGCGGGAGGATCTTGTTTTGGTCACCCCGGATGGTGCCGAACTTCGCGACAAACTCCGGGTCGGTCACCAACCTCTCAAACTCGGTCGCATGATCCACAATCGCTTGCCGGATCGCGCGGAGCGGAGCCGCTTCCAGAGAATAGCACCCGCTCGCGATGCCGACTTCGCGGGCGTCGATGTGAAAGTAGAGGCCGGGGGTCGAAGGATTGTGTTTGCCGCCACGCGTGATGGCAAGACCCGCATTGGTCTTGTAGGGCGTCTTATCCTTGCTGAACCGCGTGTCGCGATAGATCCGGAACACTGCCTGCTGTGGCGTCATGGCGATCTCGGGATCGACCGCCTGCATCCGTTCGAGCATCGCAGCGGCAAACGCCTCCATCGGCTTCTTTACGGAGGTCTCATAGCGCGGCTTGTTCGTGACGAACCAGTCCTTGTTGTTGTTGAGTTCGAGTTCCCTGAAGAACTCGATCGCGTCGGCGGTGAACCAAGCCATAACAAGAAGATATTACATCACGGTAGCATTCCCAGTATGAAAATCCAGAGTGCTCATGAAATTCAAATATGCGACAGCTAAGGTAGGACCATGACAACCCTCGCAGCGATCTCGATCCTCACGGCCCTGCTCCAGGGCCCGGAAGCAAAGGTCACCCGCATTTTGGAGCGATTTGATGCCGCGAAACCCACGGCAAAGAGCCTGGGATTCTACTCGCTTGACTGGGCGATGAGCCTGGACGAGGCAAAAGCGCGGGCAAAGAAGGAGAAGCGGCCTGTGCTGCTGATCCTCAATACGAACATCACCGCAGGGACAAACTTCTTCTCGGGCCACACGTGAGCCAATATGGATCACGTGCGAGGGAGTTCTCTCGCTTGGCCGGAATCGATTGAAGCCCTGCGCCCATTCATCGTCACGTGGTGGAGCGGACGAACGGTGCAAGACATGCCGCCGTCGGTGAAGAAGGTTCATGACGAAGCCAAGCTTGGCGGCCAGCATATCAACATCGCGCTGGTCGTACTGGACGAAAATGGCAAAGTTTTGCGAGGCGGTGTGCCCTTTGTTCAGCCACCGTACTTCCAGTTCGACCCCGATGCGCAGGGTCGCGACTTCAAGAGGCAGCTTGATGACTTGCTCAAGGGCCTTAAACTACCGACCATCGAAACAAAGTCTAAGCCAACCTTACATTTGCCCGAGGTTAAGGACGGCGTGCGCATCTATCTCACGTTCGAGTCGAATCGACTCAATCACTACCGGACTCCCGTCGTTGAAGCAGTTCCGATGTCGGAGGTCATGCGCAAGTCGCTTGCATATCCTGTTGAAGCCCGTCAGCTCAAAGCAAAAGACCTTCGATGTTGGCTTGAGCAAATGTACCCTCCCGCGATCATGGACGGAAAGGGCGGGTTTGAGAAGATTGACGGCACGTTTAAGATGACGCAAGCGGGCCGAGACGCCCAGTTTCGTTATGCAATTGTGGAAGGTAATGCTGAGTTTGTTCTCGATAACACGGCACGAACTTCTTATCGCGGATCGCTGAGCATCGTTCTGAAGTACCAGCCTGACGGCACGTTGAAGACGATACGCGGGGTCCTTGAAGCGAAAGTTCCTAAGGGACCAGAGTCGATCGCGATGAAGGCGACGATTGAGTCGAGTGGTGAGTGATGAGTTGCGCGTGGAGATTGCCCTGGGAATTACTCCCCTGGCCCGCGCGCTCCTTCGTAGCGGCGAGCGTCCCCTCACTCCGTGAGGGATTTCCGGACTCACTACCCACGACTCACCGATAATACATACAAGTCAGTTCCAATCGGAGCGGCTTGCCGCGCTGGACGGCAGTTGTTGCTTCGAACTGCTTTCCGCCAATCTCTGTTGCAGCTTGATATGTAATCGGTTGCGAACCACTCATCGAACCCTTCCCCAATCCAGCGAGGAGGGCGGTGACCAAGGTTGGCGAGAGTTTGACGCTATTGAGCAATCCAGCATCGATAGGCGTGTTACCTATTGTCTTCTTGGGTGCTGTCTCTTCATAGTCGATAATGAGGTTAACGGAGATGATTCTCTTTGTTTTGTAGGAGTACATGCCCTCGACAGTGACCTCTGCACCATCGGGCAGGGTGCCTTGTCGCAAAACTCGATCTTGGCGAACATAAGGATTGTCGGTCGACATCGGATTCGCACTTTCCTGCATACCGAACAAAGGAGCTGCTTTCCATGTGATCGGCATTGGCGATGCGTAGATCGTCTTATCGAGCAGGGTTTGGGCTTCGGGTTCGACATCAGCGGCAAACGCCGCGAGCGCATCCGCACGGTTTCCCGTTTTCGGACCGCCACCAATTGCGCCGCGAGAGCAACCGAACACCATACACATGGCAGTCAGACAGAGAAGAGGCAGTCTCAACATGCCATTACTTTAGCCGGTGGTTCTCGACGTGAGGCTACCAATTTGTGCTGCGTATTCCATAACCAGCAACAACGACTAAAGAATCATCAATTCCTTTGGATAGTTCGTCAAAATCCGAGGCTCACCATCGGTAACCAGCACATCGTCCTCGATCCGCACCCCGCCGAAGCCCTCGATGTACACGCCGGGTTCGATGGTCCAAATCTGACCGGTCTCGATCGGCTGATCGGTGGACATGTGCAGGCGACCAAAGTCGTGCACCGACCGGCCGAGGCCGTGGCCGAGGCTGTGGCCGAAGTACTGAGCCATGTCCTTCTCGTCCAGGATCTCGCGAGCTCGAGCGTCCACGTCCTTGCCATTCGCACCCGGCACCATCATCGCGCAGGTCTCGACTTCGGCCTTGAGGACCTGGTTATACACCTCGCGATGCCGGTCCGAGGCTTCGCCGATAACGAAAGTTCTGGTGATGTCGCTGTTGTAGCCGTCGAGGGTACAGCCTAGGTCGAGGGTAACGAAGTCCCCCCGTTCGAGCTTCCGCTCACCGGCCCGGTGGTGCGGTCGCGCGCTGTTCGGGCCGCTGGCGACGATGGGCGAAAAGCCAACATCGGCCTTATTGCGGCGGAAGAAGAACTCGATCTCGAGCCCGATATCGGATTCGCTGACTCCGGGCTGTAGGAGCCGAACGACATGATGCAAGCAGGCATCAGCGAGCTTGCAGGCGGCCTGAACTTTCTCTGCTTCCTCGGCGGTCTTGATCATCCGCAGGGACTGGATCAGCGTCTCCGGGGCGGCGATGAACTCGATCCCCGCCATGCTGTTCTTCCATCGTTCGAGAGTCAGGTAGGTCGTCGACGGCTCGAAGCGTAGAACATTCACACCGAGGGTCGCCGCCTGCTCAGCGAGAACTTCCTCGACCTTCTTGGGCGAGGCGTAGCTCACGACTTCCAGGTCCTTGACCTGCTCAGCGGCCTGGATGGTGTAGCGCGCATCGGTAAGGAAACAACCACCGGTCGGCGTCAGCAACACGAAGCCGAACGAGCCGGTAAAGCCAGTCATCCACTGCACGTTGCCGATGTCATTCACGAGCAGCGCGGGGATGTCGTGCTCGCTCATTCGCGCTCGAAGTCGTTCGATTGGGTTCATATGACCTCCGTCTGCAGGTTGAGGATGGCTTCGAGAGCCAGGACGTAGCCGTAGCCGCCAAATCCCACGATCTGGCCGACTGTGACAGGGGCGATCACGGAATGCCGCCGGAACTCTTCGCGCCCGTGGACGTTGCTGAGGTGCACCTCCACGACCGGAATGCGGACGCTGATGAGGGCGTCGCGAAGGGCGATCGAGTAATGAGTCAGCCCACCCGGGTTGATGACGATGGCGTCGGCCCACTTCCGGTGCTCCTGGATCGTGTCGATCAGTACACCTTCGTGGTTCGACTGCAGGATTCGAACTTCCATCCCGAGCTTGCTGGCGGCGGCTTGGATGTCGGCGTCGATTTCCTCAAGCGGCTTCTTGCCATAGAGATCCGGCTCGCGAAAGCCGGTCAGGTTCAGGTTCGGGCCGTGCAGGACGATGACCTTAAGATTCTGCTGGCGCATGGGCTCCTTCGCTTTCGGGCAGGATGGCTTCCTCGACAAGCAGATGGGGGATGCCGTTGACAATGGGATAGGCGGCGGCGCAGACGGTGCAGACGAGGCGTTCGCCTTCCTGCTTCAGCGGCGGTCGCGAGTCACAGCGCGGGCAAGCCAACACGCTGAGAAACTTGGGATCGATCATCGGGAAACCTCCTGGTACACGTCGAACGTTCGTCTTGCGGTCTCGCGCCAGTCGAACTGGGCCACCCGTTCCTTCCCCAACCTTCGCATTTGGTCTAATTTACCGGAATCGGACAGCAGAGCCTTGATGGATCGTGCCCAAACGTCCGGCTCCCAGCTTTGCTCGACGAATGCCGCGTTGCCCGCGACCTCAGGCATCGCTCCGCCGGAACTGCAAATGACGGGGCAATCGCTGGCGAATGCTTCGAGGAGGGTGAGGCCGAAGCCTTCGTGAAAGCTGGGTGCCAGGTAGAGATCGGCGGCGGCGTAAAGGGCGCTGAGCACCCGGTTCGACACGTAGCCGGTGGAGTGGATAGCTGCGGACTGAAGTCCGGGGTCCGAAGGCGGACTGAAGTCCGCGCTCCGTTTACCTGTTACTGCTAACGGGTGCGGCACTAAGGAAGCGGCGTTGATCGCGAGCGCCATGTTCTTTCTCGGCCACTGGGTACCGACGGTGAGGAGGAAGGGTCCGCGAAGGTTGGTCTCGGATTCAACGATCTTCTTTGCCTCGGGTCGCGGGATTGTTTCGAGCAGGGGACTGAGCGCGAGGGGGGTAACAGTGACTTTGCCTCGTGCGGCGGGGATGAACTTCTCAATCTCGCTCAGCGAGGTCTCCGAAACCGTGATCACCCGTGCCGCGCGCCGGGCCGAGGCTGGAACGAAACGGCGAAGCAGGAACAGGTCCTTCGGCTTGAACCACTGCGGACCGATGAAGAACGACACGTCGTGAATCGTCGTGATGCCGCGCTGGCCTGCCAGGGGGCTCAAGTTGTACTGCGTGTGGATCGCCCGAGCCCCCATTCGGCGCGCGGCGAGAGGGAAGGCAACCAAACTCCACCACCGATTCGACCTCGCCGGAACTCGAACCCAGTGAAAAGCGTCAGAGGCGGGAATCTCTGCGGGGCGTTCGGCGTTGGAAAAGAGCAGGAACCGAGCGTCGGGCGCGATTCGGGATAGGCCGTAAAGGAGCCCGCTCCAGTAGGTCGAATCCCCAGTATGCGATCCGGCGGCAAGGCGGGCATCGATCGCAACCGTGATCATAGGCCGTCCTTGGCCCGTTTCCTGCATCTCGGATACACTAATCGCATCATATCCTAGGATTCTCGATGAAAAAGCGAAAAACCCCGGTTCTCCTTCTGTCCGCCCTCGGTGGTCTCGTGCTGGTGGTGGTGTTTATCAATCTGGCCCAGATGGGGCTCATTGCACCGCAAGCACCTAAGGACGACCACGATCATGCTTCGGTCCCCGAAGGCACCCCCGCGACCGATAAGAACATCAAGGACCAGATGAAAGCCAATCTGTCAAATGTCGTCGGTGGCACGACGACCATGGCAAAGCCAGGCGAGAAAGCAGTAGCCCCCGAGCCGACGGTCGCGGTGCCAAAGCCGGTGACCGTTAAGCAGAAGCCCAACGACTCGAGCACCGGCACGCAGTGGTGGTCAGACGAATCGGCCCGCGCCAACCAAGACTAGCCCAAAGTACCTTCGCCGTCCCGGCGAATCTCCGGAAAAGTACTTTCGCCTCTCGGCGATTCCCCATGGCAATTAGAAGCCTGGGAAACCTGGGCGTCCATTTGGGGATTGAGATCAACATCAGCGCCTCTCTTGCCATCGGCAGGAGAGGCGCACTGCATTGTATGGGGGATTCGCCGAGACGGCGAAAATTCCCATTCCGGATTAGCCGGGACGGCGAAAGTACATTGGGCTGAGGCGAAAGGACTCTAGGCGTATTTGGCAGAGTAGATCGCGTAATCGCCGATTCCGACTTCGCCGTCACCGTCCAGGTCCCACTTCTTGTCGAAGTTCTTGTCTCCATCGGTCGAACCGTACGCGGCCTTGAAAGCCTCGAACTCCCGAGCCTTGGCCGCCTCTCGACCGCGACGATCGGAGAGGATCGCGTAGTCAGCGATGTCGACCGACCCATCTTGGTTGAAGTCCACCCGCTTGTCGTAGCCCTTGTCTCCGGTCGACGTGTTGTATGCCGCACGAAGGAGGTCTAGCTCGTCGGGTGCCTTCTCAGGTGCCTTATCGGGACCTTTGTAGTTGGCGGAGAAGATGGCGTAGTCGCCGATGCCGATTTCGCCGTCTTGGTCGAAGTCGAGATCCTTGCGGTAGCCATCTTCACCGGCGACGCTGCCGTAGGCCTTCTTCAGGGCCTCGAATGTATTCTCGGAGCCGAGTCGTCCAACGTCGCGGACGGGCTTTCCGGTGGCGGGGGTCAGGTTGATGCTGACCCCAGGGGTCTTCGTGGGTACGCCGCTCGCCGGAATCGGTTTGGCCGCCACGGCTTTGGGGGCAGTCCCCTTGCCCGCGAGGCCATTCCAGAACTGGAGGGGCAGAGCGCGCGAGTGTTGTATGGCTCGATTGATCATGGTTCACCTTTCCGGACGCGTTTAGCGCATCCGAGAAAATGATCGGCAAACCTGGTAAGAATCCTTAGGGGCCACCCGTCCCGCTGGCGTCCCGCCGGCATCCCTCCCCTTTAGTGGGCTGCCTCTCGTGCTGGGCTTGCGGATGCCGGCGGGACGCCAGCGGTACGGGGCTCGTATCTTTACCGGCTTCGCGATTCATTGAGGAATGGCGCACAAACGCACAGTGTCGGTTGGCGACATAATCAGTATCATTAGTCATGAGAAAGTTATGGACACCCCTTAGCGGGATTTCATCCGTGGCTGCGCTCATTGGCCCTCTTTCAGGAGGGGAATGATGGCAGACCCCACCACGGTCGTCAAGAGTCAGGCCCTCGGGTCCGGCATTCGTCCCCTTGGATTGAGCAGCGCACCGCCGCGGCTCCGAGGACTCTGTAACGAAGAGTGGGAGCGGCTCTTCGGTGAAGCTCCGATTTCTACACCCGGGTACCCCTTTCGGGATGCGCCCTCGACGAGTACCTCTGCTCCTCGTCGGAACCGTGGGGAGCAAGTCGGCCAAGCCTCTTCCTTGATACGACTGCGCCGCCTCCTGATCTTGTGACCATCGACCAGATCGACATCGACGAGCCACCGCAGCAAGAATACTGGCAACGCTGGAACTTCATGCACGATTTCGAGTGTTATGGACTGACCATTCCACTCCAGGAGTACGAATCCGGGACCATCCGTATGAAGTTTGGGCTTTTTCAGATGTTTCCGTTTACCAATACGACACAGGCGTGGAAGATTCTCGAAGGAGCCACCTTCAAGATCGACCACTCGGCCAACGGCCGTGCAGTCCCGCAAACTATTCGTGCCTCCGGACCCAAGTAACGGCGGCACGTTGATCATTCCTGCGGGTCTCTACTACCTGGCGATCTATCCTGGCGCCGATCTCGTTGCCCACTTTTTCGGTCGCTATCCACGTGACTATAGTAACGACACAGCCAATTTTTGGCGAGCTGACCGAGTCAGGACGAACACATCAACAGACTGGTCAACCTGGGACTTCGCGGACGTCGTCTTCGACAATGACGGCACCGCACCGCCGGTCGCTTCGGGAATGACGGCCATTCCACCTGACGACGACAACGCCTATCCTTATCCGAGAATTGATTTCGGATTCTATGGTCGGTTTATTGGTTGATGGAGACTACCATGAAGAAGATTCTCATATTTCCACTACTTGCTCTCGGGGCAACCGCATACGGCCAACCGATCTTTGGCGGCACTGTTCAATTCTACTTCTCCGCAGCTGGAGGCGATGATTCGAGGATTAGTGAGGACCAGGTAACCAGTTCGGCGTGGACCAACGAATACGATATCCTCGTAAAGAACGTCAGCGGCCATGCAATAACATTCAACCAAGCTAATGTTCTGGTGGGGTTTGGAAGGACTACCACGCTTGACCCCGCTGTTCCGATTCCAGGCAGCGACACGATCCGCGAGAGATTTGGGTTCACGAGAAACGCCACGTTTGCGAATAACCCCAATATCACTTGGGTTCCCTCTTGGGTGTCCAACTTCGGTACGCAGACGCGGCTCATGGGGGGATGGACTGAGCCCTGGGACGGCCCAGTCAGGCCATGGGGTCTTAATGCCGGGATCTTTAATTTCGCGGGTGTGACCAAGACAATCCTCAACAATGAAGTGCTTCCATTGTTTAGACTTAGCTTGCGGGACAATGGGTTGTTTGCCGCTCAAGGTATCAATAATCTGCAGCTCTACAATTTCCCAAATCAGACCGGTGGGTCGACGACTCTGCGCTTAACAGGGACGGACAATACGTATTTCTATGACAATGTGAATTACTTTGAGAATTCACGACTGACCCTTATCGCCCCCGAACCCGGGATGCTTGCGATATTGTTTTTTGGTTCTCTTGGCCTAATTCGGCTTCGAAAGCCTAAAGAGAGGTAATCAAATGGCGATACGTGGAATAGGCGTTCTTGCGGCGCAGTCGGACGAAAACATTCCGATCTTGCGAAAGGACAGGAGTTTTCAGACAGCCAAGTTCGCCGGTTTTCGGTGGGTACGATTCAATCCAGATGTCGGTATGCTCGGGTCCGGCGGGCCGGGCCTCGTTGCAATCCCCCTATGGGTTGAACTTGATCGACACATTGAGCGTTGCCGCCGCTATGACTTTAACATCCTACTGACGTTGGCGGTTCCGCCGAGTAACGGCGACTGGGAGTCAGTGTTTGATGCAGGCGTCTTTACGTGGGCCCCAGCCGACGAGGCACCGGTGATCTTCCTCTACAAGCAGATCATTAGTCGGATCCTCAACGACAACGGCTGGCCGGCGGATCGATTGGCGGTTGAGGTAGCTAACGAAGCGAGTCGACCCCTGAACGGTGGTGACCCAACTCTTGATGGAAAGATTGAGGAGACTTATCAAGCATCGCTTGGGGTTATCATTCAGGCACTTAAGGAGTACTTCCCGAACGTAAGATTTCTTTCGCACGCCATGTCCTTCCCGATGTACGCGGACGACATGGTTAACCCGTGGTCAATTGAACTGGGGTGGTTGCTCACTGCCTCTTTAGTCCCAGATATCATCCTTCACGCTGACATCATCAACGTACACATCTACTATGATCGGGTGAAGTACCGTTACCTCCTTTCGTGGGACGAGTATCGGGCGCGAGTCGTGTGGTTGTTCGACCAGTTTATTGAGTTCTGGCAGAGCGTGGGTGTGTTCGGTTCCCCCGTTCTTCAGAAGCCAATCTGGATTACCGAGCACGGAACAACATTCTTGAACACGGGGATGAACCAGGACCTCTGGAAGTGGGGCAACGAGGACACGATAGCGATGCACCGGGTGGCGGCATTCGATGCGCTTTGCCAGCATCCGAGGGCCGATGCCGTGTTCTACTACAACGCCATGAACGAGCTTGAGGAAGACGATGCTCGCGACGAGAACAACTTTGGATTGCTCCGTTACGACGGAAGCTACACGACCAGCTACCTGCTGATGGGGAACGCGAATGGTGTCGTTGATCCGCAGTTACCGGCGGGATCTACCCCGGCCGAGGATTTGCCGATTTCCGGCTACTGAACGCCCTTGGCCCGCCTCTGGAGGGCATGATGACCGACGATAACCGCTGGGGAAGCGAGCAAGAGACCCAGGCGTTTCGCAAGGAGGTGTTCGCGCGAGTTGCCTCGAAGCTCAGGCCACCGGCAACCCGGCGCGCGCCAGGGAGGCCAATTCGCGCAGGGGCCGGGCCTCGGGCGGCGCGGCGTCGAGCGGGTTCATGCCGACGCTTTTGATCAGCGTCATGGTCGTGTACTCGCCGAGGAGGCCATCGAGCAGGAGCAGGAACACGCCGAGGTGCGCCTTCGCGTTTTCCCGCGTGACTCCCTTCACATAGACCGCGATGTCGATCCCGTCGCCGTTCGGTCGCCACTCGAAGAGGGTGGACGGGACTTCCATGCGCTTGACCGGCAAGTCGGGATAGAGCCCGCTGCCGTCGACACCGAAATCGGTGTCTTCCCGGGCTGGTTTGAAGGTCAGGATGCGCCAGCCCGGGATTTCGGGGGCGGACGCGGCCAGGCGCAGCACGGCATCCATGTGTTGGATGAGCCCGCCCGCCGAGAAACGCAGCCCACGCGGTCCCTGGGCGGCAGGAATGACCTCCCACAGAACCGGCTCGGCGAGGTGGACCTGCCGATTGATCTCAACCCAGTACGCTTGCTCGTGGTGTCGGTCGTAGACGGTGTCCCGATTGGCCAGAAACCACTGCCAGAATGCCTTGTGGGCCTCTCGTCGCTCGACCGGGTCTCTTTCCATGTTTCTAGTGTATCGGCAGAACCCCGGTGACCGCCTTTTCATTCTGCCTTTTCCGTGGCAAGTTTTGCGGGGTCCTAGGTTCAATGAGCCTGAATTGGCGTGAACGGGGCGTTGGGGGTCTTGACATCGT
The DNA here is from genome assembly GCA_019694835.1 of Fimbriimonadaceae bacterium. Next base: position 1,098 of record JAIBBE010000084.1, on the reverse strand, counting down.
GTCGGGCCGCTGGTATCATTTCTCCTTGCCGACGCACCCCGGAAGAGGTTCGCTGGCCTGCGAGAGAGCACTTTGACAGTTGCATATCGATTAGTGGAACGCGCGTTAAACGCACCGAGTTAAAGCTACGAATTGTTAAGCTACGCAGGGTGTGCGATGAATGCCTAGGGACGAGTTGCCGAAGAAGGACGCGTAAGCGGCGAAACGCCGCGGGGAGCTGCACAGAAGCGATGATCCGCGGATATCCGAATGGGGAAACCCCCGGAGGGTAATGCCTTCGGACCCACATCTGAATCCATAGGGTGTGAGGAGGGAACCGGGTGAACTGAAACATCTAAGTAACCCGAGGAAGAGAACTCGAAGAGACTCCGTAAGTAGCGGCGAGCGAAAGCGGAACAGCCTAAACCAGGGGGCTTGCCCTCTGGGGTCGTGGGGCCACCACTAAATCTCCCAAACCGAGGGACGAGAGGGAATCGAATTTCGATTCCGGAAAATACCCTGGGTTTGAGAGATTTAGAAAAGAAGATCGATATTTGGTTAGTAGAAGAGAGTTGGAAAGCTCCGCCATAGAGGGTGATAGCCCCGTATTCCAAAACCAAAACGAATTCAGGTGGTACCCGAGTAGCACGGAGCACGAGGAATTCCGTGTGAATCTGTCCGGACCACCGGATAAGGCTAAGTACAACTTGTCACCGATAGTGCATCCAGTACCGTGAGGGAAAGGTGAAAAGAACCCCGGGAGGGGAGTGAAATAGAACCTGAAATCGCACGACCCGCAAACAGTCAGAGCACCATGTCAGGAGTAATCCTGTCAAGTGTGATGGCGTACCTTTTGCAGAATGAGCCTGCGAGTTACTAGTGCCGGCAAGGTTAAGTGTCTCAGACACGGAGCCGGAGGGAAACCGAGTCCGAATAGGGCGTCAAGTCGGTATTAGTAGACCCGAAACTGCGTGATCTAGCCATGGCCAGGTTGAAGTGTTGGTAACACAACATGGAGGACCGAACTCATTGATGTTGAAAAATCTCGGGATGAGCTGTGGTTAGTCCGGTGAAATGCCAATCGAACGCAGAGATAGCTGGTTCTCCCCGAAATGCATT
>JAIBBE010000235.1 GCA_019694835.1 Fimbriimonadaceae bacterium | reverse complement strand
AAGGAACGCCGTGTCGCCCGTGCATCTGAGCTTGCTCGACTTCTACTACTCGCAGGCTCGCCGGCGGGAGTGGTTGGCTGAGTTCGTCCCGACGAGCATGGTCCTCGATCAACTCAAAACCCGGTTCGGTGATCCGGTCATCCAAGACCGTTTCGGTTGCCGCTTCTACTGGTTCGATGCCGGCGGGCTGAGGGTACGTCTCAAGGACTCCTTCAGTGCAACCATGCGCGCGGCCAAGTGTGGGAAGTGCCCGGCTTACTGCCAAGAGGGTGTGTTTGGCGTGAAGCACTCTGTCGAAGGGTGGTTCACGACGTGCCCTAGTAACGACGAGAGAAAAGGGCTACACCTAGCCAGGGACTTGGACGACGACGCGCTCGCCGGGCGCGTCAGGCAGGTCCTGGCGGATGTCGGGAGTGCGGTTCTCGAGCCATGCTCGTTCGAGCAGATGTGTAACGTCCACGCGCTGCACGGATACGAGACAGCAGGGGTCATCATTCAAAAAGGAGAAATGCATCATGACAAGCAAGTTGCCAGCGAGGCTCAACAATGCGAAGACGATCGGCATCTATTCGCCCTCGGGCGCCTTCTGCGACTCCGCGGAGAAGACCGGGCTGTTTAGGAAGGGGTGCGAACGCCTGGAGAGCCACGGCTTTACGGTCCGGGACTCGAAGCACTGCGGAGGAATCTGGTGGAACGCGTCGGCTCATCCGCAGGAGAGGGCCTCGGACCTGGCAGACCTGGTCGCCGATGGAGATATCGACGTAATCATCCCGTCGATCGGCGGGCATGTTGCCCACCAGATGCTGCCGTATGTTGATTTCGGGCGCATCGCGGAAAGCGGCAAGGCGCTGTTCGGGTTCAGTGACAACGCCATCCTCCCCCTGATCACGACGGCGCAGACGGGTGCGGTTACGTTTCACACGCTGTGCGATGTGACGTTTGGATTTGGTAGGTGCGATGGGACGAACTACTCGCTGACAGAGGCTGGATTTCTCTCGGCAACGAGGAACGGCACCTTCGATCTATCTTGTAGCAAGATGTGGAAGCCCCTGCAGGGCGGACGTGCATCCGGCGTACTTCTCGGTGGCAACCTGAAGGGTCTGACGATGCTTGCCGGGACACCATGGTGGCCCGACTGGAAGGGCAAGATCCTGTTCTGGGAAAGCGCTGATCCCCGGCATGCTGTCGTCCAGCACCTCGTTCATCTCGCAAACATGGGCGTGTTCGACGAGATCGCTGGCATGATCATCGGGCGCTTCTCGACGCTCAAAGAGAGTTTCTACAAGCCTGACCAGGTGGTGCCGCCGGACGTCCTGCTACTAGATGTCCTTGGGCTGCGCGGACGATTTCCGATCGTGATTGAGGCCGATATCGGCCATGACGTCGAGAATGTGACGATTCCCCTGGGCTGTGTGGCAGACCTCGCCGTGACTGACGTCGTGGACTGCAAGGTGCGCCTCTGATGCCACCCACAGCCAACATCGCGGAGTTTCGAATGGACAATGTTGCCACATCATCCGTCGGCTCGGCCGAGCTCACGAAAATTGTGCGCTTCAAGGCGGATCTGATATGGGGTATCCGTAAGTTCCTTCACGAGAAGGATGCGATCGAGGTGCCGATGCCGATCTTGCAGCGAACCAGGGAAGGAGCGCCGATAGATCAGTGGTCCTCGGACAATCCGTACGACGGTGAGCGGTGGTACCTGCGGCACTGCATGGAGGATCACTTGCGGCGCACGGCGGCGGCACATCCGAGGGTCTTCGAGATCGGCAAGGCGATCCGCGCGGAACGCGGCGATGCATCCCATGCCCACGAGTTCGTTGTGCTCGAACTCGTGTTCCTGGAGCTGAACTACTCCGACGGGGTGTCGTTGGTCAGGGACATGTTCGCGGGGCCGGTGGCCGATGCGATCGCCGAACACTATGGGACTGCGGACAGGTTCCGGCAAATCCGGGTTAAGAAATGGCACGAGATCCTCACCGAACAGACCGGTTTGGTGGTGCGTGAAGGCGACCTGATCGGGCACTGCAAGGATGTCCTGGCTGGGCGTGGGGTCATGCCCGAACGGCCCTACTCTGTCGACTGGGAGGTTCTTGAGGACATCATGAAGCACGTCGTCGAGCCGGCGTGTGTCGAGCCGACGATCATTACGCATTTTCCAAAGGAGCTCCAGCATGTCTGCCAGATCGGCACCGACACCGGACGCGCGCTACGGCTATCAACTGTTGTCGATGGTGTGGAAATTTCAGACGGCGGTGTCAAGTTCCACCGGTCGAACGAGTACCGGCGCATCTATGAGGCAAATGCGCGATACAGGCATGATGTGTTGGGGCTAGATGGAAACGCCCTTCCGGAGGAGTTCTTTGCGGACCTCGACGCGCTGTCGACGGCGGCGTTTACGAGTGGCGTAGGCATTGACCGGATCGTGTCGCTGGTTCACGGTTGTCATATCAACCGTGCGCTGATTTTCCCAGAGGGATAGTGATGGCGATTGTGATCGGCGCCAACGGCTTTCTCGGTTCCCGGCTCGGAGCACGTTTGGGCAGCCTCGGCGAGGTCAAGCTCGTCGGGCGGCGGGGCGGTAAGGGCATAGTGGCTGGCGGCGATCTCCGTAGCGCGGGAGATCGGCAGCTTTTGCTTGATCTCGTCAGGGGCGAGACGGTGTTCTACTGCGCGGCTATCGGCGGGCGCCAGGCAGCAGAGGCGGACCCTGAAGCCGCATTCGCCGTGAACGCAGAAATACCCGGGCTTTTGGCTGCCCACGCCGCGCGCTTCGTCTATTTCTCAACGGACTACGTATTTTCACGGCGGGGTCGGCATACTGATAGTGGGACGTATGACCCGGTGGACACATATGCGCGCTCCAAGGCGGCAGGAGAGCGCGCAGTTCTTGCTGCATGCGCGAAGCCGCTCATCGTTCGCGTGTCCGGGCTGTTTGATGAGGACGGAACCCGCGACGGCCCCTTCGCGCGGATAGGTATGGTGTCGGCGGCGGATAACAGGCGGACACGACCGACATACGTGCCAGACCTCATTGAGACGGTGCTAGCCATGCTCTTCGACGGCGTCACCGGGATCAGACACGTATGCGGGCCCGACCTGTTGTCGCCTTATGAGTTCTGGCAGATTGTCGGGTTGAGAACGAAGGTAACGGTTGAGCCGTCGGTGGACGGTTTCGAGCGTTTCGACGTGGATGTTGAGCCAAGTCAGGGCGTGCGACTGCGTTCCCCCTCGGAGCTATTCGCCGGAGTACGACAGATTCCGACCTGCGAGTTCGAATCGGTCGTGGTCAGCGATTGCGTCGGTGTCGTTTTGTCCGCACGAATGTGGCGCCGTAACGATCCGGATTTCTGGATGCTGGTCGAAACCGACGTCGAGAGTGCTCTCCTGCGATATGGAGCGGACGCGATCGCCGATGCTTATGGACCGAATCCTGCGATCTGGCACCAACTCGGTAACCGTCCTGCCACAACGCGGGCGATCTTGGCCAACAACGGTCCCTGGGCCTCGTTCTCCATATGGGCCGCGAAATACGGCTTTACCCGCATGTTCGACAATGTGATCAATTCGGAGCGGGATGGGTTCGCCAAGCCGGAAGTAGCCTTCCGCGAATATGTGTGCAGTATCGCTAGAGGAACCGGGATCCGGCTGGTCGATGATCGCGAGGATATCGTTGAGTGTGCCCGAGAGTGGGGCTGGATGGGGGTACAGACCAAGCGAGTGGCATCGACAGTCATCGATCAATGGCAGCTGCCCTTTGGCTCAAGCATGTGGAGCGACTGATGGCTCCCCAGGATGCGATGGGACTTACGGAGTTCGCGGCCGAAACGGTTCGGCCTCAAGGACCCTTCTGCGCGAAGACGACGCTTATTAAACCCTCGCATTTCCCCAGTCCCTTTGATCAGACGGATCCTGACCGTTACAGATTCGTTACACGGGTGAAGGGCGAAATCATCGGCGTCGACGCCTGTATGGTGGAGCACGGCGCCGTTGGGCTTCGCCTATACCGCGCGGATAGAGGTTGTGATCTCGATGTCGGAGCTGTGAAGGCAGAGATTAGAAGGCGCCTTGGTTTCGAGATGGACTTGAGTGGCTACGAGGCCATTTGGATGCGCGATGAAATCCTGCGCCGACTCCCCAACGAGATGATGGGAGCTCGGCCATCAAGTCCATTCTCCTTGTACGAATTTCTAGTGATTTGCGTGCTTCTCCAGAACACCACCGTGGGACGAACTGTGGCGATGGCGAACGCATTGTCTGAGGATCTCGGCCAAGAAGTGGTATTTCCCGATGGTATGGCGTTGCGAAGCTTTTGGACGCCCCCTCAGCTTGTAAGGACAGGAGAAGAAAGGCTACGAGTTCTCAAGCTGGGGTACAGAGCCAGGATACTGGATCGGATTTCTCGGCAGTTCACGGAAGAAGCGGAAATGGAAACCCGCCTTATGGAAATACACGCCCACGACAATTTATTGAGGCAACGCCTTATGTCACTTTACGGCGTCGGCCCGGCATCGATTGGCTACCTGTTGTTCGAGTGGTTCAAGAAGATTGATCGTCTTGATCACATCTCCCCGTGGGAGCTCAAGATTCTGTCCAAGCTGTTGTTTGAATCGGAGTGCGTTGCAGCAAGAGACATGATCATGTTTTGCAGAGAGCGGTGGGCACCATTCACAATGCTGGCTGTCCACGCGATCTTTGAATCCGTCTTCTGGCGCAGACTGAACGGTAATGGACCGGAGTGGCTTGATGGACTCATACGTCTCTAACGAACTAAGGTCTGCTATACGGGCAGCGCTGCTAAAGGGCGGCGCAGAAGTCATTGAGGAAGAGGAGCGTTTTGTAGTCGAATCTCTCCTGGACTTGGTCGCAGAAGGGGGGAGTAGGCTAGAGGAGGTATTCGCGCGACTCGAGTCAGGGGAATCCCCATACACAGTCTTCGGGCGGTATCAGATCCCACAGACACAATATTGGATTGACGTCCCCCTCGGCGTCATGCCCCCTGGGTGTGATACCGCTAACACCATAGCTGTGATCCGACACGTAGTCCGGGGCAGGAACCCGGAGGCAATAGCAGATGTTGGCTGCGGAACGGGGGTTCTCGGTCTTGCTGCTTTGATTGCGGCACGCCAAGCGCGGTGCGTATTCCTGGATGTTGATGCGGCAGCTTGCGATGCTGCCAGAAGTAACGCTTTACGGCTTGGACTTGCAGATCGTTGTTCGGTGATTTGCCAAGATGCTCGTCAGAGTTTGGCTGCATTGAAGTTAGACTTGGTAGTAGCCAACCTGCCTTTCGTTCCGAGCGGAGATATACCAAATCTAGGAGCCCGGTTCCGGGATTTCGCCCCTCGGCTTGCTGTGGACGGAGGGCATGACGGCTTGGCCGTTTTCCACTGGCTAGGCGACATGCTGCATGCAGCTTTACACACGTCAGGCTCAATGATCCTGCAATTTGGACGTGGACAGCGGGAAGCTGTGGTAGCTAGCCTTGGACCGAGGTGGTTTGAATGCAATGAGGATAACCTCGGCTATCCGAATGTGGTGGTGGTGAGGCGCGTGAAGTGAGGGATGTGTACGCAGGAAAGTGATGGCTGAACGGGATATGTCATCATCAAGAACACGGAAGCATGCCGCGAAGACGAGCCCCCGAGAGAAGGCACTGTCTGCAAGGCGACTGGCGATGGGGCTGCTGTTGTTCAGTCGAGGTCGGATGACGGGAGACGAGCTTGCCGGCAAACTCGGCGTTGCACTCAGGACGGTGTATCGGGACATAGTGGACATGGAAGGGAATGGTCTTCCCGTTACAGCTGTCCCTGGGCCGAGCGGCGGGTTCGAGTTTGACTATATCGCTGCAGGAGTCAAAGGTATCAGGACCGAACAGGGGCTCCTCGACTGGTATTGCGAGTATGGCCTACTGCCCTCGGAGCAGACGACATTTGAAATGGTCCTGAAAATGGCTTCCACTGTATTGGAAGCGAGTGATCAGGATGCTCTCAAGAAAATCAAGGATCGAATCCTTTTCGATCCCGAGGAGTGGTATTCGAGGGAGCGGCCAAAGGAGGAACTTGGTGTTATTCTCCGAGCGGTACTCGGAGATTCAAGATTAGTTCTTCACTATGTAGAACGAACTGGAGAAGAGGTCATCGCCGACGAGTTCGATCCTTTCGGACTGGTTTGGAAGGGAGGGTATTGGTACGTATTTGGTTTCAGTCACAACGCAAGGAGAAACCGAAGAATTCGCGTCCAGCGAATATCGGAAGTAAGAGAGACTGGCGAATTATTCGAAAGACCTAAAGAATTTGACCTCGACGCATCCTGGCGCGCCGAGCTTGGATCATTCGGCAAGGGGACTACACGCGTCGTCCTACGAATTGAAAAATCGGTCATTGCTGAATTTGAGAATTTCAACTGGAAGGAAGAAAATCGAATTGAGAAATTCGCGGACTACTGGATCGTTGAAATGCTTGTAGATCGATACGATTGGCTGATACCGCTTGTTCTCTCCTATTTTGGCGAAGTGATTGTCAGCGAGCCTGAGGAGTTACGGGCGAAGATAATCAAAGCTGCGGGTGCGGTTATTTCGGCACACGGGAAAGTAGCCGACATGGCGCACGAGAGTCTGAAAATCTCCGATGACACGCGGGCCCGCGCAAGCGGGCATCGTATGAGAAACATCAGAAACTGATGACCCGGAGAAACGAGTGCGTACGGAACACACAGTTCCATATGTACATTGTGGATTTTTTATGTATTACATGGAGGTGCGGCATGGATGAATTTGAAAAAGCAAATGCAGCTCTCATTCACGCACGTGAATATTCAAAAGCGCAGTCCGACCTACGTGCCCGACACTTCCACTTCTTTCTGATTGCGGTTTCAGCCATTGTGGCCGGAATTCTAGGCAAGGCTGAGTCGATGCGCTATCTTGCTTTGGCAGGTGTGGTTTATTCTGGAGCGTCGATTCTGCTGGATTATAGATACAAGCAGCTTATCGATCATGCCACCCAGGAATGTAGTCGGCTAGAACCCCTCATAGACTCACAACTAAGTCCTGTTCCAGGCGCGCCACTGACAACCATAACGTATCGCCTCGTGTATTGTTCGGTGCTTTTTGTCTTTCTGGTCCTTACCATATTGCGGATTGGGTAGTGCACTGACCTATTCGCTTCGGATGTCGGGATGGCGGCGCTTGTCTTTTCAATACGAAGATGCAAGATGCAAAATACAAGTGACTAGAGACCAGGTGCATTCCTCTCAAGCACTCATTTCATGGACAAACTCCTACCAAGTTTGCAGTGCTGGAAAAGCAGAGTTGCACTTACTGTAGAATTGCACCACCACATTCAAAAGCCCGAACCCGTTTCGGGCTTTTTCACGTCTGCCCGCCGCGCCAGTGTTGGCGGGCCTTCGCGGACTTGCCTCGCGAGCGTCAGGCCTCGCATCCCCGCGTTTTTGGCCCTTCCCGGCCTCTCTGTTCTCCGTTTCTATCTGGTAGTCTCGCGAGCGCGCGCGAGGCCACTTCCCGTATTGATGCGGGTTTCAGGGCGGTCGGTTGTTCTTGGCAACTCCTGGGCGGAAGCGACCGAAGTTTGCTGATCGCCGCGATCATGGTGGCAATTGAAGGCAAACGCAAGGAGAATGCGATCCTATGAATAGAAGTGTTCTCTACGCCATCGCGGCTGCTGCCCTGTTCGGGGCCAGCACACCCTTGGCGAAACTGCTGATTGGGGAAACATCGCCACTGTTGCTGGGCGGCTTGCTGTACCTGGGCAGCGGCCTCGGCCTCGCTCTTGCCCGACTGATCCGTGATCGGGGGTGGAAATCCTCGGGTATCACGCATCGGGAGTGGCCTTGGCTGTTGGGTGCTGTTACGTCCCGCCCTATTCGAGACTCTTCGTCGCGAGCTATTCCGGGGTGAGACAAGAGGAAAGTCCCACGCTGTAGCCGAGCGGATTTTCCCCGGCAGCAGCGTGGGACAGGTGGCCTATCGGGA
>JAIBBE010000018.1 GCA_019694835.1 Fimbriimonadaceae bacterium | reverse complement strand
ACTTCTTCACCCGACGAGATGATGCCAACACACCGCCGGAACCTAACCGAGTGTTGCGACCGCGCCTAGAAACCACCTTGCCGACGTCGACAGTTGTCGAGATGCAGGAAAGATTGACAGGAATCGCAGGGGTACTTTGACAAAATTCGGGCGCGTCTCGGGGGCTTGTCAATCTTCCTTGCAAAAGTGCAGCTAGTGGCTTCGCGATGTCTTGCTTCTGCACTGCTTGGCGCCCTCGGCCTCAGCTTCCGGGATCACCAGGGCTTCCATATCTCTCTCGTGGAAGAGCTTATCGGCCGATAACTGAAAGGTCGACTCGTCCGGGAGTCTGACGCACGAGTTCGATCAGCCGCGCCTAGGCCCAAGCGATAAGTCCATCGTAAGCCGCTGCGCCAATTGAGCCGGGAGCGGAACTCGATCCTCTCGGCGGTCGGTCGCAACTTCACCAGAGTCCGGGGTTTCCCCCATGACCACGCCGAACCACCGCTCACGGTCCTTAACGACACGGAACATCTTCTCGTCGTGGGTGCCGCCGATATAGGGCTCGTAGATGACCACGGGCTGTCGCACTGCTTCAGCTTTTGAACCGATGCGGTCGATTCGTCCCGTCCTTTGCTCCAGGGTGCTCGGATTCCAGTCGAGGTCATGGTGGATGACATAACGACAATCCTGCTGTAGATCAACACCTTCCGACATCACCGAGCTGGCGACTAAGACCTCCGGAAAGAAGGGCGTATTGAAAGCGAGCATTAGACGTCTTCGGGTATCCCGTTTGACTGATCCATTGGCGAGTCGGACGTTAGGCATCAGCACCGCGCGGCGATTAGGACCTTCTGACAGATCGAAATCCGCAGCGGTGGAGACGATTCCACCCGTCTGTATTCCGGTCAACGTATCAAGGACCTCAGATCGTTCCTGCTCGACTTTTCGGCTCAGCGTGACGGCGAATGCACGGATCCGATCTTTCAGCGTGGCCCCTGACATATTGCGTTCCAAGCCGGCGAGCAAGTCATCGACTGTCGTCGTCCGCGAGAGATCCACGTACCGAACGAGAAACGATGGTGTGCGCATGAATCTGATCGCCACGTCGGCGGCTTGGTCTTTGGTTGCATCATCGAACTCCACCAAGAGCGATCGGATCTTGCCTCTGAAACGCGCATACCCGCGAGAGTCGATACGCAGGAGTCGCTCCCCAATACGATCAAGTTCCGCAAGGACTTCTCCTTCCTCAGCGGGGTTCATCCGAAGTCCCTGGGCTGCGCGGCAGACGACCTCTTCGCGAAGAGCTCGTGAAATGTGCGCGCGGAGAGCACGGCCAGTCTCAACATAGAAACAGAAGACAAGGACCTTCTCACCATTGCGCCAAAGCTCTCGTACCCGTTGGACCGTGGCTTCGACCTTCGGGTGGGATCCCCACATGTCGGACTTTGCGTCCGGCAAGGCAGCTGAAATCCGATCGAGGTACCAACGCAACTGTTGGTTGATCTCAACCGGGCTTTGATCGTCGTCGGCTACATCGTCGAGTTTGGCGACACGGTTGCGTCGTGTATCGGCATAGGCCTCGAAGGAGGAGGCCAATCCATAGGCGAAGTACTGACGGGTAGACCTTTCTCCGTCGGATCCTTGAAGTGCAGCAATCGCCTGTGCGCGCGCGGCGAGCAGAAAGGGAAGCGTGGCGGCCCCCGTGACGGGAATTCCCCTGTCGCTAAGTGTGTTATCGAGTATCGACTTCCCTGGCCGATAGAGCCGCCGTTCGGCTCTGTCGTCCTTGACGTGCCGGATTACCCATGGCCGAAGTAAGGTTTCGGCCTCATCGATGTCGCGGGCGGCATCTTCTGCGATCTGCAGTGCAGTACGCAATGCCTCCGGCTGTGCGTCCAGAGGTTCAAATGCGGTCAATTCCTCGACGATGGTGCTATCGAGGGGGTCGATGCGCGACCATGCCCGCTCTAGGCGCAGGGCGCTGCTCTGTGCGCGGTCCAGAGCACGTCGCAACTGGTCTAGCTGGTGATCGAAGCTTTCGCGGGCCAATGCCGAAGGCCAACGCACTCCGTGAAACCGGTTCAGAACATGCAGTAGCTCATGGTGGCCCAACTGAAACGGTGTGGCCGTCAGGAACAGCATCTTTTCAAAGATGTCTCCGAGCGGCCCCCGAAGGGCCTCAGCGTCCTTCTCCGCGTCTTCATTGTCGAAGAGGTGGGCGAGCCGGTTGGGATTCTTAACATGGTGTGCCTCATCGAGAATCAGCAATGGGAGCCGGCTACTGAACGCCTTGAGGCAGTGCGGCCACGTGTCATTCAGGGCCGTGTGTAGTTCCCGCCGGGCGGCCCGTAATCGAGATTCGTACGTAGCGGTTGTCCGTAGTGGGATCGCATCCAGCGCGTCACGCAGCGACGTGAGATCAACCTTCTTGAGTGCCGCTTCCAGACCGCGCGGCACTGGGTCGTCATCCAAGGGATTCCCCGGCTTATGCAACTGCCAGACCTTGCGCCAACGGCTGGTGGGTGACTGCAGCAGTTCCAGAGCGAGTTCGGTGCCGAACTGTCTGTCGTTTAGGAGTGAACTGGCCGAGCGGGCGACAGCTTGCTGAAGGATGTGGGCGTTCCTCCGGCGCGGCATTGCGCGGCGGAGGAGCGCCAAGCGCATGAATGGGTCGTGGAGGTTGGTTGTCAGCGCGCCGTGGGTCATGAAGATCAAATGCGATCTGGTGGCGGCCGGGTCGTCCAGAAGCTTGAGGAAGTCGCTGCCGCGCCGGATGGTTTTTGATGCCCGTAACCCGTGGTCGGGCGGCAGGCAGCGCTCAGCGAACACTGCCCACTCCGTGGGCCACTTTTCGGCGACAGAGGGCGGGACCATCACCACGACTGGCTTGCGTCGCTGGGTGGCTTCGAGCACGGAAACGGCGACGGCAAGAGCGACATAGGTCTTGCCCATACCTACTTCATCAGCCAAGACGAGACCTGGTTGCTGGGCCAGACGATCGAGAATCTCGCCGGCCGTCAGTTGTTGGCGGTCGGCGTCCGAATTGGAGACCCGGTCATTTCTCAGGCTCACCTTCGGGCTCAGCGCCCACCTCACGCGCGTGCCTTCTTCAGCGCGTCACGCGCGTACTTGTCCAGTGCCGGGTCAGGAGCCGCATCGAGTTCCCCGAGTCGGGCGGCGATCGCCTCGACAGCCTCCTTGACCAATGCCCGCACCTTTGTCCTGTCAGCTCCTGGCGCGACCTGATCCCACTCGACGGAGGCGATGGTGAGGGCCAGTTCGGCGAGGCGGAAGTGCGCTTCTCCGGGCAGGGTCTTCTGGTCGGCTGCGGCTCGTCCGAGCCCGTCGGCGATGGCGATCGGCCCGACCGGACCGCGGAGCCGCCATTCAAGAGTGTCGAGACTCGTTGCGGGACGGCTTAATCGCTCCTGGAGTCGCCACAGCGCCAGAGACAGATGCCGCGCTCTCTGCAGCAGGAGTCCGCTGTCATCAAACCTCTGTAGCGGGTCAAGAACGAGGGTGAATCCTTCGTCGACGGCCCGCTGCTTGCGGCGAAGTTCGCGTTCCAGCGCAATTGGCAGGGGGCGTGTTGAGGCCAAGGCGGCTAGGAGGACGTCGACCGATATTTCATTGAATTCGGGTGGGGCAGGAAGCGCTCCCCGGTCCTCGGCGTTGACGATCCAGGTGGCTTGGCATTGCTGGCCTTCGGCGTCCCAACGCACCAGCAGGTAGGAAGGCAACGCATCGTCGGTCACAGCCATTTCAATTTGCTGCGGTGCGCCGTCAGCTCGCCAGCCTTCGGCGGTCAGGAGCTGTTTTTCCATTGGACTAAGGATGTCCCAGGTTTCCGGAAGCATCTCGACATCGAGTTCGAGGAATAGGCGCGGAGGAGCCGCAGCATCGAGGGTGCAACTCACAAAACCGAAGGGGAGAACCGGGGTTGTCGGTTCATCCTCGTCGGGGAGAACTCGCCAGTCCAGGTTGTCTGGGTCGATCTCCGCGCCCAGGCACGCCAACGATCGAAGGTGTTTTGCCGTCTTCGACCCGGCCGGGCAACCAAGCCACAGGTTGAGTTCATGGTGTCCGTGGTTCGGGGAGAGGCCAAGGCCTGCCCCGGTCATGTTCGATGATCCGATCAGGGCGGCCATCCACTGGTCGCTCTCCAGCAGCAGCATCTTGGCGTGCAGGGTTCTGCGCTTGTCTGGATCGGGGGTATCGAACTCGCGGATGATCGCCCCTGTCTCGATTTGGGCGAGTAACGATTCCGGTGCGTGGACCGTCTGTGTTAGTGAGTCGACTCCCACGACAAAGGTCATGCTCCGTGCTGGGGCAGGGCGGCCGGTCAGCATTCCTCGCACCGCCTCCACGGCTGGCGCCGGATCAGTGCTATCCCAAAACGGTGACAGCATCGTGGCGCGCAACGGCTTGGCACCTCGCCATACGTCGCCGAGACGATCCAGGGGACTGGTGCCGGGCCGGGCGGGTGCGACGGCGAGGCGAAGGTCACCGCTGCCCGTTCGTGGGAGGTTCAGTCCCGCAACGCGATCGGCAAGAAGGTCGACTGTGTTGAGTGCGCGTTCCTTCGGTCCGCTGACGGGACCCGGTACGAGTTCGACAAGTCGTCGGAGCTCGATTACCAGGGTCTCAATGACATCCCCCGCTACGCGGCACTCGGCGTTGAGATCGATGGCAAGCGCCAGTTCGACTTGGCGACGGTAGCCGGCCGAGGTCAGGTTGGCGGAGCCCAAGATGATCCGAGCCGATCGCTCCCAGATCAGCGCCGCGACTTTGGCGTGCAGAAGACCGCCTGGCGCCGTGACTGGGAGCAAGTCCCAGCGGAGGTTCCGTTTCTCCGCGGGGGTGCTGCGATCGATTAGCACCGATATCTGGGTTTCGCTGAGCCGGTCTTCTTCTTCTAGCAGGGCCGCAATCGAGGAGATTCTGTCGCCTTCTGCGGACGTGGTCGACAAGCTCAGGAAACGGGAAAGACATTCTTGAGTGAAGAAGTCGGACTCGAACGTAAAGCTGGTGGCAAGGCAGGCAACTGGCTGACCGGCCCCGTCTGGCGGCGACCAAGAGTCCAGTAATCGGATGTCGCTCATCGGGCGGTGTCTTCGACGAAGCGCCGCAGCGTGGCGATTCGGACAGGATGGACAAACGCTTCCGATAGCTGGGGCCGGTCGGGGACCGCATAGGGAACGCGAACGATCACTCCACCTCGGAAGGGCTCGAACCATGGGCTCTTGCCGCGCGGCGGTTTGGCGGCCTGGATTCGCTCATGATGGGCGAGGAGAATCTCTACTAGTTCACCCGCCGGTCGCGGGATGGCGAATTCACCCAGCCGCTCCTCCAGCAGTCCTTCCATCTCGATCGCCGACATTCGCTCAACCGCCTCTCGATAGCGAATTGGAATATCGCGGGCGTAGCGAGCGAACGTTGGATCGTGTTCCATCGATAGCGGCGTGAGAGGCTCAAAACCGAGTGCGTAAGAGGCCCAGCATAAGGTCCGGAAAGCCGCGTCGATCAGTTGCGCAAGTCGCTCATACGCGACGACTGCATCAATGATCCTTTTCAGACCCGGTGAACACGATGGTCGCAGTATCGCGAGGGTTTCGGCCTCGGTCATCTCGCCTCTGATGCCCGTCAGGTGCTTGGCTAGTTCCGCGCGGGTTTCGTGCTCGCCATCGATGATTAGTGACCTCAGCACTCGGCGCTCAAGTGGCCCGACTTCGTCGGGACGCAGGGATGCAGTCAAATCACCGAACAGCCAGCTACGTGGCTTCGTCGTACATCTGCCGTTCCGCAGCGCATCGCGTACCTGGTCGCGAATCTGTGATCTCAGGCCCCCGCCCCTTGTGCCGCTCACTGCGTCAGTGAACCCGTCGAAGCCGTGCTCGGACTCCCAAGTCCGGGTGAGTTCAGCACAACGGGGGCCAGGCTCAAGTTCGCTGCTGACTACCCCCGCGTCGATGGCGAAGGGCTTGTAGACGCCATTGAACCCGAAAACCGTTGGACTTTTCAGATAGGTCGCCGCTGATAGCCGTTCACTACGGTTAACTACTGCCCGGGTCTTCTGGCTTCCGGGCACGCCGGTGGGCATCTCCTGCGGCGAGAGTCGCCGCACCAGGGCTTCGATGAGGACCCACTCGAAGCAGATGGCCGGTGTGGAAATGTCGTCGCCAGGTTTCTCATCTGCCAGGGTTTCACAGGCCACCGACCCGACTGCCATTGCGGTGACAAAGCGGATCGACTGCATTCGCGCCCGAACACCGGGGATCAGTTGATCGGCCAACCGATCTGAGATCACGGCCAGCCCCATCGGGTCGAGGCTTCCTTCGCCTGTGACTCCGGGATCCCAGGCCGTTAATTCAGGTAGTGCTAATCCTGCCAGCGTCATGATTGCGGCCTGGGTGTTCGATCAAAGGCCCCCCTATAGAACAACGCGGCCGTCTTCTTCAACGCCGAGGAGCACATTTCCATCGACAGGGAGACAAGCCCAGAGCCGTCATTCGACACGCTATTGGCGAAGCAGTTTTCGAGTTCCTCCCGATTCCTCTTCGACGCTGCGTGGTCTATCGCGAAGGTTCGCTTTGCCATGAAGTCCAGTCCTGACTCACACAAGATCCAAAGTCGCACCGTCCATGATCTGCTGAACTGCAATGACCTTGGGGGCCGTTTGGATGTGGATGTCGACGCCTGGCCCCGGCCTATAGACCAAGACTGTTGTCTCGTCGCCGCGGATCTCCGCTGGTTGTCCGATCAGCCCGGTGACTTCATCCAGCGTCATGCCTTTTCGAATCTGACTGAACTTCGCTCGCCACAATGCGTCCCCTGCCACGCGGGTTGCTGAGGTCACGCTGCTTGCGTCGATCGTCACTTCACCGACGGTGACCTCGTGACTGGGCTGATCCAGTCGGAGAGTCAGCACCTCGTGCTTTTCTGATGCGCGTCCGTAGTTGGTGTAGACGTCGACGATCACAGTGCAGCTGCCGGAGATCATCTGCTGGTGGGAGCCGTAGTAGTGAGCCTTGACTGTGTAGGCGCCGGGGTAGGCCCTATGCAGCACGTACTCTTCGGGACCGTACCCCTGGGTGAAGTCACGCGAGACCAGTCCGCCGATCTGTGTCCGGTTGTGGCCGTAGTAGGCGTGCTCGCCGGTCGGTTCGAACACGTGCAGGTCGATGTCTGTGAGGTCGGCGTCCCAGGACATGCTGATGCGCACGTCGAGATCGAGCAGCCGGATCAGCCGGCTGTCGATCTCTGTCGGAATGACGATGCCCTTCTGCTGGGCGAAGTGGATCAGCCGGTTGAGTTCCATCAAGGCGATGATCTCGATCTCCGGGAAGTTGGCCCAACTGTTCAAGGTCACCTGATGCAGAAGATCCATCGCGCGCAGTCCGTCGGCCTGGTCGCCGTCACGTTCCCAGCGGCGGATCAGGACCAGCGCCAAGTCGCGGTGGGACTGAGGCTCGTCGCCGCGCGCCTCCCGGACCCGTTCGAGGATGGCGATGGCCAAATCCAGGTCGCCAGCCTGTTGCAGCCGCCAGGCGAAACTGCGCATCAGAGCCGGGTCATCGAGTCCGCTCTCTACCAGGTTCGACAGGACACGGACCCCCAATTCCTTGTAGCCGCAACTCAATAGGTAGTCACCGCAATCGAGGAAGAACGCCGGGCTGGCGGCGTACTCGGGTCGCTGTCCCAGATATACCGCGTAGGCCTCCTCGGCCGCGCCCTCCCGCATCTCGGTCAGATAGGGCGTGTCCGGTGTCCAGGGCTTGATGCGGATGGCGCCTGCAGCCGAAGGCAGGTCTGCTGCCCCCGCAATTGCTGAGTCGCCGAGTGCTGGCTCCGCGGCGATATCGAAGTCCGCCTCGAAAGCTCCGGCGGCCGCCGGGGGCGCTGCCATCGCCGCGAAGCTGCCGCCGGCCGGGCCGCCAGGGCTGGGCCGTGCCCGACGGGCCCTTGGCATGTCGTCCCGAAAGTCTGCGTATCCCTCTGCACCTCCTGGGGCTGCCCCCGGAGCGCGTTCCGATCCGGAGCTTCGTCGGGGG
>JAIBBE010000037.1 GCA_019694835.1 Fimbriimonadaceae bacterium | reverse complement strand
GGGAGGAAGAGCATGTCGCCTTTGCCCACCAGCCGCTCGGCCCCGACCTGGTCGAGGATGGTGCGCGAGTCGATGCCACTGGAGACAGAAAAGGCGATCCGGCTGGCGATGTTGGCCTTAATCGTGCCGGTAATGACGTCCACCGAAGGGCGTTGGGTGGCGATGACGAGGTGAATGCCGGTCGCGCGGGCAAGCTGGGCGAGCCGACAGATCGACGTCTCAACCTCGGCCGCCGCTTGGATCATCATGTCGGCAAGCTCATCAATGATGACGACGATGTACGGCAGCTTCTCGGCAAACGTCGCCTTTTCGTTCCAGCCGTCGATGTTGCGGACGCCAGCTTCGCTGAACTGGTCGTAGCGTCGGTCCATCTCTCGCCAGACCGCACGCAGGACACCGGGAGCTTCCTTGACATCCTTCACGACTGGACAGAGGAGATGCGGGATGCCGTCGAAGAGGCTAAGTTCGACCCGCTTGGGATCGATCATGACCATGCGGCAGTCCTTCGGCGTATTGCGCATGAGGAGCGACATGATGATCGTCGCGAGGCCGATGCTCTTGCCGCTGTTGGTCGCGCCGCCGATGAGCAAGTGCGGCATCTTCGTGAGGTCGGTGTACTTGTTGACGCCGCTGACGTCTTGCCCGAGTGCCACACACAGACGACTGGGATGATCGCGGAATTCTTTCGAGTCGCACAACTCGCGGAGTGTGACCGTGCTCGGCTGGGAGTTGGGAACCTCGACGCCAATCGCGGCTTTGCCGGGGATCGGTGCTTCGACGCGAACGTGCGACGCCGCCAGGTTCATGGCGATGTTGTCGGCGAGTGCGGTGATGCGTCCCACCCGGATACCCGGGCCAAGCTGTATCTCGTAGCGCGTGATGGTCGGTCCCGTCGCGATCTCGACGACGTTCGCTTCGATCCGAAACTCTTCGAGCGTGCCTTCCAGCGTCTCGATGTTCTGCTGCATCTCCTGGGGAGTGCGCTTCGGTCGCGGTTTGGGCTCAGCGAGGATCGAGAGCGGCGGCAGCGTGTAGCCTTCCTTGGGCATCGGCTGCTGAGTCGTGCCGAGCGACTGCTGAGTCTCGGTGACCTTCGGGCTGAACTTCTTTTTTGCCGGCTCAGCTTCGCGGGTCGGAGTACGTTCGGGCTCGGGGTTGACGATGACGGCTTTGGCGGGCTTGAGAGCCTTGCTGGCTTTCGACGGCACGGCGCGGGTCTGCTTGCGAAGGGCAGCACGTTCGCGCGCGGATTCATAGAACGCGCGAAGGGGAGCGTCGGCGCAGAGGACAATACCAACCATCCCAAGCGCACCTATGCCTACGAATTTCGCGGTTCCCAAGAGCGCGTCCAGCGCCCAGCCGATGATTGCGCCGAGGTAACCGCCGGAAATCGACACGATTTCGGGGTCGAAGTAGTCACCGCGAAGGTCGCGAGCAAACGCTCCGACGACGGCAGCAAAGATAAGCAGCGCCCCCCAGGTCAGTCGGCTAAGTTCCAGACTCCGCCGACCGGCAAAGAAGGCGACCCCAAAGAGAATCAACACACCGGGTACTGCCCAAGCGCCGCGCCCGAAGAGCAATGAGAAGAAGCCGCCGAGGGCGCTACCCAGGACGCCCGCGTTGCCGAGGGCAAGGGCGACGATCATGATCAGGGCGGCGGCAAATGCCGCGATGCCCAAGGTATCGGTGGCTCGGTGAGAAAGCTCGGCTTCCAGCCTCTTCCGAGACGAAAGCGGAGGCCTCGTCGTGGTGCGCATCCTAGTTGTTCTCCTGCCCATCCATGGGCACGATGACCATTATACCGGTCCCCTCAGTCCGTTCCGACATGGGAGCAATTTTGGAGGCCGGGTAGCCGGGGTGATGAAATCGTGCTCCCGGCTCCGCCAGGTTTGCTTCGCCAGCATAAGGGAGCCTCACGCAACGGTCGCCACGGACGCAACGTTCGGTTGGGTGGCCGGGTGATGAAATTGTGCAACCCCGGCTCTGCCAGGTTTGCTTCGCCAGCATAAGGGAGCCTCACGCAACGGGGTCGCCACGGACGCAACGTTTCGGGTTGGGTGGCCGAGGTGATGAAATTTTTGCACCCCGGCTCTGCCAATGACGGAATCTTCGACTAGAACGCCATCCCCTCGTAGTCCCGAATCAGGCCGACGATCCGGCCGATGACCCGGGCATCTTCGCGATCAATCACGATCGGCTCGTAGGCCGGATTGCTGGCGACCAGCCGGATGCCCGTCGGGTCAAAGTGAATGCGCTTGACGGTAGCTTCCTCACCCAGCAGCACGGCCACAAGGTCGCCGTGATTCGCGGTCTGCTGGGGCCGAACGACTACGAGGTCTCGAGGCAAGATGCCCTCGCCGTTCATGGAGTCACCGCGAACCCTGAGCAGGAAGGCGCCCTCGATGTTCCGCACCATTTCACTGGGAACGGGAATAAGGTCCTCGACCTGTTCTTGCGCCAGCATCGGAATGCCGGCGGCGATGCTGCCTAACAGCGGCAGCATGATCACCCGCTGAGCGGGCTGATAGGCGGGATGGACGATTCGAATGGAGCGGGGCGTATTCGCTCTGGTAATGAATCCCTTACGTTCCAGGGCGTCCAAGTGCACGGTGACCCCGCGGAGAGAGCCGATGTCGAACACTTTTCCAATCTCACGGATCGAGGGTGGATACCCCTCCCTTTGGATGTACTCCATGAGAAACTGCAGAACCGATTCCTGGCGTCGCGTCAATCCTTTGGCCATTTCACCACCCCGATAGTAGACTGACGTTAGTTTACACAATGCAGGGACTGTCTACGCAACACCCTTCGGCGGAACTCAACAAATTCCCGCGCATGTTATACTAGCTGTCCGCTCGCGCGCGAGCGAAATCAGCTATTCGCCCGGCAGTCGGCCAACAGAGGCGAAGCACGGAGACCAACGTTGTCGATAAGTCAAGTTCGAAACTTCATGGATAAGTCCGGGTGCGCCTGGATTGTCGGGATTTCCCTCGTGATCGTTTTCATCCTCGGTTTGTGGATGCAGGCGCCCCGCGAGAACAAGCCGGACCAGGCCATGGCAGAGGGACCCGAAGTCCTTTCCGTGGGCACTTCGAAGGTCAATTCGATCCAACTGCAGCAGGCCCTCGACTTGCAGGCCTCGCAGATGCAGGCCGAAGGTGGTGATCCGCTGAACGAGTTCCAAGTCTATTCCTTGGCCCTCAAGCGCATCGTGGACAGCCGGGCGAAGCTCGACTTTGCGATTTCGAAGGGCGTGAAGCTCGACGAGGCCAAGATCATGGAGATCTACCTTCGGCGAATGGCCGAGGGCAAGACTCTCATGCGCAAGCAGCTGATCGAGCAGAAGAAGATCAAAGAAAACGCGACCGACGCTGAGTTCCTGGCCGCCGCCAAAGAAGCGGGCATGGATTTTGCCACCCAGGAAGCTCAGATCAAGACCGAGTTACCTAAAGCTCTTGCCGACCCGACGCGAAGAGACGACGTGCTCGACGACGTCATCGGCATTGCCCTCCAGGATCTCTATTTGAAGACTACTAAGATCAGCGATGCGGATCTGGAGAAGAACTACGTCCAGAACACCTACAAGCAGATCATGGTCAGCGACGAGGCGACTCCCGAAGCCAACAAGAAAGTCGCCGAGAAGATCTTGGCCGAGATCAAGGCGGGCAAGTCGTTCGAGGCCGCCATGGAGCAATACGTAAAGACGCCTCCTGCGGCGGGGAAGAAGAAGTCGGATCAAACCCAGGATCTGCCCGCCTCGCTCGTTGAGAAGAACGAGTTCTACAAGGACCTGGCGGGCATGAAGCCGGGTGAAGTTCGATTGGTCGACATGCGCTTCGGCCCCGTGCTGTACAAATTCGTGTCCACGAAGAAGGACTTGCCGAAGGATTTCGCGACGAAAAAGGAAACCTATCGCGAGAATCTTGCTCGCGAGGAGGCTTTCCGCCTGGCGATGCAGGATGCGGACAAGTATAAGGACCAGGCCAAGATCGCTTGGAAGTCGCCAGGATACGAATCGGTCTATCAGTACGGACGGCGTCTGGAGAAAGGCGAACTGAATATTAAGGACTTCGCCAAGCTCAAGGCCGAGATCGAACCCCTGATGGCCAAAGCTCGTGAGGCGGCCGAGTCCGATCCTGAAGGCCGCCGTCCAGCTGTTCTTGCCCAGTTCGCGATGATGGACCAACTCTGGCGTGGAGCCAAGACGCCCGAGCAGAAGAAAGCGCTCGAAGAGGAGCGCATGCGGATTATCTCGGAGACGCTCGAGGTCAGTGAGAGCGGCTCTGCTCGCCTTGAGTTGGCCCAGATGCTCCTCGACAAGAAGGATCCGGCCGCGGTGGAGCAAGTCATCAAGGCTGCCGAGGCCAACGTGAGCACCGGCCCCATGGGCGCGAAGACCGACAGTGACATCGTCGGAATGCTGACGAAGCTCAAGGCCGCGAAGCTGGGCACGCCCGAAGAGCTCAAGAAGATCGACGATGAACATCAGCGATGGCTGAAGGATCGGCAGGCCGAACTCCAGGCCCAAGCGGAAGCACGCATGGAAGAGGAGAAGGCGCGTAGAGAAGCTGAAGCCGAGGCCAAGAAGGAAGAGGAAGAAGCCAAGAAGAACCAGCCCACTCCCAAAGCCCGAGACGAAAAGCCGGCACCCCCTGGTAATCCCTTGTCCGGTGGCCAAAAGCCTCCAGCACCTCCAAAATAGAGAAAGGCCGGAGCGCGGACTTCAGTCCGCCTTTTGGACAAGGGACTTCAGTCCCCAGAGAGCCCTGGCTAACACAAGCCAGGGCTCTCTTGTTGAGGCCATCATAGCTCCGATGACCGAACACGATCTCCTTCCACTCCTGGAAAAGCGCGGTGCGATTCTACGCGGCCACTTCATCCTTACGAGCGGGCGTCATAGCGATCTGTACGTCGAGAAATTCCGGGTTTTGGAGCAGCCCGACATCTTGAGCGAAGTCTGCGCCCGCATCGCAAGCTTCTTCAAAGGCGCAGGCATCACCCTCGTCGCGGGCCCGACCACGGGTGGCATCATCATCGCTTTCGAGGTCGCGCGGCAACTTGGCGTCGAAGCTCTTTATGTGGAGTCCGAGAATGGGGTGCGCAAGCTGCGGCGCGGCGCGAAAGTGCCGCAAGGGAGCCGCGTCTTGGTTGTGGACGACGTTTTGACCACCGGAAAGTCGATCCAAGAGACCATTTCGGCCCTCGGAACAACTGGGCAGGTCGTTGGCGTGGGGGTACTCATCGACCGAAGTGAGAAAAAGGTATTCCCGGAATTGCCATTTTTCGCCGCATGCCGAGTTGAAGCAATTTCTTTTGCCGAGGAGGAGGTTCCGTCCTGGCTGGCGGCATTGCCGGTGGTCAAGCCCGGGACTCGGGCATAAAAAATCGTGCCAAACCGGTGCCTTTTCGTCGGTTTTTGGAGCAATCTCGCAAGAAAACGGGGGAAAACGCGGATTTGCCCCTAATGTTACGGGGGGAACGCGCCATCACCAATACTGGATATAATGAGTCCGACAAACGAGATGAATCCGGCTCTGCGGTAAGAAAATTTCGCCTTGTGAGCAGAAAAGGCCCTTAGAGGGTTGCAAGCGCCAGGTGATTTTGACTATCATAGGTCCGGTTCCTAAATCCAAACACACCATTACGGACAGTGGAGGAGCATCCATTAAGGACAGTGGAGGAGATATGAGAGACAAGCGTGCGCGTCAGGCGCGAACGTGGTTCTACCCACTTTTTGTACTCGCGCTGGGTGGCACGGCCATCCTGACTGCGGGTTGCGGCGGCAGTGGCGGCGGCAACTCGGGTCGGAGCGCTTTCCAAGTTACGGCGACCTTTGACCCCTACACGGGCAAGGCCGTCCAGAGCTATGTTGGTTCGCTGAAGATCACGGCGCAAACCGGCACGGACACGCCGCTTGGACCGTTCGTTCTGAAGCGTGGTGACGCCCCGCTGGAGATCACCGGTCTCAAGTCCGGCAAGACCTATCGTCTCACGATCGAAGGTCTGCAGGGCACCAACGGTACCGGTTCCAAGGTTTCGAGTGCGACCATCGAGCGCACCGCGACCTCGGGCACCAGCTCGGTCAGCATCGACACGACGAACTCCGAGATCGCGAGCGTTGCCGTGGCTCCTGGTGATGTCACCCTCAAGGGTGGCCAGAGCCAGCAGTACACCTTCGAAGCGAAGAACGCTTCTGGCGCTACGATTTTGACGAGCGCTCAGGACAGCAGCTTCTCGGCGACGGTTTCGCCGAACATCGGCTCGTTCGATGCTGCAACCGGCGTTTACACGGCTCCGGCTGTGATTTCGTCGGGCCAGTCGTCGGCTCGCCTCGATGTCAGCATCGGTGGCAAGACGGCTGCTGGAACGATTAACTTCGACGATGAGCGAAGCAACGCGACTGTTGCTCTGCGCTGGAACGCCGACGGTCGCGGTCTCCCGGGTTATGCTCGGTCGGCTCGAATGTCGCTGGTTAACGGCGGAATCATCGTTGAAGGTACTGAGAAGACCGTCACGCGAACGACCGATGCCGCTCACACGAGCGAGATCGACTGGTCGCAGGTCAAGGATGGCACTTACACCCTCGCAATCGAAGCGTTTGCTAACGACAGCGCGACTGGCGAGCCGGTGGCAGTTGGTGCTTTCCCTGTCACTGTCGGCCCAGAAGAGCTGACGACGGTCGTGGACATGGGTAACGGCGACTTCAAGCCGACGATGCTCAAGGTCTATGTGCAGCACGGCACCAACGCCCCGATTGATTCGACCAACGAGGTCGTCGTCAACGAGGGTGAGACCGTCACCGTTACCGCTAAGGCTGTCGACGCTGCTGGCGTTGTCTACCTCACTGGTTCGGAAGTCGCGATGACCGCAGCAGGCGGCAACGTTCAGCTCAATGGCAATCAGCTCAAGGGTCTTACCCGCGGCGCTGGCGCTACGCTGACCGTTAATGCAGGCGATGTCCTTCAGGATGGCGCCTCGGGAATCAAGACGATTCCGATCGACGTCGTTTTCGGCAACCCCGGAATCGGCCTCGAGTGGGATCCGGCAACTCGCGACGGAGCTCCCGGTTACGCACGAAGCGGCCAGGCCGAAATCTTCTATGCTGATGGCAGCCCCATCGCTGGTTTCGACCCGATCTGCTTCAACCGACCGGCAAGCGGCGTCTCGAACGTCTTCTGGTCCGAGCGACTTCTGCCGAACGTCGACTTCAAGGTCGTCGTAACGCTGTTCCCCGAGTGGGACTGCGCCGGCAACGCGCTGATGTCCGCTGAGTCCTTCGGCTCGACGGATGCCAACGGCGTCGCTCAGGTTCTCGACTTCGACATCTTCCCGGCTGTTGGCGAAGCCAGCAACGTGGAAGTGTGGCTCACGCGAGCTGATGGCAGCACCGAGCGATACAGCGACGTCTTCCCGACCCCGGTCGGCCGACGCACTGGCCCGGTCTTCCTAAGCTACGGCGAGAAGGTCAACCTTTCGACTCGCGTCACCGACGCAGCCGGAACCAAGACGTTCTTCACCGGCGTTGACACGTCGTTCGATGCGAACGTTGACTACGATGCGACCAACGGTAACGCTACCGCTGTGAACCTCGGCGTCGGCAACCTCGATGCAACGGCTCAGGCTGGCCGCGGTCCCGCGATCAACCTCGAGACCCGCGTCATGCCGCCGGCAGTCATCGCGTTCTCTGACTACGATACGACCGAATACGGTGGCAGCGGCGCAGTCCGAACGTACCTGTACGTTCCGGGCGCACGCGTCAACAGCCCCGACGGCGACAAGATCTGGGAAGTCCCCTACAATGACAACCAGTACATCGGTCGAGCCCTGGCCGAGCCAGGTGTGGTTCTCCCCACCGGCTTCTGCACAGGCGTTGACGTGATGCAGGCAACGGTTAACAGCCGCGGCGACAAGATCGCTTTCGTGGTTGCTCCGTTCGACACCATCAGCGGCAACGTGACCCTGTACAAGGACGTCACGGTAATGGACATCAGCTACGATGCCAACGGTGCTCCGATCTTCGGCGCGATCCTTCCGCAGAACGTTCCTTACGACA
>JAIBBE010000175.1 GCA_019694835.1 Fimbriimonadaceae bacterium | reverse complement strand
GGCGGGCTTGGCCTCGGCGGGCGCCCTGGCGCCGTCCTCGGCCACCACGTCGCCGTCCACGCGGGCGAGCTTGCCGTCCTCGAAATACACCGCGAGGCGCCTCTGCTGGGCCTCTCCGCGGCCCGGCTGGAACCGATAGACGTAGTCCCAGCGGTCGGTGTGGAAGGCATCGACCACCAGGGGCGAGCCGAGGATGAAGCGGACCTGGTCCCGGCTCAGGCCGGGGCGGAGCTGGGCGACCATCTCCTGGCTGACGAAATTGCCCTGGCGTACGTCGATCTTGTACGGGGTCAGGTAGGAAGCGACGTCGGGGGTGCTCGAACAGCCCGCCAGCGCGATGCCGGTCAGGAGGCTGAATGGAAGGAGGCTGCGCATGCGGGACCACCCATCGGTCGTTTCCTTGGAGAGCCGAAAAATATATCATACGCGGCCACCCCACCCCCTCCGCGACCGCCCCGCCACGCGCCATGTCGAACACCGAGGACCTGAAGAGCATAGGCCTCAAGGCCACCTTCCCGCGCCTGAAGATCCTCGACCTGTTCAGGAAGTCGGAAGCGCGCCACCTCTCCGCGGAGGATGTCTACCGCCAGCTCATCGGCGAGAACATGGACATCGGGCTGGCCACCGTCTATCGGGTGCTCACCCAGTTCGAACAGGCGGGGCTGCTGGAGCGCCACTACTTCGAATCCGGCAAGGCCGTCTTCGAACTGAAGGAAGGCCACCACCACGACCACCTGGTCTGCCTGACCTGCGGGCGGGTCGAGGAGTTCTACGACCCGGAGATCGAGAAGCGCCAGGCCAAGATCGCCCGGGAGCGGGGCTTCACCGTCAGCGCCCACGCCC
This sequence comes from Fimbriimonadaceae bacterium, assembly GCA_019694835.1. The sequence continues at coordinate 7,278 of JAIBBE010000175.1, read as the reverse complement.
TGCACCTCTACTGCGACTGCATCAAGGCCGACTGCCCGAACCGCAAGGTTCCCCAGGGCTGACCGCCGGCCCGCGGCCGGGCGCCGGCCGCCATCCCGAAAGCCCCGCCCATGGAAGCCTTCCTCACCTCCGCCCTGCTCGTCGCTCTCGCCGAGATCGGCGACAAGACCCAGCTCCTCTCCTTCGTCCTCGCCGCCCGGCTGCGCAAACCCGGCGCCATCGTCGCCGGCATCCTGGTGGCCACCGTCGCCAACCACGCCCTGGCCGGCAGCGTCGGCGTCTGGATCGCCCACATGGTGCCCGCCGACTGGCTGCGCTGGGTCACCGGCCTCACCTTCATCGCCTTCGGCCTGTGGACCCTGCACCCGGATTCCCTGGACGGCGACCCGAAGCTGCACCCCGCCGGCGCCTTCGCCACCACCACCATCGCCTTCTTCATCGCCGAGATGGGCGACAAGACGCAACTCGCCACCGTCGCCCTGGGCGCGCGCTTCGATTCGCTGGTGCCGGTGGTCCTGGGGACGACGCTGGGGATGATGGCCGCCAACGTGCCGGCGGTGATGATCGGCGAGGCATTGGCGCACCGCCTTCCGCTCACGGCGATCCGCTGGGTCGCCGCGGCGGTGTTCGTGGCGACGGGGGTGGTGACGGTGGTGTTCTGAGGGAAAGCCGGGCGGCGGTTGGCCCCCAGGATTTTCAGGGGCAGTTCGCACCGTAAAGGCGCGAATTCGTCAACGACGACGGTTGATGCCAACGGCAAGTTTCGCGCAACCCACGATCGACCGGCACCCGCTGGTTTTCGTGGGAGCGGCGTCCCCGCCGCGATAAAGCCCCGATCCCCCGCCTTCACCCCACGGCAGAACCTCAACCCCCGCCCCTATCGTCCACGACCTCGACCCCGTTCTCCTCGCAACAGCGCCGCAGGGCTTGTTCCGTCTCCCGTTCCTCGAAGGCGTACCAGCGTTCGAGCATCCCCCGCGAATCGAGGAAGTCCTTGAACCGCCGATAGGCGCCCTTCTTCCGGAAGAATCCCGCGATGGTCTCGTACTCGCCGGGAAGCTCCGCGTCGGCGAAGGCCAGGGCCAGTTCGCGCCCCAGGTCCAGGTCGCGCTTGTCCGGCAGATGAAGGTAGCGCTCGGACGTCTCGACGTCGTCCGGCGGTTGTTCGTCCTCGCCGTCCTCGGACGACCAGCAGTGGACCGTGCCCTTCTCCCGGTCGATGTAGGCGAAGTGGTCGACGGGGGGTCCCTCCGGAGCGTAATGTTAGGTTTCAATCAGAATTCCTTTGGATGCCGTTTTCTTGCTTCTGCCCACAATTTTTCCGGCAACCGGGGCGCTTCTTCTGAGATTCCGTCCAGCCTTCTTCTCAGGACAGTGAGCGTTTCAGGATTGGCCGTACGTGTATCTGATGGCAAAGCAAGCAAGTGTTCGAGCTCGCGAGCAATAGCACCGTAACGGGCACCAGTGAGGCGATGCTTTTCCGCTTTTTCCGAATAGGCCCAAAAGGTCTGGAGTGCAGTCAAGATCGCGGCAGCAATGCTCAATACGCCAACCGCGATTTGGAACTCGAGTCGTATCTCCTTCTCGAGAGTCGCGAAAACAGAAGACCCCACGATTGTAGCGAAGATAGTCGCTGGAATGCCAACCAAGTTGTTCCTTCTGCCGTAATAACGTGCGCCATCGTAATGCGCGTCTAGGGCAATCACGGCTCTGCGGTTCCAGATTTTGAGAAGTAGCGTGGTATCCCCATCCAAGCGGCCCAGTTCTGAACTAGTCATGTCGTCAGCCATTTGAAACCTAACTTAGGAGTTGCCCGGCAACCGGGGGAAAGAACCGGAGCGAAGCGAAGGACCACCGCGGGGCGTCCGTGTCGAACGATTTTTTAACCGTCACCGCGGTACGGTCCGGGCACATGGGTAAAAGAATTGTCCAGGGACATAGCTAACAGTCTATCCAAAATGGGACCCCCGAAGGAGGTGCCCGATGCCTTGGAGAGAAACGAGACCTATGGACCAGAGGATGCAGTTCGTTGCGGACTACCTGCGGCAGCGTCTGAACATGAGCGAACTGTGCGAGCTTTATGGCGTCAGTCGCGAGGTCGACCGCACGTTATCGAACGTGACTTCAGACACCACGATCATAACCAGCGGTGAAGCCTTCTTGTTTTCTGCCGCCAGCTACCCGACCGGCTTAAAGCATTGCCATGGGATCATGGCACCTTCTTGTTCTTTGTTCATCAAGGCGGTGCCATGGAACCACGGTCCCTTGCGCAGTTTTTGTTTTGCGTATTTCATGCGGCGGCTCATTACTCGGGCCCCTATTCTGCATATTGACTGTCACCCGTAACCAAATTTCGCAGAACGTCCTTTGTCATGGACAATGACCTGCCATGGACCTCTTAGCTCCTTCAAGAACTTTGAGAACCCCCCCTCTTCCGCAGATTGAACAATCCGACTCAATATCTCTGCAGTCCTTTGTCCAGCCGGGACCTGCCGGGTAGGCGCTATTACCGCTGAAGCACGTCCCCGAAGCATCAAGGCTTGTGCGATCGTTTTTGCACCACTCGCGTTTATGGTTCCTGTTTCACAAGACAGCAAGACAACTATGGGAGGCCGTTTGCTAGTAACCGCCGGAAGATCCAACACATCCTTCGCAGTCAATGTGCTTCCGTCGGGAAGGTAAATCGCGGATTGATCCCCATGAGCGACGACGACAACAATATCGTTGTCCCCCTCTGCCAAGGTATTCAGTAGGTCGATTTTGTCTGAACCGAACTGAATACCCAATGTCTCCGCAACTCGGTCATACTGGTTCCGCAAAACAGTCCACCTCGAATTTCTGACTTGATTTTTGTTTGGTGGAGGCGCAACAAAATTGAAAAATCTTGTTGTCTCTGCCCTCAACTTTCCGAATCTTAAGTGTTCGATGTTGAGCAAATGGTCTTCGACGAATCGAACGGAATTATCAAAAGTACGAACCGAAACCCTTCCTGGCAGCAGATCCGACGAAGAAAGTCCTGGTGGCAGCGAGGTCAAAAATATTGGTGAGTCGTTCGGAATCCCGTCAAAAATCTTCGCCATTCTTCTTTGAATGACAGCTCTTTCAAGTCTGAAAAACTCCCATGTCGGAACATCGACAGACTTCTTAAAGATTTGCCCAAGATTTGATATCGTCACATTCAGTTTGGAATATCGCCCATTTGCAACTTCAGCCTCAATTGAAACCGTTGTTTTTCCCTTCTCCGTTAGCCCTGAAAAAGCATCGCCAGCTAATTCGGCCGTCTTATCTTTCCGCGCAACATGATCAGTAGATTTGGTATGTTCGTTATCAATCCGCATGTCCATTTGATTTTGCGGATTGTTTTGACGATTGATCTGCTCAGCAATGCTTTCGCGCCGGATGGGCGTTAACTTTGTCATTATCCGGCTCATCCGCTCAGACATATTCTCGGTCCGCATGACGGTACTATTTTGCGGATTGTTTTGCCGATCGGTCTGCTCAACAATACTTTCGACGGGCTGGATTTGCTCTTTTAACGACCAGCGTAGGCTTCGAGGATCTGATCTTTCCCAAACATAGCGTCGATTGTCGCTTCGCAGATCATCACCAACTCCCTCGTTGGCAATTTGAATCCATGACCTAATGCCAGACGAGTTCCCCTCCCTTTCGTTGCTGGGCGCGGTATTTGTGACAGAAGTATGGTCTCTTGCGGACGAAGGGCTATCGTGAAAACTGGGGCTGGCTCGTCCGCCAAACCCGGGTGGAGCCCAAGCTGATGGCGCGAATAGTGCCACGGCAACCACGAATAAGTACCGTACCACCACCATGACCTAACCCCTCAGGAAATCGCGTAACGATACTTCATGTGTGTTTGAGAACATTTCAGGGCCAAGTGTTTCAACGGTAGGGACAAGAGTCCCGAGACGCGAAAGAATTGAAGGTGCAGCAACACCGAACCATAAAGCTTGCACTAAAGTTGTTGGCGCGAGCACAGTCGCAAGGGCCCCACCAATCAATACGAGCACACCAGTGAGCACCCAATAGTGAAGCTTCCTAAGATAATCTGGTAACCGATCGTCAGTCCTCAAACCGATCCAACGGAGGGCCTCGTGGCAAAGAGCGCCGGCACACCCAACCGAAAATGCAGCTCCGTCAAAAGCAATTTCCATAGCTCCTCTCCTTCATTTACCAATTCAAAGGAGTTCCTTAGGCATCTTTCGAATACTTGATTCCGCCAAGATCACTTCTCAATTTTCGATGATGCAATTGAGCGGCTTTTCGCGGCCAACTCGCACTTTCATCGCGAAATCCTCCCCTTCCCGAATAGGACGCGGAGATTTAACTCCCATATGAGAGTATTGACAAGAGTTTTATTGAGTGCGCATCTATGCCGCGGTACGGAATGGCTTTCGCATACTTATATGGGTCGACGATTCATATTTGTCGACCGGGTGCACGTCGGGCCGCCAACCATGCCCCCCTCTACCGTCTACGTCTTACGTGACGACGTGAAGGTGGGAGCATAAAGTCATGCGCCCCAACGCCATGATGCGCCGCGACTCCGAGGAGTCGGCGCCATCCGTTCGTTGGGCAACGCCTTATGGTTCTCTTGGTCCCTTGTCAGTGCCCGACCCTTTGCTCGCTGATACGTCTATGTGCTTATAACCGTCATTTCTGCTGGATGCGAAGATTTGAGAAATAGCCGGCTGTTCCATCGTCCACCCACAATCCGATCTTACCCATTGAATTACCGAGCTTGAGATCACTGACCATCAGCGCCGGATCCTTCTCGTCGTTGATGAATGCCCTTAGTTCATTTCCCGAGATTTCAAGACGGAGGCGGATCCACATAGCGGGAGCAATATTGGCCCCCTTTTCGTACTTGCCGGGAAACGTCTGTCGACTAATTTGCCAATGGAAGTCAGGGTGAGCCGTGTATTGAATGGCGCGAGAGATGCGGGGCTCGGTCGGGGTAGGCTGCGTCAGGCGGCCGTTGGTCATGCGCAGATAGATCGCCTCGTATGTGCTCTTGTCCGCAGGAATATGGAACGCGACGCCGACGAAGGCCCTCGCATCGGGAGTCCCCTTACCGTTCAACTCCCCAGCGAGATCGATTTCGATAAAACCATCCTTGAAGTCTGTAGCCAGGATGGCAAACGCCGGATTATTGCTACCCTGCCCTTGCAGTATCTTTTGCTGAAGGGTGTCGGTCAGTTCGACCTTGAGCGCTTCACGACCTTGGTAGGTAACCGCCTGAGCGGTGACATCATGCAGCGTGACGTCATCAGGTGAGCTCAGTTTAACCTCGGCAGCGCCGGCACCAGCGCTCACGAAGATCAAAAGGCCAATAAGAACCGTCGGCATAAAACAGTTATTCTTCATAAGCCCTCCTTTCTCGGATCTTGAATGCCCAGCGTTCAGGTGACGTTCATAGTGGCCGACGGCCGGAGGCCGCAGCCAAAAGGGAGCCGGCAATCACAACTTGCCGTCCGATTGACCGCGGGGTCAGGCGTCACGGCTTTCGTCGAACGCTATTGCTGTTTAATGCACACACCGTCCCGACACCCTAACGTAGCTTCGCAATCGCCTGCAAAACGGCACGTTTCGCCGATTTTCCGCGACGTCGAACGCCCGGGATCTTTAGCGGTTGAGGGGCCTTCGGGACCAAGCTAGGGACGTTGCGAGGCCCGCCAAAGAACAGCCATTGCCCCTTTCGCTGGTTTTTCACCTGGAAGAGCCCACCTAATCTCTTCAATTCGACCATACACAGTCCACACTTTCATGTATGACTGAACCGGATGTTCGATTGTTGCGTCATTTACAGACTCCTGATATTCGACCGTAACATCATGCTTAGGGTGGCCGATCGTAATATCAACTTCAGCCATCACGCCGGCTTTGTTGATGGCGCGAAACTGGGAGGGTGACATTTTTATTCTTGCCCCGGAAATTTGTACGGCCATGACATCACCATCATTTAACCAAAAGCGCTCGCATGCCTTACGACGCACAGTTGTCTTTACACCGAAAGCGTTCTGCCCAAGAAACGACCCAATCAGCTTGCAGTTTTCCGAAAACATGAGTTGGTTGAGCGTCGAAATCGAAGAGCCCACGATCATCTCTTCGGTGCCGGGATCGTATTTGGTGCTTAGAACGACCAACTCAATTGGATCAAGGAATGCTTCAAGTGTGACAGTAGCGCCATAGGCCACTCCTTTCACTTCCGCAAGCTCGGTCTTGAATTTCTCTGCGTTCTTGCGCGCGAAGGCTATGGCTATGTTGTTATCGGACGCCATTGCATTCGCTAGCAGAAGAGCGAATAGGCAAACGGCAGCAAATGCGTTTTTCATCGAATTGCCCTTATGAAGAACGGTTTTAAAGAACGGGATACTTCCGCCGCCAAACGTTCGCGGTAAGGGACGCGAGGGCGGCTTGCCGGCGTGGCGTCCCTCTCGAACGAAATGTCAGGCATGCAGCGCCGCCAGTGCATTGCTTAGAGCACCAAGAAAACTATCGCGAGCCTTCATTCTTTTTTCGTTATTAGTTTTCAGGAAAGTCTTGTCAGCATCCACGCCGTTAATCATCAAGTGCTTCCTCAGAGCCTCCATTGCCTCCATGTGATTTGTTGCAGCGTCAGCTAGGGCGGTGTTGCCAATCAAGTGAAAGAGCATGCGTGCTTCTCGCGCCTCATTAAAAGCGTTCGTAAATTCACTATTAATCTCTGCATTGAACTGGCCTGAGACATCGGAATCACCGAATTTCAAATTTTCAAAGAGGCGAAGAGCATGATTAATCAATGCTCCGCTACTCTCAAATTGAGCGGCTCCCTTTTTCAACAACTCTGTTTGCTCTTTGCGTAATTCCTTCCGGACCTCATGTTTGTGGGCACGCATGGTGACTAGGTAGGTCGTCGCACCGCTAATTGCAGCGCCCAGACCAACTTTCACTGCTGTGTCGATTATTTCGAGTTCGGTGGTCATAGCATGCCTAACGAAGCTGTAGAAAAATTCGGCAAGGGATAGCGCTACCCGATTTTTGTGGGCCAGTTGGCCCTTCTCCAACTCGCGATCGGCCCGTAGAGGGCTTTCTGCGAGGCCGACTTTCTTGGATCATCATTGGCAAATCTCCGAACGGGGTTTTTCTACAGCTTCAACGTGGATCTATGGACTCCCCCAGTTTTGCAAGTTGAACGAATTGCTGGTCTGTTGGACAAGCCTGCAGGAATCTATCCGGCCTACTGGGGTGCCCGTCGGCACCGGCCCTGATGACATGCGCTCC
>JAIBBE010000256.1 GCA_019694835.1 Fimbriimonadaceae bacterium | reverse complement strand
AGCAGCTTTTGGTCTTCCGGAGAGAGCGGCTTGTTCTGCTTCTGCAAGGTCCATATCCGTTGCGCCTCCTCGAGGGGGATCGGTTGGGGGACGTCTGAGTTCATGGCGCATTTTGCCCGACAGATTCCCTCCCGGCAACCCCTTGTTTCATTCTGATTTCACTCACCCGACTGCTCATGCTCTCCCTCATCCGCATCATCAGCCGAGCCCGAATCCGCGAGCGCATCCGATCCACAACAAGAAATCTGTTCAAAAATATCTTGCGTTTCGGCAACGACTTGTGAGCATCTATTCCCCTATGCATTTAGGGGCCGCCATCTTACACAGCGCACAGCGCACAGCGCACAGCGCACAGCGCACAGCGCACAGCGCACAGCGCACAGCGCACAGCGCATGTAGCGGCTCGCGGCCCGTCCATTTCGGCGTTTTTCAAGTCTGCAATCATCTTCCCTCACGAAAAGGGAACCTTACCTCGCTCTCAGGGAGCTTTACCTCAGCAGGAGGGATTCGCGTCATGAGGAAAGGGATTCATCCCCAGCTCTCAGGTAACGTTACCTCGGCCCGAGGGATCGTTCCCTCGTCGTTAGGGATTGTCACCTCAGACAGAGGGAATCATCCCCAGTTCCAGCAGGAGCTTCCCTCGGCATCAGGGATTCTTACCTTTTCGCCAGAGATGCATCCCTCAGCGCAGGAAGAGGCTCCCTTTTGCCAGTATTCTCTTCTCCCCCTCTCCCAGTCTTCTCGTCTGGCATTTCACACTCTCACCCGGAGGGCCGCCTGACATGCCCTGGGACCAAGGAAGCTGGGACAGCCAGTCCTGGGACTCCGATTCATTCACGCCAACATCCACCCTCAAGAAGAAAACGCATATGACCCGCCAAGCCTACTACCCCGTTCGTGTCGCCGATCAGATCCTCTGGTTGGAAAACCTCCGCAACAAATTTGCCGGGCACGCCCCCACGCTCGGCATCTCCGTCGCCAAATGCGAGGCCGCCATCGCCGATGCCCGTTGGCTCGTCTATACACTCGGCTCCTGGCTGCCCGCCGTGCGGGATTGGCAAAAAGCCTGCACCGCCGCTGCTGAGCAGGCCCAGAGCGGCAGCGGAGCCGCCGCCCTCGTGCTCCCACTCTTTACCCCACCCGCCTTGCCTGCCGCTGCCGGAGGTCAGCCCGCCGTCGTCGCCCGTCCACCCGGAGCCCTCGCCCGCATCTTCGACACCGTGGCCGACATCAAAGCCAGCGACACCTACACGGATGCCATCGGCCAGGACCTCGGCATCATCGGCGCAGGCAAGACCGCCCCCGACCTCGCCACCCTCCAGCCCGTGCTGAAAGTCAGCCTCGCAGGCAACAAAGTGGAACTCGACTGGGGCTGGCAGGGCAACAGCGCCTACCTCGACCAGTGCGAAATCCAGGTGGATCGCGGCGCGGGCTGGCAAGTCCTCACCTTCGACACCACCCCCGGCTACACCGACAGCACCCCATTCCCCTCCGCGCCGACGAAATGGAAATACCGCGCCATCTACCGCGTGGACGACCAGCAAGTCGGCCAATGGAGCGCAGAGGTGAGCATCACCGTTGGTTAGTTTCCACAACTCCGCCTTCATCATGCTCTCCTCCCTTCGTCACCTCATCCACATGGCCCTGCGCAAATGGAAGTGCTGCAAATGTGGCAGCCACCACGAGTTCACCCGCGACTCATGCACCTGTGGTCACAAACGCTGTAGCGGCTGTGCAGCCAGTTATGGCTGGTGATTTCGTTAGCATCACGATCCAAACCCAACCAAACAACAACCATGTCTTCTCATCTCTACAACCGTGGCGAACTGCCACGCGAAGACACCTACAACGGTTACGACCGCTCATCCCTTGAACGCCAGATCCCCAGTTCTCGTCGTGATCTGCAATCCGTGATCCAGCAGCTCGCCGATACTAAAGCGCGCGGTCCTCAGTATGACGGCCACGAAAGCATGGTGCCCGGCGCAAGCGAGAGCCGGAGGAACGAATGGCGGCAAAAAGTCGAATACCTCGAAAGCAAGATCCGCTTCATTGAGCACGAGATCACGCTCGCCGAACGTGCCCTTAACCGTCTCCGCTAACACTCGCCACTACCACGATCATGACCCGCTCCGACAAACATCCCGTAGGCCGCACCGTGGCCAAGACCGAAGCCAAAGTTGATGCCACCCTCACCAACCGCGAGGCCTACCCCGTAAAGTCCGGTGCCTGGAAATCCGGCAACGACCGCTTCGAGCCGTCAAAAGATTCCCCCAGTGTGACCGTGCATCGGCGTTAAGTTGGTCATTTGAAGCCAACAAAGTAGGCAACCAAACTTCTGCTTCTCCATCTCTCGGTCTGACCCTGCACTTATGCCCCCCTTTATCTCTTTCAATAGCTTCCTCAGGATCAAGTCTTGCACATTGAATACCAACCTTGCCACCTGGCTGACCCTTTTGATTGCATGCTTCCTGGTTGCAGGATGTGGCAAGGAAGAAAAGGATGCGGGCAAAGCGGATAGTAATGCAGTAACCCCCGCCGCATCGGCCACAAAAAAGGTTTCGCCGGCTGCTGACGAAAAGAAATCCAGTGCTGCAGCAGAAACTCCAAAGGCACCGGTTGAGACAGTCCAGCCGTCGGGTAAATCCTCGACAAAGAAGCCGGACAAGAGGACAAAGGAGGATGGCAGTGCCGACTGGCAACAGCTCATCTTACTCCTTGGCTTTTTCGTCCCTGTTTTGGTTTTGCTGCTTTTGTTAATCGTGACACTTGTCCAAGTCGTGGCAGTTAAAAAGCAACTGCGGGCGCTCTCCGCCAGCCTCAAGCGTGAGATGGATGAGATTCGATCAAGTGTGCAAATTCTACCCAAACAGCTCGCGCAGATACTCGACCGCAGGATCGAAGAGCATAGCATGTCTTTTCGTGACAATGGCCCACCGACAAAAGCACATGGCGATTCGATGGTGCAATTGACGCGCAGCGATCCAGTGACCATGCAGTCACCTGAGGCAAAGTCCGTGATTAGCGCTTTTCTGATCTGTGCTTCCGAGGTCCATCCCATGGGTGGTATCATCAGAGTGCGCTTGGACGCCATTGCCCGTTTGGCGAATTGTTCCACCGCTGATGTTAGGAGCATCTTAGCATCTGCCAATTCTGCCTACAGTTCGTGCGGTCATCCGATACTCAGACGAGAGAACTTTCTGTCAGTCGTTGAGAGCCGCAGCGACAACCCCGGTGAATCACCTTATGTCGCAGCTATTTCGAATGAGGCGCTTCAAGCAATGAAGGAGAACACTCCCAACTAATCTGAGTTTTCCACACGAACAATTGCAACCCTAAAACCACCCCATCACAGCAGCATGAGCAACAGCAGCCAGACCTTCTCTTTCACAGAATTCGCCGAAGAACTTCTTCAAGTTTATCAAAGCAGGGTTGCTCAAGACTGGGTGGACGGGCTAGCATTCATGAGCACAGCGGGCGGGCGTGTTGATCTGCTCAAAAAAGTTCAGGACCGCACAGCTACGTTCCTCTCTCTAAACAATCCACAACCCGATTACGCTGGAGCCTCCATTGAGGCCATCATTGGTGAGTTTGGCTCAGGGAAGAGCCATCTCGGATTCTTGCTGAAATACCACTTCATCAGCACGGCACCGAAAACCCTCGTCATGCATTGCCAGATGACTGGAGATCGCTCCGTCGGAGAAGTTTGGGCACGTGCACTCCAAAATCTCTGGCTCTCACAATGTGGTTCTCGGATCGAATCAGGTATCGAGATGTCGGGCTTTGATGCTTTGCGCAACACCTTATCAAAAGAGCCGCCACCTCGGGCTAAAGCACGCCTGGTTGAGGTTACGCGTAAGTTCTTGCGCAAACTCGATCCAACTTTTGCACAAGATTTCGCCACAGCCCTACTCAGTGGCAATGCCTCACTTCTTTCCGAATTCTTGACAGCATGGATAGCTAAGGAAGAACCGCTTCTAGCCAACGAGGCTCTGCAAGCGATTCTAGGGGTATTCAATCACATGGGGCTAGCGGGGCGATTGGTTTTCCTGCTGGACGAGGTCGAAGCCCTGGAATCACTCGACCGTAGTGGCCAGTTGCTTGCCGTGCAGGCGTTTCAGGATCTCCACGATGATTTTGCATTTCGCGTTCCTGGCTTGCCTGCACTGTCGTGGATATTCCTTTCGACAACCAAATTCTGGGAGACTGGGCGGGAGTTATTGCCATCGCTTTTCGGTGAACGAGATCGCACAAGGAAAGTTAGTGCCATTCCCGCGATCGAGAAGATCGAAGTATATTCCCTCGCTGATCGCTATGCTTTGCTCTTGCAGTTGACTGGGCGTCTCAAATCTCCGCTGTCGTCGGAACAACTCCAGTCGGCTGCGGACGCTGCATGGGAGCAACTCGTGAGCGAGGGCCGTCAGTGGCACATGCGTAGCATTCACTCCATCATCCGAGAGAAGGTTTCCCGCCAAGGAACCTGATTAAATGTCACCGATCTAACCTCCGAGCACAAACAAACCTCACCTCCACCGCCATCCAAATCATATGCAAAAGTCACGTCTTACCCAGAATCGAATCAACCAACCTTCTTCCATCGTCAGCCAAGGAAGTCAGCTGAGCCCAGCAACAGCTCATTTGGACGCATCGAGCCTTAAACCTTCCTCATTTCATGCGTTTCTTTGGCCGAATCTGACAGGCATTGTATTTTCCGTTATCGGTGGGATAGCCATGGGTAGTCGAGAAGAAGAAGTTGGAGCAGTATTTTTTGTTCTGGCAGGGATCGCAATTATTTGGACCGCAATTTACGGTGCTATTGTTCTTCACCGAGCGTGGCGGACTCTTCAGGGGAGCACCGCACGAACAACCCCAGGCAAAGCTGTGGGGTATCTTTTCATTCCCTTCTTTGGCTTGTATTGGGTATTTCAGGCTTATCACGGATGGGCCAAGGACTACAACCAGCATCTGGTCAGCCAGGGTCTTGATCAGCCAGATAAACGTGCAAGCGAAGGGTTGTTCTTGGCAACCTGCATCCTCATGGTTTGCGGGATCATTCCACTTCTCGGCCTCGTTGCCCAGTTTGTGGGTATTATCTTTGGTTTGATTACCTTCAGCCAACTGGTGCGTGGCACGAACTACCTCGTGCTCGGCAAGTGAAAGTAAACACGAAGCGAATCCCCCATGCCCTTCGACCCCACCAAACCCGCAAACAACTCGCCAAACTCCTCGGCGGAGATGCGCTCTCAGCTCACCTCGCTCAATGCCGACATCCAGCAACGGGCGACGGTAAACGACCTCAACAACGCCATCGCCAATGCCTTGGCCCAAACGAGCAACAACAGCAACGGCGTCGCCACGCTCGGCCAAGGGGCTGACGGCAGCTACAACCAGAGTCAGATGCAGGACCTCATCAACAAGGTGGACGAGCTGATTAATGCGCTGAGGCGGTGAATGGGGCTTGGGAAATGGGGTTTCGGCTTTAGCCGAATCTTCTTGAGGCGGTTCGGCTAAAGCCGAAGCCACTTTGTGAAGCAGTCCAGAGGACTGCACCAGAGTGGCTGTGCCTGATTGCCTGGTCCTTGCGGTCAATCGCTCCAAGACGCGGCATGATGGTTGTGGCAGGGTAGATTCATGGCCGATGATGCTGGATTGATAACCAGCATGGTCTGGTGCCTTTAGAATCCGTCTCCATGAAGCTCCTCCTCACTCTCCTTGCGATCTCTGCGTTCTTTGGCGGCCATTCCCAGGCCACACCACGCGATGCGCTGCCACTCGATGCACCGGAATGGCCTCTCAATTATCGTCTGCATCTCGAAGGCACGGCGGAAGTGAAGCTTTGCGATGAAATGACGCTCTCGCTCGATGCGAAAGGCCCGCACGACATCGCGGTGGAGCATCCGGCGCAGGGTGCGCCCGTGCTGCGGGTGTGGAGCGGTGGCAAACTCGTGCGTGGACCGGAGGAAGTGCCGACGTTGGCGAAAACGGGGGCGCAGGATTTTCCGGACGCGGGGCTTGATCTCGGCGCGGACTTCACGGCGATGGCGGAGTTTGAATCGACGGGGCAAGGCACACTGTTCTCGATGTGCGCACCGACGGGCAAGTGGTCGCCGGATGCGAAGGCGCTGTTCATTCGCGGCGGGAGGCTCGTGTATGACATCGGCTGGCTCGGCGCGATCAACTCCGGCGCGAAGGTGAACGACGGCAAACCGCACACCGCCGTGCTGAGCGTCAGCGGCGGCACCGCGAAGCTGTGGCTCGATGGCAAGGAGATCGCGGAGAAGGCCAACTTCACGAAGCCGGATCAACAAGGACACGTTTTCAAAGTCGGACGCGCCGCGCCGAACTTCGCTGGCGACTTCACCAACGGCAAAATCAGCGTGGTGAAGGTTTGGAAGCGGGCGCTGCCTCGGAAAGAGATCGCGTTGCTCTTCAAAGACAGCGGCGCAGGCGCGAACACGCCGGACTTCACGCATGCACCGAAGGCGAGCGGCAAACCGGTCATCGAAGGTGGCAGCGGCTGGGTGCAGGCGCTGGAGCGCAGCGACCACGCGGAGATCGTGGCCGGATGGAATGCAAAGACGCTCGAAGAAGGCGCGACAATCTACAAAACGCTCTGCGTCGTGTGCCACGGCACGAAGGAGCAACCGGGCTCGCTGCCCACCGCGCTGCGATTTGCCGAAGGGCAGTTCAAAAACGGCAGCGATCCCTTCTCGATGTATCTCACGCTCACCAATGGCTTCGGCCAGATGGTGCCGCAGCCCCAATACACCACCGCGCAGAAGTATGCGGTCATCCATTACATCCGCGAGACCTTCCTGCGCCCGCACAATCCGTCGCAACTCAAAGAGATCGACCTCGCCTCGCTGCCACGTGGTCTCGCACGCGCCGAAGCCGAAAAGATCGACACTACGCTGCCGCCGTATCAACGCATGGAACTCGGCAACGCGCTGTTTTGGACGCTGGAGGTCGCTGCGGACAACATCGCGCAAAAAGGCATCGCCATCCGCCTCGATGACGGCCCCGGCGGCGTAACGAAAGGCCGCGCGTGGATGGTTTACGATCACGACACAATGCGCGTGGCCGCCGCGAGCACTGGTGCGTTTGTGGACTGGAAAGGCATCGCCTTCGATGGCAGCCACGGCACGCACACGAGCCTCATTGGCGAAAAACAGTTCGTGTTGCCCGTCGAGCCCGGTTGGAGCCTCAGCGGTAGTTTTGAAGACACACGCACCGCGGCCAAAGACGGCAAAAAATACGGCCCCGTGGCCGGTTTGCGCTTCCTCGGCCTCTACAAGCATCAAAACCAAAGTGTGATCGCCGCGAACATCCATGGCACGCGTGTGCTCGAATCGCCCGCATGGATGGATTACGGCTCCACGCCGATCTTGGTTCGCACTTTGAACGTCGCCGAGGCCAAACAGCCGCTTTTTCTTCGCGTGGCACCTGAGAGCGTGAATGTCGTTTTGAAGGGCGAAGGCGAGTTGAAGCGCGAAAACGGCTTCTGGGGCGCCAAACTGGCTTCGGGGGCTCAAACGCGACTTTTCATCTCCCGCGTCGATCCGGCCTCGCTCGAGACGATGGCAAAAAACTTCGCCGCGCCGCTCGATCTGGCTCCGCTGACCAAAGGTGCTCCGGCGCAATGGCCGCAAACCGTCGCCACGACCTCCGTGGCAGGCAAAGACGATGCCGCGTTCATCGCCGATGACTTTTCACTGCCAATCGAGAATCCATTTCAAAGCTGGATGCGCCCCGGTGGCTTCGATTTCACGCCCGATGGCAAGGCGGCCATCGTCGCGATGTGGAATGGCGATGTGTGGCGCGTGGACGGCTTGATGGCGAAAGCGCCTGCCACGCTGACGTGGCGTCGCATCGCCAGCGGCTTGTTCCAACCGCTCGGCGTGAAGTTTCGAGATGGAGAGCTGTTTGTGCTTTGTCGCGATCAACTCGCCAAGCTCGTCGATTTGAATGCGGACGGCGAAACCGACTTCATCGAGTGCTTCAACGACGACGCACAGGTCACCGAGCACTTCCACGAGTTCGCCATGGGCCTGCAAACCGATGCCGCAGGCAATTTTTATTATGCGAAGTCCGGCCGCCACGCGCTCGACAGCGTCATTCCGCAGCACGGCACGCTGCTGAAGG
>JAIBBE010000100.1 GCA_019694835.1 Fimbriimonadaceae bacterium | reverse complement strand
GATGGCGATGATGAGATTCTGCATTTCGAATTCATCGTCGGCGGCCGCCAACTCCCTGACCCGCTGGGCCAGCGCGGAGTCCTCACCCTCGGGTTGCTCGGCGTACCAGTCGGATTCGCGCAGGAGCATGACCAGCTTGTCCCGGCGGGCCAGGGTGTCCTCGCGGGTGTCCTCGGCGAGGTTGCCCTCGTTGAACACCGCACCCCATCCCTTGATCTCATACTTCCAGTGGTAAGCCACGGAGCTCACTTCCTTTCTTGCTGCTGTGGTGGTCATCGGTTGCCGGCCCGAGGTGGCGGGACCTCGTGGCAAGTTCTTCTCCTCCTTGAGGAATTCGTTGGCCAGGGCGATCGCCTCGGCCAGGGAAACGGTCATGCCCAGGGTCAGCGCGCTGGCGTAGTTGGCGTCGTTGAGTCGCAGCACGAAGATCGACGTACCGCTCCTCGTGAAGTCGGCGGTGATGTCGAGGAACACGGAGTCGCTGGTCCACACCGACAGGGTGTTGGCGACGACCAGCCAGTCGTCCTGGGTCAGCACGGTTTCGTTCATGGTGATCACTTCCTCTCTTCTTGCTGTGGTGGTCACCGGCCCGAGTTGCGAGGTGACGCTCTCGAGCCTCAGGTACCCGGAGCGATCTACTCCGGGCCGCCGAAGTTGGGCAACTCCATTCCGGCCGGCGGCCAGATGTTCGACTTGGTGCCCGGAGCCGGCAGCTGATTGCGGAACACGACGACGGTGCGAGGCTTGTCGCACTGCGAGAGCGCCACATCCATCGACAGCGCCGGCGTATCGTCGTCGAAGTCCATGTTGAGGTAGACCGACGACTTGCGCTCCCGGTGCCACCTGCTCACCAACTCGTCAGCGGCGGCGTACCCCCGGTCGCGGTACTCCGGAATCCTCGAGATCTCCTGCGGGAGACCGTCCCGCGCCATCAGCACCCCGGCCATGAGCTGGGGTCCGGTCATGGACAGACGGGCCGTCTCGAACAGCTGGGGCATGTAGTCCAGAACCTCGGCGAGGTTGGCGTTGCCCACGGTGTTGTCGATCACGTAGTGCAAGACGAATCCGCGTTGGGTCAGCTCCTTCACCACCTCACCCGCCGTCGCGGCAACGTAGGCGGGAACGCCCGGGATCCAACGGAATTGATTGAAGCAGGACTTGAACAGGTCCTCGACCATGACGTACGCGGTGACGACGAGCCACTCGTCGCTCATGGCCTGAGCGAAGCTGTGCACCCGCCCGCGCAACAGGGTCAGCGAACGCACGAAGTCCGCCTCGCTCAGCGATTCGAGCTTGTTCGCGCCGGACACGATCGCGCGCATCTGGCTGTCCCACAGGTATGCGAGACTCGGGAAGTCCCAATCGACGTAGTCCGCCATACGGTTTTGGTCCGTATCCATGCCATCCCCCTTAATGAAAGCCTGCTGAAGGCAGCAGGTATCGCTGCACGGCACGCAGCGAGAAGCTGTGGTGGGACGAAAAGTCAAGAACAGCAATCACTCAACGGATGCCGCAGCATCCGGAGTGGCTTTCCCCTTGGTCGGCCGAGGCTCATCTCGCCCCGATCAGTCCCCTCTTCCCTGACCCACCTTGATGATAAGTGGGACCACCGACAAAAATCGGTGCCGCTTCGTGGGCCCGCTGATCCAGCGTTAGTGCGCGACGAGGCCCGACTGGCGCAGCGCGGCGTCGATGAAGTCCTGAACCGGGCGCGACCGGAAGAACCCGGTGTGGGCGCCCTGATACCAGATGATCTCGGGGCGGCCCCAGTGCTCCCAGAGCCGCATCACCTGATCGCGCGGATTGACCAACCGGTCGGCCACCCCGCCGTAGATGAACCGGCCCTCGATCGGCACCCGCGGACTGAGCGACAGCGGCGAGATCATCCGCCCGATCGGGCGGGCCAGCTCGAGGATCTGGCGGCGCGGGTCGTCCTCGGGCAGGCCGCCGTGGCCGCCGAGCACCTCGATCAGATCGGCCACCGGCACACCCAGCACCGCACATGTGAGTCCGTCCTCGACGCTGGCCACCAGCGAGGTGATGTAGCCGCCGAGCGACATGCTGTTCAACCCGATCCGGGCGTCGGGGTCCTGGGTGCGGATCCAGGAGATCAGCCGGCGGATGTCCCACACCGCCTGCGCCGCGGCGTGCACGTCGTCGAGCAGATCCTGGCCCGGGAACGCCGCGCCCTTGGTCTTGCGCGGCCCGTGCAGCGGCAGCACCGGCAGCACCACGTTCAGGCCGAGATCCTCGTGCAGGTGCCGGGCGCGGAACAGCCGCAGGTCCACCGAGCCGCGGCCCATCAGGGCGCCGTGCACGCACACCACCCAGGGTCGGGGCTCGCGGTGGCGCAGCAGCAGCGCGTGCTCGCGCCGGTTCGCGGTGTACGCCAGCCAGCGGTCGCGGCCCGGGTCGCCGGGATGCGGCTGGTAGCCGCTGTCGAAGGTCAGCCGGTGCAGGGGCTGACGGCGAATGGTCTCCGGCGTCAACGCCACGTCGGTGAGTGTCGGCGGGGCGGTGAAGAAGCCCTCCGGGTTCTCCAGCCAGCCCTGCTGCCCGTAGTAGTCGAGCGCCCCGCGGACCTCGGTGTCGACCCGCGCGGGCGCTTCGGCTTCGCCGGCCGGCAGGAACCACCGCATGCCGAGCAGCACGAGCTCGTCGTGGAACACCTGGCGGGCCACCGCGATGGTCGGGCGCGCCACTGGCAGCTCGTCGGTGTGCTCGGGCTGGCGCAGGTACTCTCGGGCCCGCACGAACGGCGTCGCCACATCGGCCGGGCGGGCCAGCCGGGGCCCGCGGCCGGTGCCGCGCTCGGGTGCAGGCATCTGGCGACGATAGCGCGGGCTTCGGGCAGCTCACAGGGACTTAGGTCCACCGAACCGGGGCCGCTTGCCGCGGTCAAAACGGTTTGTGAGTTCGGCGACGGGGCTAGGTTCCGATCAGCTGGGCTTGACTGAAGCGAGGTGAGCAGCCATGGGTGACGACGACGGCGACCTCTCGGATCTGGAGAAGTGGGATCCCGGCTTTATCGAATGGGCCCGCAAGGTGGCCGGACCGATCGGCAAGATCTGGTTCCGCGCGGAGGTGCGCGGTTTGGAGCGGATGCCGCCGACCGGCGGGGCGCTGCTGGTGTCCAACCACTCCGGCGGCGCGATGACCCCCGACGTGCTGGTGCTGGCGCCGGCGTTCTACGAGAAGCTGGGCTACGAGCGGCCGCTGTACACCCTGGCGCACTACGGCCTGTTCAAGACGCCACTGGCCGGGACGCTGCGGAAGATCGGCGTCATCCTCGCCACCCGCGAGAACGCCGCCAAGGCGCTCTCATCCGGTGGAGTGGTGCTGGTGTTCCCGGGCGGGGACTACGACTCCTACCGGTCCACGTTCGCGCAGAACACCATCGACTTCAACGGCCGGAAGGGGTACGTGCGCACGGCCATTGAGGCTGACGTGCCGATCGTTCCGGCGGTGTCGATCGGCGGCCAGGAGACCCAGTTGTTCCTGGGCCGCGGCACCCGGATCGCCAAGCGGCTGGGGTTGCCGAAGATTCGGACCGAGATCCTGCCGCTGGGCATCGGCTTCCCGTTCGGGGTGACGTCGACGATTCCCGCGAACTTCCCGCTGCCGTCGAAGATCGTGCACGAGGTGCTCGAGCCGATCCACATCGCCGAGCAGTTCGGCCCGAATCCGGATGTCGACGAGGTCGATGCCCATGTGCGCGCGGTGATGCAGTCCGCTTTGGACCGGTTGGCGAAGCAGCGGCGGTTCCCGGTGATTGGGTGAGGGTGTCGCTTCAGTTAGGTGCAGGAGTGGAAGCGCCTTAGATCCACCGTGTTACTTCCCAGCTTCAGCCGCCTACCTAACCCGCTTGCGAAGATCATCGTTCGCCATGCCGCAAGGTGAGTCAGTACATTGATGCACGACCGATCGGCGGATTAGTGCTGCAGAAAAGGTGGAGGAGTCGGGTCGTGGGAAGTCATGAAGCCGAGGACCGGCCGTTGTTGCCTGGCATCCTGGAAGCCAGTTTTGGTCCCTGGCAAGACGACCACCGCGAGTTCACCATCCACGCTGCCACGCCCATGCGTCGAGCGGTCGATGTCCGCGGCACTCAGTACAACGATGGCCGGGTGCACTACCAGGTTGAGCTATCCGACAAGCTTTACGGGCAGTTCATGATCCCCACCGCCGACGATGCTCGTTCCATCGCATCGGCGCTCTGGCTAAGCGCCGATGCGATAGACCGTTTGACCGGCCGCTCCACCTAGCTGCTTGAGTAACTATTCTCGGCCGCGACGCGTGACCGCAGAGGCAATCGAAAAGGTCGCCCAACTTTGAACCTCTGCCTTCGGTTCACTTGTCCGCGGAGGTGGCGATCCCTGAGCGTATGGGCGCTTTGTTTCGCACCCATTGCTTATCGCGGCAGAAGAACGATGATGACGGCATGAGTGACGCAGCGCAACGAGTCTTGCTTGGCGGCTATGCCGCCAAGCGGTGTCCGGTGGTGGTATAGAACGACTACTCGCCACTAGTGCCCACCTTGCAGTGGATTCCATCGGCCGAGGAAGCCGTGCGCATGCAGGCCGGACGAGACTTCGAGGCACGCGTCTTCGACGAGTTGGCGGCGATTCACTCCGATGTTGTGATTGTGGACCCAAGACTGCGCAAGCCTGAGGCGGTCAACATGACGGTCCAAGCGATGGCATCTCAAGCGTCACTGATCCTGGGAGGATGGCTGCCCGACGATATTGACGGCGCGCGTACTGGCAAGCCGGCATCCTGATCGGTGTGGACGGTGGTTACGTTCCAGGTGATGTTAAGAACCACAAGACGGTGGAGCCTGCCAAGAGGACGTCGATTCGGGTGTCACCATTGAGTACGCCAGATCAGAGCGTGGAAGTGTCGAGCTGGAAGGTGACTAGCCACCGCTACAAGGATGGGATGCAGCTCGCGCATTACACACGTATGTTGCAGGCTTGCGGCTTCCACCCAGGACCGGACTGGCTGCTCGGAGCGATACTCGGTACGAGCCGGCTCGCGGTGACGTCCGACGCCGATCCTGCCTTAGTGTTTGTGTGGCATGACCTGGAGGAGCCGCGGGACTTCACGTTCTCGCGCAGTCATGGCAAGGTCCGGCGATCCCTGTTGGAGCGCTACGACCACGAACACGGATTCCGTGTGAAGGTCGCTGTCAACGCATTGCACATCACTGGAGCCGCCGATGATCCGCCGCCGCTGGTCGAGCCTGTGGGGCAGCTGGATTGCCAAACCTGTGCTTATGAGAAGTGGTGCGCCGACCAACTAGGACCGGATGACCCGTCGACGGCGATTAACGTCGGTGGGCTGAGCCGACGCGAGTGGCTCGCTCTGCGCCGTATGGGCATCGCGAACACTGCGGCACTATCGGCGGTAGATCCCGATGACCCGGATTTCTTCGATGAGTGTTATCCCGAGGTCAGCCAGCTGACCCGGAGGGAAGCCTCAGCCCGCCTTACCAAGGCGATTGTGCGCGCACAGATGATCTGCGACGGGATCGAAATCGCTCGTGATGGCGACGGTCCGCTCTTTGTTCCGGAAGCTGATATCGAGGTCGACATCGACATCGAGAACGATGCCGAGAACCGGGTGTATATGTGGGGCGCCCGCATCCGCGCAGGTAATGATGAGGCCACTGCCCGCTGTATTGCTTAGTTCATCGATTGGCAGCCGCTGACCGATGAGTCGGAGCGACAGTTGGCCGCCCGGTTCGCGGTGTGGTTGCGCACTCAACGCGACCGCGCCGCGGCGGCCGGGCAGTCGTTGAAGGTCTTCCACTGGACTCAATTGGAACGGGCCAAGTTGCTAAGTCTGCTGGGAGTGGCAGCGGTGTGTGACCTCGTGGACCCCGAGACCGGAGTGTTTGTGGACCTCGCGAGGGTGTTCAACGCTCAATTCATCGCATTGCATGGTTCGGGCCTGAAGAGGGTCGCCCCGAAGTTTGGCTTCACCTGGCGGGTGCCCAACCCTGGTGGCGAGATCTCGCAGACGTACCTGTCGAGGGTCCGAGGGGGAGTGGATCCCGACGAAGTTGCGGCCGCGAGACGGTGGCTCCTGAGTTACAACGAAGACGACAACGCGGCTATGGCCGCGATCCGCGATGGCATGCGCGCGTGGGCCACCTAGGCGCGCACCGCCAGCACATTCACAAGGTCGGGCCAACTCGGATCGAGCTTGGTGGAGATCTTCATCAGCCACTTCCTATGTCCCGATTTGGACGACGCTTCTAGTTTTCCAGCGTTGTTCGCCTTCTAACGCTAACTTGGAAAGTGGTTAACAGATCAGAGCTTCCCCGCCGCAACGGCCGGCCAAGACACATTAGGAAGGCCTGCTGACCGCGATGGCGCAACACTACCGGGCACGTCAGTTGCTGAATCACTGGGTAGAACATCGAGGCGGTATGCCCGGACTCGGCCTCTGCATCGCGGTGGGCGAAACCTCTGCCCAAGTTGACTACTTTCCGGTACCAGGTACCGCCATCTCGAAGACGATTCAGGTAGATGACCTGAAGGTAGCTGGCATCAATTTCGTCGGGCGGAGAGCTTGGGTTCCCAACGAGACCTATTACGGCTACCGGTCAGGAATCGTCGAACGTTACGACGCCACCAACAAGATGTTCTTGCGCTTCCAAGATGGCGCCGTCGAGGCTTTTCCTGCTGAGCAAATCTGCATCCGCCAGGAGGCGCCATTCTGCGATGTACTCAAGGCCGTGCAGGTGGGTGCGGTCGAGGATCCGGAGCCATATCTGGCTCGCCGCGACCTAGCGAAGCAACTCATCCAGCAACGTGCTGCATGCCGTGGGTACGACGGGGTTCCCTCTTCAGCTATTGGATTTTACGATCACCAGCTCGAGACTCTTCAACGGGTGCTTCAGGATCCGATCTGCCGCTTTATCCTCGCGGATGAAGTCGGACTGGGGAAAACAATCGAAGCTGGGCTGGTTATTCGACAAACTTTGCTGGATGATGCTAACGCCGAAATCTATATCAGCGCCCCTAGTGCTCTAGTTCAACAGTGGCGAAATGAACTTCACCAAAAGTTCCTTTTGGATGGCCTTCTCGAAGACCGGGGTAACCGACGCGCGCGTGTGAGGGTTCGTGAGCATCGCGATATATTCGAGTCAGCCATCGATCTACATAAACCGCGACTATTGGTGGTGGATGAGGCGCACCAACTATTTCAGCTTGCCCTGCAAACCAAAAATTGGCCCCTCTTATCGAAACTTTGTCACAGCGCACACGGGTTGCTGCTACTGTCAGCCACGCCGATGCGCGGTGATTACATCACTCTAGAGGCCCTGCTTCACCTAGTCGATCCTATTGCGTTTCCATTCGGAAATCATTTGGCGTTCGCAGAACGGATTGAGGCGCGTACGACGGAACTTAGTGACTTCGACGCCTTAGCTTCACCGTTCTCTGGTCCAATCGGCCGCGCGACCGCTTTGGAAAGCATCCGATCGCGCCATCCCGATGATCCGTATGTAAGCGATGCCGTTCACCATATTGCTGCCAGTGCATCGGAGTCGCGGATAGAAGAACTAGGCCACTACCTTCGTGAAACATATCGCATCAGTCGGCGGATGGTTCGTCACCGGCGCGACGTGGGACCGGCGTCGGATTTCCCAACCGCCGGACGAAACCTTGTTGTCCTGGAAGTTCCAGCTAACGCGAACGACCGGCTTATAGATGAATTCCTGGAGAGATACCGCGAGATAGTGCACGATTCTGTGGAGGCTGCGCGTCTGATGTGGGAGGCGGTCGCGGCCGCACTTGCCGGATGCGCCCCCCTCAACGAATTCCTCGACAATCGAATTGCTCGACTTCATTGCGAAGATAGTGGGGAGGCGGATGAATTCGATTTAATGAATGAAGTCCGAGCAAGACTAATATTGAATGAAGATGAACGGCTTCGAGCGAGTGTGCGCGAGGCCTGCCGACGGGTGCGCAACGGTCAAAGGGTTGTTGCGATCTCGGGCTTTACTGCTCATGCGACCAAATTCGCCGATGCTGCGTCGGTGGAGTTGGGTTCGGAATTTGCAGTTCTTCGTCACCTGTGTGATACTCCGCAAGTTCTGCGTAACGAACTCGCGGAAGAATTTTTATTCTGGAATTCTGGCATACTCTTGGTCGGTGATACGTCCCTTGAGGAAGGAACCAACCTCCAGGGGAGCGATGCCCTTTTGAATATAGACCTCTCCCTTAGCCCAAACCGTATCGAGCAACGTGTAGGCCGACTTGACCGATATTCTGGCACCGGATCTATTCGCAGAAATGAAGGACCTCCTGACATCATCGCGGTGTTGCCAGTGGGGTCGAACTGGTGCTCGGCGCAGATTACACTGCTCGCTGAGGGTGTACGCGTATTCGGTAGGTCAGTATCCACTGCGCAGCGCTTTCTCGCGAAATGGGAGTCGCAATTACATGAAAAATTGATTCCTGAGGGCATTCGGGCGCTTGATCAGGATCGCGAGGTATTGCATCAACAGATACAGGAAGAGATGGCTGAAGTTGACGAGCTCGAGGCGTGGGAATCCGATTTCCAACAGGATTCTTCTAATGCCCTGTCCGCAGAGTGTCTCAATGAATACGAGAGACGCTCCGCTTCTTTGGAACTAGCATTACTAAATATCAACGATCCGAAGGCGGGCTTGCCGTTCCGATTGGTGTCCCACGCTGACTCCACATTCAGCTTCTCATTGCGCCCCGGCGTGCGGACTTCGCCACCGCTCAACAATTCCGCTGAGAAACTGCTTGCTCGTTCCTATACCGTGTCGGTCACGCAAGCACTTGAGCTCGGGGTTGGGACGCCGTTCCGGATCGGCGATCCATTTGTTGATTGGCTGCAGAACTATCTATTGACGGATGAACGAGGGCGGGCGTTTGTCGCGATCGTTGGTGATGCAAAGGCGATGGCGTGGGAGTTCTGGTTGCGCTGCGATTTTCAACTGGAGTTCAACGAAGCTTCATTGTCAGCGACTCCAGAGTCGGACAGGCGTCGGCTTCGCCGAAGGGGGGAGAGCTTTCTTCCGCCACGACTGTTTTCTGTGTGGGCCAATGGATCTGCGGTCGCAATTGACAGTTCGGCCGCGGAGCTTGACATGCTTCTCGAGTGCAAGCAAGCGGAGCGCAGGGTGGATTGGTCTGAGTTACATCGGCAGTTGCCGGCGTGGGAAACTGAGTGCGCGGCCGCGGCAGCGGTCGGGCGAACCTCTGTCCGTGAGTCTGACCTCTATAAGGAGTGTATTTCAGCGGCTGTATCTCAAGTTGAACTCGACAATGTGAGGCGGCAGAGCGTCTTACGCGCTCGAGCTGAGCGACTGCCTACTGAATCTGAGAGAAGTTCTGCAATCAACGATTTCGAGTTGGAGCGCCAATTGGGCCAGCTGATTCTAGACGGAGTGAAAGATCCGAAGCTGCAGTTAGTAAACTGCGGTGCGCTCATTAGGCGGCCTACGTGGAATCCTTAGAAGATCAAGAAGAGTCGGCCCTTCGAGATTTCCTCTTGGCTCCCGACGCTTCGGCGCCAAAATTTTACGATGACCTCTCGCAGCGGATTGTCGACGCATATCATCAAGGATCACCACGCGATCTCGCTGTCCTAATTCGACAGTCGATACGCCGACTCTCCGAGCGTGACCGGGGTGACTACTTGGCCCAGCTCGGGCCAGCGATCGAAATCCTCACGAATCCTATTTCAGCTGAGGTCGGCTTAGGAAGAACGGGCCAGTTCTGGCATGCCACTCCCTATGAACCTAAGTGGCTTGACTGCGCGGTACCGGTCGACTTCGCCTCGATCGCAGGCAGTTACCGTGGACCCGTTCAGGCAGACCAATCTGTGCCGGCGGATCCGGTATTTACCCGATTAACCAAGTGGCCGACGTATCGGACACCAGGACAGCGTGTGGCAGCACGCGCAGCACTGACGGCGAAGAGTGGCGGTACCCTCATTCTTCTTCTACCGACTGGTTCCGGTAAGACCGAAGTCGCGTTGTGCGTCGCAGACCGACATCCTGGTGCGGTCAGCCTCATCGTAGTTCCGACCGTCGCCCTAGCACTTGACTTCGAACGTCGATTTCAGGACCACTATGCTCGTCTCAATTCCCGCATTAGGGATAAGTCGGCCTTGCGTTTCGCCTGGACGGCCGAAACATCCACCGCGGAACGGGACTCATTCCGAAACCGACTGGCGCAAGGTCGGCAGCCCTTGTTGGTCACCTCACCCGAATCCATCACCGGCGCGCTTCGGAACCAGCTATTGGACCTCTCCGGCACTGGGCGGCTGGCAGCGATCATCGTGGATGAGGCCCACCTTGTCACGCAGTGGGGCAGAACATTTCGGCCGGAGTTCCGGGCCCTGTCCCGACTGCGCCAAGACCTCATCTCTCGAGCCCGAGAGAACGAGCGGGTGCTACCCACTACACTCCTCATGAGCGCTACACTCAACTCCTATACGCTTGAAGACCTCTACAAGTTATTTGCCGAACCGGGCCCATGCACGCTAATCGCCGGCAACGCCCTAAGGGCCGAACCCCAGTTCTGGGTGGCGCCAGAATCGGATGCATCTACTCGACGTGCCCATGTTTTGGAAGCACTGGACCATCTTCCCCGACCTGCCGTGCTTTACGTGACGATGCCTGATGATGCCGATGATTGGCTGAATTTACTTCGGGACAGGGGCTATTCGCGGATCACCGCGGTCACCGGACTTTCATCGGCAGACGAACGCCGCGATGCGCTCGCAGGTTTGCGAACGGGCTACGACGATCCCAGCAAGTACGACATCGTTGTGGCGACATCAGCCTTCGGTGTGGGCATCGACTACGGACACGTGCGCTCAGTAGTTCATGCATGCATACCAGAGACGCTTGACAGGTGGTACCAGGAGGTGGGACGAGGAGGCCGCGACGGAAACCCATCTGTGGCGCTCCTATGCCCATGCGCTGATGACTGGAAGGTTGCCAAAAGTCTTGCTGCGCCAACAATTCTCCTTGAGGAGACGGCGATGAAGCGATGGAAGCATCTTTGGCAAAGCAGGCGAGGCTTCGCGGAACATTTTGTTCTTGACTTGCAGCAAGCAAGGGGCAGTGTCCAGGAAGGCGACTATAACCTTCGCTGGAACAATCAGCTTGTCCAAGCACTCGTCGAACTGGAGGCGATAGATGCATTTGTGGTCTTAGCCGATAATGCTCGAATACTGAACAGCGAAGTCGGGGGCGACCAACATTCTTGGTTCTCGGCCGATCTCCGCAGGATGGATCTAGAGGATCCTTCGTGGTGGGAATCCAACTGGAAGCCGTGGAGATCGACTGAGATATCCCGTGCGAGTGGATCTTTGGACGCCCTTCGTGCTGTCATCAATAGCGACATACGCGTGTGTGCGGCAATTGCTGAAGAGTACAGACCATCAAATGGAGTCATTCGACTCTTTGGTGATGCAGCCCAGTGGGTGGCACCCGAGACGGTCTGTGGCCGGTGCCCGCGCTGTCGAACGGAAGACGAGGAACCGAGTTCGGAAGCTTCGCCGGAGCCGAATCAGCGTTGGTTTCCGGAAGGTATCGATGTCGGCCGACTGGAGCGCTTCATCCGTAACGTCGGCACAGATCATGGTCTTGCCGTCATCACTGCTGACGACGTGCATAGAGTTGCCAGCGAGTTGGCGAGCCGACTCCTCGGAGTTGGAGTCCGTCATTTCGCGGGGTGCGACCCACCGCAAACCAACGCTGTGTTTTTTCACGATCTGCAGCCAATTTCGCCAAGAGAACTGACACCGCTACCCAGCTTTGTGGTAATTGAGCGGGGTGATCTTACATACTCACCTTGGCTCAGTCGCTTCGAGCGTCAGTTGAATCGGATTTTGCCTGAACTGGCCTTGGATGTCCTCCTGATATCCGAAGACGTTGTGATTCCAAAAGGTATGCGGACGAGAAGCTTTCATGCAGCCCTTGCCGATCTATCGAATGGATGAACAGTGAAGGATTACTTGAAGGGCGCGGCGCCCGCGAGCGTTCCCGGAATTCGTCTGATATGCAAGCAATTGCTGTCGGCAGGCCCGGGTTCAACGAGCCAGCTGGCAAGGAGGCTACGCCCCGACGATCTGATGGCGGCTAACGGCGAAGGCGCTACTCTTCCGGCATCGTTGAACGTTGCGGAAGACTTGGGTCTTATCACGAAGCTGACAACTGATCGGGATCCCGAATGGCAACTCGCCGATTGTGTCGCGAACCTGAAAGATGCTGTGGCAGCCGTAGAAACGGCGGCATCTTTTCGGCCACTCGTGGCACGCATGCTGAATGAGCGTGCGCTCGAATCTGCAAAGAAGCAGGAGGATCCTTCCGACGTTTCGAAGGGACTCGTTTGGCTGCTAGGCCGCGATCCACTCGCCAGCATAGCCTGGGACGGAGCGGAAGATGAGCTTCGTGTGTCGGGCTTGAACAAGGCCAAGGTAATAGACAACACCACACAGTGGCATGCATTTTGGCGCTGGTGCATCGCGCTTGGATATGGGCATCAACTGAGTCTGGGCGGCAGGCGGGTTCTATCGGTCAGTTCCGTCGTGCCGATTGTCGAGTTCGCTGCAGGCCGAAAAGGACCGACCCCCGCGAGGCAGTTTATTAACGATCTGCTCAACGATTCCCCGGTGCTCGGCCATCCGAGTCTTATTGAAACTCTTCCAGAAAGCGGTCGGCCACGGTGGCAAGGGTCCGCGAGTCGTGTTATCGCTGAAGGACTTTTGCAGCTGGAAGCCCAGAAGGTCTTGGAACTGCAACCTGGCGATGACTCGGAGAACGTCGTCCAGCTTGCAACGGGCGATAAGGATGTCCGAGCGATCCGCTCGGTGGAATGGATCGGACGGTCAGCATGAGAAACTTTACTTGCTGGGAGCGGAGTGCAGTAGCAGACACGGTGTTTATCGACATCGGTGCTCTTCCAATCGCGTTGGACCCGCTTTTTCTCGCCGCTCACACGCCTGCTCGTGTAGAGCATTGGGAGGGCCCGTCCACATCGACTGCCGCCGGCGGAGAAGAACAGATCTTCGACTCACTTCTGGCCGACATTGGTTCGCACCAAAGCAACTCCATCATTGCCGTGGTCGGCGCGCCCGGAACTGGCAAGAGCCACATCGTGCGTTGGATCAACGCCCATCTTCGCAGGACCAAACAGCCTATCCACCTACTCTATGTCCCGCGCGAAGTCAGTAATCTAAAAGACCTGCTGAAGTCGTTCGCCGATGGACTGCCAGGGCGGCTAGGCGCCGACATGTATGAGCGGGTCGAGCATGCGATAGGCGGTCTCACCGAGGCGGAGGCAGCGAGCCGGCTCACGAGTGCGATGGCAGATGAATTGCGATGGCGGTTTCCGGCCCCGTCGAACGGTGCTCCAAATGAGTCGGACGATGCGAGAGCTCGGCGGGAGCAACGCGATCGTCTCCTCGGCACGTACGATTCGGAGGAATGCCGCCGGCGAAACGGCTTTGCAGATGTGCTCACGGCGCCTTACTTCAGGGATCATCTGGAGCGCGAAGGCGGCACACTTCGCAACGTTGCTGCCTCGATTGTCGGCCGGGTGCAAGGCGGAGACAGTGCGGTCACGAAATTTGAGCCTGAGGATCTCAATCCGCCCGGCACTACAAGAGACCTCATGGTGCGTCGGTTTGTGAGCTCCATTAAATACGAACCAGATGTCGCATTGAGGCTCTTACAAGAAGCCTTGGAGCAGGCGCTGCCGACGTTTGTAGGGTTGACCGCTTCCTCCGGGGGTGAGACGTTGGAGAGTCTGTTCAGCGAATCGCGGCTTCGCTTGAAGGAGAGGAAAGAAGAACTTGTTCTGCTCTTCGAAGATCTTGCCCAGTTTGGGTTGATTGACGGTGCTCTCTTCAATCAATTCCTGATTCAACCAGACGAGGAGCATGCACCCCTACGCGCCGTGTTCGCTATCACCAATGCGAAGTGGGAGGAACGGGTACCAGAGGCCGTCCAGCGTCGAGTGCGACACCGCTATGAAGTTCTTCCCATTCAAGAGGTGGCTGCCAGTGTTTCCCAACTGCAGCCAATCAAAAGGTTCCTAGCGCGTTATCTAAACCTGGTCCGCCTCGGCAAGACTCGCACGTTGGAAGCTTGGGATTCAGCCGAAGCCACTGCGCAGCAGGACGGCTCATGGATAGCCAACGCCTGCATGACCCGCAACGACGGCAAAGAATGTGAATTTCTCTCCGAATGTCACCGCGGCTTCGGGCGCGCTGCGGTTGAGTCGATCGGCGATGTCGGGACCTATCCATTCAACGAAGCTTCGCTCGAGCGCCTCGTGAGGAAACTTGGCACGGCTGCTGCCAATCCCGGTCGATTGCTGAAATCAGCGCTTGAAGAAGTTCTCGTAGAAGCTCGGCCCCACATCCAGGCTGGAAGCTACCCGGATAAGCGCGTGGAAGACCTCTTTGACTTCGAGTTCGACGAGGGACTGGAAGAACTTCGCAGAGGCGTTGCGGGCGACACGGGCGATCGACTGCTCCGTACTAATGTTGTATGGGGCGACGGCAAAGTCCTACGCGATCCAGACCTATTGGAAGCTTTCGATCTGCCGACCGATGGCGCGCAGTTAGGAGGGCCTCCGACCGACGACCGCGACCAAGGACATGCCAACGCAGAAGATTCGGCAGACGTCACACTCACGGATGCTGACAAGCTGCCACCCCTGCCGTTGCTGCGGGAAATCAATGCATGGAGCCAAAACCCCGAGGGTCTCACAGAAGCCGCGATCAAACAGCTACGCCCATGGCTCTACAGTGCCGTTGTTGAGCGCGTTGAATCCGATCAAGAATTCGTAAACCAGACTCACGGGGCAGGCAAAGAGCTTCTGAGTTCTGTCATTGTCACCGCATCGTTTGTCTTTCCTGGAGCGGGGTACGGAGCGGAGCCAGGAGATAAGCGCCTACGATTCGAACTCAAGCCGAACCAGCGTACCGTGGCTATCCTTGTCGCCCTTCTTTGGTACCAGTCGCACGGACACTGGGACCAAACAAAGGGTAAATTCCGATGGCCGGGTGGGTACAAACCAGCTGAATTGCGTCGGCACCTTGAGCAATACTTAAGCGCATGTGCCGACGAAGTGAGGTCCGAGATGCTGGCGCGTCGTGCTGGCTCGCGTGTCAGGGATCAGGTCCTGGGACTCGACGCTGTCGCCCGCCTGTGCCTCGACGCTGGGAGTAGTTCCGACCGGACGCTGCCGCCGATCGGGAAATGGACCGAAGTCGAAGCCGCTGCAAGATCGGCACTATCGCAAGTCAGAGCAGGAAATTGGCTGGCTGATCTCTATGCGGTTCGTCAGGGTGATTCGAACCAGCCACAACTGATCGATACGGTTCAGAGGGAAGAAGCAACTGGTGCGGCATTGACCTCGCCTGCTCAGTTCCTCAAGGAGATTGGCGAAACGGCCGAATCATTCAGCCAACTGCGATTATCCGCGCATACGCTTCTAGCAGCAATTGAAGCGGCCGCAGCGAACCAGGCGGAGTTGTTGGCCAGCGCGGAATCCCAAATCGAGGCATTCTTGGCCGGCGCTCCACTCGAAGCCGCACTTAACGCGGCAAGAGAGGTCGCAGACCGAGCGAAGAACAGCACACTTTTTCGGCCAGCAGACGGCTACGGGAGGTTCGATCGTGCTGTCAGTCGCGCGCTCAGCAACGTGAATTGCTGGGACGCCCGACTCGCGGCTCGCGAGTTGGATCCGTGCGACCCTTCTGGCGCAGTTGTGATCCAACCCTGGGCGCGGGGCGTCTTCGAACTTAGCCGGGATCTTGCGGTCATCCGAGACGCGGTGGATCAGACTGCAAGTTTTGCCAGGTACAACTTGGCGGGCGGCGGTGAGCTAGGGCACGAACTGAGTCAGCGCATCACCGAGCTTGGGACCAGGGCACTCACTTTCATCAACCTCAATGTAGGAGCGTAGACGTGAGGGTTGAAGTGCCAGAATGGATCAGCACTGCAAGGGAGACCGTCGACGCTGCAGTGGAATCGAGGCAAGCGCTGGAGAAGAGCGAATCTGCCTTGGCTGCAAATGAATTGCTGAGCTCAGAGCTTCCCATGTTGGCGGAGGTGTCAACGGCCGTCGGCATCGGACTCAGGCGAGGTTGGTTGGCCGACCGACCACTGCAGCAGAGTGGCGCAGTCGTGCGAACAGCCCTCGAAGCGGTCGTGAGTAAGGGTGCGTTGCGAAGGGACGTTAATCTACTGCAACAGTCACTTCCCAAATATGTTGCTGAACTTAGGACTGAAGTTGAGCGGAATTGGAAGGAATATGTGGAGGCCACAGTCGGCCGTATAGAGGATATAGATGCCCTGATCAGGCTGATGGCGGCCCTGCCCGGACAGGAGTCGCAGCGAAAGCTATTGGAGAAATTGCGGAAGCCCTTGCTCGACCTGGCTAAGAGCATTCCCGCGGAGTCTTCCGAGTCCGACTTAGCCTCCGTTGCAGTTGAGCTAGAGCAAGCATTTTCCCAGGCATTCGGCAACGAGGACGTTCGCCAGTTCCTGCTTGCGTGTTCTCGCACTGGGGCGACACTTGACCAGATGAATGCCAGCGTCTCCGAGTGGCTACAGCATACTGGCGCCGATCAACTACTTCGTATCCGACTCGGTCAGAGCAGCGCATGACTCCTTCGCCGGAAGCACTAGAACTGTTGACTTCCTTTGAATTAGAGGAATCCCGACTATTGGCGTGGGGGGCGACTGCGGGACAATGGACCCTCGACGAGGTGAAGAACCTCGCGGGTTCGTACTCTGGTGGCGCGGAACTTGTAGAAGAACTGCTTCAGGCAGGCTTACTGGTCGCTACCCCGACAGGGGGCTACAGAAGTCGCTGTGCAGAGACGATCCGGTTGATCTCCACCCTTCGCCAATCGTTTGCTTCAAGGCCCGTAACCGACGGTCGTGCGATCATCCTCGACTACCGATTTCTTCATCGGCCGCGGAGGAGACCTCGGCGTAGCGTCACCCGCGAAGAAGCGCGCGAGCGGATTTCAGGATTCGCGAAGCAGGCGACTTCGACGGCGATCGAGGCACTCTTGCCGGAAACGGTGTCTGAATTTCAAGTGGAAGCTGCCATAAAGATCCTTGAGGGGCTGAGCGGAGGGCCGTCACGCGCGATCATGATTAGCGCTGGTACAGGTAGTGGCAAGACCTTGGCTTTCTACCTACCGGTACTCGGTTATATAGCAGCTGCGGTAAACGATAATCCAGGTAACGGTGTCGTAGCTCTGGCAATTTATCCGCGCAACGAGCTGTTGAAAGATCAGTTCCGGACGTTAGTGGCGTCCGCTCAGAGTTTGTGGGTTCAGAACTCGTCGAGTCGGCCCCTTTCCGCTGCCACTTGGTTTTCATTAACCCCATATAATGCCAAGGCGGCTATGACCGCTTGGCGAAAGATCTCAATTAACAATTCTCATGCGTACATTTGTCCTTTCTTACTCTGCCCGGTTGACGATTGCAAAGGTAGAATGGCATGGATTGAAAAAGATCTGCTGGCGAGTCGTGAACGACTCGTTTGCGTTTCTTGCGGTAAGGACGTCGATGAACGCTTCTTACGATTAACTCGATCCTCTGCGAAAAAGTCGCCGCCAGACATTATGCTGTCGACGACAGAATCGCTAAACCGCCAGCTGGCTTATCCAGCGAACTTGCGAGCCTTTGGGATCAAACCAGCTAGCCTCAAAGTCGTCCTCCTCGACGAGTTGCACATTTACGAAGGTACAACGGGCGCACAAAACGCGTATCTGTTCCGGCGGCTGCGACACGCCCTCGGTCGCCAACCACTGTGGGTCGCTTTGTCCGCGACACTCCGGAATGCCGGTGACTTCCTCTCCCAGTGTGTGAATGTTCCATTGAACCAGGTCGAAGTCGTTACTCCAGATACATCGCAGATGAAAGAATCGGGCGCCGAGTACTTACTCGCTGTGCGACACGACCCGGCATCGGGGGCGGGGACGCTGTCGACAACCATCCAGACGGCAATGGTGCTGACGCGGTGCCTGGACGCTTTGGAGCCTGACATATTTGCACCACCACTGACATCTGCTGGAGTCAGTGGTAGCAAGGTCTTCGCGTTTACTGACAAGTTGGACGTAACCAACCGGCTCTATTGGGACATCATGGACGCCGAAGGGTGGGCGTATCCCGGCCGGGCGAAGAACCGACCAGTACTGTCGCTTGCCCATCTGCGGTCAGAGACGCAAGACCGCATGAGACCGCCCCTTCGCGAATCGCCCGATTCAAGAGACCCGCTTGGCCAGTGGTGGTGGCTGCCAGAGTTACTTGGGCATGGTCTCGACATCGACCAGCAACTCAACATCGGCCGCACCTCCTCGCAAGACCGCGGTGTCAACGAGCGGGCGGAATTGATTATCGCTACGTCGACATTGGAAGTGGGATTTGACGACGACACTGTAGGGGCCGTTATTCAGCACAAGGCCCCCCATAGCGCGGCAAGCTTTCTTCAGCGCAAGGGTCGTGCAGGGCGGAATCCTAAGACCCGTCCCTGGACTGTTGTAGTGCTGAGTGATTGGGGGCGCGATAGAGCGGCATGGGACGCGTACGAGACGTTATTTGATCCGGAGCTGCCACCGAAGTCATTACCGCTTAACAATCGATACGTCCAACGTGTCCAGTGCGTATACGTCTTGCTGGAATGGCTAAGCCGTGAGGTCGAAGACTATGCGAAGGCAAACAACGTCTGGTCGGACATGACTGGGCCGGCGGACGTGCTCGAACCCGAGTCGAAAGCGAAGCGAGTAGAAATCGAAACAAGGCAGAAGCATGCCCGACAGGTCTTGGAGAGCCTGTTGGTGCCCGGGCCGGCCCGGAATCGCCTGCGACGCTATATTAGACAAGCGCTTGGACTTACGAATGACGCCCGCGGCTTATCGGCCGTCGATTGCTTGCTCTGGGACGGACCGCGTCCGCTATTGCTAGCGGTTGTTCCCACGCTGGTCCGACGTCTCAGAGACAAATGGGAATTCGAGAAACCATCCGCAGCGGCGCCAACCGTAACTCGCCGGATACCACTTCGGGATTTCGCACCGGGAAACCTCTTCGATGACTTGCTCGCCACCGACGTCTCCTTCAGCGGCCCGGGATTAGATACTGATGAACTGATCGACACGGCTTTCCTGCCTGTACTCCGGACCATTCGGGATTTCATGCCGGGCAGAGTAAGTAGACACTTCGGCGTCCGGGCTGACAGCAAGAGACATTGGGTTCCGATCACTTACACCGTTGATGCAGGACCGATGATCATCGACGTGCAGTCAATCTATGCTGCTACCCTCCAGGGCGCCGTGCGCGTAGGCGAGGCCACCCTCCCTCTTCTGACACCCACACATGTCGCGTTAGAAAATGTTCCCGCACCAGTCAAGGACTACAGCAGCGTCGAACCGATCTGGGAAAATTGCCTCTCATCTGAAGATTCGGGCACCGATCTCGCCCTACCCGAGTCTGTCCGCGGCGTCTTTAAACGGGTTGTATGCCATGTCCATTCGCGGGGAAATGCGGTCCGGCAGGTCCGCTTCGCGCGACGCGCAGT
Organism: Fimbriimonadaceae bacterium; assembly: GCA_019694835.1. The sequence goes on along the minus strand of JAIBBE010000100.1, from coordinate 19,292 downwards.
AGGTTCAGTCTTTCAACCAGACAAGCTTGAAGTCGAGCTGGAGTTTTGCGACAGCCAGCGAACTCGAGTCGCAATCGGGCAAGAAGTCATGGTCGATGGCCTCGAAGTGCACGTAAGTGTGCCGTTGCCTGAGGTCGAGCCGAGCGCAGCAGAGCGCACGGCGTGGCTGGATTGGTATATCGCACATAGTGATCTCTTGCCGCGGCGCGTTGACCGATTCGCGCGGCAGATTTTGGCGTGGGCCACGCAGGTCGTCTGGTCGAGAGCCACCCTGGGAGAGTTTCAGATTGAAACTCTTAGCGATGAGGCTCTCGCGCAAGAGCTTGAGCGCGCGGCATTCTTATTCGGACAAGCGCGGAACGGCGGAAACCCTGGGGAAGCGTTTGGATCCCAGGATGGCGACGATGGGAGCGCTGCCGCCCGTGATGAAGGCGTCGCCTATTCTGAGGAAGTTGCCCAATTTGTTCGCGGCGCTATCCTGCTCGCGCAGGCGGATAGCCGGACAGAAGATTGGCTCACGTGGTACAAGCGCCGGTACACCTTGACCGCGGCGACAGTGCTTCTCCGGTCTATGAGCAGCCTCGCCCGAGGTGTCGATAACGATTCCCTCGTTGTCGATCTGGACGCTGACGACGACTGCCTTGCATGGATCACTGAGACAGGGCCGGGGGGCATCGGAGCGATCGAATCGTGCATGCGTGCTATCAGAGAGGCCCCACATCTCGTCAGCTATTCTCTCGCAACAACTTTAGCGCCGACAGACCTTGAGACGATGGACCATGATATGGTCGCGGTCATAGCTCAGCAGGACGAGATACTGAGCCAGCGTCGACAGGCGGTTGTCAACGCCTGGTCCGGGGGCCATGACGCCGCGTTGAGGCAACTCGAGAGCTTTTACGCGCGGTTAGCTGAGCTGGGCGTAGTCGTGCAACGATTTGCGAAGACGGCGATAGCCACCCGTCTACTTGGCCCAGGTGCCGACCCGGGACTTTTTGATGGGGTTAGTGAGTGGCTCGATCTTCGAAGCCGATTGCTCAAATCCGGCGTATCGCCGAACTCTCGGGTTCTTGCGGCGGTGCTATCGGCCAAGAAGAACTATGACAGTATCCTGCAACTCCCGGACGATGTCGAGCAGCAACGACGATCCCGGGCAATAGCCAACGTTCTGTGGCCCTCCGGCTCGGATGTTCTACCGACCGGCGCTACCAACCCTTATGCCGACCTACCTCCACTCAACCTCCCGGCGCTTAGGTTCACAACAAGCTTTGCACCCGCGCGAATTCTAGTGCACGAGTGGGATACAGCGACTCGTGAAGCAGTTCATGCTGCGCTCCTATCTGCAGGTGAAGTCCGACTTGTCTTTCTTAGTTCAGCGCCCGAATTCGTCAGATCCGCCCTCCTGGACCTCCAGATGGCGCCGGTCGAAGACGGAACCATCTTCGTCCATCCTTCGGTAGTCGCTGTATTGGATGTTGAATCGGAAACCCAGGTCTGGTTACGAATGCAAGGGTGGTATCGGTGAGTCGCGTGATTCGGAAGGCCCAGACTCATAGCTCAGGCGAGGCCCGCGACCTGCTCGCTGCTCTGATGGCTACGGAGTTGGGCGCCCCGAGCAAGTGCATTTGGTTGATATCTCCATGGATTACGGACCTTCCAATACTCGACAACTCCGCGGGCACCTTCGGTCCACTGTCCTCGTGGGGCAATCGCCCCGCCACGCTAGCCGAAGTATTGGTAACCATCGCGACACGGGGAACGACCATCGTCATCGGCACTACACCAGACCCGCATAACCGGACATTCATCAATCGGATACAGGCACTCGGCGCCGACCACCGCGTGGGAAGCAGGATCAAGGTTTGTATTGATGAAGGGAATGTGCTGCATACGAAATCGGTTGTGGCAGACGACTATGCGGTGGTCGGTTCTATGAATCTGACTATTGGCGGCATCGACGTTCGAGAAGAGTATATCGAACTTAAGACCGACCAGGCATACGTAGCGCAGGCGCGAATTGATTGCTTCGAGAGCTTCGGCGGAAGATTGTGAACGCCGAACTGTATGAGATGGTAGGAGACCTCTCGCGCTTCAAGGCCGACACAGCGCAGGTTCGCGGTCTCGTCGAAGCGCAACAGCCTCTGTGGAACTCGTTGCTCGGAAGCTGGGTCGTTGTCCCCCTTCGGGGGTATGCGGACTTTCTCCTGTTGGCGCATGATATCGAAGGTGAGCGACAGGCGCGGGAAGTCATTGCCGCATTTGTTGGACCTGCGATCGCTTCGCTCACCAGTGGTTCGGGAGCATTTAGGGTAGGCGACGATGAGTACCGCGTGGTACCCATTAGCGTGCGACCCGACAAGCACGCGGCATTTCTTGATGCAATCGAGACTATGACGACGACCCGGGCATCCATAGATCGCGACCCGCCGGAATCGAAACTCGACGAATCGGATCTACTGCGGGATATGCGACTGGCCCTTTCTCAGCAAGACTTCGCTACTGCGCAGAACGCTTACGAAGGACTCCGTCGGCTGGGAACCCTCAGCCAAGAAAATATGAGGTTCCTGCGAATGGAACTTCTTGCAGGACAAGGTAGTTGGGAAGCCCTTGTCGGGCTGCCGTATTTCGAAGAGATTCAGAAGACTCGCCGGCCGCGCACCGTGTCGGAGTTCATGCTTGAGGCCATCTGGCACACTCACATAGCTCCGACTGGGAGACCGCCCGTGCAGGTGTTCCGGGAGTCCGATCTGCAAAGTCGGTACGGCCCACTCCTCGGGTCGGTCGATGTTCCGCGCAGTCGTGGCGCCCTCGCAATGGCCTACCTAAGTGCCCAACAGGATGGCGATCAAGCTCGCGTAGAGCGGCAACTATGCGCCGCAGGTGATGAGGAGAGACTCTTTCTTGAAGGGATTGGGTGGCAATCCCCGGTCGCTGACTTGGCGGTTGCCGACCCAGTTGAAGAGTTACGTCGTCTCTATGACCGACAGCAGTTTTCAGCCGTTGTGGACCTGTTTCTCGCAGACCCTAACGAGCATGGCATCGGTCTAGCAATAGACGCGGTTCTCGAATTGGACGACGCCGCGCTAGCGGTTCCGGTGCTCGACGCGGTTCGTCGGCTTGCCTCGAACGGAGTTCCGATACCACGCGCGGTCAGGTTACTTCTCCCACACGTAGACACTCTAGTCTCCGATGCGTGCAACGATTGGATCCAGTGGATGAAGCGGGTGGCAGCCTCGGAACGCTGGGCTTCGGCAGCAAGCACGGCGCGGCAAAGTGCACAAAGTTGGCCGACGCTCGCCGATTCTGAGGATGTCTCCAACCAACTGGCGGAGGACCTGCTTAACGCTATAGATGGATCCAATTCAGACCAGATTCGAGCAACGCTGGATCTGCTTTGCGATTTGGCTGCTGCAGCCGTCGGTAAGCCGTCCCAACGGAAGTTTGTCGACGCTGTGCTGTTTGCCCTTGCCTTTCAAGACAATGCTAGTGAGGCTGTGCGCAATGCATTCAACGATCTAGCTTGGGCCGTGCTCGACTCGGCTCCAGACCAAGCGACGTATACGTCTCTGCTAGCGACTGCTTCCGATCTGTGGGTGCGAATTGCGTCGTTGACGAGTATTGATTGGGCACTGCAGGTGCTTGACGGGTTCGTATCCCACAACTCCCCAGTGCCAGAGGATCGCTTGAACTTTGCTCATGCTGTTGTTCGGTTGGCGACAAGATACGTCCAGCGCATGGAGCCCAGCCAGATCGTCTCTATGCGGTCGCTCCTGGAGGAGCTGGGTCTGCCACCTTGGCCGGAATTGCCTACTGGGCAGACCGAGGACAACCCGTGGTCGGCGTTGGACTCAGCAAGTCTTGGGCTATACACACTGCTCGAGTCCGCGGTGCCCAAGTTTCGTCAGCGACTTGAGGAGCTCACCCATCTCAAGTCTTTCACCCATAACAAGGACACCCATGGAACGCCGGCCTTACGGAATCTTGCTTCATCCGCCGAATACTTCATAGTGGATACTTGGCATGCCAAACACGCGGCGACGACAGAGATTGATAAAATTCGACCGAAATCGCGGCAGATCCTGCCTCGGCGAGGTGGGGCCGTTGCCTTTCTACAGGCATTGCGCGAATTCATTGCAAACCAACAAGATTGAGCACCAAGAATTGGACTGACGGTCCAATCTTGTGAGGGGTGAAGTGTACCTTTCAGTTGGCTACGGCGCACGACAACAGCACTGCGTTGAACTTAGGCACTACCTACCACCTCGGCTTTCGTTGCGTCGGATGTAGCCAATCGGCCGTGCATCGTTTGAGTGTCCCGATTCCTATACGGAACTTCCCACTGCTCGCAGCAAGAGATTCGTCACCAACTTGATGTCGTTCGGGGTGTTCTGAAGGGAGTTCCACTTCCGCTGGTCATCGCTGTCCAGATACCAGACACCATCAGTCCAAGCACAGATCTCTTGGAGTCTCTCAAGCTTCTTATCCAATTTGAGCTTTGGCATGCGGTCGGCCCCGTGACCGTCCGTCAGGGCATCCATCACGTATCCCAGTGACTGGATGCCGACACCATGCGTCAACCGCGACTTGCGTGGGATGAGTTTCCATTCGATCGGCCAAGTGCACTCGACCAGATTCCAGAAGATCTTGAGGTGTAGGACCATCTGCTCGACGTCACCGGAGCCGTCTTCAGGATCGCGGTACTGGTAAAGCGCTCCGTCGTAGAGACTGTTCTCGATCATCTTCAGGACGCTGTTGTCCTTGATGTACCCCTCCGGCGATGTGGGCGTGGCAATTGCGCCGCGAAACGGGCTGTCGTCATCGAGATTCAGGCGCGTCATGATGAGAGCCGGCAGTTGGCGGCGAGCATACTTAGGGGGGAGGTATCCGGTGGTGTCGGGCAGCAGCTCGTGGATGAGCCCCTTCGGCAGTGGCTTGCTGTTGTTTACGAGGATGAACTGCGATCGCTGCTCCTCCTCATCGTTTGCAATGAAAGCAACTGCCGCAACGGGAAATTCCGCGACATCAGCATCGCGGATGGCAGCAACTCGCTGCTGGCCATCTACAAGTAGGGCTGGCTTGTCGGATTCATCAAGCGCTTCATCGACGGGGATGACCAGTTCGCCCATGGTCGAGTAGTCCACCGAGCTCCGGCGACGGTACGGCGCAAAGTGAACTCGGGAATCGAACGCAAGCACGACCGCATTCGGGAGCATGGCTTCCGGGGATTCGAGGTATCTGCGGATGGCTCGGATGTGTGACAACACCTCGGGGCGCTGGTAGCCGTCCAAACCGCCGCTGTTCGAACGCTTGACGCGGGAAACCGCGGTGAAGTTCAGTACCTGCTTGCCGTCGATCGCAAAGCAGTAGATGTGCCGACCACCTTGGCGTACTTGGAGGGCGGGTACCCGGATCTCATACTTGTCAGCCACTGGCCATCCTCTCCATGGTTCGCGATTGGGCCACGTGCAGTGATCTCATCCTGTCGGCAAGTACCGACAGGTTGTGGAAGCCGCGCCGCTTGTTACGTTCGCTTCCACGGAACATGATCATCTCGATGCCGTGTTTTCCGCAGAGCCCGCAGGCGCATTCTCGCCATGGTGTGTACTCGAGTGTGCGCCGGTATTGATCGCGGTAGGTCTTCTTCACCCCTACGAGGGTTTCGTACTCCAACACGGCGTCGAGTGCAGCGTCCAGATCGCACGATCCAGCGTCGTATTCGCGCAGGCGCCTCAGACTTTCACGCTCCGCCCTAACGGCGGCGGCCTGGGAGACCTTGCCGGACAGGATCGCCTTCTTCAGCAGCACATTCCCATCGACCTGTGGGACCCGGATGGCGGCATAGGTTGTATCGGTCGTGTGGTAGTTGTCCCGGTCGTCCATGAAGGACTGGCGGAATGACGAAGTACTGTCGAAACTCGTGACGCCGAGTTGGGCGAAGTCAGTCATTGATTCGAGCCGGGTGATACCCAGAAGGTGCAGTTCGGTGTCATCCGCGCGGACATCCGCGATGGCGTCAAGGCAGGCGAGAATGTCAGGGGTCTTGAGTGCGACCATCCCCCCCAGTGCGATCCGCTTGTAGCCCATGGCTTGCAGTTCCTTCACGCTGTCGGCGTAGCTCGCTGGGCTCCAACCTTGCGCAGCCCCGACCGGCTGGAAGGGGTGACCCTGGTCCTCGACCGCGGAGAGGAACTTTTCGCCATAGTGCAGGGATATCAGCCTTCTCTCCTTCCATTCGTCGGGGATGTCGTCGTCGGCAGTTCCTGGTCGGCGGTATCCTAGGATGACGTGGTCGATGCTGACGCCCGCGTCGAAGCCACATCCGCTGTAGAAGTCGATTACTTCGCTCACCGAGTAGGGCGGTTCAGGCTCGTTGACATAGGTGAATGCCCCGCAATCGCCCAGCGTTGCAATGTCATTGGGGAGCCGGAAGAATCTGCGAACGCCGAGTCGGTAGAGCCGTTGGCGTTGCGGCATGGAGTACTTTCCGACTCCTTTGATCGTGCCGTCGACGATCGCCTTGGAGACGAGCAGGCCGTTGTAGGCGGGTTGAGCGAGGACCTCGTGGGCATAGCGGTCATCGCGTTGGCGGACGCGCAGAGGCGAGTACTCATCGTGAATGAAGTCGTAGGTCGGGCTGACCTGGTCCTGGCTGTCGGGGAAGTAGAATTTCATGGTTGGTCCTTGCGGGCTGCAAGGTACGCGCGAGCCAGTATGTTCGACAGTGCGGAAATGTGTTTGGGCACATTCTGGAGGTCGTCCCACGCCAGTCCGAGTTCAGTCCAGGTCCCGCTCGTCCAATGGCAGTTATCGGCGATGCGGGTGAGTTCGTATCGGGCTTTTTTATCGGCAGTCGGGTCTGCCGGATCAATCTGGGCCATGACACGGTCCATCAACCGTCCCATCGCCCGAATTCCAACTCCGCCCATGAGTTTCGATTTGGCCGGTGGCTTACCCCAAGCCTCTGGGAACACGTCACGTACAGCGGACCAGTAGATGATCAGAAGGCGACGGATGCCTTCTGTATCGGTGGTGTTGGTAGCCATGTTGCGGTAGGGAAATAGCACACCTGAAGGAGATTCCAGTGATTCCTTGATGGCTTCGACGAGGCTGTTGTCGGTTACGACGGCTTGGCGACGGTGGTCCTCGTCGGTAGAGGCCCGTTTGATCAGGCCGTGAAATGGCGATTCGGGATCCTGGTTGAGCATATCGACCAGAGCCGAGGGCATCCGCCGGGCTGCTAGTCGGGGCGAGGGCGCCGAGACCACCTCGGGCAGAAGTTCAGTGACCAGGTTGGCTGGCAACGGCGCAACAGTATTGACGCGGAGGAATTGGTCGCGCTGGAGGTCAAGCGTCGAGGCAACGAAACCTGCGACCGGAACGGGGAGACGCGTGTTCTTCGTGCGGGACAATGCCAGGCTGCGCTGCTGTCCATCGACAATCCAAGCCGGCCGTGGGGCGTCGGGGTCAGTGGAGTAAGGGATCTCCAAGGTCCCGGCAGTGGCTAGGCCATCGCTCGTCAACGGCCCGCGACTGGACCTGAAATGTACAGTGTCGGGCAGGGCCAGGATCAATCCGTTCGGGAAGACGGCATCTCCCGAATCGAGGTAATCAAGGATCTGCTTGACGTGGTTGCGTCGTTCCGGGCGTTGGTAACCAATCAATTTCCCGGCTTCGTCGCGGGCGATGCGGGCGACGTCGGCGATCAGTCCAACTTCTTCAGCGGCTAAGGCGAAGAGGTACAGAGGGGTGTCGGCGTTCTGATCGATGCGCAGAGCACGACGCTCAATAACTCGAGTTTCACTCTTGCTCATCCGGTCATCCCAGTTGATCGGAAGAGTTCAGCGAATCGCTTCTGCTCGCAGGCAACGCCCGAATCACGAAGTACTCGGAGGGCGCGCGTGGCAGATAGTGTTGGATCAGCGGCCTTCAAGGGTTTGATCATCTTGCGGAGTTCCGCGTCGCTAGCTGGTGACCGGTCGTAGCGTTCGAGTTCGGATACTGACGCGGCCCACTTGTCCCACCGGGCTGCGTTGGTGTCGCTGTACAGGTTTGGTGTACGGCGCGACGCCAACCACCGCCTAGCCATCCGAAGGGTGATGCTCGAGGCCGTCCCGCCTAGGTGCCGCCGAAGTCCCATGTCGGCTGGGAGTCGCGGCAGACCGTGAATGGTCTTTGCGCCGCCGATGAGCAGTAGGTCGCCGCCGCGTTCCGCGAGCGCGTGCAGATCGTCTTCCATCGCGCGGGCGTAGCTTTCTGACAAGACCAGCAACACCGTCTTGCCCGCAGTTTCGGCGAGCGAACCGGATCCCTGCAACTCAAGTAAAGCTTTCCACCAAGACTTCGAGTCCGGGCCGACTGCGGCGACGGTGTCGGGATGGCCGCCGGCAAAGGTGGCCGCGTATGCCGGTGCTTTTGAGTTGGCGTCCCGTAGTCCGAGCCCGGCTGACGCGACACGCAGGTGGACGTCAAATCCGAGGCGCACCGCATCGTCGGCGAGTCCTCGTGCTTGTTGCCACGCTTCGCCCTGATAGAGGTCGATCAACGCGGACTCCGGCGCCGCGGTTTCTACTCTTCTACGCCAGCGTTGGAAACGGTCGGTGAGCTCGCCCTGGGGGAGGGACCGTGCCTGCAGTTCAGGGGAAGGACGCTGCGACTTACGCTCGGTGCAGTTGACCACAATCGTTAGTTTCGCCACGCCCCTGCCACCTCCTCGCCCCGAAACTACGGCCTAGATGTTCCGACTGTTGTCGGTAGTTTCGGTTACTATAACCCCACACACCGACAACGACGGGAGACAACATGAAGAAACCCGCGGTCGTACTGCTGAGTGGGGGCTTGGACTCCACTACCGTCCTGGCCATTGCCCGGGATCGCGGGTACGAGCCTTATGCGCTTTCCTTCCGCTACGGACAACGCCACGCCGTTGAGTTGGAGGCCGCCCAGCGTGTCGCGACAACCCAAGGCGTGAAGCGCCACGTCATCGCCGACATTGACCTGCGGGTGTTCGGCGGTTCGTCGTTGACGGCGGACATCGCTGTGCCGAAGCATGACGCGCCCGAGGAACTCGGCGACGACATTCCCTCGACGTATGTGCCGGCCCGCAACACCATCTTCTTATCTTTCGCGCTGGCTTACGCAGAGACAGTCGGCGCCCAGGACATCTTCATCGGTGTGAACGCGCTGGACTACTCCGGCTATCCCGACTGCCGGCCGGAGTACATCGAGGCATTCCAGAACATGGCAAACCTGGCCACGAAAGCCGGAGTCGAAGGACAGCGCCTGACGATCCACACACCGTTGATCACCATGACCAAGGCCGAGATCATCGCGACAGGCCTCGGCCTAAGGGTGGACTACGGGCTGACTTCCTCGTGCTACGACCCCGACCCAGCAGGGCACCCCTGTGGTCGTTGCGATTCCTGCCTGCTGCGACTGAAAGGCTTCTCCGAGGCCGGCCAGACTGATCCCCTGACGTATCAAGCCGCCTGAGATGCCCTACAACGTCAAGGAGATCTTCTACACCCTCCAAGGCGAGGGATTCCACACCGGAAGACCCGCCGTGTTCTGCCGCTTCGCCAGTTGCAACCTGTGGACAGGACGCGAGGAAGACCGCGCCCGGGCAGTCTGCACATTCTGCGACACCGACTTCGTCGGCACCAACGGTCCCGGCGGAGGACGCTTCCGGGACGCGGCAGCGCTAGCCGTGGCCATCGACGACGCCTGGCCCAACACCGGCAGCGAACATCGGATGGTCGTCTGCACGGGCGGAGAGCCGCTGCTTCAACTCGACAGCGATCTCGTCGAGGCCCTGCACTCCCGTGGCTTCTACGTCGCCGTCGAGACCAACGGCACTCAATCCGCCCCGCCGGGGCTGGACTGGATCTGTGTCAGCCCCAAAATCGGAGCACCGCTCAAGCTGACCGGGGGCGACGAGTTGAAGCTCGTCTACCCGCAGCCCGGCGGGGAACCGGAGCAGTTTGAACACATGAACTTCAGTAGCTTTCGGCTGTCACCCATGGACGGGCCAAACGTCCGGGCGAACACCGCGGCTGCTGTCGAGTACTGCCTCAAACGCCCCCAATGGCGGTTGAGTCTTCAAACCCACAAGTACTTAGGAATCCCATGACTGAAGTCGCCGAGATCCGCTGGGAGTTCACATTTGAGGCCGCCCATCGGCTGCCCAATGTTCCAACCGACCACAAATGCTCACGGCTGCACGGACATTCCTACACCGCTCGTGTTTACGTCACCGGACCGATCGATGATCGAGCCGGTTGGATAATCGACTTCGCCAACATCAAGGACGCCTGCAAACCGGTTATCGCGCGACTCGACCACTACTACCTGAATGAGATTCCGGGCCTGGAGAACCCCACCAGCGAGCGACTTGCGGTGTGGATCTGGCGCGAACTCGAAGCGTCACTACCACTGATGTCGGCAGTCGAGGTTTCCGAGACGTGCACATCGGGATGCGTCTACCGCGGACCGCAGGCCAGCTAACGATGACTACGCTCACCGACATCCAAAGCCAGCACGATCCTCGCGGCGTGCCAATTGAGGAAGTCGGCATCAGCGGACTCAGGTACCCGCTGAACTTCGATGACGGATCGATCAACCAGGCAACCACCGCAGAGATCGAAATGACCGTAGCGTTGCCGGCGCAACAACGGGGCACCCACATGAGCCGCATGGTCCAAGTTATCGACACGCACCTTCAGGTCGTCAATCCCTATGACCTGTCTCGGTTTATGAAGTTTGCCGCTGGCCAACTTGAGGCGGACAGGGTGTTTCTGCGCGTGAGCATGCCACTGGCGACTAGACTTGCGGCGCCCACCTCGGGAGAACAAGGCTGGCAGGTTCACGACATTCGACTCGACGCGCAATGGAGCGCGGATGACTTCACACTGCAGACAAGCGCGACATGCGACGTCACGACGTTGTGCCCTTGCAGCAAGGCAATCAGCGATTACGGAGCCCACAACCAACGCAGTCGCGTCACCCTGACTGTCGAAGGGCGTGGTGACGAGGTCTGCCCGGCATCCGTTTCACGGCTGATCGAATTGATACAGGCCGCCGCATCATGCCCCGTCTATCCAGTCGTGAAGCGACCGGACGAGCGAACCATCACCATGGCCGCCTACGACAATCCCAGGTTCGTAGAGGATCTGGTACGTGAACTCTCGCTCTCGTGTCAGGAGATGGAACTCTCGCACAGCATCGACGCTCGGAACATTGAGAGCATCCACAGCCACGACGCGGTTGCGCGGTTGTCGTGGAGTGCCTCGGACGATTTCGTTCGATGAGTTCGGCGGGACTGTCTTGCTGATCAGAGAATTCACGATGACACGGCACGACTTAAGCGCGCCTCACGCGCTCTCGGTCGGAAGCTTAGCCTTTACATCGCGGTGGTCCGGGCACACTGTGCGCCAGTCACATGCGACGCAAGTGGCTTCATCGCTTGCGTCCTTGGGCCACTGCTCACGAATACGGGGGGCCTGTTGCTCCTTCGCGCGCGCGATCTCTATGTCGAATACGACCTTGTCGAAGTTGCGCGCAGCAGTCTCTTGAGATTTCTTGGTGATGGGAATGATGCGAAGGGCCCGTTGTAGCCGGAACTCGAAGGAGAGTTCAGGGATTGAGCCCCTTGAACCTTGGTTCCTCAGTAGCTTCTCATCGCGGCTTCCGACTTGAGGGTAAACGTCGGTCAGTCCCTGGCGAATTTCGCGGCGGAGCGCTGCGATATCGCTTATCGACGGGCGTAGCTCGTTTAGGTACAGGAGGACTCCAGCAGCAACGGGACGCGAATCGGGTTGCAGAGTTCGGAGCGTTGCATACGTTTGAAGCTGCCATTCATAGATGCTCCAATAGTCGGGGCCGCCGCGGCTAGGGCGTTTTCGGGGAGGTCTCCGCATGCCCTTATAGTCGACAATGACCTCGAAAGATGTGCTCCGAGTGTCTGGTATCGCGGCTTTGATGGCTGACACGATTGGGTTCTCTCTCGTGGCTGGATCATCCAGCGTCACCTCAGTGATCACGTCGATGATGCCGGCCATCTCGTAGCGATCTGACTCTCTCCGAGGTAGCGATTTTGGCCATCGGTCAAGTGGCAGATGACGAGTGCCGTTCAGCGGAATTTCCGCTTGGCTAATGAGCGGGAAGAGCTCAGGTCCGAGCTCGTGTACTGCAGCACGCGCACGCTGCTTTCCCATCTCCTCGAGATCGCGATTCCGAGGACGAAGGCCGCTAGCAGCAAGGCGGCGTGCTACCAAGTCAAGTATTTCTTCAAGCTCGGCCTCTCCGACGATCTTGCGCTCTGGGCGGTAGCGCAGAAATGCCTCCTCCAATACGCCGTGGATAAATTGCCCGAACCACATCTGAACGGGACGTGTTGCTGGGAGTCGCCCCAAGGTTCCATATCGATATTGGAGCCCACACCTTAGGAAGCTCAGGAGATCACCGGTGAGACTGTAGGACGGAATGAGGTAGGGCGGTTTGCGAACGCTCAGTTCCATTGCTTTCCTTTAGATTTCGAGCCAGGGTGGGTCATCAGCCCACGGAGAATGACCATCCCGTGTCCAGCCGACGGCGATGTTGGGAATACTGCCGTCAGGCCGAGCTGAGTCCAATGCAACCAGCAATAGGACGTCTCGTGCACGACTGAAGGCGACGAAGTATTGACGATAAAGGTCGTCAAATGCGCGATTCATGTCCGAACGATGTGGCCGACCAAGCGGGGTGTAAGGGCGGAAGTGGTCTTCCATAGCCTGCGCTGACGTGGCGCCATCAGGAAAGCGCTTGAATCGGTGCCCGTGGTGATTGTTCTTGAAGGATGACCCAACGTCGACAATCGTGAGTGGGAATTCGAGCCCTTTGGCCTGGTGGATGGACAAGACGGGCAGTCGATTTCTCGGGAAGTCATCGATGAGGTCCTCGTTGACATCGACACTGCCAGTGGCGATCGGCCCGAGGAAGTGTTGGATAAGGTCGCCGACACTGCGTTCGGCCAGGCTCAGACCCTTGGCGTTCCTCGGGCCGGCCGGGTCAGTCAACACTCTGCCCCGGAACGAGCTCACTTGTTCGCAGGCCGACAACTGACGTGCGAATACCTCCAGATACACCTGGCCCTCAGGATCGTCATGGAGTTGGGGGAGGAATGATGCAAGCGAATACAGTAGTTCTAGCGCCGAGACCCGCCCGGGCCACGACTTGAAACTGCGCTCCCTCGATCGCCACCCGTCAATGAACTTGGAACCTCCCTTGAGGAACGGTCTGCAAGTCGAAGCAGCCAGCCTCCATGATTGGAAAGTCCTTCTCATCTCAGGGCTTAGGAAGACTGCGTCCTCAACGCGCCTATCCGGGTCGAGACAGGACAACAGAGTGCCCCCGAGACAAGCGACAGTTGGGATGTCTTGGAATACCTGGCCGCGAGGGTTGAAAACCTCGATCTGAGGAGATTCGCGCAGAGCCTCGCGTAACAGTCCGGGAAGTGTTGGCTTGCCCCCGCGGTACTCGAGGGGACTGCCACAAAGTAGCGCAGCATCTCCGACATGGCCAGCGGTCCGATTACAAGTAACTTTCCCGAAGCCTGGAACCTGGAGACCCCTGCCCTGGAAAATTTGGCGCAGGACTTCTGCTAAAGACTGAGCCAATTCTTCTGGGGTTTCGCGGAACATCGCAAGTATCGGTGGCCCTTCGTGGGCTTGTCCGTGAGCCTTTAGCGCCGGCTTGTTTTTTGCCCGTACAGCCTGATAGCCGGGGTCAACTCGTGCGAACTTGTCTACGAACTCAACCACTCGCTTGGACGATCGATAGTTGGTTTGAAGAAAGATCGGTTCCGCCTCCCAGCCTTCCTCGCGGGCTCGGCCTGGGAATCCACTGAAGAGTTCGACGGTCGCTCCGCGGAAGCGATAGAGGCTCTGGTCGTCGTCACCAACGACAGTAAGCGCACCATTACAGGCTTTGCCGAGTTCAAAGTAAATCCGCTCTTGGAGCAGATTGGTGTCCTGGTACTCGTCGACCAAGACGGCTTGGACCCGACTGGTGAACGCCGTGAGTTGCCCTCTCTCTAAGCGATGTAGGGCTTCTTGTTCCAAGCCTGCATAGTCCAACATCAAACGCTCGGCGAGTTGTCCCTCATACGACGCAACGGCCTCGAGTAGCTTTGTCCGCTTGTACGCTTCATCTGCGTTGCGTGTACGCCGATACTTCGAGATATTCACGCGGTCGTGCATGATTCGATCGGCAGCGGCTCCTAGGACATTTGTCTTTCGCGCAATATTCCATCCGAAGGTGTTGGTCTTGGCGTCAAGTCGCATAAGCAGCTCATTGAACCTCGTGCTCCGAAAGCGACCATCCTGAAAGAGGCCCTCTCGCAGCAGCATGGTCTTCGCAACGAACTCATCCACCACTGTGACTGGCTGCACCCCTGCGTCTCTGTAGCGAACCAGCATGTCCTCGCAGAGGCTGTCAATGGTTCCAGTAATGACCTGGTTGATATCGAGTCCTTCGGCGGCCTTTCGCTTCGCCTTACTTAGACGGTCGTCGGCAGCGAGGTGATTGGTCATGCGGAATCCCCAGTCCAACACCCTGGACCTCAACTCCGCTGCTGCCTTTGTTGTGAACGTGGTGGCGACGATCCCGTCAGGTGGGAGGTCGTCGACGAGCATCAACTTCAGCAAGCGGGCGGCCAAGCAAGCGGTCTTGCCTGTACCAGGACCAGCGACCAGGCACAAGGTTGCTGTCGCGTCGGCGCTTATCGCCTCCCACTTTTCTGGGTCGGGCAGGAATCCCAGCGCTTCTTCATGGCAGCGATAGAACTCCTTCGTGGTAATCAACTCGTGCCCCCGTTTGACCGCGCGTTGAACTGGACTGGACGCAGAATTTAGCAGGGTTCTGGTGATCTGATATCGCAATTTGCGATCAGACCTACGCTGCAATTTCCGGCCGGCGTTATGAGCAGACGGCCTGATTGACAGACTTGGTTCGCGGTCTCGGCGACTACAGCTGGAATCAATTCTGATCGCTCTCGAGCGATGCTCGATTACTCATGCCGACCGCTGGAACAGATCCTGTTGGCTCGTGTGGCGGTCCTTGATGAGCGTCGAAAGCGTTGACCGCTTCCAGCTGCGCCCGCTCTTCGTGCGGTGACCCAACGCGTTCAGGAAGCTTGCCGCTTGGCCCTGGGTCATCTCGCACTGGCGAACAAGCCAGCCCGCGAACAGTTGCAGGCCAGGCTGCCGGATCTTCCAGGCCGCGCGACTCGAAGGTAGCCCCGGGTGAGGTCCGTACTGAATCTCCAACTGCTGCAGAACATCCAGCACCTGCCCTCCCGGGTGTCCCACGACAGAGCTCGCGTCGTCCGCCCGCAGCATCGACTCGATCTCATCGGTCAGCGTCAGCCCACCGAGTGCAGCCAATACGGCATGGTCGAGGTCGTCGACAGCCCGGACCTCCCGGCGCAATGCACTATCGATCTCGCTGACTCCACTGTCGCGCGGGCACGACCACATGGCGCGCCCGATGAGCAGTTCGAGCCCGTGACGTTGCAGCACCAGGCTGAGCCGGCGCACGTGCTCCTCACGGATCAGGTCGAGCGGAAACGGCAGCCAGATATTGGACCGGGTTCCCAAGGCGTGGCACAACGCGGTGAACGCGGCGCCGATGTCGGCGACGTTGTCCTGCTGGGCGGCCTCGCTGCCCTCGAACGTGTGCGTCTCGGTGATCGACACCCCGCATTCGACGGCCCGGGCTTCCAGCATCTCGAGACGAGTGCCGGTGTCCTTGTCGCCGAGGACGATGACAGCTCGGGTATCCGTGGAACTGGTCATCAGTTCACCCCTCCTTCAATGGTCGTCGGGTCCAGCCGCGTCAACGCCGCCCGGAACGCCGGGTTCGGATGGGAGCGGGGGAGCACCGACTGGACATCGCGCAGCGCCTGCTCGGTGCTGATGCCCCGTCGTCGGGCTCCGTAGAGCGCGGCGACCGTCGGCGTGCGACTGTAGGCGCCCACGCAGTGCAACAGCACGGTGCGGCCCTCTTCGCGGAGTCGTTCGACGGCGCGAACCGCATCGGTCAGCACGAAGTCGAGGTGCGGGTTCTCGTCGGTCTCGGGCCGGTCAATGAGCCGGACCTCGACGTGCGGCATGTCGTCGCGCATATCCTCGTCGGCCAGCCTGCACAGCGAGACCACCGCATCGACACCGTCCGGCAGGTCGCGCAGCACCCCAACACCCCCGAGCAACACTTTGTCGTCATGCGGGTGGACCGCCACGGTCTCGATGGGGGAGTCGAGGTAGCTGAAGTCAAACGAGTCCGGCTTGCCACCGCGGGCGATGGCCGCCGCGAGGTCCACCAGATCGTGCGCGCGCAGCCCGGGCCAGCCGTGCAACAGCACCCGCCACTCCAGCGGCACGGCGGACGCACCGTAGGCGGCCCCGAGCAGCCCGCCGGCGATCGCCGCGACGGTGTCCGTGTCATCACCGGCGCGCACCGCGGCGTCCAAGCCGAGCCGAAGATGGTCGGCGCGGGGCGCGTCCGGTCCGGGCGCCGTGTGGACGATCGCGGACCACGCGGCCTGCAAGGCAGCCACCGTCCACCCGTTCCTGGCGATATCTGCCGGACGAGAGGCCTCGGCAACGTCAAGCCGCTCCGACCACAGTTCGCGTCGGCCAGGATGAAGGTGACGCAGCCCCACCCGGACGTCGAGTTCGGCACTCAGCACCGCGTGGCGAATCGCGAGCGTCCACAGCACGCAGGCGTCGCCGGCGTCGGGATCGAAGTGGGTGAGCTCGCTGATCGCACCAGCGGCCTCGACGAGGGCCTGCTCGTCGTCGAGGTAGGCCAGCGCGAGCGGCGCTGTGCGCATGAGGGAGCCGTTACCCCCCGATCGACCGGTCCGCTGATGCAACCCGGCCGCCTCGGCACGAGCCCGCTCCGCAGAGATTCCTCCGCGCGCAGCACCGCTGAGTACTGAGCGTGTCTGGACACCAACGTCTTTCGCATTGTGGCTCCATTCGAGCCAGCGCGCGACGATGGCGTCCTGCACGGCCTCATCGCGGGCGTCTCCACCCGTCGCGATGGCCTGAGCGATGGCGACGGCCATGGCGGTGTCGTCGGTCCATTCCCCCGGCGCCCAGGGGCCGCCGCCCACCATGGCGACCTCCAGCTCGGGACCGCGTGGCGGCCCGAACTCGTACGGCGCACCCAACGCATCCCCCGCTGCGGTGCCCAGCAGGACACCCTCGATCCGATCATGTAGTGACGCCATGGCGACCACCGTCCTTCCCCCGACTCGTGTACTTAGAGACGATTATACTCTAAACCAGCGTCACTGGTCAACTCTTTAGAGACGTCAGCGCGTAAAATCGGAACTCATACCGCTATGCTAACTGTCATGACCGACAAAAAATTCCGTGACTCGACGGGCCGCACGCTGGAGGACTATCCGAGACCTTCGGTCGCGGTGGACACCGCGTTGCTGACACCCGATCCCGACGAGGGGCTGTTGGTGCTCGAGGTCAAGCGGGAGTCTCTGTCGGGGTGGAGACTGCCCGGCACGTTCCTCTGGAAAGGAGAGCGGCTGGCCGACGCGGTGCGGCGCTCCCTGCGGACCAAGGCGGGGGTAGAGGGCGTCGCCCCTCACCAACTGCGGGTGTTCGACGATCCGAAGCGCGACGATCGCGGCTGGGTACTGTCGGTGGCGCACTGGGCCGTCGTGCGCCCCGACCGCCTGGCCTCACGGTTTGAGACCGACACGCGCTTGGTGCCCGTCGATAGCCCGGGCCGGCTCGTCTATGACCACCGGCTGATCATCGACTCGGCGGTCGAACACATCCGGTCCCGCTACGAGGCGGAGCCTGATCCTGATCGGCTGCTGGGGGAAACCTTCACCGTCCTCGAGTTGCGCAAGCTGCACGAGGCGGTCGCCGGTGAACCGTTGGACCGCGACATGTTCCGCCGCGAGATGAGGGACAAACTGGTCGGCACGGGGGAGATGTCCAAGGGAACTCGGGGTCGGCCGGCCGAGTTGTTCCGGCGAAGAAGACGAGGCGAACCGCACCCTTCGGGGCGATAGCAGTTCATCCCCGCTTGTCGGATCGTCCCGCTACACTTGCGATAGCTCACGAGCGGACGACTGTTCGGGTACCTGGCCCGTCGTCCCGGCAACCGCGCAACCACCGCACGGTGCCCCAGGGGAAGAGCGGGCACGCGCAAGCGTGCAAGTGGTGGGTGCCCGAGGGTGGCGCCACCGGAACGGCGAGCACATGGACGAACAAGAAGTCAGCGCGACCGACGCAGCATTACGCCAACGCCTTCACAAGCTTTGCGTGCACATTCCGTGCGGGCAGATTCGCGGCCCAGTCCCCCCGCGGACGTGCGGTCCCCGGCTGTGGCAATCCTGCCGGTGCGAGGACCATCCATTGAAGTGGTGGGGCGCCGATGTGTCCAGCGAGTACGACCTCTGCATCATCTGCTTTCGGGCCACCGCCGGCGGTGCGTCCAAATACTCGTGGCTCGCCTGCGCTGACTGCCGTGCGGTCAATCAGAGGCTGAGGCGGCTGCCGGGAGTGCGCGGTTTCGCACTGGGTCGACACAGTTTCATGAACGGAATCGCGGTGCGCTTGGATGCGCCACCAGAGGTCCAGAGCGACCAACTGGACCGGCTCAGGGCATTCTCGATGGGAGATGACCGCCTGCGGGTATGGAAGCGCGAGGAATACCCCCGACTGGCCGGCGCCTTCGACCCACTTGCCGATGTTCCGCTCCAGGAGTGGCAAGAGCGGTGGCCGCCGGGCCGAGAAGCTTCGGTCGACGCGTTTTCGCGCATGCTCGGGTTTGACCTGAGGTTTTCGTAATCGATTGCGATTAAGCCGACTTCGAGTTGCGTACGACAGCTGCCGCTAGAACCCTCGGCCGTCTGGATCCCTGGGCCTACGAGATCGGCAAGGGGCAGGTTCCCGCCGCCGAGTTGAAGAAGCGAGTAGAGCGAGGCGACTATGGACCCTGACCAGGCGGATGAGCTGGAGCGGTACTGCGCACGCTGGCGACATCTGAAGCCGCCGCAGAACCCGCCTCCGGTAATGCTTCGGCGACCGAGTCCACCTCCGGTGCAGACTCCTTCGATACCGCGCCGACCGACGCCTGAACGCCTTGAGGTCGCTGACCGCTATGCGGGCGGGCGCCTGCGACGGCCGGCCACCCAGCGGTAACCGCCGATGGCTAATGCTCGGATTCACCCGTCCGCTTGGCCTTGGTGTGGAGGTGGGCGAACTTCTTCGCGGCCTTGTCCAGATCCG
>JAIBBE010000237.1 GCA_019694835.1 Fimbriimonadaceae bacterium | reverse complement strand
GACCGCCCTACAATTGGACGTTCGCAACTCTGTTCGGGCTGGTCCTGCTGGGCTCGGTGGTCGCGTGGGTCTATTGGCCCGAGCGAAAGAAGCCCTACACGTCGAGACAAAGGAGCGAGAGTCGGAGCGCTTACCTCTTCATCTCGCCGTGGCTGATCGGGCTCTTTGTCTTCACCCTAGGGCCGATGGTGCTTTCGCTGCTGATGAGCATGGCGGACTGGGACATCATCACTCCAGCTCGCTGGCGCGGCGCGGACAACTTCACCGAGGCGTTCACCGTCGATCCCCGGTTCTGGAAGGTTCTCACCGTCACCACGGTTTACACGGTGGTCTCGATTCCGCTGGGTCTGCTCTGCGCGCTCGGACTCGCCCTCTTGTTAAACGTGAAGGTCAAGGGAATGCCCCTTTTCCGGACGTTCTTCTATCTGCCGTCGTTGGCATCGGCCGTCGCCGGGTCGCTGATCTGGAAGCGGGTCTTCCAGCAGGACGGCGGACTCTTGAACCTGATCATCTACGGTCCGAGCGGAGACGGTAACTTTCTTGGCCTCGCCAGCCTTCTCGCTCCGCTCTCGCCGCCGCATCAGCAGATGAACTGGCTGGGGACCGAGCAAACTGCGCTCCCATCGATCATATTGATGTCGCTGTGGGGAGTCGGCGGAGGCATGGTAATCCTCCTCGCGGGACTTCAGGGCATTCCGCAGTTCTACTACGAAGCTGCGACACTCGATGGAGCGGGGACGTGGCAACGCTTCAAAGCCGTCACGTGGCCCCTGCTTACACCTTCGATCTTCTTCTCCCTCATCACGGGATTGATTGGCAGTTTCCAGGTCTTCGCCCAAGCGCTGATCATGACGAACGGAGGTCCGAACGACTCGACCCGGTTCTTCATGCTGCACCTGTATGAAGCCGGATTCCGAGACTTGCGCATGGGCTATGCCTCTGCACTGGCGTGGATTCTGTTTGGCGTGATCCTGATCTTCACACTGTTCCAGATGCGACTCCAGCGCTATGTCTATTACGAATCGGGGGTGAAGTGATGCAGAAAGCGATCCTCTGGAGCCGCGCGCATCGCGGCATCGTGTTGACGCTCCTCGCGCTCGGGAGCCTGGTCTTCATGACCCCGTTCTACTTGATGCTCGTTATGTCGCTCAAGTCGAAGACCGAAGTCGGCACGACGAGCATTTGGGCATGGCCGAAGGCGCCCTCGCTTCATAACTACGAAGTCGTGCTCACGAATCCCAACGTCAACTTCACTCTGCTCTTCAAGAACACGCTGGTGATCGGGGTGGTGTCCACGCTGGGCGTGGTCTTGACGGCATCACTTGTTGCCTATGCGTTCGCGCGGATGCAGTTCCGGGGGCGCGACCGGCTGTTCCTGGTGCTGCTCAGCACGATGATGCTGCCCGCGATCGTGACGATGATTCCCAGCTATGTCCTGTATCGGCAGCTCGGCTGGATTAACACCGCGCTGCCCTTGACGGTACCTGCGTTCTTTGGAGGCGGGGCCTTCAACATCTTCCTACTGCGGCAGTACTACATGGGAATACCGCGCGAACTCGATGAGGCGGCGCTCCTCGACGGGGCCTCTCACTGGACGGTGTATTGGCGCATTCTCTTGCCGCTCTCGGGCCCGGCTTTGGCTACCGTTGCGATCTTCCACTTCGTGTTCAGCTGGCGCGACTTCCTCGGCCCCCTCATGGTTCTCAACGACCCGGACCGGATGACGCTCGAGGTCGGTTTGAGCGCCTACAACAGCCTTCGTGCGACGGAATGGGAGTTGATCATGGCGGGCAGCGTGCTCGTTTCCCTGCCGCTCGTGATCCTGTTCTTCATCGGCCAGCGCTACTTCGTCAAGGGCATCGTCATGAGCGGGCTGAAGTAAGGTCGGGACAGGTCGCCATCTTGCTTGGCCAGCGTTCACAATGAGGGCATTGCATGCCCGATCAAACCGAGCTGCTGAATTACGAAATCCTCGACCTGCTGACCTCGCTGGCCGAGAAATCGCTCGTCATCTACGAAAACGTCGGTGAGCGGGTGCGCTTTCGGTTGCTCGAGACAGTCCGAGAATACGGACGCGACCGCCTCGTCGAGTCGGGCGACATGCCCGATCAGCGCAAACGGCACCTGGTCTATTACGCACGGCTGGTCGAGGAGATCGAGCCTGGCTTGCAGGGCCCGGACCAGATCGAAGTCCTCAACACGCTGGAACAGGAGCACGATAACCTACGGTCAGCGCTTAACTGGTCTCTGACCGACGACGAATGCGTGGTCTACGGGCTCCGAATCGCCGGTGCCCTCGGTTGGTTTTGGAAGGTGCGCGGGTTCTTTGCCGAAGGTCTCGCCCGGTGCCAAGAACTGCTCGAACTTCCGGGAGCCTCAACCCGTGATCTCGTACGGGCCAAAGCGCTCAACGCGGGAGGGAGTTTGGCCGAAACCCTTGGAGAGGTCGAGACCGCGTACGCGATGCTCACCGAGGCCCTCGATATCCGCCGAGAACTGGACGATCTGGTCGGCGTCTCGAGCACGCTCAACAACCTCGCCGTCCTCGATGCGCGCCGGAGCGACTACGACGCAGCGCTTGCGCGGCACGCCGAGAGCCTGGAGATCGACCGGAAACTCGGCAACAAGCGCGGCATCGCCAACACGCTCACGAACATGGCGAACGTTGAAGCCGACAAGGGCAACTACCCGGCCGCCAAAGCCCACTACGAAGAAAGTCTCGCGCTCAAACGCAAGCTCAGCGACACGCGTGGCATCGCCAATACGCTCAGCAACCTTGCGGTCCTAGCCCAAGAGCAGGGCGACGTCACCACCGCACGCGAACTCCAAGAAGAGGCCCATCAGCTGAGAGTGGCGATTGGTGACCGCTATGGAATCGCGACTTCCCTGATCAATCTCGGGCGGATCGCCAAGAACGAACTGCGGTTCGACGATGCGCGCCTTCTCTTCGAGGAAAGCCTCTCGCTTCGGCGCGAATTGGGCGGCAAGCAAAGCATCGCCACCGCTCTTGGCAACCTCGGCCAGATAGCACGGCTCCAAGGCGACCTCGCGACCGCACTGACCCTCCAGAAAGAAGCGCTCGAAACCCGTTTCGACCTCGGCAATCGTCGCAACGCGGCCGAATCTTTGGAGGAAATTGCCCAAATTTGCTTCCTGTCCTCACGAAATCGGGAAGCAGTGCTCCTGCTCGCCGCCGCCGACACGATGCGTGACTCGATCGAGGCCCCCATCCCACCCCAGGATCAGCCCCAGATTGCCAACGTCGTCGACCTGTTGCGCGACGCGGTGGCTGCTGACTTCGAGGGCTTCTGGCGAGAAGGGGCGGCCCTCCCGTGGCCAGAAGCCGTCGCTCTGGCCTTGAGTCTCAACGCCTAAACTTAGGCATAGCCATTCCTGGCTGATCGGAATGCTGCCGCAGAAACTTCGAATTCGTCCAACTATCCCCTCCCCCGATGCGGGGGAGGGTTAGGGAGGGGGCGCGCGCTGTCAGTCTTGGGAGTCTGGCGACCTTCCTCGACCTTGCATTCGTGCTCCATCAACCTGGTACACACGGGGGATGGCTACCCTGCGTAATAGCGACACAAAGGCAAGGGACAAAGCCAGAGGCCTCCGCCAGACAATGAGCGAGTCGGAACGGAGACTCTGGCGTCGTCTCAGGGCCCACAACATCGGCTTCCATTGTCGACGCCAGATTCCGATGGGACCGTATGTGCTGGATTTCTATATTCACGAAGCTAAAGTCGCGATCGAGGTTGACGGCGACCTTCACACACTTCCCGAGAAGCGGGCAAAGGATGCCGTCCGAGACGCCTTCTTTGCGAAAAACGGCATCGAAACCCTTCGTTTTCCGACCACTGAAATCTACACCGAGATCGACGCGGTGGTCGAAGTTATCTATCGACGATGTTGTGAACGTGCGGGCCGAGAGCCTTTTCCAGAACCTCCTGAGGCCCCAAACGTGGGAGAGGGCTAAGTAGACACTGACCGTCTTTGGTCTTTTCCAATTTGTGCTCGAGCTTGCCGGGCCGGAACAGACGTGGCCAGACCTGCGGTGACCAAGGTCCCGCTATCCCCTCCCCCGGTACGGGGGAGGGTTAGGGAGGGGGTGCGCGCTGCCAATCAGAGAAGCCTCCCTGGACGCGTTCGAATCAGCGCGGGGAGCAGTCGCAGAAACTGAGATTTCACTGGTAACCGAGAACGGGCGCCCCCTCCCTGTCCCTCCCCCGTGCCGGGGGAGGGGACGTGATTGCAAATCTTCAGCGTGGCAACCTGTCAGCCTTATTGGAATCCCGTCGCAGAAACTTCGAATTCGTCCCATGATCCCCTCCCCCGATACGGGGGAGGGTTAGGGAGGGGGCGCGCGCTGCCAACCAGAGACTCCTCCGTGGACGCCCCACAAATCACGGCGGGCGCAGTCGCAGAAACTGAGATTTCACTCGCAACCGAGAACCCGCGCCCCCTCCCTGTCCCTCCCCCGTGCCGGGGGAGGGGACGTGACTGAAATCTTCGGCATGAAAGTCAAAGTTCGTCCTCGTTGATGGCCGCGGCTCGTTACGCAGCCTTCCACCATCGTCCCCGCCCCCGAAACGGGGGAGGGACAGGGAGGAGGCACGGCGCAGACAGAGATTTTCACTCTTTGGCGTTTCAGGCTCACGGCGAGCCATTTTTGAACCTAAAACGGACCTGCGCTCCTCCAAATCTGGTGGTTGACAAGCGCCTTTCGTTTCGTCCATATAGTATACAAATATCTACCAAATTGGGAGAAATGAGAGAATGTTCCTCGCCGATGAAATGGGCCGATTGGCCGACTCGTTCCTCTCGCTCGTCGAGCGAGATCGGGACGCACCGTACTACACCGAGCCTGGCTTTCGTCGGCGACTCGAACTCGACCGACGACGCCAAAGCAAGCTCGCCGAACCCCCTCCACGGGTCGAGCTCTCGTACCTGTTGCGCCATGAGTGGTCAGAAATGGTCCAAATGGCAAACCTGACCGCGAGGCAGCGCGAGGTCTTTGCCAAGCGGCTCAGCGGGTGGACCTTCGAGGAAATCGGAAACGCATCGGGGCGAACACGGCAGGGGGCTCAGCGCGTCTTTAGTCAAGCGGTGCGAAAACTGATGGTCGCCTGGAACGAGTATCCGTACCGGGGATTGGCCGATGTTTATCGTCAGGAAGTGAGTCGGCGCGGGGGTAAACTCCGAACCTAGGAATCGTAGAGGAGCGGGTATCCGATGTTGGATTGTACGAAGTGTGGGAAGCAGAATACGCTGGACGGTCGGTATTGCCGAACGTGCGGGACGGAACTCCCGGAAGACGCCCTCGTTGCGGCCCGCGCGGACAACGATCAGCTTTTGGCCGACGGCCGGAAGCTTCTTTTGGATAGCCGCATCACCGAAGCCCTGCTCTTGGCGCAAACCGCTCACGAGAACGATCCGTCCTCGTCCAGTGCCTATGCCTTGATGGGGGACTGCTACGAGCGCCAAAGCCACCTTCAGCGCGCTTTGGAGTGCTTCGAGAAGGCCCTCGTCCTCGACCCCGATGCTTCCCTGGAGAAGATCAAGGTCGACCACTTGCGCAAAGTCCTTTCCGACCCGATCGCTCCGCCGATGCCGACCTATCCGGCGTGGCGCTCGTGGGGAGCGGCCATTGCGGCCGTCGTCCTCGTCGCCTCGGTCGGGACGGTGCTGCTCCTCAATCAGGGCGAAGCCAAGGCGGAGACACGCGTTGACCCAGCGAGTGGCAAGACGATGCCAGCCGTCGATAAGTTTTCGAATGACCCCACGACGGCAGGTGTGAACACCGACAGCGTGCCGCTGGACACCGAAGTCGAAGCCAATCAGGATGCAGCGGGAACGGCTTCAGAAGAAGCCAAGGCCGACGAAGCCAAGAAGCCTGCGGACGAGGCTGGGGCCACTGAAGTCAAACCCAAAGCACCGACCACGACCACCCCGAACCAGCCGCAGGCCGACGGCCCCAACACTCCGCGGCGCGAAAGCAAACCGGTCGATCCGACGACGGTTGCCACCCAGCAGCCTCAGCTTCCGGAAGCAACATCGAACGGCGGCAGCGTGCCAGTGGATACGGGCTTTGCCCCCATGCGGCCCAACACGCCCCGAATCAGCATCATCCGCGACGACACCAGCAATCAGGACAAGCAGCCCGAGAAGCAGCCCGAAAAGCCTAAGAAGACCCAGAATGATGTCGATCCGACTCCGAAGAAGCAGGACCCCAAGCCCTTCAACCCGGGCATGATCGACATTCGGCCCAGCAAGGACAACCCCCGAACCGTTGGCGGCAGCGAAACCGTGAAGGACAACAGCGCCGTCGGCATTCGGCCCTCCACCAAGAAGGACCCGAACGCGGGGGTGACGGGCGCGACAGCCTTGATGAAGGTCGCTCAGCAGCACATGCTGACCCGGAACTTCGCCGCCGCCGCCGATGCCTATGAAAAGGCTTTGAAGGCAGGCGCAAGTCCCCTAACTGCTTACCAGCGACTCGGTCAGTGCTACCAGGAGATGGGCCGCCGCGCCGACGCCATCAACGCGTATTCGAAGGCGATTCGAGCCATGGAGTCGGCACTCGTCGGCAACCCCGCCCTCGCCGACCGCCTCAACGTTTCCATCGACGCGTGCAAAAAGGCGATCCGCGTTCTCGGTGGGTAGGAGAAGGCCGTGTCGGTCCGCACCACTTTTCTCTCACTCACTCTTCTCTTTGGACTTGGGGCGATTGCTCCGGCCGCTCAGGAGATTCTGCTCGTCCAGATTCGTGTCCCCGTGGTGGACGACGTTGACGCCAACTTCCTCGTCCTGAATTCAATTGCCGAAGAACTGGACAACGAGGGCCGGGTCATCCCGATCGTCTGGTCCTTGACCGATCCTGTTTTTCGCGGGGCTTTCGAAGCCAAAGCGGTCGTCGGCAACGTCGAAACACCGACTGAAGAAGAAGCCCGCATCGGCAGCGAAAGCCTGAAAACCGCCTGGTACATGATCGTCCAAGCTGAGAAGAAGGGCGGGCAACTGGTGGCCAAAGCCCGGCTCTTCAAGCGCGGAGGCGTGAGTCCGGTCTGGTCTGACGAGAAGAACTTGGCGGTGCAGATCGGCACCAGCGCGGACTTTGGTTCGACCGGCCAGTCACTTGCTCGTACTTGGGCGGCGAAGCTCTCCGAGGGGCCGTTCAAGGGTATCCCGGCGCGCCCAAAGGTCGAGACACCCGACCCGGATCGCGGCAGCGTCAGCGAAACCAACACGGGCCGTCTGCCTAAGGTTGACGACTCCTACAAGATGAAGGCGGACCAACTCATCAAGCAGGGCATGGTCACCGAAGCCGTCAATCTCCTGCGCGACGCCGTTGACGCCGATCCGCTCGATCCAGCGCGGCGCGAAGAACTGGCCAAAGCGATGCTTGCCGCTGGCCTCGACAAAGACGCCGCCACCCAAGCCGCCAACGCCACCCAAATCAACCCCGAGCGGAACGATTTACGCCTCATCGCGGTGCGAGCTTGGCTGAACCAGGGTCGTCCCGACGAAGCCCAGAAGGTCCTCAACGAAGCCCTCGCCCGCAACCCCAATTTGCCCGAAACCCAGCTTTTGGTCGGCGATGTTGCGCTGGCCAAAGGCGAGCCGGGCAAGGCGGTTGAGGCCTACACCAAGACCCTGCGAGCGGGCGAGAACGTGGAAGCGCGCGTTGGTCGGGCGTGCGCCTATGCCGCCAGCGGATGGCCGGAGCCCTGTCAAGCCGATATCGCCGCGATTCCGGCCGACAAGGTGGCGCTGTACTACCCGCGCATCGTTTCTGAACTCGAAAGAGCCTTGCAGAACGTGGCGGGCGAACTCCGCGAGACGATTCGGGCCGCGCGACTCACGCCCAAGAAGACGGCAGTGATCGAGCGGGCGAGCCGAAATCTGCGGGCGTCGGCAGGCTTGGCACGCCTCGCCGCTCTCTATCCTCCGCCTGCCAAGCACCGAGATTCTCATGCGCGACGCGATTTGGCCCACAACTTGCTCCAGCAGGCTTGTGGAGAAGCTCTCGAGTTCGCGAAATCTGGAAAAGAGGACATCGCCGACGAATCGTCGATCAGCCTCGGGGAAGCGCTCAAGCAATTCCAGCAGATTCGCGAACAGTACGAGAAAGAGAGCACCAATAAGACGCCATGACCCCCCAGACCCTCGCCGGAATTTTCGCCCTCATCTTCCTCGCCTCATTTGGTGTGAGCTACCTGATGGTGAGTGTGAAGCGCGCACGCCGCTCGCGATTCGACCTCGCCCCCAACTCGCTGGCGAGACTTCGAGGCACCAGCGGCGCCTACCGCTGCCGGTTCGTCCGCTCCGACGCCCAAGGCTGGTGGTTCACTTGCCCGATCAGCCGCGACAGTTTCGTCCCGGTCCGGGTTGGCGAACATCTGTTCGTTGAAGCTCCCGTCGAAGGTCGCGGGGCGATGGTCTTCGAGTCGACGATCGTGCTTCGCGACGGCGAACGCCACGAGATTTGTTTGAAGCGACCGCAGGCCTCGAAGGTCTTCGAGCGCCGCATTGACTCACGTGATCGTTCTTTGAGTGGGCAGGTTTGTAGAGTCAACGGCGACGAAGGCGAAATCCTTGACATGTCCCCCAACGGCATCCGCCTCGTGACCCACCTCGGTTTGGCGAAGGGCGATGAGGTCAGGGTCGACCTTCCCAACGGTAAGGGGTTTGCGTGGGGCTGGGTTCTGGAGGCGACTCCGGAGGCCTTCGGGACGCGTCAGGGGACCTGCGTTCGAATCCGCTTCGCGGAGAGTTTGGTCAGCTAACTCCCCTCTCCTGCGCCCCTTAGCTTCGGTCCTTCGCACGTCTTGGTGGCGGAGGAGAGGGGTTGGGGGAGAGGTTTCTGCGCCTACCCGGAGACGGTTGTTCAGCGGCCCGGCCGAACGTGAAGAATGAGGTCCACGTTTTCGTCCGGCACCCAATGCGTAGCAACGAAACGAATCGACCGTACCGTCTTGGTGACTTTTCCCGGCCCTGAGTAGACGATCGCACGCGGATGCCGCTTCCAGAAGTCGGGGCCGTGAACCTTGTCTCTTATGCTCACGCTCCAGGGTATCCACTCGACTCCCCGGGGCCAAGATGATCGATCCGCATAGACTATCACTTCAGACCGTTCCACCTTGGGCTTCCAAGTTGACCCGGTGGCCAGGACGTATTGCGTGAATTCCTCAGCGTTACCCCATGATCCGCTGTACCCGGAATACACCATATAGGTGTTTCTGACTCGGCGGGTCTGGTTCCGCTTGAAGGTTACATCCTTCACGAACCACTGACGAATCTCGAACCTATCAACAATCGAGTATTTGTCTGGCGGCAACCACGACTTCCGGACCTTTACCGAGCGTCCGTCAACCGTGGATCGAAAACGCATGAGCGGGGGATCTTTCATTGGACGGTCGTGGTCATAGTCATTGCACCACCCATTTGGAAAGCCCATCTTGACCTCACAGGCTGGCCCCTCGTTCTTAAAGACAAAGTCGCATTCGACCCTAATCGGCGAGCCGAGGTAGACGCGGACGACCTCACTGACCATACGCACCGTCGTCTTGCTCCCAAAAGAAGCCGGTGAACCGTTGATGGCGACGAGGGTGTCGTTGGCGGGTGCCCAGACCGTCATCCCAGAGACCAATAGAATCACAGGGGCTCTCATGGCTCAATCATAGCTGTTCGTGCCACATTTGAGTCAAGTCCACTAGGCTGGAGTAAGTCGCTTGGAGCGGCTGATCATCCCGTGTGTTGTGCACAGGGGACTCTGGGCCTCCGTGCTTGGCAGAACCGGGGTGCACAATTCATCACCCCGGCCACCCGAATTTTATGCCGAGATTCCTCAAGGCGTTAGGTTGCGGCTTTCCTTGACATTCTTGCTTCAGCGCGGGCGGGACGGCCGCGCCACGGGGGGGTGTGATAACATTTGGGCGTGTTGACCGCCGCTACTCTCATTCTCGTCGCCTCGCTCGACCAAACCCGCACCCTGACGCCGCAGGAGCAGGGACTTCCGGCGATCATTGGGCGCTGGGACTTGACCATTCAGACCAAAGATGGGCAAACGGGGGGATGGCTCGAAGTCACCCACTCGGGCTACAGCACGCTGGTTGGGAGGTTCGTGGGGTCATTCGGCAGCGCTCGACCCGTGAGCGAAGTGCAATTCGACGCGGGGAAGGTCAGCTTCAGCCTTCCGCGCCAGTGGGAGAAGGGCGAGGGCGAGATTCGGTTCGAAGGCAATCTGCGCGGCGAAACCCTCACCGGTCACCTCATGGGGCCATACTTCGAAGGTGCGGGGGTCGTGGGAGTTCGCGCCCCACACCTGATTCCCTCTTGGACGACCCGCTGGGGAAGTCCCATTCGGCTCTTCAACGGCAAGAATCTCAACGGCTGGAAGCCCCGGCATTCGAAGAAGAAGCACGGCTGGATCGTCCGAAATGGCTACCTCTTCAATGCGAATCCGGAAGTCGACCTGGTCACGGAGCGCGAATTCAAGGACTTCAAACTGCACGCTGAGTTTCGGTATCCGCAGGGCAGCAACAGCGGCATCTACCTTCGCGGTCGCTACGAGGTCCAGATCATGGACACCTACGGCCAGCCTCCGTTCGACACGTCGATGGGGTCCATCTACGGTTTCATCCAGCCTCGGATCAATGCCTCGCTCAAGCCAGGGCGTTGGCAGACGATGGATATCACCCTGGTCGGCCGCTACGTTTCGGTGGTGCTGAACGGCAAAGAAGTCATCGACCGACAGGAGATTCCTGGAATCACGGGCGGCGCACTTGACAGTCAGGAAGGCGCACCCGGCCCGATCTTCCTGCAAGGCGACCACGGGCAGATCGAGTTTCGGTCGTTGGTCTTGACTCCGGCTCGAAGTAACCGCTAACCCAAAAATTGTGGCGCGGGCATCTTGCCCGCGCTGGGTAGCTTCAGAGAGTAATCGCCTGATTCCAAATACGACGAGCGCGGGCAAGATGCCCGCGCCACACTATTCGTATCTCAGGGCTTCAATCGGCTGAAGCCGACTCGCACGAAGCGCAGGATACAGCCCGAAGAACAGGCCGACCATCGCGCTGAAGCCGAATGCGAGGATGATCGCTTGGGTGTTGACCACAGGTGGAACCTTGAGCGCCTGCGCGACCAGCAGCGTTGCCCCAAAGCCCAGGACGATGCCGATGCCGCCTCCGAGGACGCACATCACCACGCTCTCGAGCAAGAACTGGGTGAGAATGCCCTCCCGCTTGGCCCCAATCGCCTTGCGGAGTCCAATCTCACGGGTCCGCTCGGTGACTGAAACCAGCATGATATTCATAATGCCGATGCCGCCGACGAGGAGCGAAACCGACGCGATGCCTGCGAGGAGGAAGCTGAGCAAACGAGTTTGGTCTTCGATCTGCTTGATCCACTCGCCTTGATTCATAACCCTGAACTGCGCGTCTCCCGTTGCGCTCTTTCGCTTGCGACCCAACGTGTCCTCAACCTGAACTTGAGCCAGAGGCATCAGTTCGGTGTTGAGAATCTGCATCGAGATCTGATCGATGTTGGTGCGCCCCAACAATCGCTTGCGCGCGGTTGACAGGGGAATGTAGACCTGATCATCGGCGTTCATCATGCCCGATCCGCCTTTGTAATCGACCACGCCAACGACCTCGAAGTTTTGGCCCTTGATTTGAACGGTGCTGCCGATCGGATTTTCGCCACCAAAGAGTTGGTCGTAGACGCCGTAACCGAGGACGACCTTGCGAGTCATGAGGGCGTCATCTTCGTGGGTGAACCAAGTGCCAAAGAGCATCTTGGTGGCATTGCGGATGATGGCGAACTGGGGCTCGACTCCCATGATCTGGGTTCGCGTGTTGCGGCTCAGGAACTTGACCGTCTCGTTGCTGCGGACCGCGCCGCTGATCTGCTTAACGAGGGGCAGCTTCTTGAGGTCCTCGACATCCTCGTCTTTCAGGGTGGCTGTATTGCCGCCCATGCTGCTGCCGCCACGATTCCAATTGGGGAAGACCATGAGCATGTTGCTGCCCATGATCTCGATGTTCTCGATGGACTTTTGCTTGGTCCCCTCACCGATGCCGATCATAGCGATGACCGAGCCGACGCCGATCACCACACCCAGCATGGTGAGGCTCGAACGAAGCTTGTTGGCGGCGATGGCGCGGATGGCACTTTGGAAGCTGTCGGCAACGGTCATGAGCACATCATTCTACGCAGAATCTGCCGGTACCCGTGCCCTCGCGTTTGAGCCAGCAATTTGGTCGGGTTTTGGCGCACACTCGCGTTCTTGCCAGGAGCCCTTTGACGCAATTGCATGTTCATGGCACGAACCATGCTGGTGGGCCTGTAGGGATTTAGCCTTACAAGCCGTAGTTCCTGCGAACCTGCCCAGTTCGGACCGGGTCTGAGCTTATGGGAGTCGAGTTATGAGAAAGGATTGGATGAAAGCAGTTTTGGTCGCGAGTGCGCTTCTGGCGTGCGTCGCAGGCTGGTCACGGACGGAGCGCAACTCGTTTCTTGAGACACCGGCCCCCAACTACAGCGCGTTGATGAAGCAGGTCAAGACGAATAAGGTCGTCATGGATCGCTACATGCGGCATTTCTCGATGACCCGCGAAGAAGTGGTCGAGTATGTGTCGAGGCTCCGCCTGTCCACTCTGGAGAAAGAGGGCGTCTACGCGGTTTACAACGTTCCCAATTCGGGCGTGCTGCGGGCCAGGTACTTCCGGCTGCGCAAGGGCACGAAAGTTTGGGTCGACTTTGCCAACGTTCCCGTTCTCAAAGAGTCCTGCGGCAATCCGATGACCCGGGGACCTCGACGCCAAGTCGATGACGAAGTCACGGTTTACGACATGGAGTCCGCGATGCGGACGACGGTCGCAGAAGGTGACGAGGTTTTCATCGCACACAAGCCGCTTGAGCCGATCGTCCCGACCCTGGATCCGGTTGAGCCCGTCGTGGTGACCGAAGGGCCGGTGGTCACTGAGGCTCGGGCGCCGATGATGCTGGAAAGCAAGCCGCGCATCCCGCCATTCTTGGTCCTTCTGCCGCCGATCCTCATCCACGTGATTCCGCCGCGCCGCAATAGCCCGCCGCCGGTTCCGGAACCAGGTTCGATGATCGCGCTGACCGTGGGACTTGGCGGACTCGTCGCCCGGGGCTTGAGAAAGCGCCGATAGGGGAGTTGGACCCCGGACACACGATCAAATTGACAGAGATTCAGTCAGCCGATCGATGCGACGACCGATTTCACGACGCAGTGCATCGGTCGTTGCGACGTCGTAGCCGATTTCGTCGAGTCGCAGCAGCCAAGGTCCGAGGCTCGTCGTCAGCTTGGTAATGAGCTTGCGGGTTGCCGCCGTTGGAACGCCCAGCCGCCCACCAAAGGCTTCGAAGTCTGCGACCTTGAAGTTGTCGTCCTTACCCTCAAGAGTCAGCGCCATGTTCCGGCTGAGGCCGGGGTAAGGCAAGGTCGAGAGCAGGTCGTATGCGGGACTCAATGTCACGACTTCACGCCAAAGCAGGCTGATGTTCTTCGCGTGGAGGTCGCAGTTGCCAATAAGGTAACTGAAGACGATGAGGCGCAGGAGCCGCTGGCCCTCGACGACGGGGGCGGAAGCGTGCGCCTGAAGGGCCTCTGCGATTTGCCTCATGGTGGGGCGGTATTTGCGCGCGGGCACGAGGTCCAGCAGTTGGCAGCCATCCTCCTGGTGTAGCTTCGTGATCGTCTTGCCCTTCTTGACGCGGTCAAAGCGCGTGACGAGCAAGCCGAATTCGCCCGTCTGGTCCTCGATCAGCTCTGCCCGGTTCACCTCAATGCCGCATGCCGCTCCCACACGCAGAAAGAACGCTTCGTTCTGGACGAGTCGGGGGTAGGCGCGAGGGTTGAGCTTGAGGATTGCGGGATGCCGTCCGGCTCGACCGACACTGAAGGCAATGGTGGCGTCGGACAGCTTTTCCTGAACCCCAGCGATAGCAGCGTCGCGAAGCGCACTGCTCTCGAAGAGCTCGCGAAAAGAGACCAAGGCAGGGTTGTCGACCTTCGCACTGGTATCCGGTTGAAGAAATTTTCCTGCAGCGACGATGGCCACGTCACCCACCGCATCCCATCCGACCCGCAGCAGCAGGTCGAGCGTGTCATCGTTCGACCTGGCTGTGTCCAGCAGGAGTTGCAGGCGAGCGCCTTCGGGAAGCAGGTTCAAGAAGAACGGGTGAAGCTCGGCAGACTCCACGGGGAATGCCGATGCTGGGAGCGAGGTGGCGAGCCTCCCCTTGTTCAACTCTGCGTGAGGCAACAAGTCGACGCGATACCCCAGGTTGGTACGGGAGATCGTCGCGACGAGCCGGGTGCCCTGATAGACGTCCGCGGCAGCACTCACGGTGCCTCCGTTTCGATCCGAACAGCCAGCCCAAGCACGTCCAGAATGTCGATCAGTTTGTCGAGACGCAGCGTCGGCTTGCCCGCCTCGGCCGCGATGACCGATGGCTTGGAACACCCGGCAAGTTCGGCCACCTGCTCCTGCGTCAGGCGGAGCTGCTTGCGTCGAGTCCGTATGGCTTCACCGATTTCAAGCGAGTTCATCAAAGATCATTGACATTTTGGTTGATTCTAGCCGCTGTCGAAGGTGTTTTAGCAGAAATATAAACGATAATTGATTTTTGAGCGCGGATTAGTGAGGATTTCGGGAATCCATCCCTCGTGGTCAATGATCATTGACTTGATCGGCTCAAAACCAGCCGAGCCGCTTGAAAACGACCCACTCAACCACCGCCACAAAGCCCATGAAGGCCCATGCAAACTGATAACCGTATCGCCAGTGAAGTTCGGGAATGTAAGCGAAATTCATCCCGTAGATCCCGGCAATCAGCCCCATCGACATGAGGATCGTGGCGGTGGCCGTCATGATCTTCATGCTCCGGTTCAGGTTGTTCGACACGATGGAAAGCTGCGTGTCCATGATGGTGGCCAGGATATCGCGATTCAGATCCAGATTCTCCGCGATTCGGAGTGCGTGGTCGTACACATCCTGGAAGTACGGACGTGCCTCAGCCGTCAGGAGCGAGCCATCCCCGCGAAGCAAAGCGTTCAAGATGTCGCGCGCGTCAACCACGTGCCGACGCATGCGCAGGAGACGCCGCTTGAGTTGCAGGGCTTCCGTGATCGCGTCGCGATCTCCCGAATAGACCTCCTCTTCCATGGCGTCGATGCGGTCCTCGAGATGATCGGAGGCCGGAAAATACTCGTCGACGATCGAGTCGAGTATCGTGTGGAGCAAAAACGCTGGATTTTTGCCCAGTCCATGCGGATTCGCCATCCAGCGTTGGAACGAAGCTTCCAGACAGGCGCATGGTCGCGTGGTGACGGAAACGACGAACGTCGATCCAACAAAGAGTCCGAACTCGAAGTAATCTTCGCTTCCGTCGCCATTGACGTTGACGGTGGTCGCGGACAGAAACACGGTGTGGTCGTAGTGGTGGAGCGCCGGTCGCTCCGACTCGTTGAGCGCATCCTCGATGGCCAAATGATGGAAACCTAGTTCGGTGAGCAACCGTGTGGCCGCCGCACGGTCATTCGCAGTCAGGTGCATCCAAACAAGGCCTTGCCGCAGCCCCTCTACGTCGATCTCCGACAGGGCAGTCGCCGGACGCCCTCCCTTGCTTCGGGCGATGAGGAGAGCATTCGAGGCGACTTCGGCCATGACCTTCCCGATTTTGATCGATGTGAAGGGAGAAGTGTCGTCCTGCCCGAGCGATAGACGTGGCGGGTAACCTTCTGGTCACGGCCTCGTAGCTCAGTGGATAGAGCGCCTCCGTCCTAAGGAGGGCGTCGGGGGTTCGATTCCCTCCGAGGCCGCCATCGAATTCGCAAGCGTGGCAGGGGTCGACAACGACGCCAAGCTCCCCGGTTACGCCCAATCGAGACCGTCCGGCATGGCGGCTGCTTGCCGCAACTAACCTCCGTCCTCTCCTTCCGGAGAGGACGGAGGTTGTCCTGTTAGTCGTCGCCGAGCGCACCGTAGTTCGCGCTCAGGATCGCGTAGTCGGCAATGTCGGTGGAGAAGTCTCCGTTCAGGTCCGCCCTCGGATCCCATCCGATGTCCCCTTCGACCAGGTTGTAGGTCGCCGAGAGGACCGCGTAGTCGCCGATTCCGACCTCATTATCCGCATCGATATCGCCGTTGACGAGGCTGAAAGACGCGGAATAGGCGCCGTCGGGTTGGATCGTCAGTTTCGGGCCCCGCTGCCAAAGCCAATGGCTCCCCCGCGCATACAAGGTGGCTTCGCCGACGAAGTCAGTCGCGAACATGTAATCGCCATTCACAGCAATCGGCACCGTCTGCTGGTCCACGACGGTAGTGCCTTGGCGGAGTTCCAAGATAACCGGCTGCATGGCCGGAAAACAGAAGTCTCCGAACCGGACATTGCCGCTCACCATAGCACCTTGATCCATGGCCTTGAAGTGGTCGAACGTTGACACGGACTCTTGGTGTCCAAAGTAGGAATCGTCGCTCCAAGTCCACAGATTGAACGACATGGGTCCCGTAGCAGTGGTCCAGGTTCCAACTGGTTGCCAAGCCCCGAGCCAGTAGTAGCCGGTGAGCGTCGTCCCGGTTCGCACGACCCTCAGCATTCCCTGAGTATCTGAGTACGGGGCAAAGACGAGGTTGTGGTTGTTGTCGCTCAGGACGTACTCCCCGCCCGACCTGCTCATACAGGTTCTTTCGAGAACGTAGTAGCCGGAGCTTCCCGAAATGCCCAGCCCAGTGCGGACGCCATTGTTGGCGGGCCACACCACATGGTCAAATGTCAGGGTGACTTCGAAGTCGCCATAGAGTTTGGGGAGGCCATCGAAGCTGGCCGAGAAGTTGCCGGTGGCCGAAGCGGGAATCACGAGTTCCAGCCGTCCGTTCTTCTCGATGGAGTAAGGCTGTCCGACGCGGGTCGGGTTCCAGAGGAGTGGGTTAACGAAGTTGTCGTCGAAATCATCGACGAAGGTGTTTGCGCTTACCGTCAGTGGCATCGCGAAGGCGACTGCCAACCAAGATACGACACGGTTTCGCATGGATTCGCTCCTTGCGCGAGTCCGTCTCGCGACTTATTCTTCACTCCTAGTGTGGCACCGCTCAAGTTCAATTCTTCAGATCGAGAGTCGCCATTATCGGGGACAGTCGGGCAGAGCGCAGGAGAGGGAGATACAGGGCGGTAAACTTGCGGCCCGATGTCCACCTACCTGACGAGCGTCGGCATGGAAGTCCATGCCGAGCTAACGACCGAAAGCAAGATGTTCTGCCGTTGCTCGGTCGCGTTTGGTGGGGAACCCAACACCCGAGTTTGTCCGGTGTGCCTCGGTCTGCCCGGTGCCCTTCCCGTTCCGAACCGACGGGCCGTTGAGTTCGTACTTCGCACCGCCCTCGCGCTGAACTGCACGATCGCGATGGAGTCGGTGTTTCACCGAAAAAACTACTTCTATCCCGACCTGCCCAAGGGCTATCAGGTGAGCCAGTACGGGGAAACGAATCCGCTCGGCTACCACGGCTATCTCGACATCCCCCACGCCAGCGGAACCAAGCGAATCCACATACGGCGGGTTCACCTCGAGGAGGACACCGGCAAACTCATGCATCTTCCGGGCGGAGGGAGCGGCGTGGATTACAACCGGGCAGGCGTGCCCTTAATGGAGATCGTCACCGATTTCCCGCCCGACATCGAGAACCCCGAAGAGGCCCGCGAGTACCTCGTCCAGCTTCGACATATCCTCCTGTATCTCGGAGTCTGCGACGGCAAGATGGAGGAGGGCTCTCTTCGCTGTGAACCGAACATCTCGATCAGGCTCCTGGGCTCGGACCAATACGGCACGAAGTCAGAACTCAAGAACCTGAACTCGTTTAGGAGCGTTCAGCACGGGGTCCAGTTCGAAGTCAGACGTCAAATCGCGGTCCTCGAAGGGGGCGGTACCGTCCTCCAGGAAACGCGCGGCTGGAACGAAGCCAACGAAACCTCGTTCCTCATGCGGACGAAAGAGAGTGAGAACGACTACCGCTACTTCCCTTGCCCCGACCTCGTCCCCATGTCGTTCACTGAGGATTTCATCGAGGGGCTCCGCAAAGGACTGCCCGAACTTCCGCTGGCCAAGCAGCACCGCTACCAATCCGAACTTGGGCTCACCCAGCAAGATGCGGCAGTGCTCACCGCCGACTACTCCTTGGCTATGTACTTCGAGGAAGCTGTCGGCTTTGGCGCTGAGCCCAAGCAGGCCTGCAACTGGATCACCCAAGAGCTCGCCAAGCTGATGAACGAATCGGGCGACAGCCTCGCAACCACCCGAATCCGGCCAAGACACATCGTCGACATAACTCGCCTCATCACCAAC
Organism: Fimbriimonadaceae bacterium; assembly: GCA_019694835.1. The sequence goes on along the minus strand of JAIBBE010000237.1, from coordinate 20,690 downwards.
GGCTCCATCAGTGGCAAGACTGCGAAAGACGCTTTCGCCGAGGCGTTCAGAAGCGGCGAGATGCCGTCCACAATTGTCGAGAAGAAAGGCGCCACCCAGATTTCAGACCTGGATACGATCAGGGGTTGGTGCCGCCAAGTCCTGGAACAAAACCCGGAACCCGTCGCGAAGTATCGTTCGGGGCAGGTTAATGTGCTCGGATTCCTGGTCGGCCAAGTGATGAAGCTGAGCCAGGGCCGGGCGAATCCGAATCTCGCCCAGGAACTGATGCGACGGGAAATTGAATCATGAACTTTCTCTTGATGGCGCTCACCGCGCTTCTCCTTCAAAACCAGACCCCGTCGAACCGGCTCGACCAGATTTGGGACGCCGCCGACGAGCGGCTGGTTAGGCAGATCGATGTCTGGTTCAAAGACGGCGACTATCCGCGCATCATCCAGCTTCTCCAATTCCGCAACGAGCTGTACCCGCAGGATTACGAGGTCGCCACAGATCTGGGCTGGATGCTGGAGAATGTGGAAGACGACGAGGCCGCGGTCGCAGTGTACAAGCGATTCCGAGCGCGGAATCCCGGCGAAAAGGATGCCCCTTACCCCGAGGCCAACTACTATTTCATGAAGCGGGAGTTCGCCAAGGTCCCACCTTTGATCGAACCCACTATCGCCAAAGACCCCCACGCCAACTCCTACCGAATCCTCGCTCACTCCTACGAGCGCATGGAAAGGTACGCCGAGAGTGTGCGCGTCTGGGAGTCCTATCTCAAACTCCATCCCGATGACGGAGCCGCCAAGAACAACCTGGAACGGGTGAAGGGCAAGCTGAAAAAAAGTGGATAGCCCGGCAACCCTACAAGGTTCATCCCTCTGGTTAGGCTGATATACTGGAACCATTAGCTTTTGCTTTTGAAATCCTCCGGCGAGCCGCTTGACGGTGCTTGGGGGGTGGGAGGACACGATGAAAAGGACACTCATTCTCGCGGCGACGCTCGGACTTATCCTTACCGGGCAGAGTCAGCTCTTGCAAACCAAGGATCCCTCCACACTGAAGAAGATTTCGCCGCAGCGATTCGCCCGAATCGACGCGTCTGGCCAGATCATCGGCCCTTGGATTCCTCTCACCCAACCAGGTGCCCCCGGAATTCAAGGGGCGGTCGCATGGGTGAATGGGTGGGACTCGACCGACACCGACGTCACGCTGTTGCCCGACGCGATCTACAACCAAGTGTATGGGAACACGGCCTATGGCGGGGCCCCGGGTTACTTCGGCGACACCTACAACTGGCCCATCGCGGTCAATGACATTACCGTCAACCCGGCCACCGCGCGAAAGAGCGCGGGCTATGTCCACCTGACGAACACGTGGAATCCGGGCGGCACCGCGTTCCCCAGTGGCTCTTCCAACATGGCCCTCGCCGTGTTCACCGGCCACGGCTTTAACCCCACCACGGACAGCCTCTCGGGCCTCGTCTTCGACTTCGGGACGCAAGTGGGAGGCTACTACTGGCTCCAGGCGAACCTGAGCGGAACCGGATATGGCATCGCTCTCCCCGATGGCGCCGGTCATTCGTGGATCGTCATGGGTCGGATTTCTGGCGGCAGTCTGGTTCAGCTCGCGACGGGCAACTGTTCGCCCGACATCCGCAACATGTGCTCACCCGGTGAGCCCCAGTTCCCCGGCACCAATCCGAGTTCGTCCTCGCAAAATTGCTGGATGGATATCAACCCAGCCAATTTCATCGTTGCCAGCAATGAACTCTACAGCCTGAACTACACAGGAAGCAGCGTGGGCATTTTCCAGCCGACACTGGGACTGTTTGTCGACGCCAACCAGCCGACCATCAGCGGCACCTGCACCCTGCAAGACATCGACCCCTTCACATCTCGGCCGGTTCAGTGGGTCGAAATCACGACGACTCAAGCCGGTAATCCGGGCAACGTCATCAGCGTTCAGACCGTTGCACTGGGTTCAGCGGGTCAGTACGAGGTCATTGCCCCGACATCGAACGGCAACTACGATCTTTACGCCCGTTCCTTCCACTGGCTGCGCCGCATCCGTGCCGGGGTCAGCTATCTGGGCTCGAATGTCACCGGGATCAACTTCTCGTTGGAGAACGGAGACTGCGACGAGGACAATGAGATCGGCATTGGAGACTTCGCCATCCTGTCGGCCGCCTACAACAGCGATCCATCCTCCGGCAACTGGAACGTGAGCGCGGACTTGAACCACGACGATGCCGTTGACATTGCCGACTACGCGATCCTGTCGTTCAATTACGGCCTCGGCGGCGATTAGGCGAATTTGAGACTGGCTCCATTCAAATCGTGCTGACGAATGGAGCCGACCCGTCAGTATTAAATGCCAGATTCGATCAATTATTCAGGTTGAGCGATCTTTTCCGTGATATACTTCACTATCGTTAGCCGACAAGTTCGGCACCTTCGACGGCAATAGCCGTCGGGCGCAAAAAGGAATGCTGTCAAAGGAGACGGGAAGAGCCTTGGAATGCCAAGACCAGCTGAACGTGCCGTATTCTCGCAATGCGGTGAGTTTTTGCTTGCCAGTGGCGTTCCGACTTCCAACCCACCAAGAACGTCACCGCCGTCAGCTGCACCTGAAGCGCACACCAACTGCAATGCGCACGCCAGTATCTGGCAATATCCTCAGAGAGGTCCTATTTACATGAGAAAATTCTTTCCCTTAGCGAGTATCGCGGCGCTTGCCTTCGCGGCGACTGCCCAGGCACAGCGACCGGCACCGATTGCCATCGGTACCCAGACCATTCAGAAGGTCAGTGCACTCAGAGCTGCACCTGTCTACTCGAACGGCCGAATCGGTGAGTGGGTTTCGCTTCAGAATGGCCAGACTCCGCAGGTTGCCAGCTATATCAACGCTTATGATGCGACCAACACGGACCCCGCGAGCGTTGGCTTTGCAATCAGCCAAGAGTTCTACGGACCGACGTCTTGCGGCACCGCATACGGACCTGGCTACAACTGGTACTTCGGTTGGGGCTACAACTCCCCGTGGCAGATTGACGACATTATTCTGAACCCGCCGACCTCGGCAAAGACCGCGAGCTTCTACCAGAACCTGCTGTTCTGGAATCCGGGCGGCGATCCCAACGGACCAAGCGGCTCGGCTCGCATGGTGATGATCGTTGGCGCGGGACAGGGCTTCAATCCGCTTGGAGCAGGCCTTTCTGCCGTCGCTTTGGACTTCGGCACCTTGGCGGGTGGCTACTACTGGTTCACCGGCGACCTTTCGACCGCGGACTTCGGCTATCCGTTGCCAGCTGTTGATGGAAACCTCAATGTCGTCGCTGGAACCCTCGATGGCAGCAACAACTTCGTGCAGTCGCCTGGTCCGGCACAAACTTCGTACAACACCATGTCGTGCGACGTCTCGTACGGACCGCTCTTCCCTGGCACCAACCCGAGCGCAGGCACCGAGTTCATGTACCAGGATGACAACCCTGCAAACTTCATCATCGACCCCAGCCTGGAGTTCTACAACAACGACTTCGGCGCTGGCTTCGGCAAGCTCCAAGCCGTTCAAGGACTGTTCGTCGACGTCAACCGACCGACCATCTCGGGAACGATCACGCTTGAGGATATCGATCCGGCCACTACGCGACCGGTTACCACGATTCGTGTCGTCGTCACCGATGGCGTGAACACGGTGAGCGACCAGGTCGTCACGCTCGGCCCGAACGGTGAGTACGAGGTTCTTGCCCCGATCGCCAACGGAACCTACAACGTCTACGCGGTGCCGACCCACTGGCTGATCCGTTCGGCTCAGAACCTGAGCTTCTCGGGTACCAGCCTGACCGGCGTTGACATCTCCTGCGAGAATGGCGACTGCGATGAGGACAACGAGGTCGGCATCGGCGACTACGCGATCCTGTCGGCGGCCTACAACAGCGATCCGTCCGCAGGCAACTGGGACATTCGCGCTGACCTCAATCATGACGACGCGGTCGACATCGCCGACTACGCGATCATGTCGTCCAACTACGGCCTGACCGGCGACTAATCTCGCTCTCAGACCAAAGTTGAATTCGGGCCACCTTCGGGTGGCCCGTTTTTCTGTGTCAAGGGTAAAACCCGGGAATGGCGCATCGGCTTCGTACTCCCCTCCCCAAGATCGGCATTCGACCTACCATCGACGGACGATACGGGGGAGTCCGCGAGTCTCTGGAAGGCCAAGTCATGGCGATGGCGAAGACGACCTCCGACCTCCTCTCGAATCTGCGGCACGCGAGCGGTGAACCCGTCGAGTGCGTCATCGCGGACCGGGCTATTGGCGGGGTTGCCGAGGCGGCCGATTGCGCGGAGAAGTTTCGACGCGAAGGCGTCGGCGTCTCGATCACCGTCACGCCGTGCTGGTGCTACGGCTCGGAGACGATGGACATGGACCCACAAATCCCGAAAGCGATTTGGGGTTTCAACGGCACCGAGCGTCCAGGCGCGGTTTACCTCGCAGCCACCCTCGCCGCTCATGCGCAAAAAGGTCTGCCCTGCTTTGGCATTTATGGCAAGGATGTCCAAGACGCCGGCGACACCAGCATTCCGGGCGACGTGAAGGAGAAGCTCCTGCGCTTCGCTCGCGCCGGCCTTGCGGCGGCGACGATGAAGGGCACCAGTTACCTCTCGGTCGGCGGAACGAGCATGGGCATCGGCGGCTCCATCGTCGACCCCGAGCTCTTTGAGCGCTGGTTCGGTATGCGCGCAGAAGCGGTCGACATGAGCGAAGTTCTTGGCCGTATCCAGAAAGGGCTGTACGACCAAGCCGAATACGACCGCGCCTTGGCTTGGACGAGGGCGAACTGTAAGGAGGGCAAGGACTGGAACCCGGAGCCCAAGCAGCGAACCCGAAACCAGAAGGACGCAGATTGGGAGATGAGCGTCAAGATGGCGCTGATCGTACGCGATCTGATGGTCGGTAACCCGAACCTGGACGGCTACCCCGAGCAGGCCCTCGGCCATAACGCCCTGGTCGGCGGTTTCCAGGGCCAGCGCCAATGGACGGACCACTTCCCGAACGGCGATTTCCTGGAGGCCATCCTCACTTCGTCGTTCGACTGGAATGGCATCCGCCAGCCCTACATGGTAGCGACTGAGAACGACGCCCTCAACGGCATGTCGATGCTCTTCGGCCACCTGCTGACGGGCAGCGCGCAGCTCTTTGCCGATGTTCGCACTTACTGGAGCCCCGCCGCAATCAACCGCGTGACCGGTCGTGCCGAAGACGGAGTTCTGCATTTGATCAACTCCGGACCCGCCGCTCTCGACTGGACCGGGCAGATGACGAACGACCAGAACCAGCCGACGCTGAAACCGTCCTGGGAGATCTCCGAAGCCGAAGTCCAGGCGTGCCTTGACGCCACGCTCTGGTGCCCTTCGATGCTCGAGTACTTCCCCGGCGGAGGCTGGTCCACCGACTTCACCACCCGCGGACGGATGCCCGTCACGATGTGCCGCCTTAACCTCGTGCGCGGCCTCGGCCCCGTCATGCAGATCGTCGAGGGGGTGACCGTCAACCTGTCGAGCGAGGTTCATCAGAAGCTCGACGAACGCACGAACCCGACCTGGCCGACCACTTGGTTCCTCCCGCGCACCGATCCCCATTCGGACGGTCCGTTCAAGGATGCGTACTCAGTCATGAACGCTTGGGGTGCGAATCACGGCGCGATCGCTTATGGCCACATTGGCGCAGACCTGATCACCCTATGCTCGATCCTTCGGATTCCGGTCGATATGCACAATGTCCCGGCCGACAGAATCTTCCGCCCCGCGGTGTGGGATCGATTTGGAGCCATGGACGCCAAGGGCGCCGACTTTCGCGCATGCGCGAACTATGGCCCCCTCTACGGCTAGTCAAACGGAGAGGCGGTTTCAGGTCCGGCCCAGGTTCCGTAAACGCAGTTCCTCGACGATCTTGCGGACGTCCTGTGCGCGGTCCTTTGGGCAAACGAGGACGCTGTCTTCGGTTACCACGACGACAAGCCCTTCGACACCGAGCAAGCAGGTGGCGATCCTCGGGTCCGAACCGTAAACGATGTTGTCACTTGCCTCGATGAGCACGGACTCGCCCTGCACGACATTCCCCTGTTCATCACGCACGAACGAGCGGTCAAGGGCATCCCAGGACCCCAAGTCGTCCCAATCGAACGCAGCCCGGGCGACGTACACCTGCGACGCTCGCTCCATCAAGGCATAGTCGATCGAGATATTGGGGAGGGCTTCGAAGATTCGGTTGGCTTCGTCGACATTTCCGGTGCGAAGTGCCTCTGCAATAGGTACAACGGCCGCCGCCATTTCGGGGTGGGCGGCTTCGAGTTCGGTCATGAAGCCGTCCACAGTCCAGAAGAACATGCCGCTGTTCCACAGGAAGTTGCCCGAGGCAACATAGGCTTGGGCGTCTTCCAAGTGTGGCTTCTCGCGGAATCGGGCGACCTTGTCGACTTCGACCCCTTCTTGGTTAGCCTGGTCACTGTCTGGAGCCACTTCGATGTAGCCAAAGCCGGTCTCCGGCCGTGTCGGAGGGATGCCGATGGTGCTTAGGCCACCGGTCCGCTCGGCGACTTCGAGCGCCGCTTTGGCGGTGGCGGCAAATCCGGCAGTCGGTGAAATCCGATGATCGGCCGTCACCACGGCCATCGACCATGTCTTCCGAGCGTCGGGGTCACGGGCGAGCAAGTTCGCAGCAACCCAAATGAGACACCCCGACGTGTTTCGCTTATGGGGCTCGGCGAGGATGTTCGTCACCGCGAAGTCCGGCATGCTCGCCCGAATCGGATCGACGAGGTGAGGCGCGGCAGCGATCCACACGTCGTCCGGAGCCGTGAACGCATGGAGGCGCTCCACGGCTTCTTCCAGCATCGTTCGACCGCTATCAGTCAGTTGCAGAAGCTGCTTGGGTCGGTCGCGCCGCGAGAGAGGCCAGAAGCGCTCGCCAGAGCCCCCGGCCATGATCACACCAAGTCGCCGCACTAGCCCGGACCTACCCGGCGAAACGTCACCTTCTGATTTCCGGCCTCGGCTTCGATCTCGTTGTCGTTAATGAACTTGAACGTGGATTTGAATTCTTTTCCCATAACCGACTTGAACTTCGCTTCTTCCTGCGCGGCTTGCTGGGGCATCAACCCGTAGACCTGAACGCCGTTCGAGACCGTCGTGATTTCGTTGCCGTTCAGCTTGTAGGTGCCCTTAACGATCACCGTTGCATTAGGCATATTCGGCAGATTGAGCGTCTGAACGTAGGTCCCATCCTCGTTATAGGTGATCGGCGTCTCCGTCTTTTCGGCGATGTTTTGCCAGGTTCCGACCAGCTTATTCTTATGATCCGGAGCCGAGCAACCCCAAGCAAGGGCCAAGACGATGCCGAGCCAGGCGAATTTCATAGCCAGATTCTAGCCTAGACGGCGGCCGCTTCCTTCACGCGCGGGTAATCGCCCGACATGATCCGCTCATAAGCGCCGCTCAGCACCCAACGCTCCAGTTCCTGTGTCCGGTGGACGGGCATCGGATGGGTGTAGGTCGAACTCATCAGCAGGAAGATGACGACTTTGCCGATCGCATCCAGCGCGTTCATGTCCTGATACGTTCGGGCCTGATCCATGAATGCCTCGCGGCTCATTTCGTGCGATAGTCGGTTCGGGCCTGCACACATGGCGAGGTTCGCGTCGATCGAGAGGTCGAGCGACTGGGACACGAGCAAGCCGGCGCGGTCGGCACTGATTTCTGCTTGGCGAGACCACTCCGACATGGCCAAGACGAGCGCTATGCTGGCCGCGTCGCCAAGTCCGAACGTCCGACGACCAATCAACTCCAGCAGGGGAGCAAGGACGGCGGCGACGGATTTGTACAGCGTGTGGCCAGCCTTGACGTGCCCGAGTTCGTGGCCCATGAGGTGGAAGAGCTGCTCGTCGGTCAGCGTATCGATCATTGACGAGCGGATCGTCACGTATGGACGCTCGACGCCGCTGGTGTAGGCGTTCGGGAACGGGTTGCTCGTGACGTAAAGCTCCGGCTCGGGCATGTCGAGGACCGCGCATGACTCGCGCATGATTTCGTAAAGGGTTCGGTACTGCTTCGGCCCACACCGCACGCTCATCGACATGTTGTAGCAATACAGCCACCGATCCAAGCCGACCTCGTAGAACTTCTGCACGATCTTAGGCAGAAGGGGAACCCGCTTAAGCGCCTCCAGCGCGCGTCGGTCGTTGTCCGAGATGTAAGCGTCGGTGCTGATGCCGGTCAAGTGCTTTCGAGCCATGGCTATCCTACATTACGGTTGTTTGGTTGCTCCGTTGCAGGATCGTGTTATCTACCGTACCGCTGGCGTCCCGCCGGCATCCCGAAAAGTCGCCGAGTACAGGTTATCGCAATGCAGGCGGGGACGAACGTCGTACGGGGGAGTGCCGGCGGGACGCCAGCGGTACGGGGGAGGATGCGGACCCGTTGCGCGGGGGGATATACTGCCGGTCGTGAGCGGCGTACCGATGTGGGCCTACCTGGCCCTCGGACTCTTTATGTTCACGACTGGTGCCGTGGGCGTCATCGTCCGCCGAAATCCCGTCGTGGTGTTCATGTGCATTGAACTCATGCTGAACGCCGTCAATCTCACCTTCCTCGCCTTCGCCCGCTACTTGCCCTCACCAATCGTCGGCGCGAGCGGCCAAGCCAGTTCCGCCCAAGCCGGACAAATGATGGTGATTTTCGTGATGGCGGTTGCGGCTGCCGAAGTCGCCGTTGGCCTCGGCATCATCATGGCCATCTTCCGCCTGCGCAACGAAGTCGACCTCGACGAAATGAGCGCGATGCGCGGCTAGTCCCCGAGGATGTCCTTGCGCCGGGCGATCTTGGCTTGATTGCCATCGACGCCGACCACGACCACGTTCTCCCCCGCCTCAATGGGTTCCCCGCTCTCCGACGTGGCGATGAGGTCAATCATCTCGCCCTTCGTTTCGATCCGGACCTTGCCGAGCTGGCTGGGCTTGACGCCGACGAGCACTTTCGCTTCCTTGCCCAGCAGTTCATGAATCGTCGCCGATCCGGTGGAGGTGTTCTTAAGCCATCGCATGATGGCGGCGACGGCGAGTCCGGTCAGGAGTCCGCCTCCGACCGCTAGCCCAATCGTGAGGGGCTGACTGGCGGCGTTCAGCCATGTCAGCAATAACCCAATGAGGCCAAAAGCGGCAAAGAAGTACGTCCAGAACCGAATACTGAGGAAAGGAACCCATGCCCCGTCGAAGGCCTCGCCATGGGTGTCGACATCATGACCTGCATCGAAATCGTGGCCCACATCTGCGTCATGGCCGCCGCCGTCATGTCCACCGCTGAGTGCGGACACCACAATCAGGGCACCGGCAACGATCGCGGAAATGATGTAGACGGTGAGCATCGTTATCTCAAGATATCGGGCTGCCAGCCCAGAGGTTGCAGCCTATTTTGGCCCTCCAGCAACTTGGACCGTAATCGTGAGCAGCTGCCCGCGTACCCATGCCGAAAGCACGGCGTTTCCTTGAGTCAGAGCCCGAAGTTTGCCACCCTGGTCGACCCATGCAGCACCCGTCGAACTCCACAAAACCTCGTTGATGGGTACGGCCTTGCCATCCCCAGCGACGATGGAATAATCGGCCTTTCCACCAGCTTCCAGGCGGGCCGGACCGCGGATGACGAACGGTTCCTCGGTCGCAGCAGGCACCGGGCCGATGAAGAGCACGGCGTTAGCGATTGGACGCTCCTTGCCGTCGCTCGGCCGGTTCATGTTGAGTCCGTAAAGATTGAGAGTGGTACTGCCACCGCCATCCAAGTTCACCGCGTCGATGCAGCCCAGCCCCAACATAACGTCGGCAAGCTCATCCAACGTCGCGCCTTCGCTCATCGGCTGTCGCCCCTCGACAGCCACCATCCAAATGTCGCCCTGCTTGGTCTTGCCGATAGCCGTTCGCGGGTGGCGCTTGAGCGCGAAATTGTCCTTGAATCCAGCTTCCTTCCAGTCGATGAACTTCCGACCGCCGACGACCAAGAACGGACCGCCGCCGACCACGTTGTCGACCTTGTTCCAGTCAAGCCCAAGAGTCGCCATGTCGAGAGTGACCTTCTGGCCCACCTTCAGCTTCGCGAGGCGGCTTATTCGCGATTCGCCGCGCGCCACCAAGATCATCGTCGTCGCATCGATCTGCACCGATTCCTGATCGGTCACGACACTCTCGAAGACGCCGGTCACCTTGCCGCTGGGCGGAATGGAGGTGCTGTCGAGTTTGATGACCATGTGCGCGTTGGGAAGCTTGGCCATCGAGTAGCCCGCGCTCGCCGTGTTCAGCACGTAGCCATCTTCACCCCACTCTTCGTTCAGAGCGTTGATCTCGATCTTCTCACCGCCCTCGGGATAAAGCGTCGCCTTCCATTTCAGTCGGCCAACCGCCGAAATTGCTTTGCCCCAACCGAAAACCGCTCGGTCAGGGAAGGGTGGGCTGAGCAGTTCGCCGCTGCGTACCATCGCCCCCAATGGATCGCCCGTAAAGGGGAAGAAATCCCCGTTGATGCCTCCAACCGCGTTCACCCGCTTGACGAGGGCCGAAAGCTCTTCCCGTCCCTTCGTCTCGTCCGGCTCATAGACAGTGAGTTTTGCGACCTCCGGGCGTGGATGGACGAACGGGTTGCCGGGGGTGTATCGCAGCGCATGCACGACGCGAGGCGTGGCCTGGTCGACCTCCATGCGGTAGGTCAGCCCGGGCATGATGAGTTTCTCCCACGTCTGGGCATGCGAAACACCGGTCAAACCGGTGAGCAGGGTGAGCCCGAGCAAGGTGCTCAGGCAAATTCGGGATCGGTCACAACAAATCATAAGGCGCATCGCTCAAGATAGGTTAGCGTACCCGCGTCGGCGTCTAACCTGGCTCGAATTCCGAGCGGCATCGTCAGCATGTTCTTCACATGACCGAACGGGAAGTCAATGACAGCCGGAATTCCGAGCGGTAAGACACGGTCAATAACGATGTCCCGCCACGGTCTCCCCCCGATGGACGCGTCGACTTTCTCGTCCGTTCCCGTCATTTCGCCAACAACGATTCCTGCTGCAGATTGCAGAATTCCCGAGGTGATGAGGTGGGTGAACATCGCGTCAACGCGATGTGGGTGCTCGTCGATGTCCTCGATGAGCAGGATCTTTCCAGCGGCATCAAGGGCGTCGGGCGTCCCCAAACTGTCGGTGAGTAGACATAAGCATCCGCCGCAGACCTCGGCCTCGACCGTTCCCCCTACCAAGGTGTTCGCTTTCGGGGCGTCTTTTGGCGTCGTCGTATCACCCTTGAGCGCACCAAGGAATGACTCGTAGACCCAAGGCTGACGCTCCACCGAGAAAGACAGCGCCATCGGCGAGTACAGGGTGACCAGGCCGCGCCGATTAAGCGCCAAATGGATCGTGGTGATGTCGCTGAAGCCCAAGAACATCTTGCCGCTGGCCGCCATTGCATCGAGGTCGAGGTAGGGCATGAGGCGAGCACAGCCATAGCCGCCGCGCGAGCAGTAAACGGCATCGACCTCAGGATCTGCGAAGGCCTGCTGGAGGTCGGACATCCTGTCTTTGTCCTCGCCCGCCATGTAGTCGTTGGCGTCGAGGGCATGCGGATAGACCTTGGTCCGGTATCCAGCCTGGTGGAGGACTTCAAGGCCACGCTCCAACTTCTCCTTCGCAATGGGTGAGGACGGTGAAACGATGGCAAGCGTATCGCCAGGCTGGAGCGCACGAGGTTTAGTCACGGATAGGGATTATGAGGGATTGCTTGTTCTACAATAAGTGAATGCCCGCCGAATTCGACGTGATCGTGGTTGGCGCGGGGCATGCTGGGATCGAGGCCTCGCTTGCCTCCGCTCGGATGGGCCTTCGAACTGCCTGTATCACCCTCCGCCGCGATCGAATCGGCCATCTTCCCTGCAACTGCTCCATTGGCGGCCCGGCAAAGGGCCATATTGCGCGGGAAGTAGATGCTTTGGGCGGGCAGATGGGGCTGACCACCGATCATGCCCTGACCCATATCCGGCGAGTCGGAACAGGCAAGGGGCCAGCCGTTCAGACCATCCGCGCCCACGTCTGCAAGAGCCTGTATCCGAAGCTGATGCGCGAGACGCTGGAGTCCATGCCTAACCTAACGGTGATCGAGGATCAAGTGCTCACCATTCGGTCAACTCAGGGCAAAGTGACGGGGGTCGAGACGCTGTCGGGGACCTTGGGTGCTCGAAGTGTCGTGCTCACCACCGGTACGTTTCTCAACGGCCTTTGCCATCAAGGAAAGGAGAAGACCGTTGCCGCGCGCCAGGGCGATCAGGCGGTGTCCAGTCTTTCGGCCTTTCTCGCTGATTTGGGCGTTGTGCTGCGACGCTTCAAGACCGGCACGACGCCGCGCATCGCCTACTCCAGCATTGACCTTTCTCAGACCGAGCCGATGCCGAGCGAGGGCGAAGCGGGCGCGTTGAGTTTCCTTCACGATGCGCCCGATCCTAGAGGTGAACTGCTTCCGGCCTGGCAAACCCGAACGACCATCGCGACCCACGACCTGCTGTCGGGCAGCCTGAGTGAAAGCGCCATGTATTCTGGCGCGATTGAAGGGGTTGGTCCGCGCTATTGTCCGAGCATCGAGGACAAAGTCGTGCGCTTTGCAAACAAGGACAGCCATCCCATCTTTCTCGAAAAAGAAGAGTGGGACGGTGAATCTGTTTATGTGCAAGGATTTTCGACATCGATGCCCGCTGACATCCAACTCGCGGCGTTGCACACGATCCCTGGACTCGAAGAGTGCGAAATGTTGCGTCCGGGCTATGCCGTTGAATATGACATGGCCGATCCGCTGCAGCTTCGACCAACATTGATGTCGAAGTTGCTGCAAGGCCTGTACTTTGCCGGACAAATTAACGGAACGAGTGGATATGAAGAGGCCGCAGGACAGGGCATCGTTGCCGGGATCAATGCGGCACTCTATGCTAAAGGTGAAGAAGAGCAGATCTTCGGCCGTGAGCAGAGTTTTATCGGTGTAATGATCGATGACCTCGTCACGAAGGGCGTCGACGATCCCTATCGCATGCTTACCGCTCGCGCCGAGCATCGTCTTCTCTTGCGGCACGATAATGCCGATCAGCGCTTGACTCCCCTTTCCCGCAATCTTGGCCTTTGTAGTGAGATGAGGTGGTCTCGATTCACTGAGAAGATTGATCGGATTGAACGTGGCAAAGAAGTTCTTCATGAGAGTTTCGTAACGATGCGCAGTAACCCAATCCTCGAGTCCATGGGCTTTGCGCCAGTGAGCAATCGTGCTTCTCTGTTTGAGCTCATGCGCCGCCCTGGAGTCGGTCTGGAGACGATGAGCAAGTTGATCGCCCTCTTCGATTCCGAGATGCTGCGAGGTCGGTTTGAGGAACTCGAAGAAGTACAGTCTTGGCCTCAGGAAGTTCGCGATCAACTTGAGCTCTCCGCCCAATACGATGGGTATATCGATCTACAGCGTAAGGCGGTCAAGAAGCACGAACGACTTGAGTCGCTGCGAATACCCAGAGGTTTCGACTACGCCGGTTGGCCCGGACTCAGTTATGAGACTATTGAAAAGCTAACGGCGGTCCAACCTGAGACCATCGGCCAAGCATCTCGCGTTCCTGGAGTCCGCCCTGCGGATATCGCCTTGCTCATTGGCAAACTACGAAACAGAGCAAACACAGTCTCCCTCTCCACTCCGGTGGAGAGGGGTTAGGGGTGAGGTCCGAGTGCCTGAATAACACCTTTCCTTATTAGCGAAGGTGCTCTCGTATCTGAACCACATCTTGGTCGATCTGCCCCTTCAACCCATCAAGATTCGGGAACGACCGTTCGTCACGAATTCTCGCAACGAGCTCCAGGGAAACACCATAACCGTAAAGGGAGTCCCCAGGATAATCCAATAAGTGGGCCTCGATCGTACGAGGTCCTCCACCTACCGCAGGGCGTACGCCGATGCTTACTGCGGCATTGAAAACGCCAAACCGAGTCCTGCAACGCCCGGCGTAGATTCCGTTCGCAGGCATTACCTGTGCGCTGCTTCGGGCGAGGTTGAGGGTCGGATAGCCTAGGGTTCTGCCCAGTTTCTGCCCCCCCACCACAACCCCCTCAACTGCAAAGGGCCGACCCAACAAGACGGCGGCGCGCTCAACGTTTCCTGCCGAGACCAGGCGGCGAATCTCGCTGCTGGAAACCCGGTGGCCATCGAGTTCAAAGGGAGGTACCACCGTGGTCGATATGTGATTCGACAGCCATTCTGCGGTTCCCTCGCGGTTGTGGCCCAGGGCGAAGTCATGGCCGATGACAAGTTGACTGGCCCTCAGTGTCTGCCGCAGAATTGAGTCGAGAAACGCTTGGGCGCTGGTCTCTGAGAGGGCCAAGTCGAACTGAAGCACGACCGCGACCGCCACTCCAATCGACTCCATTTGATTCAAGTCGTCCTGTATGGACGCAATTTGTGGGGGGCATCGCTCCGGAGCCAGGATTGCCGCAGGGTGGCGGTCGAAGGTCACCACGATGCTCGGACATTCGCGCTTTCGGGCCTGTTTGATCGCCTGCCCAATGACCGCGCGGTGTCCCAGATGAACGCCATCGAAAACCCCGACGCACGTCACAGACTCCTTCCACTCCGCCTGCAGGGTCTCGACACCGAAGTGGACCAGCATTCCCACAGTTTACCGCCGGGACTTCGATGACCTAACCACGCAGTTTGGGTGCCTTGTCAATACTTTGCAGGTACAGGTGCAGAATTTTCCGAAAAGTGAGCCAGGTATTGGACACCTAGATCGCAACACATGCGGATACCATCGGCTCAAAGCAAGTGCATGCGTCGAACGAAGAGGCATCGCATATTGACAGGAGATCAAACATGAATCGAACACGAGTTCTCGCCGCAATGAGCGTTATCGGAGCCGGTATCGCTATTCTCTTAACCACCAAAGCTGAATCACAATCTTCAAAAGTTGGATTGGTCATTCTTCAACCCAATGCGCAGACAACTGCTCAAACTGGTAACATTGGCATTTCCGGCCAGATGACCTCATCAGCCCTAAAGACGTCCAGCTTTCAACTCGGCACTTCGGCTACTGCAGGTCAGGTATTGGTAAGTGATGCCAATGGAATGGGATCTTGGCAGTCTGTTCTTGGACTAACTCTGCCCTATTCGGGCACCACGAATGTACCCGGATGTGCGTTCGAAGTCATCAATAACGGGACCGGACCAGCGCTTTGCGGTAAGAATATGTTCCCATCTGGCAACACCCGTGGCGTAGTCGGAATGGCGAACAGTCCTGACGGTGTTGGGGTGTTCGGAAACGCCGCAACGGGAGTACAAGGCGTGTCGACAACCGCCAACGGTAATGGTGTTTCCGGTTATGCTTCTGGTGGTGCAGATGCTTGGGGAGTCTCGGGGGAAACCGGTACCGGACAAGCTGTGATTGGGCGCGCCGGTACGGGGCTTCCGGGAGGTGGCTTTGCGCCGGGCACGGGCGTTGTCGGCTATTCGAATTACAACGGAGGCAACGGTGTATGGGCGCAAAGCACCATGGGTAACGGTGTGGGATTGCTCGCCACCAATACTTCCAATACGGGTAACGGTTATGGACTGGCCAGCTACACATCGAGTAACTCAGGAACTGCCATCCGCGCAAATGCAGTCGCTCCGACTGGGCAGACCTACGGTGTTTACGCCGATGTGAGCAGCAGTTCTGGAACTGGAATGTACGCCGGAGCTAACGCGCCCACCGGGAGCACGACCGGTATGTTTGGTCAGGTGGCAAGCCCCAACGGGGCGGGTGTGCTGGGCAGTAACACTTCGAACACGGGTAACGGCATTGGCATTGCGGGGGTTACGTCGAGCACGAGCGGAACTGCCATTGTTGGTACCGCCGTCATGCCAACGGGAGCGTCAGTCGGTGTAAGCGGTGTTAGCAACAGTACGCTCGGCACCGGAGTTTTTGGACATGCTCCTGCAACGACAGGTTCGACGAACGGTGTATACGGACTGAGCGTAAGTTCTGCCGGAACCGGCGTCTTTGGAGAGAACACTTCCGCTACGGGTTCCACGGTTGGACTGAGGGGCTATGCGTATAGTGATTTTGGTGCCGGCGTGTTTGGTAACGCATTTGGCCAGACCGGCCCGGCAACTGGTGTTACGGGTCAATCGTTTAGTGACGCAGGTTATGGAGTGCACGGTCGGACCACATCGCCCACGGGCACGACCTATGCGGTCTCAGGCTACGCTGCAAGTCCGACCGGATGGGCACTCTACGCATTCGGCGATGTGGGTGCAAGCGGTGTGAAGCCCTTCCGTATCGATTACCCAACCGATCCTGAAAACAAATACCTCTTGCACTTCGCGGCCGAAAGCCCATTTCCGCAAAACTTCTACAGCGGCAATGTCGTGACCGACAAGGATGGCTATGCCTGGGTGCAGCTGCCCGACTATTTCGACGATGTCAACACGAATCTTAAATACCAATTGACGGTAGTCGATGATTCAGACACTGATGGATTCGTACAAGTGAAAGTCTCTAAGAAAGCCCGAGGCAACCGTTTCCAAATTCGCTCCAGCAATCCGCACATCGAAGTGTCTTGGCGAGTAGAAGCCGATCGAAATGATCGCTATGTGATTCGTCGCAAGCCGAAGGATGTCGTGGAAAAGGTCGGGATCGAGCGAGGGACTTATCAGCATCCTGAACTCTATGGACAGCCAGCCGAAAAGGGTATCAACTTCGGAAGGGCTCCTAGCACAGAGGCTCCGCTGTCGACACCCATACTAAGGACCAGTCGGCCAAAGTAAGGCCCCTTACTCCAAGCTCGAAACGCGGTACGTTGTGCCGCGTTCGAGCTCTATGGTGAGCAATCCTTTGTGGAAGTTCCATTGGGTGCGTGGCCCCTCAATTTGGATCTTCCTGAAGTCTCCGGGTATGCGTACCTTGAACTCGCCCGATCGCACCGTGTTCTTGAGCGTCGCTTCAATCAACCGACCCTCCTTCCATCTCATCGAGACCTCAACGCCACCCCGCGCTCTGAGACCCTTCACTTCACCTGCTGACCATGCTTTCGGAAGTGCAGGAAGAAGCCGAATCACGCCGTTGTGGCTCTGCAGGAGCATCTCGGCGACCCCAGCGGTAAAGCCGAAGTTACCGTCGATCTGGAAGGGTGGGTGATTGTCGAAGAGGTTCGGCAACGTTGACTTGGCCAGCAGCGCATGTACATTCTCATGAGCCTTGTCGCCGTCGTGAAGCCGCGCCCAGAAATTGATAATCCAAGCCCGGCTCCACCCCGTATGTCCCCCTCCTTGGGCGAGTCGGGCCTCGATCGACTTTCGGGCTGCAGCCGCCAACTCGGGCGTAGAATCAATGTCGATTTGGCGGCCAGGATGCAGACCGAAGAGGTGCGACATGTGCCGATGCCCAGGCTCGGCTTCCTTGAGTTCCTCGGCCCATTCCATGAGCCGCCCATCTGCCCCAATCTGCGGAAGTCGAAGTTTAGCAAGCGTGCGTTGAGCTTCCTTGGTGCTTTCGTTATCGATGCCAAGTTCTCCGGCAGCCTCGAGGTAATTCGACAGCGTTTCCCAGCAGATCATCTGGTCCATGGCCGGTCCCATTGTCAGGGCAGCATGTTTGCCGTCTGGCGTAATGAATGCATTTTCAGGCGACGTTGTAGGCCCTGACACCAACAGGCCCGTCTTCGGATCTTCGCAAAGCCAGTCCATGATAAACTCCGAGGCACTCTTTAGGATGGGCAGTGCTCGCTCTCGAAGGAACTGTCGGTCACCGGTAAAGCGGTAATGCTCCAGATAGTGCTGGGTACACCAAGCGCCGCCCAGCGGGAACATGCCATAGGATGGGTGACCCACCAGCGCGGTGTAGAACCACACATCGGTCTGGTGGTTCGCAACCCATCCGCGCATGTTGTAACTCTCTTTCGCCGTCTTAACGCCATGTTGAGCGAGGACGTCGATGTAGTCAAAGAAGGGCTGATGCAAATCGGAAAGGTTGGTCGTCTCCGACGGCCAGTAGTTCATCTGCAAGTTGATATTGATGTGATAGTCACCTTGCCAGGGCGTCTCGATATCCTGGCTCCATACCCCTTGCAGATTCGCAGGCAAGCCACCCGGTCGAGAAGAGCTGATAAGGAGGTAGCGTCCGTATTGGAACATGAGCGCCTCCAGGCTCAAATCGCTCCCACCTTTCTGAACCAAGGCCAGTCTTTCATCGGTGGGTAGCGCAGAGTTATCTGGGCCAAGATCGAGACTTACTCGTTCAAAGTATCGTCGGTGATCCTTAATGGCTTCTCGTTTCACCGTCTCGTATCCAATGGCTGTGGCCGCAGCCACGCGGTCGCGGCAAGCGTCGACAAGGTTTTCCTTCCTTGGATTCCAGATATCGCCGAGGTTGTAATCCGTCTGGGCGGAGAGGAGCAAGGTGACTGAACGACCACCCTTAACCTGCAGTGAAGACCCCTTAGCACGAACACTGCCCGGCTGAGAAAGAGCAGAGAGCACGCAAGCATAGCGCACACCGGGTTTCTTCTTGTTTTGGGTCACACGTCCTGACATGATCAGTCGGCTGTCGCCGTCCGTTACGGTCTTGAAGTCGGCTGGACGATCGAGCGTGACACCAACGTTAATACCTTTGGGGTCGGATGATTCCAAGCGCACAACGATGACGTTGGAAGGGTGGTTCGCGAAGACGGTCTGCACAAACTCATACCCGCCAACACGATAACGGGTCGTCGCCAATCCGCGCGTAAGGTCAAGCTCTCGTCGATAGTCGGTGACGGTTCCGCGATCACCGAAATCAAGATGCAAATCGCCAAGCGTTTGGTAACTTCGCGGCCAATCAAAGTCAACCAAGAACTCCTTCTGGGCCAGCGCTTCCGCCTCGGTGTACTTCCCTGCGAACGCCAGTCGCCGCATTTCGGGCAACGCTTTGTAGGCCTCCTTCGGTGCCTCGGGCCGAGGCATTCCGGCCCACATCGTCTTTTCGTTGAGCTGAATACGCTCCCGCTGGGTCTCGCCAAAGACCATCGCACCCATCGACCCATTGCCGACGGGCAGTGCCTCGTTCCAGTTCTTCGCCGGCTGTCGGTACCAAAGCTGCGGACCGGCAATGACCGCAGCGACGCCAAGGGTGAGAAGCAAACTCATGGCATAGATTAGCCGCTAGTCGGAGGTCTTGGCAGTGAGCAGGAGCACCAAGCAGACGATGAAAGAGATGAATCCACCGAAGATCAGCGCCAAGGACAGAAGCTCTGCGAGGCCTACGCCAGCATGACCTGGCGTTGGGGCGATGATACGCGGCTGGACGAAGGGCAGCAAGCCGAGAACCTGAAGGGCGAGACCCAGACCCAGAAGAAGCCGGGTTGGAGGAGAAAGTCGAAACCGCCCTCGAGCGAGCCAAAGACCACTGAAAAAGACCAGCGGGCCGATCACGCCAAGAGGGCCGGTGAAAGGTGTCTCGATCCGATCGAATCCGCTATGAGCGACCAGATCCCACACAAGAAAAGGCCCGCCTATCATCAGGGCAGCGCCCCCGAGGAGACGGGCCACATTCACGGCCTAGAACTTCGCGATTTGATACGTCGCTTGGATCGAGAAGCCACTGTAGCCGATACCGTCGATGGCCTGCACCCAGTCATAGCGCGCCGACAGGCCGAATCGACCACCAAAGACGATGCCGAACTCGATGTTCGTGCTCGGAACAACTCGCTTGCCGCTCAGGCGCCCGCCCGGTCGGTCCATCGCGTAGTCGACGTAGGCCAGACCCGTCCGCGCAGCGCCATACGGCACGATGTTGCCGACGCCGAAGGCCACCGTCGCACCGACCGTTGGGCGAAGGATGGCGACCTTGTTGCCATTCCGGCTCTTGGTCGTCAGCGCAAAGTCGTAGTCGATCTTGATGCCGGTGTTCGTGGTCTTGATCACCCCCGGCGTGATGCCCCAGTTGAACCAGCCATCGCCGAAAATGTCCTTCAGCGTTCGGTCTGTGGGAGCAAAAATGCCGCCTTGAATGCCAAAGCCAAGGGGTACGTCTTGGGCTGCGGCGGGAATGGCGACGACGACCATTGCGGCCAGGGCGAGTCCTTTCATCGTCTCGCGAGGGTACCCGAGACGCCTAGCCAACGACCCGAAGGCCCTGAGCGCGCGGTTCCGGAACGATCTCGCCGAACAAAGTCCCGCTCCCTTCTTCATCCAATCGAACCCAAACAAAGCTTCGTGCCGCTGATGCCGGAGCGGCGAACTTCACTTCGAGGTAGTTATCCGTCAAGCCGCCCATCAGTCCATCGCGCCCGATCTTGCCTTCGACGAGTACCCGCATTGTTCTGCCGACGAAGCGACGGGCGTGATCAACTCCGGTGCGCGCGCTGACCTCACCCAGAACCAAACTCCGTCGCTGCTTCTCTTCGGTCGAGACCGGGTCGCCCCACTGGTCGGCGGGGGTGCCGAAGCGCGGGCTGAACCGGAAGACGTGCGCCTTGCGATAGCGGACTTCCTCGCAGACGAAGACACTGGAAGCAAACCGCTCCTCGGTCTCGGTGGGGAAGCCGGCGATGATGTCGGTCGTGATCGTCATGTCGGGAATCCGCTCGACCAGCCCCGCGCAGAGGCCCAGATAGTCCGCCTGCGTGTAGGGCCGGTTCATATAGGCCAG
>JAIBBE010000108.1 GCA_019694835.1 Fimbriimonadaceae bacterium | reverse complement strand
TCTTCATGAACAACGACACTTCGTCCATGATGAGCAGCAAGCCCTCGTAGCCTTGGGCCACAAGAGTTTCGACCATGTGCTTGAGGACCGCTTCCGCTTCAAGCGGAATGTCCGGCGAAGTCTTCAGGTATTCCTTGTAGAACCGCCAGAGCTTCTGCCCACAGTCACGCCGCACAGTTTGGTTCTTGCTGTTCCGCAAGTCGTCGAGAAACTTCTCCACGTCCTCCTGTTCTTCCTCATCGAAAAACTTCGGGTCTTTGAGGAACTTCGCCAGTGCCTTGTGGTACAGATCGAGTTCCGATTCAAAGCGATCCGCCAACACTTCAACGGGGTAAATCGAAATGGGCTTGCCGTTCTCGGCGTGGTACTGCTCCTGTACGGCGTCGAGAATGTACTCGGTCAGCTTGCGGCCCGTGTCCGTCACGCCGATGGTCCCGCCGCCCTGACCGACGAGGGTTTTCACAGCTACAAAGATGCCTCTGGATTTACCGGTGGACTTCTTGGCGAGGCCATTGTCGTAAAACTGGTAAATGGACTCCCGCTTGCCCTTCTTGTTCTTCGTTTCCAAGTTGTTGATCGTGTCCCAGACCTGCTTGTCGCCCAAGGCAAGGGCACCGATGAAAGAGAGCAGGTGCGACTTACCGGAGCCGAATTCGGCCTGTATCCACCACCCTTGTCCGACCGGATTGGCCTTTTTGCTGGGATCGTAGGGAGTGGAGAGTTGCCGAAGCACATCGTTGAGCAACGACCGAACCGGATCGATCAAGAAGTCTCTGACGGTGCGAGGCTCGGCCCGTCGCTTCTTCTTCGATTCGGCCTCAACATCAACCGTGCCACCCTGCCAAATGTGGCGCTCAACGACGTAAACATCGATGATGTCGTCGGGAACGTCGCAGAGTTGATCGAGAGTTTGTCGTTTGAAGAGGTCACTCATTCGCTCAACTCCCACAGGTGATTCTCTGGGACCAAATTTGTCGGCAAGGTCCGATGATTGTTCGACGGGGCTTCGTGGAACAGCGTGATCCTGTCTCCCACTTTCTCGCCCGGAAGCAGCACAAGAATGTGTTTCTGGTTCGCCGCCCGTATCCGAAGGCAGTTCAGTTCCAAGTCGTAGGCAAAGATCATTTCCAGATTCTTCAGAGCGAGGAATGATCCGGCATTGAGCCTCTCACCCACCAGGGCATCGAGTTCCTTGATGAGCCGTGCCTTCACGCTCTCGGTGCGGCTGGCTTCGGTCTGGACGAGTTTTTTCAACTCGTCATCGGGAATGCGTTCGAGCAATTGGTGATTGACGTTGACGATCTCATCGAGCTTCTGGTTGGTCGGCGAGCGGGCTTCACGGAAGTCCACACGTTCGTAATGCTCCAGTCGTACGTAGGTACCCAGCACAACATACAGATGCCTACCGGTCGGCATTTCGAGCTTCTGACGAAGCTGGGAATTAATCTCGTGGCCGGACATTCTCATGTTGGCGTCTCCTTGGCGAGGGCCACGATGGGCTGCACGGCCTCAGCGAGCGGGAACTTGGTCGTGAACTGGCGCATTCGGTCGATCTCGCTCACCTTGGAGAGAAGGCCAGCCTCACGGAGACGGTAAAGCTGGCGAACCATCCATTGCTGATCCCACAGCAACCACTTGTGCATCGGGCCTTCGATGAGTCGTTCAAACGAGTACATTCCCGGCTCTGGGAATTCCAAGTGAAGGACGTAAGCGAAGGCGGCAAGACCTCCTTCTCGCAGGCTCACATTGAGCTTGGTACGAGTAGCCGTCGCCACGCCGAATGTCTGGTAGGTTCCAACGATCGAGACGCTAATTTGGCTTGCTGATTTCGAGTTAGGAAGCTGTGACTGAATGAAATCACGTATCTTGGTGCGACTCACCCCGCCAAGTGCCAGCGATGGGAATACGATCTCATCAGCCACAAGGGCAACGATCTTTTCCGTTCGAGCAGTCAAATAAAATAGGGCATCGCCGAGTGCCGGTTTGCCCTCGACGGCGGCGGCAAAAGGAATCACATCGGAATGCACGACCTCGCCAGGAAAGTATCGACTGATGAGGTAATTGGCGTTCCGCCGACGAGTTGCCTGGGAGTTGAATCTGAGGCTGTCGGTCAAGTGCTTCCTGATGTCGTCGATGGACTTGCAGGCGGTGAGCTTGGGGATGTGCTTGAGTGCGTGTTCAGCCAAGTCTTTCCCGTAAACCCGTAGAGCCGGTTCAGGAAAACGAGGAGACACCGGCAAGGGTTCTTTTGGCGTCAGCTGGTCGTCCGTTGAAGCGTCGAACAGAGACCGCTCGGATGGTTGGCTGACTGGTTTTCCAATCTGTCCTTCAACCCTACCCCGGAGGCGATTGATCGTCTGTGTGATGTCCTTCTTGAGCTTGGCTCGGTCAGCGTTTTCGGCACCCTCGACAGCGGTCCAAACGGCACGCATGGTCTCCACAACGGACTCGACCGAGGGCGAGCCGTTTGCGGAAACAACCGGGCGTTGAGGCCGTTTCGATTTTGGCAAGTTACCCTTCCTCCATTGGATGACCAACGATTGCCAAAGACAAATCGCTCATCAGAGAAACTTCCTCACTGATTCGTAAAACGCCTTCCAATCGACCTGCTCTAGTCGAGCCTTGGGATTCTTTCGTGCTGCCATGATCCGCTCTTGAACGTCGAGGAGCGTCATCATGTCACGCACCGACAAACCTGCGTCCGCTGCAAATCGGGCCAAACCTGACGGTATTTCCCTTTCTGTCTGGTCCTCGCTGGGCTCGCCGGTCATCAAGAAGTCGAGCGAGACTCCTAATGCCCGGCCCAAATCCAACAAAGTCTCCGCACCAATCGAACGCCGGTTATTCTCCAAGTCGCTCAAGAAGCTCTTGGAAATACCAGCCTTCCCGGCTAAGGCGTCCTGGCTGAAGCCAAGTTCGACTCTTCGGGTTCGGACTCTCTCGCCGACCGTTTGCACGATGACGTTCTCCAGCCAGCAAGTGGCCTGTATGCCGTGTTGCTGCACACAGTGGTGATTGTATAGCGTACCCCCGCAATTCGCCAGCAGGTATGACCGTAATCGAGGGCCGAATTCTCAGAAGCAGCCGAGGCGGATGCCACCCTCCTTCTTCGTCGGCGAAGTTCCAGACGCCAGTATTTCACGAATAAAATGTAGCCATGCGTATCCTCTTCTTCCACGTCTGGCACAGCGCTCCTGGCGGCGTCGTCAGACCTACGGATCGACAGCATCGAGGAAATACAGATCGTTGGATAGGCTTGATGAAATGGACGCTGTTGAACTCAAGCCACTGACCGAGCGGCAGCGACGGTTCGTCGAGGAGTACGTCGCCGATCCGAACGCGGTCCAGGCGTATTTCCGAGCGTTCGGTCGAGTCTGGAAGAACAAAGACGGGAAGCCGATTCGGCGGTCGTATCGGGCCGCCCGAATGTCCGCGTCGCGGTTGATGGCAAAAGATAACATCCAAGCGGAAATTCAGGCCGTACGGCGTGAGTTGGCCCGTCGATGCCGAATCACGGCAGATCGGGTTGTCCGTGAACTCGCGATCATGGCATTCGCGGACCCGGCCGATGTCGTGAATCCCGAAACGAACGAACCGCTGATGCTCTGTGATATGACCGTCGCCGGTCGGAGATCGGTGGCATCCATCGAGGTGGAACGTTTGCGATCCGTGGGTGACCCCAGCGCTCCGACCGTCATCGAGAAGTGCAGGATCAAGCAGCACGACAAAGGCGCGAATCTCGATCGACTTGCGAAGCACCTTGGTCTGTACGCGGAGAACAACGCGCTGGAGGCAATTCTTGGGCAACTCCCGGACAATCTGCGGCAACAGGTCGTTGCGGCGCTGGCTCACGGCCGCGCAAATCCAGCAGGCGGTTGACCGGCCGCGACAATCCGTTCAACCGCTCGATCGCCCACCGGCCGACCTGCCTCTATCCGAGTGGGGCCGCCGGTTCCTCCCGCACTATTTCCGCTGTGAATCCAGCCTCTTTCACCGTGCTCTGGATCGTGATCTCGATGGACTGCACCTTCGTCGGGGGAGCCGAATTGCTCGTATCGCACCCCGCGAGTCCGCGAAATCGACGTGGGTCACGCTCGCCTACCTGCTCCGCTGCTCGGTCGAGGGGTGGGAGCCGTACAGCCTGATCCTGAGCGATACAGCCCGGCAGGCGGGCAAACTTCTGCGGGACGTTCGGCACGAAATCGAGACGAACGCGGCCATCCGCGAAGCGTATCCGGAATCGGCTGGCGTCGGGCCAAAGTGGGCCGAGACGGCGATCCAACTGCGCAATGGGGTAACGATTGAATGCCTCGGCGCGGGCAACAAGATCCGGGGGAACCGGGCTGGCGCATCGCGACCTTCGCTCATGATCCTCGACGACCTGCAGAGCAACGACGACATTCAGAGCGCGATTCTCCGCGAGCGGACCTACGATTGGGTGACACGGGAAGTGATTCCGGCCGGCAGCGAGTCCACCAATTTCATCTCGATCGGCACGGCGCTTCATCGCGAGTGCGTCGCCGTGAAACTGCTCACCGCGCCGAACTGGCGTGGGCAGGTATTCCAGGCCGTGCTCGACTGGCCGGAGCGAATGGATCTTTGGCAGGAATGGGAACGGCGGTTGACGAATCTCGCGAACGAGTTCCGGCAGGAGGACGCGGAAGCGTTTTACCCGGCGAACCAAGCTGAAATGCTTCGTGGCTCTCGGGTGCTGTGGGAGGCGTATAAGCCCCTCAAATCGCTCATGTCGAAGCGGGCGGAAATCGGTCCGTCCGCGTTCGACACGGAATTTCAGGGCAATCCCAAATCGTCGGTCGGTGCGGAGTGGCCTGCGGAGTATTTCGAGCGACCGGGGATGTACTTCGACGAGTGGCCCGAACTCGTCGTGAAGGCTTCGGCGCTCGACCCATCGAAGGGGAAGACGGATAAACCCGGGGACTGGCAAGCCCACGTTTGGGGTGGTGTGGATCGTGCTGGCATCCTGCATGTGGACGCCGAATTCCGGCGGGAACCGGTCGCCGAAATGGTGGCCCGCTCGATCCAGCGATGCCGCGAACTGCAGAACCTCGGCGGTCGCGCAGCAACTTCAGCACTCGTCGTCGAGACGAACATCTTCGGCGAACTGCTGTCTGCGGAATTCGACCGACAGGCGAAAGAGACTATTGGCGGGCTGTTGCCGTTGCGGCCGGTGGAGCACTACGAGCCGAAGACGGTCCGTATCCGCAAGACGGATGCTCCGCTATCCCGATCCCAGATCCGCGTGAAAAACACCCTCGGCGGCCGGGAGTTGGTTTCGCAGTGGCGTGATTTTCCAACCGGTTCCCACGACGACGGGCCGGACGCCTTTGCGATGTGGCTGGACGAGATTCGGAGATTGACAGCGGGTCCGAGCGTGGCGACCGGCACTTCGAAGCAATCGCTGCTGGGCTACGATCCCCGGAAGAGGAGTTACTGATCGATGGCCAATGCGCAAACCTGCTTGGGGAACCTACTCGATACCGGAAGCCGGCTTCTGAACGGGTCGCAGGACGAGCAGCACGTCGGGCGGGTCGGTCGTCATGCCGCACCCGCTTTCGGCTTCCGCTTCGAGGACTTGCGTTTCCGTGCCGGCTTGGCTTTCTCGTCTTCGAGGTGTTCGGCTACGCTTCTGCTACTCCGTTGCTCTTCTTCCACTTGTTCCACTTGTTCCCCCTCTTCCTCTTCTTCCACTTCTTTGAGAGAGAAGAGAGAGGAAGAAGTGGAACAGTTGGAAGAAGTGGAACAGTTGGAAGCGATGGAAACGGGGTCAATTCGACGAGTCCAAGCCTCAGGCGGTCCCCACCCGCACCACCATGCGCCGTTTTCTCCGTCGTCCTTTTTGTGCCGAAGGCCGTCGGGCTTGAGTTTCGCCTTGGCCCTTTTGAGGCAGTCCAAGCCAAAGTTGGCGTTCGCTGCCGCCTTCTCGACTTCGACCGAGGGATAGGCGAACTCCGCGACGAATGCCCTCAACCACTTTGAACAAGATTCCACCTTCGTTGCCGATGCGTTCGGCTTCGCACCCATCACGTCTTCGGCCGTTACGTCGATGTCTCCGCCGAAGTGGACGACGGCCAGGTGCTTGGCGAGTTCGGCGAAGTCGTCTTCGGTCAGGTCCGCAACACTCGGATGGAATCGCAACGATTGGGCCGCGTCGCCGTCGATACGTTGCAGGGAGAATGGCGCGGCCTGTCTGTTGACGCCGAAGAAGTTCGCCTTCACGGGCATCATCAACCGCTGTTCCAGGTCGTTCGGGTCGGCTTCGATGCAGTAGGCGAGCCGAGCCGCATCAACGTAGGCGCGGCTTCCGGCGATACGATTGGATGCCGGACCGTTCGCGGCGGATTTGTTCAAGTGGGCGACGACGAGGACAACCATGCCCGTCTGTTGCGCCAATTCCGATAACGGATCGAGAATAGCCCGCACTTCCGCCGCCTTCGCTTCGTTGATGTTGCCCTTGCTGGCGAAACTCGCCACCGGGTCGATGATGAGCGTGTGTGGTTGCGTGCTGTAGGTTCGCAGATGGTCCCGAAGGTCCGCGATATGTTCAGGGCGCAGATGGACGCGGGTTCGCTGGCTGTTCTTTTCGATCTTCAAAAGGAACGGCTGTGCAATCCGCGAAAGGTCCGCCCCTTCCGCGATGAGGTGCGGGACGACGGTCGTTTCGTAGTCGTCTTCGGCCGCGACGAGCAGCACGTCCCCCGGTGGTCCGGGTTCGTAGTCGAGTCCGAACGCGGGCCGTCCGGTCGTGACGCGGGAAATGTAGTGCCGCGTGATGGTGGACTTGCCGCTCCCGCCATAGCCGGCAATGAGCGTGAGCGTGCCGCGTGGGATGCGCCCAGGCACCGCCCACTTGACCGGCTTCGCCTTGATCGTGTCGAGGGCAATGAAATCGAATTCCGCCGCCCCTACCGAAGGCGCGACCGCCTCCCGGCCCGTCGCCGCCTTATAGTCTTCGGGCTTCATCTGAAAGACAGGAGCGTCTAGCAGCGTAGCGAAGTGGCGAATGTCGCAACCGTTGGCGCATGCGGCGATCGGTTTGTTTTCTGTCGTGAAGGTGATGCAGAATCCAGCGTGCCCGCACTTGGCCGGACACTTCGCGAACCAGTACGGCCACCCTATTGGGTCGGTCCGCCGACGCAAGGATTCCAACTTTGCGAATGCTAACCGGTGTCGGTCCGGCACGCCTTTGAGTTCGTCACTCATGGGAGCAGTCCCCCGCGAGTGCATGAACAATCTCGGCCATGTCGTCCGGCCGATAGCGGATGGCGAGCCGCAGCGCCCGCACGACTTCGACGGCGCGGAGATAGTCCGGGTCGAGTCGTATCGGCGTGTTGACCTTCACAATTTGCTCCGCGAGCGTGCCCGGTTGCCCCGGTGCCGGCCGCGTGTGATGGTTGTGCTTCCGTGTGAATCGGTGTATCATATATGTGTCCGTGATGTGTACCCGTGATGACTTGCCTTCGCCCGCGATCGCCGCGCGGGCGTTGGCGTTTCATGCGCCCATTTCGATGAGTTTCTTTTCCGCCTTCTCAACCGCTTTCCGCCGCTGTGCCGGCGTCCGAGGCGCGGGCGCGGGATCGTTCTTCGTGCCTTTGGTGAGCGCGAGCAGGAACCGGCGGACGGCCGCTTGGCTCGTCACGATTCGCCCGCCGACGCGAAGGAATTCGAGCTTCACGCGCTCGCCGGTTGCCGAGCGTGCCCCCGTTTGCGTCCAGCGAAAACAGGTGGACGGATCAAGGCCCTTGCCGCCCGAACCGGGGATTTGCTTTGCCGCCTGCGAAAGACTGATTCCCTCGCCGGCTTCGACTTCGGTGAGGATTTGCGGAACGTCGTTCAACATGGAAAAGCCCTCAATGATTGCACACTGAGGGCGAGTCTAATAGATATGCCGAATTGCGAAAGTGTGACGATGTGTGACGTCTTACCGAATCACACTTTTCTGTATGTGTAGGTTCGGAGCGTCTTCGCAGGGTAGTCCGTGCCGAGTTCATTATTCACGGCCGCTGTCGCCGCCTTGTCGTCCATCATCTCTCTGAGTCTTGCGAATAGCTTTATCGCCTCTGATTTTTTCTTTCTTCGCTTATTAGGCTTTCGATCAGATTGTTTCGTTTCGATGATCATGCTGGTAAGAGGCCGTCTATTTACCATTCGACTTCTTCGGTTTTGGCCTTCGGAGCAGTTGCTGATCGGATTTTGGATTTCGCTCCGGCAGCGCGAAGCGGGACATCCGGTGAATCATGGCGATGGTGATCC
>JAIBBE010000195.1 GCA_019694835.1 Fimbriimonadaceae bacterium | reverse complement strand
CCTGATCGGGCGGGTTCGCCCCGGCGACCACGCGCACCGCGTCAGGCAGGACGAGGTCACCGACGATGCGGTCCAGCGCCACGGTGAGCATCGGTCCCTGGACGCTTTCGGGGACCGTGGTCAATTCGTCAAGTTTACTAAGCATATAAACGTACACGACGTTCACAATCTGGGCTTATACGTTACGTACAGATGTATGCAAGACCAGGCGAATGCAAGTTACTGTGCGTCGGTCATCAAGAGCTCATGCGGTGGTAAGCCCAATGCATCGGCGAGATCGAACAACCTCTCGTAAAGAAGACCGCTCTTTCCGAGTTCGACGTCCACGAGCAGATTGCGGGACAGCCCAGACTTGAGCGCCAGCCCCTCTTGGGTCATGCCGGCCGCGGTGCGGAGCTGTCGAATACGGCGTCCAACCTTGAGGCGGATGGCAGCCCACTCCGCGACCTGCTGTGGGTCGGATAGGCCACGCGGTTTCGGCACCTTACAAACAAGCCGCATCCCCCCTGCCGCCGTCTGCCAAGCTAGCTTGGCAACGATCGCATACCGCGGTCTGATTCCCCCGGACAAGGAAGGCTCTTCGGCAGCGCCATGACATCGATAAAGCGCCGGCGGCACAGTCCCGAACAGATCGTCCGCAAGATCGCCATCGGCAACGAGCTACTTGCTGCGGGCGAGAATCTCGAGCGCGTCTGCCAGCACCTTGAGATTGCCGAATCGACATGGCAGCGCTGGCTGGCCCAGCACGGCGGCGATGAGGACAGCGAGACCAAACGGATCAAGGAGCTTGAGGCAGAGAACGCCCGACTGAAGAAGTTGGTCGCGAACCAGGCCCTTGACATTGACATACTGAAGGAATCAGCGGAAATCAGACGTCGCTCAACGCGCATGCCGGGCAGAGAACGCTGATGTGACTTTATTCAACTGCGCCGCGCGTTGTTGCTTTGCGCGACAACGCTTCTCCTCGTCGTTGAAAGCAAGTCAAGCGCCACCCGTTGAGCAGCTCGCCCACCCAGCAGGTCGCTGGATGATTCGATCCAGGCGTTCTGCCATGGCGCGCAGTGATCGATGAATAGCGAAGCAGCACTGTCGAATCGGCAACAGTTATTGAACGCATGGGCCACGAACTCAGGCTCGTTGTCGAAGCACAAAGAAACCGGAGCG
Organism: Fimbriimonadaceae bacterium; assembly: GCA_019694835.1. Next base: position 7,122 of record JAIBBE010000195.1, on the reverse strand, counting down.
CCAAGACGGGCAGCAAGGCCATCGGGGATGACGTCGAGCATCTTTGGGTTCGTGCCACCGGGTGCTTGATCTGAGCCCCGAGAACGCGGGGGACGTGGCCGCCCGCATTGCCGGCAGCCGGTCAGCAGTGACCTGGTCGATCGGGAGAACTTGTGGGTAGTGCCCCGTATCCTCAGTGGCCTAAGCCGGGGGGTGAGGAATCGTGACGACGAGGTTGCCACAGCCAATTGCCTGTGGTGAGGCGCTGCGGGCTCATGGTCAGCTGACGCAGTGGGTCGGGCGATTCGACCTGCGCTGGCCCCTGAACACGGGGATCACGGCATGAGCGCCGAGCCCGAGGCGCAGACCGCCCGCCGCAGCGGGCTTCTACCTCAAGAAGGCCGCATCCCATGCCCACACTCCGGCGGAACTCGCCGTCATCACCGGGCCTACGGCCAGCCTGGACGCCCTGATCCTGGCCGACGCAGACGCTCGCGAACTTCTTGCCAACTCGGTCGCCGGCATCACCGATGCCTGCGCCACGGAGGTCACCCAGCTGCTGGAATCCATCGAGGGGTCTGATGCCTAGTAAACGTCTCATCACGCCGTCAAAGATCACCGCCTGGCTGGACTGCCCGCACTACCTGACGCTGCGCGGCCGGGTCGACGCCGGACAGCTCGCCGAACCCAACCCCACCATTGGGTCCTTCGCCCAACTGCTGCAACGCAAGGGCGAGCTCCACGAAGACGAGTGCCTGCAGCAGTACGACGCTGACAGCCGGTTCGTCTATTTCGTCCCCCAAAAGGACAAGCACGAGTCTTTCGCCGACTGGGTCGCGCGGGTGGGCAACCCGATGGCTGATGGGCACGACGTCGTCTACCAAATGCCGTTCATCCACGACGGGGTGCGCGGGGTCGCCGACTTCCTCGAACGCGTCGACTATCCGGACGGCCGCATCGGCTACGAGCCGGTGGACGCCAAGCTCACCCGGGTAAGCGCCAAGCCGGGCCACGTCCTGCAGCTGTGCTTCTACGCCGACGCGATCAACGCACGCACCGGAGTCGACCCGCAGAACATGCACATCTGGCTGGGCTCAAAGCGGCGACAAAGTCTGCGGGTCAACGAATTCCGGCCCTACTGGCGTCGACTGCGCGATCAACTGACCGCGGCACTGGACGCCGGTCCTGACGCGGTGACCGCGCCGGAGAAGTGCACGCACTGCGAGTTCTGTGAGTTTTTTCCGACCTGCGACAAACAGTGGCGGGACGATGATTCATTGATCTTCATCCCGGGCATCCGCCGCGGCGAGCGGGACGCCCTCGGTGTTGGCGGCGTCGTCACGTTGGCTGCGCTCGCTGAGGTCGATGCCCCGTTGGCCGGCATCCGCCCCCAGCGCCAGCAGTGGCTGGTGCGACAGGCCGCGCTGCAGGTCCAGGCTCGACTGGGTGGCGGCGACGCGGAATTGCCCCACGAACTCATCGAGGTCGGCGATGACGCTCGGTTGGGCCACGGGTTCGAGCTCATGCCGGTGCCCGACGAAGGCGATGTGTTCCTCGACTTCGAGGGTCACCCGTTCTGGCGGCCCGACACCGCACTGTTCTTCCTATTCGGGTTGATCGAGCGCAACGACGATGGCGAATGGGCATACCGGGAGTGGTGGGCGCACGACTCGGCCGAGGAGGCCGAGAAGGTCGTCGCGTTGATCGACCACCTAACCGAACGGCGGCAGCGCTTCCCCGGTATGCACGTCTACCACTACAACCACACTGAGCGCAGCGCGCTGCAGGATCTCGCGAGCCGGCACGGGGCCGGTGAGGCCGCGTTGGGCCGCCTGGTGGAGGCCGAGGTGTTCGTCGACCTTTTGACCGTCGCCCGCAACGCGATTCAGGTCGGTGCGGAGTCCTACAGTTTGAAGGTGGTCGAGCGGCTCGCCGACTATCAACGCAGCCACGCCATCGACAAGGGCGCCGGCGCGGTGGTCAGCTACGAGCGATACATGAAGGACGGTGATCGCGACGAGCTGGCCGCCATCGCGGCGTACAACGAAGACGACGTCCGCGCCACCCTTGCCCTGCGGGACTGGCTGGTAACACAGCGGCCCGACAGTCTGCCGTGGCGTCCCCCGCCGGGGCCGCCCAGTGAGGTTATCGTCGACATCACCGACATGGTGGCCAAGTTCCACAGCTTCGGAGAAGGAACGCCTGAGCATCTGCTGGGTGATCTGCTGGGCTACTGGACCAATGAGTGGTGGGCCTACCTCATGCCGAAACTGGCTCAGTGCCAGCAGGATACGGCTGATCTGATAGACGCCCGCGACGCGATCGCAGCACTGTCGCCGGTAGGCGAGATTCCGCGGTTCGGGGCTAGAGGAAAGCAACTCAAGAATCCAGCGATGCGATTCGCTTTCCCGCCCCAAGAGGTCGGGGATCTCGGCGGCGACGAAGCCAGGGTGCTTTACACGCTGCCAGACGGGACCTGGCAATCAGCCGACGTCGACGACGTCGACAGGGACGCGCTTACGATCGACTTGGAGTGGGGCGAGAAACAGCAGGCTGTGGCGCACCTGCCAGAGTTGGTAATCGCACACAACTGGGTGCACACCGACATCAAGCGCTTGGCGCTCTTCGACTTCGCTGAGCGCCTACTGAAGAGAAGCAACCCCAACGAGGTAACCTACGCTCTTTTGCGCGGTGAACTCCCTCGCTTCGTGGCCGGTGGCGGGCCGGTGGGCGGTGTTTTCAGCGACGAAACCGACGAGATGTGTTTGTGGGCAACCCAACTCGATTGCAGCTACGTCGCGGTGCAGGGGCCGCCCGGCACCGGCAAGACCTACCGTGCCGCTCATCTGGTGCACGCCCTGGTCAAAGCAGACATGCGGGTTGGGGTCACCGCTCCCAATCATCGCTGCATCGAGAACGTGCTGCGTGAAGTGATCAAGATCTTCGCCGAGAAGGGAGATCTGGGACTGCTGAACGGGGTTCGGGTCAAATCCACGGGAAGCAAGCCCAAGCTCGATGGATTCAAGTACGGCGACGCGGACAAGGCGTGCCGCCCAAACGTCAACGTCGTAGCGGGGACCTCGTGGCTTTTCTCTAATGACAAACTGGCTGACGCTCCCGTGGACGTCCTGCTGATCGACGAGGCGGGCCAGTACGCGCTGGCTGACGCACTCGCCGCCTCCCGCTCAGCGCGCAACCTCATTCTGCTCGGCGATCCGCTGCAGCTACCGCAGGTCAACCTGGCCAACCACCTGGGTGGCGGCGGCCGCAGCGCATTGGGGCATGTACTCGGTGAGCGCGTCACGCTGCCCGCCGAACGCGGGGTGTTCATCGACGAAACCCGCCGCATGCACCCCGATATCTGTCGGTTCATCTCACAGCAGATCTACGACGGCAAGCTTGGTTGGCACGAGGACTGCGAGCAGCAGACGACCGTCGCCGGTACCGGGCTGCGTTGGCTCAAGGCCGAGCACACCGGGAACGCCACCTCCTCTGTCGAGGAGGCCGGCATCATCGCCGACCACATCGCCCGACTGGTCGGGACGCCGTGGACGGACTTCCACGGTGTCACAAAACCGCTGACGGTCGAGGACTTCATGGTGGTGGCACCATACAACGACCAGGTCCGCACCATACGCAAGGAGCTCAACGCCCACCCACAAACCGAAGGCGTCCCGGTGGGCACCGTAGATAAGTTCCAAGGCGGTACCGCCGCGGTAGTGTTCTTCAGCACCGCGACCTCGTCGGGTGCGGACATCGTCCGCGGCGTGGACTTCCTATTCTCCCGCGAACGGCTCAATGTCGCGATCAGCCGAGCCCGCTGCCTGGCGTACCTGGTGTGCACCGAGGAACTGCTTAACACCCGGGCTCGATCGGTGGAGGAGATGCGGCTAATCGCGACGCTGAACGCGTTCGTGGAATGGGCGCACTGAAATCGGCATCCGACTGGCCTCCAAAGCAGGGTGAGGTGAGGTAGACCAGGGCTGATCAGTTGTTACTGGCTGGCCTCGGCCGCCACACCGATTAGCTCTTCAACTGAACCCACGCCGCGCACGTCGTCATCGAGCACGAGTGCGTAGCCCCATGACCCCTCACTGACACCGTTCAGCTTCTCGACCCACCGCACCGCAGCGCGGGACTTAACGCGAGCATCGGAGTCAGTCGGTGACCAAAGCACACTTCCCTTGATTTCAAGCGCCACATGCCGCCCGTTGGTCTGGCGGAAGATGAAGTCTGGCTCGAATGCACCGATTGGGGTAGGGATCCGGACCACGGCCGGGTCATTTCGCGCCCACCAGTCAACTGACTTCGACTGGTCTAGAACCATGGCGGTCAAGAACTCTCCCTCTGTGTCGAACCGGGCCGCGGCGTGAACACATTTCGCCCAGCCCTTGATTGGCACCCTTATGCAACTTGGCGACCACTGCAGCTCTGACTTGTCGATCGGGCCAGCGAACCCCTCTGCCACTCGGCACTTGTAAGCGCAGATAGAAGTTTCGTCTACCTCGGTGTCGACCACGAGGTCGGCGTCGATCTTTCGCAATCTTTGATCTATCTGGTCAGCGACGTACTTAGCCAACCGCACAGGATCAAGGGTCAGCCTTGAATCCTGTTCCGCCCCAGCAGATATGAGGAATCTGCGAATTAATTCCTCTACACGCCTCGTATCGGAGAAGGCACTCAATGCTGACACCTCGGCGATTGTGTGCGCAGCCGCGATCCGAACAAGGTCACCCAAGTTGTACTTGAATCCTTCTGCGAGACCGATCGTCTGGAGATCTTTCAGGTCAACGGCCGTCGCGGACACCTGTCCGATCTGCTGGTGCAGTTCGATATCGAAGTCCAGGGGCACGACTTCCCGCATGAGTTGCAGCCGCGGTATGGCGAGCTGCACCTCTCGCACGATGTCAATAGCGTATGGGACGGTCGGAATCGGCTGCTCCTCAGCGTCAGCTTCTTCCTTGCTCTTGATGTCGATCGGCGTCCCATCTGCGTCCTCGACATTGCGGAACTGAGCTATCGCTTGGTCGAGAATCGTCTGGAGCGATTCTTTTCCACAACACAACACATCCAAGGTGTCTACTTCTGGATCACCAACCCGGCTGCCGGCCGGAAGCCGAAGACCGCGGCCTAAAGTTTGTAGGGCGCCCTGGAATGTTGCCATCTGCCGCAGTGGCGCGATCACGTAAACGTTTGTAACGTCCCAGCCTTCAGTGAGCTGAAATACGTTGACCACCACTCGAACGGGGCTACCAGGCTCGTCGATCGCGACAAGTCTCTGAATCTCCGACTCGGTGAGCCTCTTCTCCGAGTGGGTTACGAGCACTTCCTCATCGGCTAGCCCCCTTGATTCGCGGAGCCATTTTCCGATCCTCTCGGCATGGGCCGTATCGCTGGCACAAATGAGCGCAACCGCTTGGATCGCAGGGAAGTCCGGCCGGTCTTCCCGCAGTGCGTCGATCGCCTTCTGCTTCCGGCTCAACCGTTCCAGCGCGTAGTCAACGGTGTAGTGGTCCCACTCGTCTTCGCTCAAGCTTGTGTCATACGGCTTGACTAGCAGCTTGACGCCCTTGGTGTAGAGCTCGTCACGTAAACATTCGGCGAGATCGTATGTGTGGACAATCGATACTCCAGGAGCGGGATCACGTGGAGTTGCGGTGAACCCAAAATAGAGCCGCGGGGCTAGATCGTGGATTGCTTGCGTCCAGGCTGCACGCTCTTTCGAAGGATCACCAAGGTGGTGGGATTCGTCGACGAGCACCACTAGGTCGTCCACTCTGGTGAGATACTCCGCAACGCTCTCCCCGCGAAACTCGTCGGGCTTCGAGAACCTCTTGTCTTTTCCACTGATGCTTTGCGGGGACAGGATGAACAAGTTCAAACCGTCTTCGCTTGGGCGGAATCTCTCGAGGTTGGATCGGATGCACAGGGCTGGCTCAGTCACCAGTTCCGGATCGACGAGTAGGTACTTTTCGTTGTGTTGGCTCGATTCGCGCTCAAGCTTCTCCAGTATCGCTGCGCGAGGCGCGAGAACGAGGAAGTTTCGCGACTGACCCGAGAGGTAGAGGTAGTCAATCAAGGCGCCCATGAGGAGCGTCTTGCCGACTCCCGTCGCAAGGTTGAAGATCAGCTGCGGCGGCAGTGAATCGACTCGGTACCCGGCCTCAGCCATTTGCTCGTACAGCCGTTTCGGCTCGAGCCGGTCAAGGTCGTCGTCAAGTCCGCGAATCAGCTCATGGACTTTGTTGAAGGAGTCTTTTTGCGGCTTCCTGAAGTGAGCCGCACGGATAACCGCCTCTGCGGAGTCGTCAAGTCGGTACGTACGCAACTTCGACATCTAGACCACCAAATCCACGGGAACTCGGCGATAGTAGAGCTGGTCAGGCGCAAGCGCGGGATTGAAGTCCTCAGAGGCGCGAAAGTAGTAGACTGTGGTGTGAATTCCGTTGGCCTGCAGTGCAACATCGGATGCTAGATCGGGCGTCAAGAATTCGTCAGGCCCGACGACCACACATCGTCGACTGCCGTCCAGAGACAACCCAGCATTGGATTGACCTTCGATCGGTAGGTAGCCCTCCGCAGTCAACATTGCAGCTATGAAGCGATCAGGGCTTGAGTAGGCATCCAGGTTGAGTGTTGCAATGTCCTCTTCAAGTCGCCGCCGAAAAAGCCATTCGCCAACGCGGCAGAGCTTGAAGCCGCCGCCGCCCTCAAAGGGGATGTAATAGTCCTGCCGGACCTTCGTGGGGCTCTTGGGGCTGTCCTTGTTTTCTAAATCGTGGTCCTGACCGTTGATCACCGCTTGAAGCCGCGGGACAACGCACCCGACTAAGAGCTCCTCATCCCTAGCAGATGAACCCTGAAGATGGATGAAGTGTCTGTCCCGCTTCAGACAGACCGCGGCCATATCTCCCGTTGATACAAAGCATTCGAGCACAACGTCACCTTGTTCAGTGAAGATCGACAGCAATCGGTCGAGGAGGTACTCGGGCTTAGCGATGCTCGACGTAAGGTTGATCAGCTCTAACTCGGCAAGCTTCTTCAAGTGCTTAGTAGCGTCCTGGGTGTAACCGGCAAATGCGACGTCTTCCTTTCGACCGGGCCACCAAGTGACCTGGTTCTTCACCTCCACGTCACCTTTGA
>JAIBBE010000156.1 GCA_019694835.1 Fimbriimonadaceae bacterium | reverse complement strand
GAACGGCAATCCACGCGTGCATCGCTCTGTCGTTTGCCGACCGGAGCGTGAAAGTGACTGAACAGGAGATTTCACGCCTACTTTCTGGGTTTGGTGTTCTGGAGTTTCTTTCGCCTGCGGCTGTACTCCGGCAAATACTGGCGCTTCATGAGTGGATAAAGACCCGCTGGCCAGGTGCCAGGCCATATGCGGAGATCGCAGTTCAGAGCGTTCTGCAGTCAGGGCAGGTGCAGAACGGGCGTATTGATCTGCTGCTGGAAACGGATTCAGGTTGGATTCTCATCGACCACAAGTCCAGCCCGCTTGCACCCGATGCTTGGGATCGGCTGGTGATGGATCACGGATCGCAGTTGACTGCTTATGGGGACGCAGTGCGTACAGGCAGTGGAAAACCGGTGCAGGAGAGTTGGCTGTTCCTGCCGGTGGCGGGAGGCGGGCTCCAGACTGAACACGAGGCGAGTTGAGAAAATGGAAAACATCACACTTGAAGAATGCAGGATTCCGTATGGACTTCCAGAGGATTGGGGTACTGTCTATTTTGGTGTTGTTCGAAACAGCCTTTTTGATGCTGGCGAACCCGCTCAGAAGACATCTGCACTCGCTGGTGTGTTGACCGATCTGGCAAAACTGCGTCAGCCTGTCCTGGTCGTACTTCCAGCGAGTGAATTCGTTCAGTCCCTGAATTCGGCAGAACTCCAAGAACTGGCCGATACCGTAGGCGCGAACAACATCAAGATCCTTCCCTTGTTTGACGTTCCCGGAACGGATTGGTTTTTTGCCGTACCTAGGAGACCCGAAGAGGCAATGTCGTCGGTGATCGCTGCATTGAGAAGCGGCGCATCGTGTGTTGTTCTTTCAACGCCCAAGGAGCGGTCAGGATTTGTGCCCGCGCTGCTTGCCATGCATAGACATCCTGATTGCCACATGGCGAAGATACTGTATCCAGTATGCAAAGCTGAAGAGATGAAGCTGACTGCATTCCAGCAGGGGGTTGTAGTGGGGTTGTGTTCTCGTGCGTAATCGCAATCAACCGACCGCCGGATCGCGAATGCCTGCGTGGATGTGACCTGCCTGATTTCTGCGGGTCACTCATTCCTGGAAAATGGCTTCCGGTTGGGTGGTTGAAAAACACTGTTTCTTGAATGCCGCCGGCGTCTGGTTTCCCAAACTCGAATGCGGCCGGACTTCATTGTAATGCTGTCGCCATTGTTCGATCACGACCTTGGCCTCGATCCGGTTGCGGAACCACTCCATCACAGACGTTTATCCCGGAACTTGCCGTTGAAACTCTCGGCTGTACCGTTCTGCCACGGTTTGCCGGGATCGATCAGCGCCATATCGAGATTTTCGTTGGCCGCCCAGCGCAGAAGGGCACGAAATACAAATTCCGGCCCGTTGTCCGAACGCAGGATCTTCGGTGCGCCATGCGTACTGATCAGTTGCGACAGCACTTCAATCACTCTCCCTGAACGGATCGAGCCGGCCACATCGATGGCCAGGCTCTCCCGCGTGTATTCATCAACGACGGTCAGGCATTTCAGTTGCTGTCCGTTGGCGCAGGCGTCGAATACGAAGTCGTACGCCCATACCTGCCCGGTTGCAATCGGCGATTGCGGCCGGGGGCGCGATAGCGCAATTCTCTTTCTCGGTCGCTGCCTCGGAACCTGCAACCCCGCCTTACGCCAGAGGCGCCAGACCCGGTCGGTACTCATCTGTTGCCCTTGGCGTTCAAGAAAAACTTGTATCCGCCGGTAGCCGTACCTCGGGTACTGCGCCGAGAGAATGCTCATGGCCACCAGCGCCGTGGCGTCCTTCTGCTGCATCCGGGATTCGTAGTGGAGCGGCGACCTTGCGGTTCGCATCAGCGCACAAGCGTTGCGCTCTGACAGGCCACGCACCTAGGCGTATTCGACCTGGCGGCGCCTTGCGGGTGCGCTCACCATTTTTTTGCGTTGATCTCCTTCATGATCTCAACTTCAAGGTCGCGCTCCGCCAGGAGCTTCTTCAACCGCGCGTTTTCCTGTTCGAGCTGACGCAGCTTCTTTACGTCTGCCGCATCGAGCGCCCCGAAATTCTTCCGCCATGTGTAGATGCTTTGTTCGCTGATGCCGTGTTTCTTGGCTACTTCTGCAACTGATCCCCGATCCGCTTCCCGCAGGATGGTGACGATCTGGGCTTCGGTGAATCGACTCTTTCTCATGACTTCCTCTCTTCAAGGAAGCCATCTTCTCAAGTTTTACTGGTCCGAAAATCTCCGGGCAGGTCACAGCGCTGAGGCAGCGCTATTAGCTGGTCTTGATCGGGTAAGCGCAGAGTCGGGTTATGTTAGATTTGATTAATCTCGGCTATCCGAGTGTCGTGATTGGTACCGACTGAATATGCTTCTACACCCTGACACTTCAGCAGCGTATTACATCGATGGATTCGGCAACCCGTCATCAACTGAAAGTACGAGATGTTCGGCCTCCTTGAAAAGTTCAACAGAAAGCAGAACCTTGCGGCTAACCGTTTGGCCAACCCGAACTTCAGCCGCGAGTTGTTCGAATGGGTTTCGAATCGTTCGAACGAATGGCTGAGCTTCCTTTAGATCCGAGCGGAGATTTCCTACTAGGTAGAGATAGAAGCGGGCTCTGAGTGCGCTTGAACCGGCCGACTTCCACTCATTCCAGGTCATTTCCTGTACCCGCGACTTTACCCCCGAGGACTTTAGTTCGATAAGGCGATCGAGTTGATCTGGTACTCGTGGATCAAGAGTGAGGACATCGAATCCAGGCCACTCCTGTGAAATGCCAAATAAGCAACTGAGTTGCTTCATCGACGCATCGAAGATCGATGACATTCTTCGGGCGCTGGCAATCTTGTCTGGTGATGACACATCGAACACCATCGCGTCTGGCTGTGGTTCGCTGCGTTCAGGATCGAGAATGTCCGCGTTGTGCAGGCCGGACTGACGCAGTCGGTTCCGCTCGAACGTCAGAGTAACCCACATGCCTACTCTGTTTAGTGCGTCGAGGTCAGTGTGTCCACCATACCCGTGGTTCTCTGAACCGCTCGGGCCTCTCCCGAAGCTTGCAGCGTCAGTCGGTTTTCCGTTTGATGTGGGTTGCGAAGTACCGGTGCCTACGACCAGAATGGGCTGACCGTCGAGTAGCAGCTGACTAGGCGAGAACAAGGGTACGCGGCGTACATTGGTCGAGGGTAGTTGCTGGCTGGCGCCATTGGGTAGCACGGCCTGTTGCTCCTGTGTCCCTGAAGGCACGGTGGTCTTCGGATCAGCGGGCGCACCAACTTCGACCTCTTGCGGGTTTCCCTTTTCGTTGTTCAGAAACAGGGCCCGTCTCTCATCAACGTCAAGAGGTGCGCCGGCGCGACGGAGAAGACGCTCGCGGTCTTCTGGTGTCTTTGCCTGTATCAGGGCCAGAAACGGCTCGAAATATCCGGCACTAAAGACTTCGCAAAGCGCGTTGGCGAGCGCTTCTGCCTCGCGTGGTTCGGGAGGCCACGACTGTTCTCCCCAGACAACGAAGGCATGGGTAGTCTTGTCCAAAACAAATTCGACGAAGGAATCTCGACCACCATTGCCGAGATCGAGCCTCTTCCCCGCCAACTCACAATCGAGTTCCAGATTTGTCACGGCCTCAAGGCACTCTACGAACCTACGCAGACGTTGTGCATCTTGTCTAGCAAGTTTCTCGTCTGATCGGTCAGTGGCGATTCGTGCGAGCAGATAGGGGGCGAGAAGGCGAATCTCCTCTCGTAGATGATCGAGTTCTTCAACACTCAACGCACTGTCCCCCGGTCTAGGGGCCCATCGGAGCGACTCTTCCAGGACAGGTACGCCGAAAAGCTGGACGATCGACGTTCTTGCCACAGGCAACGCTTCCAGTACGAATGACCAAATGGCCGCGTCCGATTTCAGATGCTCCCGCGTTTCTCGACGGTCCATGTAATAGAGTTGCCCATCATCGATAAAGCGATAGGCTTTACGACCATCGTGGGCCAAGAGTGGCGCATTTGCGAGCGGTGGTGCACCAGGTGCCAGCAGCGGATTAATCTGTTCCTTGCCGGAGAGAAGTTCGAAAAGGTTGCGGTAGGCTGGTCGGATGACCTCTCGGAGTTCGAGCCGTAGATCTTCGCCTACCTCAAACCTGTTGGTGTAAAGATCACGCAGACGCTCAAGCATGATGCGAGCATCGTTCAGGGTGAAGGCGGCAGAACTCAGCTCTTCGCGTATGCCAAGTGCCTGTGCAAATCCCCTCGCTTTCCCTCTGAGAACCGCCGGATCCACCTCAAGAGCCGGGATCAGGAAGCTCCCAGTCCTGGCTCGGCGCCCGAAGCGACGTTCGACCTCAAGAGACGGTAGCCAGACTTGCTTGGCGTATCGCGGACCATGGCCGGTTGGACAAAATGGCGATGCCTGAAGACGCGCCACCCAGAAATCTGGACCCACCTCGATGAGTTCATCATCCTTCGCTCGTTGCGGCTTGGTTCTCATTGCCGGAACGCTGTTTGATGGCACTTGAGCGACTAGAGCAGCTGAGAATCGCTCTAACGAATGCCAATTTCGTGCGAGATGCTCGTAGAGGGCGCGACCGAGTTTGGTCGTTTGGTCCTCGGAGGCAGCTCTCAGGAGGGTCACGAGGTGATCGAGATCATGCAAGCCGTAGAAGTAGGGCGTCGTTTCTTCATCTGGTCCAACTTCTGCGAGCGAGCCTCGGACGCGATCGACGTATTCTCTCCAGACACTCTGATCTAGGTTCCTGAAGATCCAGCCTTCCGGACGTTGTAGATTTGCCGTCTTCAACCAACCGGACGCGCGATCTTCGACATCGTGGAAATGGACTGGCCGAAGTGCCTGATTTACCCCAAGCCACAAAAAAAAATTGAGCCACCGGCTTCTTTCGTCCCCCTCCAAAGCGGCTTCTTCATCCTCGTCTATCCCCACCTCGTCTGTGCCAGGATCGATATCTTCTGTTCGTGGCGCCTCTTGAAGGTGACGATAATTCGCTAGGAGTCCAACGAAGGCGTCGGGTCCGGCGAGAAAGTTGACCGATGGCAACCCTTCAACCCGAAGCTCACGCCCGACCGCGAGAATTCGCTCGACAGAGTTTTCTCCAACCCAGTCACTTCCTAGGTACGCCCGGTACGCAGGGACCCAGACGTACTGCCCCGGTACATCACTGCGACAGGGAACGTCCAAGCGGCTTAAATTGAAAAGGGCGCGATTCGGCCCAAGGCGCTCATAAGGTAACGGCGCACCGGGATTCGGCGTTCGCCCGGCAAGCTGACAAATTGCTGCAATGCGTTCAAACGTGTGTAGTGACTCGCGTTCCTCGCGGCTATGAGCATCTCGCTCAAGATCAAGCGCCGGCAGGACACTGGCGCGCATAACGGCCGGGAACTTGAACTCCTGCACGTCAAAGAGAGCTTGCCAGGTAGCTACCTCTTGCCGCAGTTGTTGATTGCGTTCCTTAGGTGTCAAATCTCCCCAGCAAATCTCCTGCATCAAAAAGCAAAGACCGTCTAGTGGGACCGTTCCATGTAGTGACCGCGGCGGATAGAAGCACATCACCCCAGATGTGGCGACCCGCTGGGCTGTTCCATCATTAGCTATGCCTACAGGAAAGAGCGATTCGCGTCGGGCTGCGTTGGCAAGTCTTTCGCGCCCATCAGCGCCCAGCGACAGCCAAAGCTTCTCCAAGACCCGTAACACGGGATCCACAAACAGGTTGCCCGCGAGGTCAAGTTGAGACCGGGTTGGGTCAGGATTGGAAAGAGCTGCCGCCGCGGCCTCTGGAGTTAATTCATGGGCACCGTGGTCAACGAGGACTCGGGCGACGTCGGAACCGCAAAGCGCAGAAATTGGGAAGCATCGGTCCGCTGAGGAAGCTTTTGCAGGAAGAAGATCTCTGAGCATCTCGCCGACATGGGCGTCGCTAGTGATCGGCGGTACGACGCATGTCGCGATGGCGAGCGGCGTCCCAACTTCCTGGGGAAGAAATGTGAAGTCGTACAGCGCGGTACGCACTTCGTCGAAGAGCGACTGCGCTGCCGCAGTCGCGCATGGAATTCCAACTGGTGTTCCTCGATCTAGGATCCTCAGGACATCGACGACGGACGACCCGCTGGATATGAGCTGCGGAATCAGCAATTCACGAAGTATGCGTGCGACGTGTCGCATGAGGTGGCGGTTGTAGTTCGTTGCGTCGGCTTCTACGCGAATCTCTTGACGGGATAGGTTCGAGCCGAACGCACCGCTCACCAGGAGGTGGTAGGGGCAAGGCTCCCCTGTGGGAAGGAACACGTGGAGCTTTCGCCACGCTGGATCAAGCGCTACAGGTTTGTCGCTGCGGATGCGTGCCGCAACGGAAACTTCAGTTAGCTCTATGCCGTCCCAAGTGAACTCATCCAGGCCACCGCGATTCTTCTCGATGTGAATGCTAGGGTCATGCGCGACGAGAAATGTCTCTGCGACTCCCTGGTCAGGAGTCAGTACGACGCGATACGTACCCGCATCTGAGAACGCCAGAACGTCGTGTTCTCTAGAGTCGGTGACTCTCTGGCGCCTTGCTGTCCACGCAAACGAATGATTGTTCTCCTGGCACCTGATGATGACCTCGACACGACAGAGATGCTTCAGGAACACCAAAGATGTCACCGGAAGATCGCGCAGAGAACGTGCGAGACCTTCGCGCTGTTCGAATGTCATCTTGGAGCGCAGCGGGAACCGGAAGGCCGTCTTCATGCCTTGATCGCACAGTGCGCGCCACTGATCAGGTTTTTCTTCTATGTGCCACGGAAATCGTGTGACGGGCGCGCGGGCCACCGGGAGCAAGGTAGCGTCCGCAACAAGAGCGTCGATGGCTTTCAGAGCCTTGTCGGGTCCGAAGCTGAAGCTGATCGTCGTCGAGTACACTTCCGGCGCATCGGAGATTTCCAGAACGGATTTGAATCCCATCCCTTTGTGGCCAATTGAAGCCCGGCGCTTCCCACTCGTCGTGGACTTGCTGCTAGCACTGATCCCACAGAGCCCTCTTACATCGGCTTCGTCGAGCGGTCGTCCTGAGTTAGCGACCCACAGAGCGTCTTCCTCAAGAACAAATGCGATGGCAGCTAGGGAAGAAGGGGTTTCCGACGAAATAGCGTCGTCGGCGTTTTGAAGAAGCTCGTAGATGAGGCGCCCACGGTAGTCCTGAGAGATCTGAGACTCTTGGCCGACGTCTTCGCGCAACCGTTGTGGACTGGCTCGATAGACGTTGAGATTCTCGGCTCGAATACGGGAGAGGAGATCGTCGAGTGGCATAGTTGCTAGATCTATTCGAAATACGAATGAAAGTCCACTTTGACCCTACTTTCCCTTTTTCTGGAACGAGGCTACGGGTGCCGTCAGTTGAATCAGACCGCCTCCCGAGATCAGGGTAATGTTGCTTGAATACTATCTCAAGGTCGGTTGCTTGAAAGCAAATATAGGCCACCGGCCGCTTTTGGCCTGAGACTAATTTGTTGACGTGCCCCCCCGGTGGGTCATATTTCAGTGCACTTCAACACTTCAGAGACCATCAACTGCGCGCAAAGTTGAGGAGTGGTGCGATATCCCTTGCGTCAGCTGCTTGCAGGGCGGCGATGTAGCGCTGTCGAGTTTCATTGGCATCAACCAGATTTCCCGCATTCAGGCTGCGTTGGCCCCAGGAAAATCGAGGCTTCCCTAAACGCTCAACCAGAAGATCGGCCATCAAACGCGCATGGCGGCCGTTTCCATTCGGGAACGGATGGATGGCAACCAGTCGATGATGGAATCGCACGGCGATTTCATCCGCCGGGAAGCTGCCGTGTTCGAGTTGATAGCGTATGTCGTCGAGCAGCTTCCTGAGCTCGACGCTGATCTTTAGCCAGTCGATGCCAATGTTTTTGTCGGACTTGCGAAATTCGCCAGCCCACTTCCAGGTCTCGCCGAACATCTGTTTGTGCAATTGGCGCAGGAAGGCCTCTGTCAGGAACTCCTTGCGCTGCTTGCGTACCCATTGCTCGCCCTGAAGGATGTTGAGCTGCTCCCATTCGTTTAAATCACCCTGCGTGGTGATGTGGCTGGGAATGAGGCTGGCAAGTTCATCGGCATCCAGGGGTGTGGCACCAGGTGGATAGTCAAGGTTGAAGGGCGGGCGGGATGCCATCGTGTCAGGGCTCCCGCCACAGAGCGCGCCGCGAACCCTTTAATAGGCTGTCAGCCAGTGCACGGGTTTGGGCTTCGACCGTCTCTTGCGAGGTGGCTTGCGCTTCCAGTGCCATGGTGTG
>JAIBBE010000268.1 GCA_019694835.1 Fimbriimonadaceae bacterium | reverse complement strand
ACAACTCGTCCCTTTGCGTGTCTGTCAGTCCAGGTCGTCCTTCCTTCAGCATTGGCAACACCCTCCGTCCAAGGATCCTAAGTCAGTCGGTGTTGCAATGATCAGTTGAGCGCGCCCCCAGAAACTCAGGCGGCCGATGGAACGCTCTACAATGCATTCGGCTCTTGATCCTCCATGGTCTGGAATCCGCCATAAGCGGACATGCTGAGATCGACCGCATGCTCGATCGTACAGACAACTAAGAAGCGCTTAAGATACTTACGGTCACACCTGGGAAGGCCGCGATGAAGTCAGGTTACCTTTATGTCTTGGTGCTTCCGTCTGATCCGGACCTTTACAAGATCGGGGTAACGATCCTTCACCCCGAAAAACGCCTGTCCCAGCACAACAACAACGACGAGGAGTACGCAGGCCGGATCGTCAGTCAGACTGGTCAGAAATGGCAACTCAAGACGTACATTGCCGTCCCTGATCCGTATTGGGCCGAAAGCGCTTTTTGGAGTGCAACAGGCTTCACAGATATGCCCGGGGGCGTAACGGTTGAAGTCCGAAGGATAGAGTGGAAACGGATACAGGCGGGCTTGGACGCAGCAACGAAGGCGGGGGTGCGGCCCCCACCTAAACCAGTCCCAGACTGGGTCTATGCATACACCGCATGGATGAGGAAACGGCTGGAAGGACGCGACATCAAACTTGTAGGGCAGGTTACGAGTAGGTCTGGAAAAGCCACCTTTCGATGCACCAACGGACATCAATGGCGGACGAGATCCACGGATGTCGCAGAAGGTGCAGGTTGTCCGCAATGTGGGATCGGCCATAGGGAGCCAGAAGAAATCTGGCAGTCGGCAAAACTGGGCTACCTTTGTCTATTGATACATCCGGATAAGCCAGGCGTCGTTAGGATCGGACTGACATACACCAGACTAGAGCAATGGCGCCAAGAGCATATTTGGCAAGGCTGGGAGGTGCATAGGTATCGACTTGCTGAAGAGCCTGATCTGGCTGAATCACTGATTTGGGAATTGCTGGGCGTTCCTCCCCCCGACGATCGAGAACCGGTCCCAATGGATTTAGGCAGAGCGGAGCAGGTCTTCCGCGATCTAGTCGGAAAAATGCACTACGAGATTGCTCTGAGGGAAAAGAGGAACGAACGCGTGTCGCAAAGTTGACTGCGCGTAGATAGTGCCGCGCCGGGAGCCCGTGAAAGCCCTGTAACGCCTGACAGTCAGTTGGAAGTCCATCCTGGAAGCCGCCATCTCGTGCCGGCTATCCGACAAAGTCATGCCGGTTTCGCGGTCCGCATAGAGCTTATGCGCGTTTCATGGGTGCGCATTGGGTGGCTTCTATCAGGCGGCGAGTGCTTTATTGAGGGCCTCCACCGCAGGCCCGTAGTTGGAGCGAAAACGGGAAAAGTTGTGGCCCCAACCGCCGGTCTGGGACAGCCATCGATCGGTATCCCAACCGGCATCGATGAGGTCGGACGCCGCGAACACAAACTCAAGCGCATCAGTCAGAAGGGGCAGAAATGCCTCGACCCTCGAATACTCGATTTCGCCGGAGCTGCCGTGCACGAAATAGTTGCGACATTTGACTGCAATGCTCACAACTCGTTGAAGGTCTGGAAAGGCTTCTCCGGTCTTGGATTCGACGATGCTGGTCCGATGGGCCACCTTCTTGGGAAGCGATGGACGCCCTAAACGCCCGAGCGCTGACAATGCGCTGTTCCGATCGATTCCATTGGGATGTTCCCGGAGTAGTGCCACGCACTGGTCCCTGGTAGCCGCGAACTCCGCCGGCAAGCTATATGCGCTGGGCACCGCCTCGTTGGGGAGGATGTCAAACATATTTGCTGCTGCAACGAGTCGTTCCGATCCGTAGCGGTTGGCTTTCCGCAGGCAGTCCAGGTATTGGGAACGTGCGATTCTCCAAGACGAATGACGTCGGATCCAGTCGGCCAGCACACTTGCGAACTCCTCGGCATGCCTAATTGGGTCAAGGGGAACATCTGCAGGATGTGGGCGTCTCTGTTCGCTCCGGTCGCTGACCTTAGGGCGATAGCTGGGATAGACAGCGAGTGAGATTGGAACGTCGTTCACCTTATCAGTCGTGGTGATGTGTATGGACCTGACACCTTGTGCTCGCCCGGCCGCGATGGATAGAAAGCAGTGCAAGTCGTACATGCCCTCGATGGCGTCGGCGAAGGGGACTGGCTCGACGGGTTGTAGCGAGACGACAATACGATTCCGGATATAGACCCCCTGTGGTCCACCTAGGCTGTACTTCGGGCGATGATTCACGGACACGCGCCCTCTTTCGGTGTCAACGCTGCAGATACAGTCCCTTCCAGTGAAGTACTGCACCAGAGGGTGTTGGCCGGCTTCCACTGGCCGCATCTGCCGTCGTTCGCGCAGAATCTCGTCGATGACAGGCTTGGCATCTACCATGCTGCTGAAAGCATCAAAGTCATAGAAGAGAGTACTAAGATCGGTCGTTGAGAAATGAATTCCGGCGACACAATGCGCAGTGGGGTCGATAAAGCGCCTCCCGACCGCAACATGATGGGGAAACACTTCCGCATGATATCGCGTCGGTGCATCCTGAAAACTTGTGATCCCCATGCCGGGGCTCAGGCAATCGACGAGGGTAATATTTTCACCCGTGTATGCAGTTCCGGTGAGATAGGCGAGGCTGCGAAAATGCGGCAATGGCTGATCCGAATGAAGGCGAAGCAGCGTACTCGCGCCACGCAGCTCAAGGTCTCCCACCGCGTGTTCGCCGCCCGGCAACATCCAGGTGCCGAGGTAGTGGGAGGGCGACAGGTTATTGCGTGACTTCCGGCTCATTTGGAAATGCCCTTTGCTCTGGTCGTTCCCGGCCCGCGTTGGCAGTTTAAACTGGACTCGCGCACAACGTCCTTGGAAAGAGAATACAGCAACGGCGGCTTTTCATTGATCAGAGGTATCCTCCGTGTCAGCCGTGCCGATTTGCCATTTTAGCTGGCACCTGAAGTCAAAGAGCTAGATCGAGACCGCCCGAAGTACGCCATAAGCAAAGAAGGAAAGGGCAGCTCCGAAGAACCGCAGAATCGTCGAACCCGCATTCTACCCGTAGGTTCGGATTGACTGGCTCGAACCGCGCTTCTGGCCCTTCACGCCAGGACGTTCTTCAGATCTGCTTTAACGAATCAACCAACTGCGGCTCGTCAAGCGCATACCTTGCGAGCATCGCTGTCGCTGTCGCCATGAAACTCCACGCTGTTTCCGCATTTCGAAGAACACTTAGCTCCTTCTCGAAGTCGGGAACGCCACCATGAGCCACCGCGCTCCGGTAAGAATATAGTTTCGTCCAGACTTTATCTTCCGAGACGTCGGCTGCGAAAACGCTGTAATTGAGTGGCTGAGGAAGTCTTCGCGAGAGCAGCGCGACTTTCGTACGAATTTGATGTGCGAGTGAGTCTCCAACTTCCTTATCGCTTGGCTTATGGGTCAAGAGCATCTCAAGAACCATGAAGTGCGAGAGCACCTGAAGGTGCGCGAACGAAGGAAATCGCCGGAGCTGATCAATCAGGTCGATCGCACGAGAAATGGCAGGGTACTTGTGCCGCTGGAGTGCTTGTACTTTGGAGTACGTGACCCTCCAGCTGTCGACAACGCCCTCGTCGATAGTCACAGTTACTGGCGGAATTCGTTGATGCTGAAAATGCGCTGCGACAGCTTCGACGCTTACTCCACTGCGTTGTCCAAGCCCGAACGCTTCAGAAGTGTGTACCTGCGCTACACACGAAATGGAGGGAGGCGTGAGGTTAAGTGCCGTCTGAACGTCATGGAGGTGGCTATTTGAACCCTCCCAAGCCAGAACAAAGTACTTCCATTCCTTTCGATCAAGCGGGCGAGTCTGATGTCCTCTTCTCGTCTGCGTAGGTGGAATTTCATCCCAGTCGTGTTCGTAGTGATAGGCGATTCCGAGACCACCGCCGTTTGGAAGCAATCCCTTTATTGTTGAAATCTGCGCGTCGTCCGCTTTTTGCAAGCGCACATGCTTCGATATTTCAACGGGCAGCGAAACTCGCACGTCCAAAACGCTTGCGACGAAAGCAAACCCGCCTTTGATGCCAGGAAAGCCTGAATCCATCGTTTCACCTTTCCACTCGGCTAGCATTCTTCGACAACAAAAATATCACACATCGATCCCGCATTGGCGTGCAGCTGAATGGGTGGGGAAGCGGCCTCCGGCCAAAAGCAGCCATTGCCACTTTGCTCTGGTTCTCCCAATAGCGGACTTCTAGTCGCGGACTGCTATAAGGATGGTAAGACGAGAGGGCTTCGATACGCACCATAACCGCCTCCAAAAGCGCGAAAGGACGCGACGGGCACTGTTGCCGCGTCGCGGGCCGCCGAGTTGGCGCGTGCGAGTAGTGAGCTATCTTCTCCTAGCCTCCGGAGCGAATTCTATTCACGAGTCGCTCAACATTCTCTTTCGCCAAACGCCATTCTTTCTCGGCTGCCTCGGATTCATCCAAACTCTCGATCCTAGGTTGACCATTTCCATACGGAAAGAATTGACGATTCACTGCACCGATGGCCTTTTGAAACCTTTCAAATGCTATGCGCTCGCGCTCTATGGCCGCGTCTTCTTCATTGAGCACACCTTCCGTAGCTGTAGCGCCGGCTCCCGCTTTTCTTGCTCCGGAGGCCAAAAATGCGCGAGCTTTTTCAACGGCAGAATTCTGTGCAGGCTGATGCCGAAAAAAGGGACCACGCGAACCACCGCTGACCAATTTTTCTAGAGTTGATTTAGAGATACCAATCAAGTGTGCAACTGTTCCCCACCCTTGTTCACGAATCAACTCATCAAGGCGCCGACTACTTTTAGTATCCAATGCCGGTCGGTATTGCAGGGCTGGCAGAATCTCTTCGAGACAGACGCGCTCTGATACCGAAGTCAGCTTGACAACGGCTTCGACTAACAGGTCAGCATCTTCACGAGTTGATAGGAGTCCTTGGGCTTTGGCTTCGGCGGCAACCCATTCCACATCCGCAAAATTGAAGCCCTCTCCAGACGACGTACGGTGGTCGTCTAGAACGTCTCTGATGAGCTGCTCAAAGCAGCGATACCTTTCCACTTGACTGTCATTCGGAATCGTCGAGAGAAGGCCTGGTATGGTCCCGCATAGCTGCTCGAGATCGAAGTTGAAATCTACCGGATAGCCAAGTGCCTGAAGCCTTTCGTTAAGCCTTTGGACACTCAATGTGACTATTGGCCGGGCTCTGTCGGGCTTGGCGCGAGCGCTAAGCAATGCTGCATGAGTTCGGTAGCCGAGGGCGTGAGCGACACTTTCGGCGAGGTGCGAAGACTTGACGGCAGGGAAGCGAGCACGCAGTGCTTTTTTTAGCGCTGCGAGTGTTGATTCAATCAGGACAATTGAGGTCATGAGGGATTCTCCAATCCAGTTGGTCGAGTTTCCCGATTACACATCGACCGGATTGAAGTCCGCTCTTGCGTGAACAAACGTGTCTGGTTTAACCCGGGAACAGGTTCGGTACAGACGCCTTGGGGTTGATCCTACCCTGCTTTACGGAGGCGTGTCACTAGCTAACCTGAAAGCGCACCTCAATCGTGACCTTGTCGGTTGGATCGCGAATGGGAAGATGGAATCACGGATGGAGCCGGACCGTCGAATCGTGGACATTGTGACAGTGTCGGGTTTCCGCACTTTGCGTTGCTGCCAATGGGCTACATGACTGACAACTCTGAGTCGGAAGCGCCCAAAGCCGGGCTAGGAATCGGCACCGGGACCCAGCCCATCGCAACTATCGTTGAGCCTGGCCTTCCTTGTACCCGCCCCATTGCCATGCTGCGATCCTGGCGAGGCGCGCGAAAGGTGCAATGGGCTTTCGCGGCATAAACGGCCTGCGCCCCGCAGGAGGCGGGTCCCCTCCATATATTCCACGATCCCATTGCACCTTTCGCTCAATCGCCTCGCTGGCCTGATCGCACGGCAACGTGCCGGATACGAGGAAGGCCAGCATGACAACTCTCTACGTTCGCGAAGACTCAGGCTACCGCGAAGCCACCGCAGCCGATGTCCTTACCAGCGCCCAAGGCCTCATCGCCCAGCGGTTCCGATCCGGTTGTCCAGTGTTGGACTCTCCCGTCCGGACCCGTGAGTACCTTCGCCTCCGCCTCGGGGCGCTTGATCACGAGGTGTTCGGATGTTTGTTCATGGATAACCGGAATCGGCTCATCTGCGTCGAGAACCTGTTCCGCGGGACGATCGATGGCGCTTCGGTTCACCCGCGGGAAGTCGTCAAGGCTGCGCTGCAGCAGAATGCCGCCGCCGTGATCCTGTTCCACAACCACCCGTCGGGCGTGGCGACACCTAGCCAAGCTGATCAGATCATCACAGACCGTCTGAAAGACGCCTTGGCGCTCATCGACGTTCGGGTGCTTGATCACCTGATCGTGGGCGAGGAGATCTATTCCTTTGCGGAGGCTGGGCTCTTGTAGCCTCGCATTGCCGATGCACTGGCGACCTACATAGTCGCCAGTGCCGATTTCCATTGTTGGTAGTCGTCTCCATTCACGATGGCCGTTCCGATGGGACTTGGGCCAGTTTCGGAGTGACTTCCCATTCCTCACCGATCAGCCTGATCAGCGCCGCTTCCATTTTCTCGTCCAGCGGCGTGTAGTAGCTATGTCGCTTTTCCAGATCGCGGTTTCTCGCTGTCGGGTGTAGCGGGTCCAGCTGATTGACGTACTTCTCAGCCCAGTCGAGGAAATCGACTTTCTCGCCTAGCAGAGTTGAGTACATCTTGGCATTGCCTAACACCCGCCGGGCAGACCGCAAGTAGGCGCGCAACATCCTTGCCCGATGCCAGGCTCCCGCCTGACGTTCCAGTTCCTGAGCCAGTTTGATGTGTGCCTCCCGGCGCGTAGCGCGTTCCCCTTGGAGGCGCTCCTCTCTCTGGCGCTCGAGTTCTTGGAGCCTAGCCTCTTCACGCTGACGCTTTAGGGACGTCGCCAGATCCCAGAGCGTGCGCAGCATGTTCTGGATGCGGTCTTCCACCTTTCGTGCTTTGGCGTCCTCGAAGTCCTTGGATTGGTATCGACATTCGGCGCTGGTCAGGCGAAGGCGTAGCTCGCCGCGGTACTCGTGATCCCAGCGGGGCATGTAGACGTGACGGCCAAGGCGAAGATCGCGCTTTTGCTCCTCCGTGGGAACATGCTCCACTTGTCTGTAGCGCTCCTCAATGCTAACCCCGATCCGTTCCCCGGCGACATCAAAGTGGCCCAGTATTGGTGCGGTTGACGGATGCGAAGGGCGATAGTTGCGATAGCGGTCAACCTCTTTGGCCGGGGCAGGAGCCACCCATTTCCACCCCAGCTGTTCGGCGAATCGGATCAACGTATCGGCAAGCTTTAGGGCCCGGTCCCGGCTGGGTTCGGAAACACGGATATCAATGGTGGGTCCTTGGCGTTCCCCACGGGCCCAGATCAGGTTGTCACGCCAAGGGCGCTTTAGTTCCAGTGCCGTTCGCTTGACGGCACTATGCAGAGTTCCGAGGTCGGTCGTAGGGGTGATATGCAGCGCGGCAATCGCCGCCAGGTGGAGGTCCTGATCGGCGGGAGCTGGAACGGCAGGTGGTGGATCGGGCGGTATGCCAAACGTCAGGGCAGACTCGTCCGACGGATCTTCCGTTCGCTTAGGAAGTTTTGGGCGCCGAGGTTCCTGCCCGGCTTGGACGCGAGCCCAATAGCCCCGGCCAGGGACCGGTATCGCGAGCTTTCGTAACCGCTTGGCGACGGCAACGTCCGAGAGTCCAAAGTCTTTGGCAAGGTCCGTCATCGGCTTGGACCAGACGAGTTCGTAGAGTTCTTCCCGTGTCAGGGTCAGGGGATCTGAAGGCATGCTGTTCGTTCCGGGGGGTGGGGGAGACTTCGCCATTTTCCCCGATCGGACGGGAAGGGGGCAGCGCAGCGTTGCCCGACGGCGGAAAAGTTGTATGAGTTTCTGGGCAAAAAACAGATGAATGCAGGATAGCCTCGCGGCGACTGTTGTTTAACACTTTGCCCATGGCCGCTACGCACCTCATCGCTGTTCGGGTTACGCCGGAATTGAAGGCGCAGTTCCGATTGCTTGCCGATCGACAACAGGTGACCGAGTCAGCGCTCTTGAAACGGATGATCAGTCTCTCGATCGAGACTGTCAGCGGCACCCGAACAGACCTTCCGAAGCCCCCCAAACGGGTCGTTCGGGACGGCCGGCTGTGCATGCGGCTGAGGAAAGAAGATCAGCTCTTGATCCAGGAGCGGGCAGCCGCCCGGCAGATGGCGGCTGCCACCTACGCATCAGA
>JAIBBE010000148.1 GCA_019694835.1 Fimbriimonadaceae bacterium | reverse complement strand
GTTGCTGCTGGTCGCAACCCCGGGCGGCTAAACGCCAGTTTCCTTCGCCAGCGAACTCACAATTCCAATGCGTTGCTGCCCTTCAGGCAATCTAGGATGGAAGGGCCGGTAACAAAGTGCAGCTGACGTTCCCGACTATTGCTCTTTGGCAAGTTCTCGGCCTTATGGAAAGCTTCGCATCAAGGCCGATCACAGGTCGTCCGCCCTCTCGTCGCGAGAGCTTGAGTGAAATTTTCTCTCGAGAGAAAAATATTTCCTCCAGCAGCACGGCCACCGTATCATGCCCCCATGACGCAAGAATCCTGGCTCTTCGCCTGGATCGGGGCGGCGGACCATCAAGCGGCGGAGGCTGATGACCGTGAGCGGCCTGGTCCGATCGCTTCAGCGCTGCTCGCACATGAGCGGTTCGATCGTGTGCTCCTGCTGACCAACTATGGCTTCGAGCGCAGTAAGCCCTACTGTGACTGGCTCGAGGCGCTGACGGGATACGCCGATGTCGATCTGTACGAGATCGACCTGAGCAGCCCGATCAACTACGCGGAGATCTACGAGAAAGTCAGTGCCGAGCTCAAGTTGGTTCGGCTTCCGAGGCCGGAGGTGGTGCCCACCTTCCACTTGAGCCCCGGGACGCCCGCAATGATAGCGGTCTGGATCCTGCTCGCCAAGACGCGCTTCCCTGCGAGGCTGATCCAGACTTCGGCCCAACGAGGCCTCGAACGGGTCGACTTCAACTTCGACCTCGCGAGCGACTTTCTTCCTGAGTACCTCAAGCGCAGCGAGGACCGCATCGAGCGCTTGGCGGGCGAGCAGCTTGGGGCGCCGGAGTTTGCGCGGATCATTCACCGCAGCCCAGCGATGCGGAAGCAGGTGGACCGCGCGAAGCGGATTGCGGCCTTCGATGTGCCGGTGCTTGTGCTGGGCGAGACCGGTACTGGCAAGGAGCTGTTTGCCCAAGCCATCCACGCCGCGAGCAAGAGGGCGGGTCATCCGTTCATCCCCGTGAACTGTGGCGCCATCCCCCGCGAGCTTGCCAATTCCGAGCTTTTTGGCCACAAACGGGGCGCATTTACGGGTGCGGACCGCGATCGTGAGGGGCACTTCAAGGCTGCAGAGGGCGGAACCCTGTTTCTCGACGAGATTGGTGATTTGCCATCCGATACTCAGGTGCGTCTGCTGCGCGCCTTGCAGGAGAGGGAGGTCACCCCCGTTGGTGCCTCGAAGCCGATGGAAGTCAATGTCCGCATCATTGCGGCCACCCATCGAGATCTGCAGGTCGATGTCGCAGCTGGGCGGTTTCGCGAAGACCTCTTTCATCGTCTCGCCGTCGGCATCATTCATCTGCCCGCCTTGCGCGAGCGTGATGGCGACGTCGAACTGCTCATCGATCACTTTCTCGACCAACTCAACTCGGGTGCGGGTTTCGAGCCGGAGGTGCAGCACAAAAAACTTTCTCCTGAGGCCAGAAAATTTCTTCTTGTGCATCCGTGGCCCGGCAATATCCGGGAGCTATACCACGCACTTGTCCGTTCGGTGATTTGGTCCGACCGAGATACGATCACCGGTGAGGAGGTCCGCGAGGCGCTGCTGCAAATGACGCCGCGCAGTCAGGGCGTCCTCGACAGGCCGCTTCACAAGGGCTTTGATTTACAGACGCTTCTCGACGAGGTCTCGCGCCACTATCTCGAGCGCGCCATGCAGCAAGCCAGCAACCGGAAGAAGCTGGCGGCCGAACTGCTCGGTTTCCCGCACTACCAGACGCTGACCAACTGGCTCAGGCGCTTCGACCTTGAAGGCGCCGACGACAAGGGATAAGTGGCCGACAGTCCGGATCGCTTACCGCAGGGCTTCGCAGGCAACCGATGCGTTGTCAAGCCAGATGCGAAGAACGCATGCCGGTAATCAAGGGAAGTTTTCAGAGAGGCGCTTGGTCAGCAGCCGCTCCGTGGCCATGTGCTGACTGAGTTGCGACGCATCGCAGCGCGATTCGGCACGGAGTCGTTTCAAGCCTCTACGTTGCTTGACACCAGGTTATGTGCAGGAGGCGCGACCGGGTGTTCGTGCGTGGTTTTGCTATGCAAGCATCGAAGACGTTCTCCGCGCAACTCGTTGATCAACCCATTCTGTGGCCCCCTCTTTATTTAGCGTGGATAAGGGGCGTGCAGCTTGTGCTTGAGTGGTGCGAGTGTGTTGCTCTCGCTAGACCATAGCAAAGAGTGTCGCGAGGTAAAAAAATTTCCTTTGTGCTTGAAACTTTATCTCGCGGCAATGCAGCCGTTTCCCCTCTGAATCGCTAAGGCATTGAGCGAATGGAAAAAGTTTAGCGCTGCGAGCCTGGCATGGCTTTCGCGTTGCATCGACCATAAGCAAAAGGGAGATAAAGCCATGCAATGCTCAGCCGACTCCAGTAAGTTTTCGACCGATCTGCCTCTCACCGATCATGCGCAGATGCGCATGGGGCAGCGTGGAATATCGGAAAGGGTTGTGGCCATGGTGCTGCGCTATGGTCGCACCATGCATGCGCGGGGGGTGGGCTACCGCGTGATCGGGCACAAGGAGGTCGTCCGTTGCGCTGAGCGCGGCATCGACGTTTCCGAAGCCGACGGCGTGCATGTGTTGGTCGCCCACGATGGCTCAGTGGTGACTGCCTACCGTAACCACGAGCTGCGAAAGATCCGCCCGCGCAAGCGTCGCCATCGTCTCTATCACTGAGGGCGATGTAAACTGCATGAACCGCTCAAGCATATGACGGTTCACATCATCCCCTTGAACTTAGGTGATAGCGTGGCCCGGCCCGAGGGAGCCAGATCGAACCAAATCAGCAGGTGCCGACGGCGCTAGGCTGCCCTCTGTCGAGTCGCCCGAGCCAAGGGTGTCGGTCTAGCAGGAGAGCGAGATGGGTTTTGCAAAGTACCAGGAAGACAATTTCAGTCGCTACTACGCTGCCAGCATTGTTCGCGGCCGCGAGCACGACCGTTTCGTAGGTAGCGGTAACGGCGCTGAAGAGACTAAGGATACCAAGAAGATGCAAGAGAAAGCGAGCAAGCTCAAGGATTTCACTGTTGCAGAGGCACGGCCGTTACCCGTTATCGTCATGGCAGACGTCAGCGGAAGCATGACGGTGGATGGAAAGATCGAGGCGCTCAATCTCGCACTCAAGGACATGGTGGCTGGGTTTGCAGCCGAGTCCCGACTGAGGGCCGAGATCCAGGTGGGCATGATTACCTTTGGCGGGGAGCGTGCTTGCGTTCATCTGCCTCTGGCCCCTGCACACAAGATCTCCGAGGTCAGCCCACTGCGAGCGGACGGAAGGACGCCTATGGGGTCGGCTTTCGAAGAGGCGCGAAAGCTGATCGAGGACAAGAACATGATTCCGTCCCGAGCCTATCGGCCTGTTCTGGTCCTGGTATCCGATGGTTTGCCGACCGACGACTGGGAGCAGTCGCTCGATGGTTTGTGCAAATCAGAGCGAGGGCAGAAGGCGACCCGTTTTGCCATGGCGATCGGTGCCGATGCCGACGTCGAAATGCTCCGCCGCTTTGCCAATGACCCCGAGTCGCCCGTTTTCAAAGCACATGAGGCGCGTGACATTCATCGTTTCTTCCGTGCGGTGACCATGTCGGTTACCTCGCGTTCGCGCAGCACGGCGCCGAACAGCAGTGCTCCGCTCGTGTTGGCAGACATCCCCGAAGACGACGATCTCGACCTGGATTTCTGAGTGCTCCGCGCAGCCGCTGCCACCGTTATCGGCCCCTCGCACGAGGCGCAAGGTAGCCCCAATCAGGACGCGCTCCGATTGCGGGGAAGCCAGGGAGGTTGGTTTCTTGCAGTGGCGGATGGTCTCGGATCGCGGCCGCTGAGCCAGTTGGGCTCTCGGCTGGCCGTTCGAGTGGCGGACAAGTGCTTGCGCGGAGGTTTGTTCGAGCAGTCGCCGCGAGACGCCATTCAGGATTTCTACCGAGCCTGGCTGACCGCCCTTCCAAGCAATGAGCCGAGTTCGATGGCGACGACGATTCTGGCTGCCTCGGTGCGCGAGGACGGGCGCTGCAGCGTCGTGCAACTGGGTGATGGTTTGGTGCTGTATCGGTCAGGGGGCGTTTACGGAGTGCTGACGGGTGATAGGGCTGGATTTGCGAATGAGACAGTTGCTCTTGGTGTGACACGGTCGTTCGGGGCGTGGCAGCACACTTCATTCGTGCTCTCGCAACCTCGAGACGGGGTGATCTTGATGACCGACGGTTTGGCTGACGATCTGGTGCCTGAGCGATTGGATGGATTCTTCGACAGGTTGATCGGAGTCGCTGCAAAACAAAGCCGGCGAAACGGTAAGCGATGGCTGGCGCGTCAGCTGCGAGCTTGGCCCACGCCGATGCACGCTGATGACAAAACGGTTGGATTGATTTTTCGAGTCGACAGATGACGAACAAGGACAAGAACAACAAGGCCGGAAGACACGGAAACCGTGTCGTGCATGACCGGCAGGGCACAGCCTACGAACTCACTGGAAAGCTCTCCGAAGGCGGCCAAGGCATCGTGTGCCAAACCCAGTTCAAGAATGTGCTGGTGAAGATTGGCAGGCATCCTGCAAATGATCCGCGCACCAAGGCATGGTTTGATCACATGCAGTGGGTGAGCCGTCTGCCCCTCGATGAACTGAGAATTGCACGTCCGCAGACCCTGATCGTCAGGCCACGGCTGGGCTATGTCATGGAACTGATGGATGGCCTCGTTCCGCTGACACGCCTGCTTGAAGAGTCTATCGCTGCGATGCACGACGGGAGGGGCTTGCAGGGGTTCATCGACTCTGGTGGTTTGGCTAAGCGCTTGCGACTACTGGAAGGGTTGTGCAGCACGCTCGCGACGCTGCATGGTCGTGGTCTCGCTTACGGTGATCTGTCCCCGGGGAACATCTTCGTCTCACGCTCGAAGGAGCATGGGGAAGTCTGGTTGATCGACTGCGACAACATCAGTCTCCTCTCTCGCGAAGGGGGCCAGAAGATCTACACCCCGAGTTATGGTGCGCCGGAGATTTTGCGGGGTGAAAGCGGGATCAACAGTCTCACGGACTCTTGGAGCATCGGCGTGATCGCATTCGAGCTCCTTGCGCTCGTGCACCCACTCAAGGGCGATTTCGTGAATGACGGGGCGTTGGACGATGAAACGTCTGCACTCATGGGAGGGGTCCCTTGGGTGGACGACCTGGACGACGACTCGAATCGTTCTTCCACAGGTTTGCCCAGGGATCTGGTGCTGACCAAGGAGTTGCAAGAGCTCTTTCAGCGGTGTTTCGGAACTGGGCGGGTCGATGCTGGGGCTCGACCTACGCTGGCGGAGTGGCGTGCAGGCTTCGAGGCAGCGGCGGCCATGTTGATGACCTGTGATGGAGACGGTTGCGGAAGCAGCTTCTATTACAACAGGGCTCGCGAGTGTCCGTTCTGCGACCGCATTCAGGATGAGAACGCTCACCTCCTCATGAGTCACTACGTATATGCGCCCCTCTCCGAACTGGAGAAAGCTGAATTCGGTGACCAGAGTCCGTGGATTGCGACCGAGCAGCGGATGGTATGCGGAAGAGAGACCGTGGAGCTCAGAGACTCGCCGGTTGGTTCGGTCCTGTATGCCGAGTGTGCGCCGGTCTGCTCGCTCACCCTCGATGGCGCGGGGTTGCACCTTGAGCCGGCGCCCGGCCGGCGAGTCGCGCTTCAGAGCCAGAGGACAAGGGAGATTCATGTCCTGGATCGAAAGAAGAGGCTGAATGCTGTGATCCGCAGAGGGGACTACTACATGTTGCACCTCTCCGACTCCGACGGGATGCATAACGCCTGGCGCTTCAAATGGTGAGGGACGATGAGACTCGCTGACTTCCCCCTTTTCGATGCGGATGTCTATGTCGTCCGAGCCGATGTGTCTGCGCCCAAGCTGTTGAATCCGTTGACTGAGGTTCGGGCGTGGCAGGACGATGCCGGATACACCTGGTTAGCTCAGGGCAAGGAGCTTGTTGAGCTGGATCGCAATGCTGGTGGCAAGCCCTTCCTGACAGCGATCGCTCAGAAAAATCTCGTTTGGATATTGCTCAAACAATCCGGCGCCGAATTCCATCTGCAGACCGCTTGGCCATCGGAATGGACTCCGCTCGATGAGCCAGTCGAGGTAGCGGTCGACGAGCAAGCCTTCGATCTCATGGCTCGGACGGTTCCGGACCTCGCTGGCACAGAGCAAGCCCACTATCTGAACTGGTTGAGGGACGAGTTCGTTGTTGACGGCGATAAGCCGTGGTTCGCCGTTCGTCGCATCCAGGGCGCACGCAAAGGGGATTGGTCCTTACTTGGGCGCACGTGGAAGCTGGACCTGGAGCAGGACGATCGAGGGCAAGTTTTCGTCCGCCGGTTGAGCAGGCTCCAGGCAAAACACGTCGATTGGACCATGGTTGTTGGCGAAATTCGGTTTGTCGAACACACGGTAGCGAGCCAACTGCTGTCCCCGACGGCCCAAAACCAACTTCAACAATCGGTACAGAGCTATGGCAGCTACATTGATCTGTGGAAAAAGTACAGCGAGGAAGAATGGCAGAGAAGCTTGCAGCAGGCAGCTCAGCTCAACGTGCTGGCCTATTCACGTGCGGAGGAGGCCGGCGACGAGGGCGGTGTCTGGCGGTTCAAGGTTTCGCCTGCTGAGAGAGATGTCTTCAAGAAAGTCTGGAGCACCTTCGAGTCGGACACTGGGCTGGAACTCGAGGCGACCGCAGAGCACCCCGAGTGGCGGCAGATTCAGGACGAGGTGAGTGCTATGTCCGCCTCCCGGCGTTTCAGGGGACGTCCGGACTTTCCCAATCGAAAGCACGACGAGATTCTGATCTCGGCGGACTTCAGGCGCCCACCGGAGAGTGGTTATTTGTCCCTTTCGCTAGCGGGTGACCGTACCGTTCAGGAGCGACGGCTGAAGGCGCGTCAGGCGATCG
Source organism: Fimbriimonadaceae bacterium (assembly GCA_019694835.1). The sequence goes on along the minus strand of JAIBBE010000148.1, from coordinate 1,422 downwards.
AGAGTGGTCGCAGACTCCCGCAGTTGCGTTACCTCTTTCAGAACATGCCGCTCCCCTCGGTGCGCGGCCGCTCTGAGAAAGCGCTGACCCCCCATGCATTGGCGTGCTTCAAGCATGGAGCGGCTCCAACGGAAAGTCAGGAGAGAGCGATCAAGGCTGCCCTCGAGACCCCTGACATTGCACTCATCATCGGTCCGCCGGGCACGGGCAAGACGCAGGTGATCGCCGCGCTCGAGCGTCGCCTGTCGGAGATGGGTGAGAGCGCAAGTCCGCAACATCAAGTCCTGATCTCGAGCTTCCAACACGATGCGGTTGAAAATGCGCTCGATCGCACGCGCGTCTATGGCTTGCCTGGCGTAAAGGTAGGGCAACGCAAAGATGCAGACGGAGTGGATCGCATCGAGCGCTGGTGCGACGAAACTGCCGAGAAGGTTGAGGCGGAGCTGTCGGAATATGAAGCCGAGCAGAATCACCTCGATCTGCTGCGGCGTGTCCATGCCGGTATTGCCAAGCTCAAGCATGGCCAGTTCTCAGTCGAACAACGCCGGGAGGAGATGCTGGGGCTGACGACAGGTCTCGACGACCTTGATCAGAACTTCAAAGTTCGACTCGACCCACTGCTGATGGACCAGTGGCGCGAGTATGTCGATGAGTTACATGCCGCCACGGCGCGTTCGACAAGCCGAGATCAAGCATCGCTGCTGTTGAGGAAGATCAGGGCGCTGCGCGTATCGCAAGACAGCTTTGCCGATGACGGCGCCGAGCGGCTGATCGATCTGATCCTCACTGCCGGTTACCTTGGCGGCATTCCCGATCCGCTTCTTGCGCGCTTACGCGACTTCGAGGCAGTGCACAGTTTGGGCCCGGAGGATGCTGAACGCCTGCTTGCGTTGCGAGACGAGTTGCTCGATGGCCTGCTCGATTACCGGCCACCCGTGGTCAAGAATCGCATCGATGATCGGGGGCGTAGTCTGCTGATTGCAATAGGGGCTGGAATCGAGGACCGACTCAGGACTTCCCGCCTTGGCGTGGCGGGCGTGCTGGCACGCTACAAGGACGCATTCCAGACCGACCCGCTTCGCGTCCGCGAGACCGTTCGCGAGTACGCCATGGTGGTTGGTGCAACCTGCCAGCAGGCTGCCAGCGTTCATATGGCAAACCTGAAGACACTCACGGATGTCGGCGATGCAGGGATCAGCTTCAACACGGTGATCATTGATGAGGCCGCGCGGGCCAATCCGCTGGATCTGTTCATCCCGATGTCGATGGCTGCGCGGCGCATTGTGCTAGTGGGTGACCACAGGCAGTTGCCGCACTTGCTCGAGCCAGAGGTTGAAGAGGCAGTAGCGTCCAGTCATGCGTTGAGTGACGAACAACGCGAAGCCTACAAGGAGTCTCTGTTCCAAAGGCTTTGGAAACAGC
>JAIBBE010000164.1 GCA_019694835.1 Fimbriimonadaceae bacterium | reverse complement strand
GGATTGCGCAGGGTGTCGCCACGGACGATCTGGAAGTCCTCGATGCCGTGGAGGAACAGGTTCATCCGGGCGATAGAGGACGTGGTGAGGTTCTTCTCCTGGCCGTACAGGCGCCCCCACAGAAGTTTGACGTCGCCGTGGGCGTCGTGGACGTGCTGGACGGCGGCGAGCAGCATGCCGCCGGTGCCGCAGGCCGGGTCGTAGATGGTGTCGCCCTCCTTGGGGGCGAGCATCTCGATCATCAGGCGGACCACGCTGCGCGGGGTATAGAACTCGCCGGCCTTCTTGTTGGTGGCGTCGGCGAACTTCTTGATCAGGTACTCGTAGGCGTCGCCGAGCACGTCGGAACGGACCTGCTTGTTGCCCAATGGAAGCCGAGAGAAGTGCTCGATTAGGTCCTTTAGCAACGCATCGGAGAGACGCTCCTTGTTCGACCACTGGGCGTCGCCGAATACCCCGTAGAGAGTTTCAGGGTTGGCCTTCTCGATCTCGCGCATGGCCCGCTGCAGGGCAGTGCCTACATTGGCGGCCTTGGCACGGACGTCGCCCCAGTGGCAGCCATCCGGGATCTGGAAGCGGTGGGACTCCGGGAACAGGGCCAGTTCGGCGTCGCCGCTCTCCTCGATGATCTCCTGGTACTCCTCGTCCCAGACGTCGCAAATGCGCTTGAAGAACAGCAGCGGGAAGATGTAGGTCTTGAAGTCTGCAGCATCGACCGGGCCGCGGAGAATGTTCGCGGCCCCCCACAGATGGGCTTCCAGCTGGTCCAGTGCAATCACACTCATGCCCTGCCCTCAGACAGAAACGTCGTACATTCAATGCGTTGCAAAATCCGAATCACGGTTTCCCCCTAGCTAGCTTTCCATTCTAGATGGGGGCGTCTCACCGTGCGATACGGTTGCTACTGTCCTCTCGATGTCGTCTTGGCACACACGGCCGACCGGCGAAAGCGGCTGTGAGTCTAGTGAAGCCAGCAAGCGGAACCCCATCTGTCTCCCAGCGGGCGTAGTCTCTTCAGCCCTTCTTCTGGGTCAGGCGCGACTTGGTCGACGCACCAGCTGCCAGTTGGATGGCCGCCTCGGGAGATAGGCCGAGGACGCCCGTGAGGTGCAGGAACTCCATGATGTCCAACCGGCGGGCACCGGCCTCCACGGCGGAGAGCCGTTGCTGCGGCCAACCCAGCGTCGCGGCGAGGGCAGATTGGGAAATGTCGGCGGCTTCCCGAATTTCCCGCAGTCGGCTAACCAGTCGCCGGTAAGCCGTGGAATAGATGGTCTTGGTAGCCATGATCGCACCGGAAGGGGCGATCAAGGAATCTATGGCACGACTACCGATTACATGAAATTTATGTGAGATCGGTTAAGATGGACGGCGTCCTCGTCTGTTCCTCCTGCCGCCGCCGAGACATGGCTCTCTACCTCGTCAATCCTGGTGTGGATCTCACTCTCGAGCTTTACATAGCCCCGGCTATGGAGGAGGCCATTTGCATCCAATGGGAGCGGGTCAAGGACAAGGCCATCCGGCAGACGTTCGTCCGCAAGCTAGAGAAGCAGCTTGAGCGCCTGATAGCCGAATGCATGGACTGGGACCTGAAGGAGCCGACCCCTGCACAGACATCCTACGCCGCGCTTATCAGCAGGAAGCTGGACGTATCAATACCATCAGAGGCCATGAAGTATCGGTTCCACATGGCGCTGTTCATCGATACCTACAACGAGCAGTACCGGACGGAGATGTCAAAGCTTCCCACGCCAAACGCTGTGGAAATTGAGAAAGCACAGGCGCTTGTGGCGGAGAAACTGAAGTCTTCCCCTTCCGGCAACAATCCGGGTTGACAGCCTGGTTGAGGTAACCAGTCGCACATCAACTCAACAAGTGAGGATCTGGCACGACCGTTCCCGAGGAAAGGACGCGAGCACTGATATGGGCCGGAGGCTTCTTGATCGAACTGGCACGTGATGGCGCCCTTCCGCTTGCTATTCGCCAGCGGGCGGTTGTTATTGCGCGACATTTCACTACCATTGAAGAAGTGTTGGCTATGTCTCAGTTTCGCCATCCAACAGGCTTGGGAATGGGGCTGGGCGAGCCCGTTGAGGAGACTGCAACCTTCGAGAAGGGCCGCTATGGGCCACTGCGATAATCTACTCGTCTAGCTTGGCCAGAGGGCTAGCAGATATGAGTCGCCATTGAACTGACAGTAGGTAGCGAGTTTCCATGCAGCATGCCGACCTCACCATTGGGACCGAATTTGAAACTAATATCGGCCAACGCTTTACTTTCGGATGGAGACAATTTTTCCTGGCGCCAGTTGCTCCGTAAGGCGAAGGACTTCTCCCTCCAGCTCTGCAACACGAGCATTTGCAGCTTTTAACTCATCGATTCGCGCAGCTTCAAGAACGTGATAGCGGTGCACCCAGTTTGCCTGCTCCAAAAACCGTTTCTGCCACTCGTCTGCTCGTTGGGTCACAGCTTTGCGGACTGCCTTCTTCCCAACTGCCATACTACCCAGCAGGTCATCAAGCCAACGGTGTAGCTCTTTGAGGGTGGTGTCCTTGTGTAAGGGTCCATGCAAAGAAACCGTGTGAATCCCTGCTCGACGACATACCTCTTCAATTGAGAGCCTGCCACCGTTTAACGGGTAAATGCCTTCATTCTTTTCCACATCCGCTTCAATCGCCGATTTTCCGGCTTCTATCCGCCTCAGGAATTCGGCAGTACGAGATTTGGCGTTGGATGCCAGGGGAGTATTTGTCTTACTCACACTTGAACTCCAGAGGCAGAACCGTTCTGACGGCAAAACCGTTTAACCAGCTCATGATCTGACCAGTTGTCATAAACATCACTCCACCGATACAGCCAGTTCTCCAACTGGCCAACCCACATCTCCACCGTTACGGACTCCTCGTCCACCGCGCGTTGAAGATTGGTCATGATCCATGCCACATTGTCAGCACATTCGGTCTTGTTGAAGGCCAGTAAAAGTTGGTGATCACAGCCCGCCTGACAGTTGGCCGGATCCCGTCCACCTTGTCGTTGTGCGCATGGCCCCGTAGCGCCCGCGGGAAGCGCGCAGATGACGCCTGGCATCACCACAGCCCAACTGGATCCGCTCAACGTCAGCATCTCTGCCAGTTCAAACACATCCTTCGGGTCTAGCTCAGACTTACGTTCGATCCGCTTATACTCCGCGATGGCCTGACGCACGTTCGCGCCCATTTTCCCACCCAGCTCATCCGCGGAATCGATCGCATCCTTGGCCAACAGCACGACGAGCTCTCGCTGAACGCGTTGCACATCCGCCAAGATCAGCTTGTCACTCAGGATATAGCGCCGTAACGACATCTCTGGGTCGTCGTGCCCAAAGAGATCCATCAATATGGTCTGAGCGCTTGTCAGCGACAGTGCAATTAGCCTGGCAATCGTCTTCCTAAAACGGTGCGTATGAACTCGTTCGCCCTTCTCAAGCATATTCAACAGATCAAAGCGCTCCGCCAATAGCGTCAGGCTGGAATTGATCGTCTTCAGTTCCTGCCCAAGAACGCCCCTGTTCATCGCGACGAAAATGTGAGCCCCCAGCCCACTCGGATCATCGGGCTTGGCGAGTTGCTTGACGAGCTTTGACAGCAAGATTTGCTGCTGAATCGCTTGGACAAGCAGGGCGGGGACGGGCCAGTCTCGCGCGCGCCCCAGTCGACCTGCTCGTGTTTTGTACTGCATACCACTTAACCGGAAACTGCCATCAACCTGCTCCTGCAGACAGTCCTCTTGCAGACTGAAGACGGACGAGGCGCGAGGTCCGTTCAGCAGGCACAACAACCATGCGTGGCAATTCTGAAGCAGGGACACAAAATTGATTAGATCCCAGTAGCCGTTGAGCGGCCAGCGAAAGGCGTCAAACACTCGACCATCCTTGGTACTCGCCGGGTGCCCGACCCTCGTCTTCATGACGAAGTCAAACGGCAATTCACGGATCTCGTTGCCGACAGCATCTTCCCACCGCCACGCACGAATGATCGCGTTCCTTACTTGAGCCGTGGCGTCCTTCGCCGATCTAGGCGTTCGCTTTCCTGGGGTGCGTGCTTGCTGCCCAGGAGGTGCAGCCTGAGCATTAACAACGGCCTGAAAGAGTCTTAGGAGCGGCGGACCAAGGGTCTTGATGAACCAAATCACTCTATGCCCACACTCACCCACAAACTCATCGGGCAGTGGCTGCCATTGCTTTCCCGTGTTTACATCGTGAGCCGGTTCCGGCTCGCCGAATCGGTTTCTCTCAACAGCGCCATCGTCCAACACATATCCCGTTGGCTGGTCGGCTAGATAACCAGTGTTGAAGTAGAATCGGATGGTGCTCAGCAACGTCGGTGCGTTCGGGACTGTTGCTTCGATTTCAGAAATCGTTAGTGAGCTCCAGAAGCGATCGGACGTCACACCTTTCGCTTTCAACAAGGGAGCCAGTCGGACGGCCGTCTCTACCTCTCCGCGGACGGTTGAGCAGGCGGCGATACCCGCTTTCGGCCCCCGCACCAAGGAACGCGTCAGCGCGAGTCGCAGGAGTTCTGTCCAGATGAGGTTGTCTGTTTCATCGTGGCAAGGCATGGCCACGCGCCGCTTTGAGAGATTGCGCAACGTTGGGGGGAGCCATTGCGCCGGACACAGCCACTCGCCCCATACGCTGCCATAGCCCAAGGCCTTTTGAAGCGCGATTAGTTCATCACGATCCATCAGGACAATCTCGGCAGGATTGCAGTTTGCGAGCGCCACAGCGCGTGCCGACAGCATTTCTGGATGCGCCACTGCCTTACCGCTCATCGCATTGCTCCAAACCGGATCACGCGATGACGGCCCGACAATATTTCGCCGCTCCAATGCGCCAGGTGCGCATCGACCTCGCCGGCAGGCCACTGCTTCAGACTCGCCTCCAAGGACGCGAGGTCTGTGGCGTAATGCGACTCGGCCCATATCGTCTCCGATACGTTCCGCCGGAGCCAATGCAATTCAGCCAGTCGTTTCGTCATGTGGAAGCTGTCTATAGCCACGCCTAAGGGGCATGAGGCACAACGATCCCCGCTGCGGCAACGGACCGTACCGTCGGCCGGATTACCGGGATCGATTTCCGGGGGAGGATGCAATCGGTCGACGCAATCATGGCCGCTATAGCTCAGATTGCGTTCTTTGATCTCAGCACGATGTCTCCTCAAGCGCTCCAATGCCGCGTCGGATGGATCCACGCCATGCTCTAGCTTGGCCCGTAATACCGTGGCGTCGACCCGGCGCGACACCTCTATCCCATCTATCACGGCAGTCTGGAGATCGTGGACGCGTTTCTCGCTGTATCGACGCCATAGCTTCTTTCTGAGGTAGTCCCTGACCGAATGCATGGACTTGTGGCCCAACGCCCATTGCAGTAACAGCAAGCTATATCGGGACTGCAAAAACACAAAGCTCGCGAACACATCACGCCAATCGGACGGGACAAAGCTCTCCGGAATCTTTGTTCGCACTCCGCTTGATTCGTTGTGCGCACGAATGGCCTTCTTCCACGTCCCCGACACGGCACTGAGATTGTCCGAGTTCAAAACCCCGACGGTGCCAATCGTTCCGGGAGAGCCCAACACGGACCTTAGAAACACGTAAGGCCATGGGGATGCCTTCGCAAGCACATCGACGCCAGGCTGCGTACCGCTTTCGCTCAACCATTGACGGAGATAACTCGTCCGCTCCTGGAAACGGCGCACAATCGAGTAGACGCCTGTAGATAGACGCTCCTGCGATAGGGTCCATTGCCATTCATGGCTGCGTGCCTTGAAGCTCTGGACGAGCCACAGCGTCGAACCCAACTCACCATACGGCACCGCCCAATCTGACCTGGAAATATCCAGATCGAGCACGGTCGCGCTGTTCCAGCCCGACCGCGCCATGCAAAGGCAGGTCGCAAAGCAGACATCATTAAGATTGGGATACACACCTTCCACCAAGTCCCGCCAGCGAACACGAGCACCACGCTCCGGATGCCCCTCACCGAGCTTCGGCCACCAAGTCGGTTGAACCGACATACCCAGGGCTTTAAACAAGTCTCCGAGTGTTGGAACTGCTTTGCCCGACTGCGTGATTAACGCTCGGTAAGTCGCGTGCAAATCAGCTTCGGTGACAACCTGACCGTATGCGCGATAGTAGTATCCGTCCGATTGCCGACCACGATCCGTCGCCCGCTCAACGCCCAGAAGATTTCGTCCACTCGCCGCAAGCCTGTCCGCACGCTCCCATCGTGCAAACGTCGCGCGAACCTGTGTCTTGAGCAGCCACATGGCCTCCCGCACTTCCGCATCAGTCGGAAGATCTTTCTCAATGGCTTCCCGATGCGCGAATGGTTCCCACGCAAAGGGCCCTGTTAGCCCCGCCCTGTCACGTGATTGACGAATCAACTTGCCGATCAATGTGTAGCTAGGCTGATTCGACGCCGCTTCCCAAGAATCCTCAACGGGCTGCTGCCAGAGCACCGAATGACCCGAGTGGAGGTCGCTGAGCTCGTCAACGGGCTTGAATCCTGCCGCTTCGTACCGATCCAGAAAGCGCCAGAAAGCCCTGAGCGCATGAAGCGTGATCTGGATGATCGACGGTTTCTTAAGCGCTAGATGGCCTTGAATGGCTCCGAACAGTTGCTCGGCTAGACGAGGGCGGCCACGAAAGCCACCACCCCACGATCCTCGTCTGTTCTCGGCCAAGTGGTCGTCGGAAGCACCGTGCCATAACTCGGAAAAGTCCTTACGCTTGTTCGGGTAGGCCGGATGAGAGCACTGCACTACTCGCGTTACACGCAAACTGGTGGTGCCGTCGTCAGCCACCATTGCCCTCGTCATCCATGTCCACGTGGTCCGACCAGGAGAGCGCCGGATGGCCAAACTCGGCAATCAGGCGCCGATGCACTTGCCTCAGATAAATGCGGGTCGTTTCGTCGCTTACGTGTCCCAAGATCGGCGTCAATAACAAACGGACCTGATCTCGCATGGCACCCATAAGCCAAGTCAACTCCGGCACTTTGGTCGCCCCTCTGGCAGCCAGGTCATTGCGGATCCAAGCGACGATCGTCTCAACGGCAAAGTACTCGCGACCGGCGTGCGGATGCCAGTCTTGGGGGCAGTGAGCGACTTGGGTCCACGCGACGTAGAGTTGCTTATTGGCGAAGGGCTGATTGCTCGACTCCGACAGCCACAAGCGGGTCGGCTTTGGCGCTCGCGACCTGCGATCACGCTCTTCGCGGTCCTGCCCGGACTTGATCCACTTTCGGAGTTGGTTGGGCCGGGTCACGCTCCGGTAGTGATCGATTCGCTCGGCAAGATCCAATGGAAACGGCACTTCGCGAGGCTTAACGGACTTTGCACTGAAAGGGCTTTCCTTCGGACCTTTAATGCCATGAGTGATCCAAACCATCAAATGTCCGTCTGACATACGCCGCCGCCATTGGTCCCGCGGCGGAAGCGTCTCAACGAGCATTTGATTTGCCTCGCTAATGCGAAGACCAGCCGAAGTGATCGTTTCCGCTGCCAGCGCTTTGACGGGAAACCTTGTCCGCATCGCTGCCAGCCACTTCTCGACCTCATGCGGCTCCGGCAGTGACAGCTTCAGCGGCGCGGAAGGGAGCGCGCCCGCTCTGACTTCCTTTAGCTCCCTGCGCGGCGAGGCCGCACTGGTTCCGGAACTGACCATATCCGCCCACACTTCGCTGGCCGGCACGTAGAACGGCGGCCGCATGGCGGGCAGAGCATCGGTAGGTGTCTCACTCGCCCAAGTGAGGAAGTAGCAGGCCTCATTAATCAGCTGATTTACTCGATCAGGTCCGAGCGCCTTTCCGGATGCCGAAGCCGTCCCAGCCAATAGCTGGCGCTGCCATTGGATGACATCTGCGACATATTCGATCGATCGCCAATCCCTTTCCGTCTTGTCGCACCATCGGAGGAACTCCGAAATCTTCTCTGCAACCGCTTTAGTGGATTGCAAAGACAGGAACGTTCGGCGACGTCTCGAACTGGTTCGCTTGGATTCGCCGAGCCTGTCCTTCGTCCCAAGCTTGAGTTCCAACTCCAGAAGCGCACGCGCACGGATGTAACGATTCACCTCTGCCGGGTAGTACCCGTCCTCCCGGATCAAGAACGGCACATGCGCAATCGATGCGAACCCAAGCTCTACCAGCGCAGGTGCATCTGGAGTAGTCAGCAGATATCGCATGCCATTAAGCATAGCGTATACAGCTGGTAAAAAGTGACGATAAGAACAAGCCTACCGCTAGTGAACTAATGTTCTGTCATGGGTATACAAACCCATCTTCGCCAGCGTGTAGGCGGTGAATGGCCCCCACCACTTCGGGTCCAGCGAGGGCGGCGGGCACAGCGTGAGGATGTGCGGGTTGGCCGACTTCAGCAGGTGCGGCAAGCAGGCCTGCGCG
>JAIBBE010000120.1 GCA_019694835.1 Fimbriimonadaceae bacterium | reverse complement strand
AGCTTGGCGACCACCTCCTCGGGACGGTGCCGCTTCCTGTTCGAACGCTTCATCGGAGACTCCTCTCGGCCCCTTGGGCCGTGAAAGTCTCTCATAAGGGGTGGACCTGTTCAGCGCACCCCTGTCAAGTGGAGACAACGGAGCCGCACATCGATACGAGCAACGAGCCGATTATGGCGGCCAGTCGTGAGATTTGCGTTTTGGATCACAGAAAGGACAACGAATGAGAGCAGCTTTCCGCATTGCGATCCCTGTTGGAATGATCACACTTGGCGCCGCGCTGGCTGGAGCAAGTCTGCTCCAGCCAAGTTCGAGTGATGAAGTGGAGCTGGGCTGCGCTCGAGTTGGCGCCGACTGTGACCCAGTGGTTGGCGCGATTGCCGGCACTCCTAAGTGCGGCTTGAAAGCGTCCGCATGTGCCGGTCGCACAAGTTATTCCGCGTGCATAATTAACACATGGAACACGGCCTGCGCGAACGAGCAGCAGTACACTCCGGGAGGCACTACCAACATCTTCACAAAGTCCATCAGTTGTACCGGAATCTGGTATGAAGGCTGGTGCGCTTGGGATGCTCATTCAAACGATTGCTATTGGCGCACCACCTCCAACGTCTTCTGGTGTCCGGGCGGTAGGATTGCAGGGTGGAATTCGCAGACCGATTGCAACACTTATGTGCCCGCTCCGCTTCCCGGGAACGACCCGAGTTACCATCCCCCTGGAATCTGAGCGCTCCGGAGGTTGCCAGTCGGGCGGCAATGCCAAGTTCCAGCTGTATTCTTTCGTGCGTTGTAGTATTGGCACTGGCCTGCATTGGCCGGGCCGACGCCATTGGGGACGACCTGATTACTCCGGAGGATCTACGCTCTGCGGAGGGACGGTCAAAATTACACAAATCGCTCCTCGAGCCGGAGCGGGTCCTTGATGACGATCGATTTTGGGAGGAAGCGCTGAGTGGTCCTCGGGAGGCCAGCGAGTTGGTCGCAGCGTGGTCATCAGTTGTCGGATCCCACAGGCCATTTGTTTCTCGCGAAGACCTCGCCAGGATTTTTCAGGCAAAGCGCAACAAATTTTCCACCTTTGTCAGCCGCAGTAAGATGCACTGGTGGTCGAGCGCTGGGTCAAATGAGGCATCGTCGCCGCCGGCAGGAATTGAACGAGAATACTGGTGGAGCCCCGAAAGGCAGCTAGTATCCTTGAGGTTTCGCGAGCCGGTATCTGGCTTGTTCGCCAGAATCGACACTCTTGGCAATGGCGCAAGCGCAATACGGACAGAGCGGGTTTATCTGAACGCCCATCCCACGATGAGCACGAGCGAAGTTGGGATTGACCAACTGTACGCGACTGATGAGCCCTTCATTCAAGCGGGTCTCCTGCAGGCCGCATCCTTCAGAGCCGAACCTAGGGGAATCGCCGACATGAGGGCGCTTCTTGAGCGAGACTCAACCGTTGTCCTTCGGGAGCTTGCAAGGGTGAGAGGGCGAACCTGTATCGTCCTTGCCGTTGGCTGCCCTCCCACCACGCGGATCTTTCTCTCCCTGGAAGATGATTTCTTGCCCTTTCGAGTGGAGCACTATAGGGCGGAGCCGAAGCGCGACGGTATTGGCCTAACGCGTTCGATTTTCTCCGTGCAGCAAGTTCTTGAGACGCGGCAAGTCGACGGTTACTTCTCGCTCCCAATCCGTACCGCCACCTTCTCGTTAGGCAGATCTGTCGGCTCGGCGCCTTCGGCCTTGAGCTTCGCAACTTTTGTCGAGGTTCTAGACGTCAACGTCGACGCATCTATGCCTCCGATTTCCGATGCCCTATCCATTGATTCGGGGACAGTGATCGTTGACGCGGACTCTGGGGTCGCGCTTGAACGGATCGGCGAGCGTTCCACCATACAGGGAGCAGTTAGCCGACAACTTGAGCAATTCCGCGTGCCTGAGGTCGGTGGCTGGCGAAGACTTGCGGACCCGGCAATCGCATTCCTCGTGGTCGGATTCGGTGCAGTGATTCTCATGAGGAGAGGACAAAATTGACTTTGTTGGCTTCGCTCATGGTGGCAGCGGCGCTGATGCTCCCAGCCGCAGGTGATAGGCCAGGGGATCCGGAAGCCATTCGGCGGGCCATTTATGGCGTGAACGACGAGATTGGACTAGTAACAGCTTGCGGGCCAATATCAGTTCTTGCTGTTTGCGATCTAAGGGGAAGGCCGATTTCGCTGAGTCAAGCGATCGAGGACTGCAAATGGACTCCCGAGACGCCTCCAACGCTCAACCAGGTAGCCGAGGTGCTCGAACGACGATGTGGTGTGCGCCATGCAATAAGGCGGATAGCCACAGAATCGCGCGCTGAATTCTTGGCCAGAGTGCCTACAGGGACTCTATTGGTGCTCCGGCCAGTGAACGGGACACTCCAGCACCTGGTTGTAGTCCTGCAATCCGACGGCGATGGTGGTGTGCTGGTATTTGACTATCCTGGCGGAATACACCTAATGTCAAGCGACGTAGTTCGCGAGCGGTGGGAAGGTGTCGTCGTAATCCAGAGTGGGGACGGAGCCGGATTCTCATTTCTGTGGTCAGGTGTCGCGGTTTCATGCGTTGGTGGCGCATGGTTGGCACGGGGACGCAAGCTCCGAAGGATGGCCCGTACAGTTTGTGCTGCAGCCCTTCTCGCCGTGCTGTTTGCGCCCTGGAGCATAACGCAGGCGTCGGTGGGCGACGGTCCTCCGGCAAAGGCTGCCTTTCCAACGCAGACCTATGCGCTAGGGAGGGTGCCGGAGAACATCACGATCGAGCGCACTGTTGAGTTGCGCAATCCAACGCAAGCTCCGCTGCAGCTGAAGCGCCCCGTAGAGTCTTGCGGGGCGTGCATCCATGTGGTAGAGGACCTAGCCGGGAGGATCCTGGCCCCCGGCGAGGCTTTGGCGATCCACATCCAGCTGCGCACGACGGGAAAGCGTGGCAAATTCAGTCCTTGGGTCGTTTTTCTATCGGAATCTCAGGGAATTCCATTGCTGAAGGTCGAGTACAACGCACAGGTTGCAGCATTCTGGGGATCGGACGATGTAATCAATTTGGGAATAGTTGAAGCTGGGGCATTAGCCGAGTATTCCTTTGCGGTGTATACGGATTCTCTCGCGGGAGAACCCGAGGTGAGTTGCGTCGGAGTGACTGGCATGCCGGATGCCCACGTCGAACTGACGCAAGTGAAGTCCAAAGTTGGTGACGGGCCTGTCGCGCTAGCGCGGGGGCAGTTTCGCTGGCGCGCACCTTCTCAAGCGGGTGCGATAAATGGCCGGATTGAGTTGCTGGCGGGCGGAACTAGTGGTATGTCACTAACGATTGCGGTTCAGGCGATAGTAGTGCTTCCCAGTCTGGACACCAACGGCCGGATATTGCTTGGGACGTGGTGCGTCACTCGGGACAGCACTCGGGAGTTCGTTTTGCCTCCCAAAGCAGCGAGTCGGCTGCAGGCGACTGTGCCCGGAACTGTCATCCAGACTGGTGCGCCGGAGGTGGACGTCTTGGGCGCGATGGAGTCCGATGGCCGTCTAAGAATTCAGCTGTGCTGGCGCGGAGAGTTTCCGAAGCACTTCCAGATTCTTGAGGGTACCTTGCGGACACGACGAGGCGATCAAGAAGTTGCAGAAATTCCGTATATGATCTGTTGCTATCCCCAGGAGGAATGATTGATGCGCCTGACATCCACTCGTTGGTGGCTCATGCTTGTTCTCGTGGCGGGCTTGGCGCAGGCCACATCCGACGCCGCCGGACCCCAATCTGAGAACGGCACGCAGGCCGCTAAGGACGTGCCCCAGCGAGCAGCCGACCTGGCTAGGTGGGCTTGTCGGCTCGAGCCTGCCGCGGTTCCCAAGATATTCTCCCGACCTGGGCTGGTGCTAGGCGAGGACTGTTTGACCACTGCGCTGAGCGCATATGACACGGAGCTCGAAAGTCTGGCGCACTCCGATTCGGAGAAGACCGCCGCAACAATTGACGCGCTGGAGCGCGATTACAGGATTTATCTCTCGGGCTCACCGGAACATGAATCGTCGCTAAGCGAGTCGGAACGTAACGCGTTGATTCGCGCCAGAGACCGCGTGGCACGCGGCGAACCTGCGTTCAGTGCAGAGGATCCATTCTGCATAAGTAGGATGAATCGGCGATACCATGAGTCTCGGCAAGCGTTGTACCGGGGGGAGGCAACTGCTCGTTTCGCGCTCGTTGACCGTCTTGCAGATTGCGCGACTCCCCGTATCGACAAGGTCGAGTTGGAACGGCTTCGCTCAAGACTGACAGTCGAGGCTTCAAATCGTGGAGTCGATGATCGCAAGTTCTATGGCTCGATTGACCCGGGCTTGCTTGTGAGTTTTGACCTGTACGAGTTGCTTGAGCAAAGCAAGCCACTCCAGAAGTCACTGGCACCATCTTCGAAGCCCATTCTTGCTATCAGAGATCTCGATCCAGCAACCTCCCCTGTCGTCGCCGTAGCGGCTCAAAGAGCTATACTAAGATTCGATTCTGACGCCGGACAGGCGATTGACTCATGGATTCGCGCGATCACCGCACGCAACGCTGCCAACGAGCTTACCTATGCTGCTGCCGATCAGGAGTTGAAGGCCTGCGACCAGATTGTGGGGAACCTCATTAGGCGACGTTGGGAGCTCGTACTCGAGATCGCCGCACTTCTCCGGGCAAACGGCTTTGAAGGTCAGGCAACGACCTGGGAGATCGAGGCCGGCAGGGCATTGTTTCCTTCGGCGTTTGAAGCAGGGCAGTCCGACCAGATCATGGTTTCCATTCTTGCCTCAGAAGCGTCGAACACCGATAGGTTCCGTTCTCTACGGGAGCGATTCGATACCTTTGAACAACTTCGGACGGAGGCGCGAACAAGGCTGATTGCCGCCATGGTCTCTGGTGCTGGCGTGAATGGGCGGCGGGGAGAGGCGGCATCCCGCCAGGTGAACGACATTCGCGCGGAGATCTTGAGCTTGGACAGCGCATGCGCCTCGGAGCTTGCGGCCCTGCGCAAGCAGTAGCGGCAGGCGTTTGTCGGTTTCGACGCGACGTGGGGGCGACTTCGCCTGCTTGGTGTGCCAGAGACAGGCCGCTCCGCCGCCGTCGTCGCACTGGTCTTCACCCCGATTTGATGTGACGGTGGTGCGCTGAACAGGTCCACCCCTTATGAGAGACTTTCGCGGCCCGAAGGGCCGAGAGGAGTCTCCGATGAAGCGTCTGACGAATAGGAAGCGCGACCGTCCAGAGGAGGTGGTCGCGAAGCTGAGGCAGGCTGACGAGGCGCTCGCCAAGGGCACGCCGATCGCCGAGGTGGCGAGGTCGCTCGGAGTGTCCGAAGTGACGCTGCACGGCTGGCAGGCCACTCGGCCCATCAGGCCGCGAAGGTCTCTCAAAAGGGGTGGACCTGTTCAGCGCACCCCTGTCATCGGCGCTCGGCCAATAACATATGCCCTCTGAGTACCCTGGAGTCGGGTCCTGCAACTTCTCGGTTATGACTACACCTTTCGTGTCTCTGTCAGCCTCGCGTGCGACTTCGAAGAGCGTCCGCCCCGCACTACTTCAAACGAAACGCCGCCGAGTGATCGGCGGCGTTTCTGCTTTTGGCGTGGGGAGTTGGCGAAGCTGGGATGCGGTGGGCGGGCCCCTCGTGCGCGCGTGGTCATTGATCATCTCGGCCCCGTTCTGTGTCTGCCTCGACATGATCCGATGGCACATGGAGTAGTTTGAGTTTGAGGTCCAGTTTCCGCTGGCGCAAAATGTTGCCACCCATCCGTCGTGCCTTAAAGCTCCTCCTGGCGCTGTCGATCCTTGGATCGATCGCCTCCGTCGCAGTGTGTTGCGTGCTGATCTACCACGCTTTCACCGACGGGATGACGCCCGGTCCTGACCTTGTCGCGAAGCTGCAGGATGGAACATTGCGACAGGACGAAGTTGAGTCGATCGAGATCTTCGAGGAGTACATCGAACCCGCCACCCGCAGTCCGCTCCGCGTCCTCAATGTGGGGCCTGCCGATTACCCGGCTCTCCCCACGCTTCGCGATCGAAAGTCGCTTGGCGTGATCTTGCACGAGCTCGAGTATGCGATTGCAGGAACGCCTCAGATGTCGCACCCGAGCATCACCAGCCGGGTTTTCATGCGGGTCAACACGGCCCAAGGGTGGTACTGGGTGAAGGCTCAGGTGCTCGCTTCCGAGACACAGAGACGGCTGCAGTTTGCCGTGGGCAACCTGAATGCTTCGCACATTCCGTCGAGCAACTACTATCGAGGAACAGTCGATGAGTTTCTTGCGCTTCTCAGGGCGCTGAAGGGCGCGCAGTCGAGCGCCGAACAGAACACGACGATTCCGGCATCCCCCTGAAGTTTGCGAGTGCGGAGCGCGGCCCTCAAGGCTCATCGTGACGACGGCCGCTCCTGACCTGAGGTTGCGCGGGCGAGAGTCCTTGACGACATTGCAGCGCTCGCAAGCGAGACTCGAGAGACGAGGAGAGAAATCTGCGGGGACTTTCCCCGGGAACGGAATGATCCATGAAGCTCTCGACAGCTCAGCGGGTGTTCGCTGGTATCGCCCTGGTGTCATTCGTTCTCTGCATGGCCACGGTGTTCGTCGGCGGGGACCTCTGGGGACGGCACCGAAGCACACTCCAGGGGCGGATTATCGCATACTCCGTGGTGTCCATGACCCTTTCGCTTCTTGCCGGCGCAGTTTGGCAGTTGTTCCGGAAGGCGGATGACGCACCGCGGCCCTGACTGTTGTGGTGAGCTGGCTCTGGGCACTCCGAAGCGCTGGTCGTCTCCTGATGCATGGCAGAGCCGGTTGCGAATCGGGCAGTTGAGGCAGATTCATGCCGGAGATCACGAGGCCTCGGCGTGACGAGGGCGCGCTGATCAGGCCCACGCTTCATGAAGGACTCTCGCCGCCTGAGGGACCGAGACGAGGCGCCGCTGAAGCGTGGACCCGGAATCGTCACCGTCCCAAGATGGTGGTCTCGAAGATGAGGCCCGCAGATCAAGCGCGTGGGAACGGAGTGCGGATGGCTGAGTCGGCTCCGTTGCCTGAGGTTTCTGCGGCGACGCCTCCATAACCGCGGAGTCTCAATTGCAACTTTCGGATCCGCGGCACCCGCACCCTATCTCTGATTGCTGCTTGCGCCACTTCGAATGCCGTCCGCGCCGAACGACTTCAAACAAGAACGCAGCCGTGTGATCGGCGGCGTTTCTGCCTTCGGCGTGGGGAGTTCGCGTGGGCGCACTGTGCGCGCGTGTCTCTGCGCGCCGCGTGGTCATCACCGCGTGGTCAGGCGTTGGGCGGCGAGAGCGCCCCAATGGGTCCCGAGTCTCTGAGACTCTGCCCGCGGCCGCTGCGGGGGTCATCAAGGCGTCTCCCGCGCCATTGGGGTCCGGACACCCTGGATTGGTCGTGGAGCAGCGGGGCAGACGAATTTCGACTGCGCCCCGTATCTTGGACAGGGTTGTGCGAGTCAGGCGGCGTGGGATGCAGCACTCCGCATGATGGCCAAGACAGGAGGGTGTGAGCATGTGTGCCACGTGGGATGCTTCAGCCGAAGCCGAGCGGGCCTTCGGTTCCTTTCAACGCAGCACAGTCGAGGCGATGAAGGTGCTCGCGGAGGCCGGGCTCTACACCCAGCTCATGATGATCATGTACGGGGCCATTGACGCCGCAGGCTTGCTCGACGCCCCGCTCGGGACGATTGACGCGGACGGGGAGACCTTCAGGGACTGGGTCGACAAGTACATGATTCCCGGCGCCCGGCTTCAGGCAAGTGCAGCGGACCTTTGGGGCGCGCGGTGCGCGCTCCTGCACGCCTACGGCGCCGAGTCCAAGCTGTCGCGGAACGCAAAGGTGCGCGAGGTGGCCGCGTACTGGAGCAGCAGCGATCCTTCGATTGCTCAGGCGAGATGCGATGAAGTGAAGCGAATGACGGGGCGCGAGGTTGTTCCTGTGGAGTTGGGAGCGCTTATCGAAGCCTTCGGAGCTGGATTTGCGCAGTTCGCGTCTGACTTCGCAGGAAAGTGTCGTGCGGACAAGCGGTGGGAAGGGCGTGCAAGGAAGTTGGTCGCGCATTACCGCATCCCCGGATAGGCGTGCATTCAGGGGCGCTTGAGCATAGGTACCGCTGGCGGCATTTCGGTTGTGGAGGGTTGCCCGGAGCCACCCATACCCGCCCCTGACTCCGGCCGCGCTCCCGACAGCGTCACCGCCGACGAGCGCCGCGCTGAGGTGACTCTGCTCGTTCACTAGAATGGAGGAGCGTCCGAGGACTGAGAGTGAAATGGAAGCTATGACTGCGATCGTAACCCTGTTGTTCGCGATGATTGGCGCCATGGGGGGCTCCATTCCCGGCGGCAGCCTGAGGACCATCGATATCGAGTTTGGTTGGATCTGGTCGCTAGAAGAGCCTGGGGTGCCCGTCCGGATCGACAACCCAACCGATCGGACCA
>JAIBBE010000046.1 GCA_019694835.1 Fimbriimonadaceae bacterium | reverse complement strand
TACTACATTGCGTTCGCACGCAGCTTCGACGGCGGCTTTACCGATCAGGTTGAGCTCCTCCGCGACGAGCGAACTCAGGCAGCACTTGGTGCCTTCATCACGCAGCAGCTGAATGCGAACAATCCGTGCTGTGCCGCAATTGATGGCACGACCGGTGCTGAGTTCACCGTCCGCAACCCACGGCGGGCAATGTGCTTCCTCAACACCGAGACCGAACTGCGCGTGAAGAACATCACGTCGCCGAACTCTGGTGGTATCGGCAGCCTGATCACGACGCTGGACCCGATGATGGCGAATACGACGTGGCCGAGCCAGCCGACATTCCCGGCTCCGTTCGACGCGTTCCCACCCCTACCCCGGTAGCTCTGGTTGAACGCGAGCGCCCCTCCCTGTCCCTCCCCCGTCCCGGGAGAGGGGAGTTGATTGGGATCGATCCGTGGGTTCGGTAGTTCTGCGGTGGATGGGTAGGTTCGGAGACCTCCAATGATCAGATGACTTGGCCCCAGGGTGTCGTGTTCGCATGAGTCCCCTCTCCCGGTACGGGGGAGGGACAGGGAGGGGGCGCTCGCGTTCAACCAGAGCTAACTCACATCACGACGCCGCATCACGCGGACTTTCCGGTCCGGGAAAGGGATCGCGACCTGACCCGTTCGCAGCATCGGCGATAGATGACCTCGACGACCGCATCGAGCGACTCGTAAAGCTCGGACGTGGGCACCCTGAGTGTCTCGACACCGCGACTGGCGAGATAGGCGTCTCGAACCGCGTCCCGCGCTCTTCTCTCGGGTTCGCAATGAAGGTCGCCATCGACTTCAATGGCGAGTTTGGCTTCATCAACGTAGAAGTCCAACACGTAAGTGCCTACCGGCACTTGGCGCCGGCAATGGAAGCCGACGCCGTGGCCTCGCAATCGCTTCCAAAGAATGCGTTCCGACTCGCTCAAGCCCTTTCGGAGCTTGCGCGCCTTCTCGGTCGCCTCGCGGTTCGGGTTGCGGAGCATGCTTTTGATTTACCTGATTTAGGGTTTGGGCGACGACATGGTGAGCTTCGATGAAGTGATAGCCCGCGCCCCCTCCCTGTCCCTCCCCCGTGCCGGGAGAGGGGACTTGATTGAGATCGATCAGCGGGTTCGATAGCTTGAAGAAATCGGAGGGCTTGGACGCTGGCAGTGTCGGAAGGGCTTTGCCCCAAGGTGTCGTTATCGCGAGAGTCCCCTCTCCCGAATCGGGGGAGGGACAGGGAGGGGCGCGGGCTAGCAGATCAGCGACTAGACTATTCTACGACAAAGTTCCGGTTCATCGACCGCAACCGGGTATACTTTTCGCTCACATACAACCCAGTCCCTTGGTCAGGGAGGAGAAATCATGAGCGAGTCTTACGAACAGAGCTATCTTTATCGTCTTCGGCACTCCGCCGCCCACCTGATGGCTCAGGCGCTCACCGAACTCTATCCTGGCGTCAAGTTGGCCATCGGCCCCCCCGTCGAGAATGGCTTCTACTACGATATCGATCTCGATGAGAAGATTGGGGACGATGATCTGGTGCGCATCGAAGAGAAGATGCGCGAGCTTTCGGGGCTAAAAATGCCCATCGAGCGAAAGGTCGCCGCCAACCGCGACGAGGCTCGCAAGATCATTCTCGAAGAGTGCACGCTCGGGCAGGGCGAAGACACGGCGCTGTATAAGCTCCAACTTCTCGACGCCGTCCCCGAGGGTGAGGAAGTCAGTTTCTACGACCAGAAGAACGGCTCGCACCGGTTCATCGACCTGTGCCGCGGACCTCACGTGGAGAACACGGGCGAGATCAAGCACTTCAAGCTGATGTCGCTTGCTGGTGCCTATTGGCGCGGCGACGTGAAGAACAAGCAACTCACGCGCATCTACGGCACGGCTTTCGAGAAGAAGGACGAGCTTGAGCAGTACCTGCACTTCCTGGAAGAAGCCAAGAAGCGCGACCACCGTGTGCTTGGGCGCGAACTCGGGCTGTTCATGTGGTCGCCCAAGGTCGGCCCCGGCCTCGCGCTGTGGCTGCCTAAGGGCGCGGTCCTGCGCGAGACGATGATGGACTTCCTGCGCGACGAGCAGGTTAAGCGAGGCTACCAACCTGTCGTCACGCCCCAACTCGCCAGCATCAAGCTCTTCGAGAAGTCCGGGCACATCATCACGTTCAAGGACAAGCTTTTCCCGTTCATGGAGGATGAAGATCGCGAGACGTACATCCTCAAGCCGATGAACTGCCCGTTCCACATCGAGATCTATGCCTCGCACATGCGGAGCTATCGCGACCTGCCCGTCCGGCTCGCTGAGTTCGGGACGGTCCATCGCTACGAGCAGAGCGGCGAAGTCCACGGCATCATGCGCTGCCGTGGATTCACGCAGGACGATGCGCACCTCTTTGTGCGCCCCGATCAGCTCCTCGACGAGTTCATTGGCGTCGTGGAGTTGATGCAAGTCGTGCTCAAGAAGCTTGGCCTCAGCGACTACCGCGCCCGCCTCGGAACGAAGGACCCGGCCAGCGACAAGTATGTCGGCGACGACGAGAATTGGGACGCCGCGACGAAGGCGATCCAGGCCGCGTGCGACAAGATGGGCCTCGAATACGAGATTTCGCCCGGAGACGCCGCGTTTTACGGCCCGAAGCTCGACCTGCTGATCAAGGACGCCATCGGACGCGACTGGCAGATGGGGACGGTGCAGGTCGACTACAACCTGCCCGAGCGCTTCGACCTCGAGTACATCGCCGAGGACGGCAAGCCCCACCGCCCGATCATGATCCACCGCGCCCCGTTTGGCTCGATGGACCGCATGGTCGGCCTGCTCACGGAGCACTACGCCGGTGCCTTCCCGCTCTGGCTTGCGCCCGTGCAAGTCGCCGTGCTACCGATTTCGGATCGGCACGTTGGCTACGCCGAGGCGTTGGCCCGTGCGTTGCAGGGCTTCCCGACTCCGGGTCTGAACATCGCCGAATATGAGGGCGCGGCCGATCCCGATTCGTTTGGTATCGCCCCGATCGGTGCCCGATATCGAGTCGAGATCGACCGCCGCCGCGAAACGCTCGGCAAGAAGATCCGCGAGAACCAGAAGATGAAAGTCCCCTTCATGCTGATTGTGGGAGACCGGGATATGGAGGCGGGCACGGTCGGAGTGCGGTCGCGCGAAGACGGCGACCTTGGTGCGATGAGCTTTGCCGACTTCGTCGGCAAGCTCGGCTAACCCCCTGTGGCGCGGCCGTCACGGCCGCGCTGGGGAAGCCTCGAAGGAGGTGAACAAGTTCCAAGTTGGGGGATGCTAGTGGTCCCGCCGGCTCGAGTCCGTCGAACCCTATCAGGTACGCTGGGGCATCCCGAGAAGCCGATGCAACCTTGGTATTCTTGTTCAGCGCGGGCGGGACGGCCGCGCCACGGGGGAGAGTAACCACCGAGTCTATTGAGCCGTCTGACTACCGGAGGAGTGAGATGAACCTATTGCCCTTGATCGCGTTTGCCGGGATGGCCCAGTTGCCAGAGCCGGTGCTTTGGCTACGAAGTGATGGACGAATCACGATTGAGGGTGTGGTCGTGAAACCGATCTTCTCGCCCGGGACCACCGTCATCAAAACCCGTGATGGGGCGGCCTTCGACTTCTCCGGACCACGATCGGGCATCCTGCTCGGCGATGTCCCCGCTTTGCGCCTAACCGAGTCCTTTACGGTCTCCACCTGGCTCAACTTGCGGCAGTACGTTACCGATGGTCCCGGCGCGCAGATCCTCTTCCGTGGCGATGACCGATGTGGGCACGACCCGTTTACCCTCGTCATCCACGGAAATGGAACCGTCAACTTCAGCGTGCAGAACGACGAGGATCGAGGGATTCATACCACCGCCGAGATTCCCTTGAACTCGTGGCATCACGTCTTGGGCAACTTCGACACCGCCACCGGTCGCCTCCAACTTTATGTCGATGGCACCCTCATGGCGTTCACCACGACCTCGATTCGGCCTTTTGCCAACCTCGATCAGGGCCAGGCCCCGGGAGTTTCGGTCGGCAACGTCCAAAACGAGAAAGGCGTTCACAATCAGCCTTTCAATGGCCGTATCGCAGACCTGCGGGTCTACCGAGGCATCTTCACGCCGGTCGACATTGGCCTCGGTGGCCAAGTCGACCCACCCAAGTAGGCTGCTATACCGGGATACGCTCAAAGGTGACGGCGTCTGGCTCACTGCGGGCAAAGTAGGCCTCAATCTGCTGAACGCCGGTCGTAGCATGGACTAAGGCGACCGCACGTCCAATGTCAGTGCGCTGAACGAACTCCATCCCGGGCTCGGTCAAGCCGAGTCGCGCCCGGTAGAAGGCGCATCCCGAGTGCGCAATAAGCACGATTCGGGTGAGTCCATGGGCCTCGGCCAAGAAGGCCAACTCTTCCAAGATCCCTTGTCGTTCCAATCGAACCTGCGGGTAGGTGAGCAGTGAGGCTGGTCCACCCGGCAAGGCGACGCGGTCATATCGAGGCAAGCCGAGGCACTGCTGAATGAAATCATCGAAGTGATTCCCAAGTCGGCCGTCCGAGCAATAGACAGCAGCCGCATGGATTCGGCTGGACTCGTAGGGCTCATTAGATCGAAAAATCATGGCTCGTTAGGTGGGGGCGAGACGCATTAGGTCGGATTCGAAGGCAGGATAGCTCGTTTGGATGGCCTCAGCTCCGTCGATCACGACGGGACCGTTCGAAATGAGGCCAGCAACGGCGAAGGCCATCGCGAGACGATGATCGCCTTCGGCATCGATGCAGGCGCCGCTGAGCCGGCACGGCCCTGAAATCGCCATCCCATCATCAAAGGTTTCGACCTGCGCGCCCATCTGCCTCAATCCGGAAGCGACGCGTTCGATACGGTCGCTCTCCTTAACTCGAAGTTCAGCAGCGTCGCGGATTTGACTGACGCCGTGACATTGGGTTGCCAGGACGGCAAGTACCGGGATTTCATCGATGAGGCGCGGGACGAGAGGTCCGGCGACCTTGAACGGACTCAGGTCTGGCGTATTCCAGACCACGAGGTCGCAGGACGGCTCGCCAGTTTCCTCAACCTCGTTCTGCCGCTCGTACCGAACTCCACACTCATCGAGGACATCGAGAATTCCCGTTCGACTTGGGTTGACTCCCACTTGGCGGAGGAACGCTTCCGAACCGGGCACCAGGGCCGCCGCGATCATCATAAACGCAGCCGACGAGATATCTCCTGGGACTGACATCTGGAGCGGACTGAGCACTTGGCCCCCCTGCAGCGCAGCCCGCCATCCATGCTCGGTCATCGAGGTATCCACCCGTACGCCGCACGCCCGTAGCATCCGCTCGGTGTGGTCGCGGCTGAGTTCAGTCTCGGTGACGGCCGTCTCGCCTTCCGCCCTCAAACCGGCCAGGAGCACGCAAGACTTGATCTGGGCACTCGGGACGGGAGTTCGGTAGTCAATCCCCTTCAGCTGCGTACCCATGATGTGGAGCGGCGGCGTGTCGCCCTCAACGGTCGCGCCCATGAGCCGCAATGGCTCAGCGACTCGCTTCATGGGTCGGCGGCTCAGCGAGGCGTCTCCGGTGAGCTTCACGTCAAGCGGCCGCGAGGCGATCAGTCCGCTGAGCAGCCGCATGGTTGTCCCGCTGTTGCCGCAATCAAGGTCGTGAATCGGTTGCGACCATTCCTCGGCAGGCGTAAGGCTCACCTCTTCCCTGCTGATCCAATTTGCTCCTAGCCCCATCTGAATGAGGCAATCGAGGGTCGCTTCACAGTCCTCTCCGCGAAGGGGATTTCGAACGACGGATTTGCCCTGAGCGATTGCAGCGAGCATGTAGGAACGGTGGGTCAGAGACTTGTCCGACGGTGGTCGAATCTCGCCGCGAAGCGACTCGACCGGGTGGATGGTTAGCGTGCTCACCAGCGCTGATTGTTCTTGATTTCCGCCGCTCTCTGCCAGAGCGATTCGAATTCACTCTTGCTCCGGGCTTGTTGGAGAAGCGCGATGAGGTCGTCGATTCTCATCCCCAGGTTCTCTTGGTTTTGCCGCAATATCTCGGTCCAAAGGTCGGGAATCGAGCCTGCAACACGCGTCACCCCGTTCCACGTGCCAGCCGCGAGTTCGGGGTGCTCGATGTCCTCGCCGAGGATGGCGAGCAGATTCGCAAGCAGATTGGGGAGATGGCTTAGCAGGGCTACCTCTCGATCATGGGCCTCAGACGACATCACCACGGGCTTGGCACCGAGGGCCTCGACGTAGTGGACCGCAAGGTCGACGGCCTCCGAAGGCGAGGTCGTGAGTGGACAGAGCGCCCAAGCACGTCCCTGGAAGAGATCGGGACGCGATGACGCGAAACCAACGCCTTCGTTCCCGGCCATCGGATGGCCCCCAACGTAGAAGGCGCTGATGCCAGGATCGCAGGCGGCTTCGCAGGGAGCCTTGATACTCGCGCAGTCCGTGATCAGCTTCGTCGTTGGGAGCCGGGCCGGGTGAGCAAGGAGGTCCAGAATTGAATTCGGCCAACTGGCCAAGAAGATCGCTTCGACCGACGATCGTATCTGTTCGACGTGGCCAAATCCGACCTTGATGGCTCCGACTTCTTGAGCCTGGGCAAGTACCTGGGCATTTGGATCAACTCCGATGACTTCGTGGCCGACTGCGGAGAGACGGCGCGCGATGGAGCCGCCAATTTGGCCAAGCCCAACGACGGCGACTAGACCTTCTTGTCTTTCCATTTGCCTTGCTTGAACATCCAGATCGACAGCAGCCCCTGAACGGCTTGCGTAAAGCTCATGGCGATCCAGGCCCCCATCGAACCCATCGCGAGGGGTAGGGCGAGCATCCAGGCCAAAGGAACCCGCAGACCCCACATGCAGATGATCGTGAGCCACATTGGGCGCACGGTATCGCCCGCCCCCTGCATCGCCCCTACCATCGTCATGGCGTAGCAGAAGAGGATCTCGGTGGCGCAGAGAACCCGGATTAGGTTTGCTGCTTCCGAGGCGATGGCCACTTTGCTCCCGAGAAGGAGGTTTGCGATTGCCGGTGCTGCAATGAAGACCGGAATTGCGAGCGCTGCGGTTACGACCGCGCCGTAGTTCCCGGCTGTCCAGGCGAGTCGTTCGGCACGGTCCGGCCGCTTCATGCCCAGGCTTTGGCCCACGAGCGATGCGGCTGCCATCGAGAGCCCGAACGCAGGCATGAACATCACCGATTCGATCGCGAACCCAGTACCCATCGCGGCAATGGCAATCGAGCCTTGATCACCGGGAAGGCTTGCCAACACCAGCGTAAAGGCCGCCAACGAACCAACCCGGAGGACCGACATGACCGCCGCGGGGATCGCGATCTTGAGAATACGGTTCACCCAGTCCAACCTTGGCAGCCTGATCCGCCACTGCTCGCCCAGCGGCGTTCGTGAGGCATAGAGCACGTAGGCAATGGCGCTGACCCAGGCGCTTAGACTAAGGGCAGACGCGGCACCCACCAACCCCCATCCGGCTCCTGGGAGTTTGAGGCCCAAGAATTCATGGGGAGGAAAAATGAGCAGGTAGTTCAGGATGATATGGAGTCCAATTTGGAATCCGGAAATCATCATGGGGCTGCGCGTATCGCCGACTCCTCGGAGCGAGCCAGCTAGGACTTGGATCAAGTAGATCGCCGGTAGCCCCAAGCAGTAAGCACGAATGAAGCCGACCATTTCGGATTGGGCGGCGGTGTCCTTTGCGGGCAGAAGCGCGCTGGCAAAGAGAGGCGCGATGCCGAAACAGAGAGCCGCCAACAGGAAGCCACCGATGAGGGCCAGGCCCAGCGACTGTTTGCTCGCCTGTCGAACCTCTGGGTGGTTTTCAGCTCCAAAGGCTCGACTGACGATAGCAGTCGCGCTCGTCCCTAGCGCCATCGCGAGGCTGAACATGAGGAACATCACGTTCGTCGATGCGCCGTGAGCGGTGAGCGCAGCGGCCTGCAAGTGGCCGATGAAGCCGCGATCGAGCAGGGTGTTGATGACCTGGAGCGAATTCAGGGCAACCGCGGGCCACGCCAGAGCCCACACGACTCGGGCGGCATTCTCTGCCATATGCCCGGGTGCGGGCGAGGATTCAGCGATGGCTGCCATGGGAAAAGGGGAGCTTCTTTGACTACGCAACTTTCGAGGAACGAATCAGCAAAATCCATCTCGATCTTACTGCGGCGGAGAAAGAAAGAGACCCCTATCTTTCGATAGGGGTCCCGAAACCCCAACCCCTTTCGGGGTCGGGGCTCCTACTTGAGGACTTCGTTACCGCGGTAGCGGCGCGAAGGCATCAAACGGTGCGGGCCAGACTGGGCCGCCCGGTGTGCTCGTAGCTGCGAACTCGGGGTCCAGCGTGTAGACGGTCGTTCCAATTCCGCCGCTCGACGGTGAAGTAACGTTCTTCACTCGAAGCTCGGTGTTGTTGTAGATGAACGCCATGACGCGGCGCGGGTTCGTAACCTTGAACAGGTGATCGGCTGCGCCATCAACTGCTGCGCCGAACG
>JAIBBE010000257.1 GCA_019694835.1 Fimbriimonadaceae bacterium | reverse complement strand
CTGGCCTCGGCTCGCAAGATCATCACCCTCGACGCCGCTCACAAAGGAATCATCGACGCCTTGCGGGAAAGCGGTTACTCGACCGTCTGGATTCCCGACCATCACCTGTTGCAGACGCATACCAAGGCGCTGTCCGACTTGATGGATGACGAAGAGATCAAGTCGAAGCTGAAGCTGAAAGGCGTCTTCAAGACGATCTCCAAGGGCAGCGACAAAGGCACGCCGAACTGCTTCATGTTTCCCCTGTCCGATGGGGGTTGGCGAGTCTATCGCTTCAGTCCTGGAATCGTTGAATCCGACACCTGGACCCAGGACCGGGACAACTGGACGACCTGCTACTTCAATCGTCTGCCCGATCTGGGCACGGCCGCCAAGGCGCTAGGCGGCGCGGAGCTTTCGGACGGAGGCGGATTCGAGTTCGACACGGCCCAGGAAGCCGCCGAGGCGATCGCCGTGCTCGGGAAAAAGGTGAGCATCCCGGAGAAGCTCAAGGATCGTTCCACGATCCTGCGCCGCAACAAAGACGGCCGTCTCGTCCTGCGAGCCCAGATGGCCGGCAAAGAAGAGGAGAAGCCGGGTTCGGGGTGGACCAAAACGAAGAAGGGCAACTACTGGGAGCAGGTCGTTGACGCCCAGGCCGAGCCCGCCGACAAGGAATCCGAACTGACTTGCGTGGACGGCATCTTCCGCGTCCTGACGACGCCGAATGGTGTCGAAGCCGGGTGGGCCATCAAACGCAAAAATGGCGGCTGGAAACGAACGACCAACAAAGACAACGCCAAGATGCTGTTGGCGTGCGCCGGCTACCAGAAAACCGAGGCGGATGCGATCTCCAGCGAGGCGTACTTCGACGATTGGACGCTCGTTCATCTTCCATTCCAGCCCGAGTACCCCGGCGATCGCCGTTGGAACGTCGATGCCGCCCAGTTCAGGGTCCCGCCCTCGTTGGAGCCCGGTCCGCACCCGCACTGGGATCGCATCCTCCATCACTGCGGCCAGGACCTGACGCCCGTCATCAAGAACCTCGAATGGGCGCAGCGGGCGAACATTCGCACCGGCGGGGATTACCTGCTGATGTGGATCGCCTGCATGTTCCGCGATTGCTTTGCACCGCTGCCCTATCTGTTCTTCTACGGGGAGCAGAACAGCGGCAAGTCAATCATCCACGAATCGCTCGATCGCTGTTTGATGACGCGGGGCGTGGTCAAAGCCGATCGCTGTCTGACGAACCAGAACGACTTCAACGGCGAATTGGCCAGCGCCGTGCTGGCGGTCGTGGAAGAAAAGGACATCTCGGTCGCTGGCGCGGCGGCCTACAACAAGATCAAGGACTGGGTCACGAGCCCGACGATCTCGATCCGCAAGATGCGGACGGACAGTTACGACCAGCCCAACACGACTCACTGGATTCAGTGCGCCAACCAGCGGGAAGCCTGCCCGATCTTTCCGGGCGACACGCGCATCACGATGTTCTTCGTCCCCGATCTGGATGAAGAAATCCCCAAGCCGCTGCTGATGACGAAGCTGGAGCAGGAAGCTCCCAACTTCCTGCGAACCATCCACGATCTGACGCTCCCGCCGATTGGAGGTCGCCTCCGTCTGCCCGTCGTGAACACGGCCAACAAGCAGCGGGCCGAAAATGATGCGCGCGATCCGTTGTCTCGGTTCATCCTGGACGAATGCCGTTTTGCCCAGGACGAAAGGGTCCTGTTCGCCGATTTCTACGAGCGGTTCAAGGGATGGCTGGCCCCCGAGGAGCACTACAAGTGGTCCAAGCAAAAGGTCAGCAAATCGCTCCCGCACCCGCATCTGACTGAGCACGGAACGGCCAACAAGCTCTACATCACGAACCTGCTGCTCGGACCTGCGCCGCAGCCGGCTGCCGGGGAAGGAGGTGCCTCGTGACGATTCTCGTCTACCGCCTCAACGGCTCCCTCTCTCGATCAGTGCAGACGGCCGTTCTCGTGGCCGAGGTGGAAGTGGAGGACATGCCGGCGAACCTGCGTCGGTTCGCACGGCGGCACGGAGGTGATTTCGCGGAAGTTCAGTACGACAGTCCCATCTTGGAGGAACTCGCCACAGCATGACCTTCTTCATCGGCCTCGGCCATTACAAGCGAACGGGAAAGGACTCGTTCGCCAACTATCTGATTCAGGAACTCGCTGCCATCGACCCGTTCGGGCTCTACCTCAAGCGTTCGTTCGCCTGGAAGCTCAAGCAGGTGTGCCACGAGCTTTACGGCTGGGCCGGGCTCCGCGAGCCCGAGTTCTACGAGACCAAGGAGGGCGAGAAGCTCCGCGAAGTCGTGCTCCCCGAACTCGGCAAATCCCCGCGGCAAATCTGGGTGGACTTCGGAACCGACGCCGTTCGCGATCACGTCTGGTCCGGCACCTGGCGAGATTACATCTTCAGGGGAGACCACGCGGTCAACGGCCAGCAGCCGACTGTGCTGATCGTTCCCGACGTGCGGTTCCCGGACGAGACGAACGAGTTCGAGGTTCGCAACGGCGTGCTCATTAAGGTCGTTCGGCCGGGCTATGGTCCCGGCAAGAACCGGCCCGATCGAATGCTGCTCGGCTTCGACCGCTGGACCAGCGTCATCGGCGAGCAGGGCTCGATGGCGTCGCTCCACGCGGAAGCTCGCCGCTGGGCGGAATGGATCATCCGGCGCAAAGGTCCCATGCCGTCCCGCTCGCGAGAAGAGATCCGCCGGGCAATGGCCGTCGAGAAGATCGAGCCCTGGAACGCCGATGAGTAAGGTCTACCCCGGTATGCACCATCTGTACGGCAATGTGCTCGCAGTGGTCGATCTGGAGACTTCAGGTCGTCGAGCGGGTTATCACGAGATCATCCAGATTGCCGTGGTGCCTCTCAACGAGGACATCCGACCGATGGAAGAGGTGCGCCCGTTCTATACGACGGTTGCGCCACTCCATCCCGAGCGGGCGGACAAGCGTTCGACGAAGGTCCACGGGCTCTGCATCGAAGACCTCGTGGCCCACGCACCGCATCCCGACCGGGTTCAGGACATGCTGCTCGAATGGTACGCCAAGCTCGACTTGCCGGTCGGCAAGTGCCTGGTGCCGCTGGCCCACAACTGGGCCTTCGAGGCAAGCTTCCTGAAGGCGTGGCTCGGCGTCGATCTGACGAGCGAACTGTTTCACTCGAACGCACGGGACTCCATGCTCTACGCCCTGTCGATCAACGACCGGGCCACGTTCGAGGGAGAACATCCGCCGTTCAAACGGGTGAATCTCGACGCCCTCTGCAAGAAGTTCAATGTCGCGAACACGCACGCGCACGACGCTCTGGCCGATTCGATCGCCGAGGCGGAAGTCTATCGAGCGATGTTGACGACCAACCTGTACTGACAGCACTGCACACCACGGCATCTAGGCCGTTCATCGAAACAATCGACTTCGAGTCAGCCGCGCCCGGCTCGCAGCCCAGTTTGCGAGCGGCGACGGGGCGGCGTGGTTTTCGGGCGTCACGCTGAAAGTGATATCGTCATACCCCAACGTCGGGCTGGGGGTGGGTCTGCGAACGGTCCACTTCTCGTATATCCTCAAGAACCAGCCCGAAGTGGACTGGTTCGAGATCATCTCTGAGAACTTCATGGACTCGGAGGGACGACCACGATACGTCCTGGAACAGGCCGCCGAGCGGTAGCCAGTCGTCATGCACGGCGTTTCGCTGTCGATCGGCAGCACCGACGCGCTGAACTTCGAGTACCTGCGGAAGCTCAAGAAACTGGCCGATGCGGTCCGCGCCCGGTGGGTGTCGGACCACCTGTGCTGGACGGGCGTCGCCGGGCTGAATGCCCACGATTTGCTGCCGATCCCGCTCAACGACGAGACATTGCGCCACGTCGTCGAACGTATTCGGATTGTCCAGGACTACCTGGAGCGGCCTCTGATCTTCGAAAACCCAAGCAGCTACGTGACGTTCGCGGCGTCCACGATGACCGAATGGGAATTCCTGTCGCGGATGTCCGAAGAAGCGGACTGCGGTCTGCTCCTGGACGTGAACAACGTCTTCGTTTCCAGCGTGAATCACGACTTCGATCCGGCGGAATACATCGAGTCGATCCCCCACGAACGGGTCGTTCAGATCCACCTGGCCGGCCACACGAATTGCGGCACGCACCTGATCGACACGCACGACGGACACGTGATCCATCGCGTATGGGACTTATACCGGCTCCTGGCTCCACCCATCGCGGTGCTGAAGGCGAGGAAGCTGTCGAGGACGGCGGGCGAGTTGGCCATCACCTTGGCGGTGTTGGGAATGACACCAAAGGCTTGCTGCACGGTATCGAGCAGTTCCTTAGTCCGGCCTTGGGCGGTCGTCGGTTCGACGGAATGGATACGTTGCATGGTCATATCTCCTCACGGCCCGAGCGGACAGCAACTCGACGTTCCGAAGTGGTCCGTCTCGATAGGCTGCTGCCCTTGGAAACCGTAAACAATACAGACAGGTCTGTCTATTTGATATTCGCAAAAAAAAAAGTGGTTACACCGATCTTGCTCCGCTCACAAGTTTCAAGGCAGCGTCACGGGCAATGTCCACTGCATCGGGCTTACCCTGCATCACCGCCGTCAACTTGTCTGTTCATTGTCAAGCGGATAAGACCGCCTCGACGACCGTTGAGCCGGGAGGGTATGAGCGCTGCACGAGATATCGGTTAAAGACTGACTCCCGCATGAGCTAGGTGCTTTGCTTGGCGCTCGGACAGTCACGATTGCGAATCGGTGGTCGCTGTACCGGCGGTCAGCCCTTCGAGATTACGGACATATTCCTGCATTCCGACGTTTGTCAGAATACGTGTGCTGCGTCACAGAATCTTGCGCGCGGCGCGTCAATCCTTAAGCAGTGCGCAGAATCAAAATCGCGGAAGTCAGCATCCGTGGCAGCGGCATCACTCGCTGTGGAAGGTATGTCCTTCGAGATCGCGATTCGCGGCGTCCAGTCCGCCCCTGTGGCGGCCCACGGTACCCGCCTCGGCTGCCGACGCCGCGAAACGCTCGCCGCTTGCATCATGCGCCCGACCAGTCGGTGCCTGGGCGTCCCGATCCGACTGACGGACTATTCCGAAGGTCTTCGTGTCGGCGTCGGAATCTTCCGCTTGGCTGGCTCCGTCTTTCGGACTGTGCCCTTCGCCGTTCGTGCGGCGACAGCCTCCTTCCCATTCGCGCGACTCACCTCGGCGACCATGATCGAGTCCAATTTCGCATCAAGTTGAGTTGCCGACTGAAACCCGCTGATTCTCGCCAGGATTCTCCGGTTAGGAGCCACAACAAGCATCGTGGGCAATCCCTTCAGCTTCAACTCCTGACCAGAGCCTGCTCCCGGTCGGCGTCAATCAAGACTGGGTTGAATTGCGAGTTGACCCGCGTCGAAACGGCCGGATCGGGAAAGGTTTGACGTAGCATCTTGCGGCAATACCCGCACCAACTGGCCGAAACCATCACGAGCATCGGTTTGTCCTCTCGGGCGGATTCGCTCATCGCTTCGTCAACGTCGGTGCGCCAGGCGATTTCCTGCGCCACAGCGGGACTGGCCTGCAGAACGCTCACAAGGAGCACTGCGAGCACAGAATGGATGCTGGCGTGAGAAATCGCAATTCGGAGTTTCAATCCGTAAGTCATGGACATGGGATTTTCCAAGGAAAGGTTGAGGTTTGACTGCTTCCTTCACGGCATATTGGCCGGAAGAATGAATTCCGAATGTAAACCAGACAACAGTTGAACCACGGCGCGCTTCTTGGAATCTCAAGCGTGAAACACGCGGGCGCTCGCTCAGAAATTATGTGAGACGCTGATGGCGATCCAGTGCGCCTGGGCCTTGAGCGTGCTGTTGGCGAAATTCCTTCCCGCGATAATGCTCTCTTTGACCGCCCGCGTGGGGCCCCAATCGTACTGGTAGGCCAGGTTCAGCAGCCACCCGTCCCAGCGGTGCGAATAACCGATGGAACCGGCGTGCTCCAGGATCCCGTCGAGGTACGGGTTCAGCGTGTTCGACGGGACCGGAGACGGATGATAAGCATACCCGAACCGCCAGGTGTCGTTGTCGGTCGCAAAGTATTCGTAGCCGAACCGCATCGAAACCTCGTCCGCCCAGTTGAGAGGCAGGTTGTCGTGGATCGTGGAAGAGCCGAGCAGCATGGGCACGATGGGATTGGTGGGCGCAGTCTGCGTCAGTCCCAGGTCGTCAAATGCGCTGCTCCAACCGTACCAGACAACGTCGCACGACAGCCGGTGCTGGTCGGCAATCGTGTGCTTGATCCCCAGCCCGAGTGACTGAGGCCAAGTGATCGCGAGGCGCGAGTTGAAGGTCGAGGGGAACTGGAGCGGCGTGCCGGGCAAAACCACGGCGTCCAGGTTGCCCTTGGCCGCGAAGTTGGCATCGCTGTTGTAGGCCAGTCCGATGGTCGTATCGTCGGTAAGCTGATACTGCACGCCGATATTCCAGATCGGTGCTGCCCCGGTTACGGACATGTCGAAGTTCGCGGGCGTCCCGGCGAGCGGACCGGTTTGAAGGAAGAATGGTCCGTCGAGCTGGATGCGCGTGACGCCCAGTCCGAATGACGCGCCTATGGAAAGGTCCTCGGTGATGTGAAAGGCGATTCCTGGCAGAATCTTGGCGTAGGCGCCCATCGACCGATAGCGATGCAGCCCCGGACCGAATACGGGATTTTCAAGCATGTACGAGGCCGTATATCCCGCCGGGGCGAAGACGCCAAACCCCACCGCCCAACTCCTGTCTTCGCTCGTGTGGTACCAAGCGAATTCCGGGATGGGCAACGGCTGGGTGGAGTTATTGGTGTTATTGAACTGGTCGGTGTAATGCAGCATGGGGATGACGGTGTCGATCCCGAACTCGACATAGTTGCGGCCCTCGAAGTTGACGAGGCCGGCGGGGTTGTCGAGGATCACGGCACCGTTGTCAGAGTGCGCAATGTTCGTGCCGACGCGGCCCATCGAGATTGCGCCAATGCCGTCACGAATCAGGCCCCCGGCGTCGGCCGTGGGAGTCAGAAGTGCCCAAAGTGCCAGACAACCGAGCCATTTAAGCCGGCCCGAAACATGCCTTTGGACCGCTTGGTGCGGAATAGCCGTGGATATCGCGTGTCGGAGTATCGAGCCGTGAGTCATGGACGTGGAATGTTCCCAGGAAAAACGGGGCAATGTGCGTTTTCTTGCGAGACGAACTGCGGGGGGTTCTGCACGCCGGCGCTCCTGAAGCTCAGCGTCCGATGGACGCCCCGCCGGGCGGTGACTTTTTGAATCGACTGGCATTGATCGGTATCTCCCGAGGCACTATTTGTTAACTGACCAGTCCGTCCGAAAATTAAATGTTATCGGCTTCCAAAGCTGTGCCAATCCAAGCTTTTCAAACCGGCTTCAACCTCTCGATGAAGGGCATCCGTGGCGTAGGTGTGCCTGAAATGGCCGCAGGTCAGGTGCCGGAAGATCCTTGGGAATGGTCGGGGAGAATCGAGTCAGGAGATTTCGAGTAGTAGCTTCAGTCTGCGGGTGTGCTTCTTGGCCCAACCCAGAAACTCGGCAATCAGTTCGCGTGCCGAGAGGCGAGGGACCACGGAAGCGACAGGGAAATCATCTGAGCTGGGTCGCTAGCTGTTGTCATCCGCGGCGGTATGGTCCACCGGTTCGCGGATTATTCTGTGCCAAGGACTTTTGGCGTCGACGTAAGGGGCTGGAAAGCCGGACTGCGACGGCTTTCGGAAGATCGCAAGCCGAAGCCATATTGAGGCTTGCGGCGTCCTTGCCCGGAAAGACCAGGGCGTGTTGCCTAACGACACCAAGCGCCCCAAGCGGGCACGCTACGTCGGATGGGACGGTCGAACTCGGCTCTGAACCGGGAACTCCGATGGTTGGTTGTCGACAGTCCTTGTCCACATCGATTGGTTCTGGTGGTGCCGATTGTATCAATCGTAGAGGCGCGGTTTGCCGATAACTATTTTCGGACGCGACAGTCCGCTAATGCGACGTTGCTTCTCGCAGACCACCTCAAGGCAGGCGGCGAAGATAGAAGATAGAGGACAGACGGATCAAATGGCCCTTTTACGTTCAACGCTACTCGCCCCTCTGCTGCCGGTGTGGCTGATGACCTTGCTGTGCACCTGCGGCTGCACCGGGGTTCGTGAATACGTCCACAACGGTTTCAAGGTCGGCCCCAACTACAAGCGGCCTGCCGCTCCGGTGGCCGACGAGTGGATCGACTCTCAAAGCTCGCGTGTTTCCAGCGAGCCAGGAGACTACCGCGCTTGGTGGACCGTTTTCAACGATCCGGTGCTCAACCGCCTCGTGGAGACGGCGTACTCGCAGAATATTACGCTGCGCGAAGCGGGTTTCCGGGTGGCTGAGGCACAAGCGCTGCGCGGTATAGCCGTCGGAGAGTTCTTCCCACAGATTCAACAGGCCGTTGGGGATTACACGCGTACTCAGCGAAGCACTGAGACAGCGCTCTTTCCGAATATCCCTCCCGGGTCGCCATTTGCTAACCTCGCCGCGCCGCAATTCAGCAACTGGAGAATTGGCGGGGCTCTTGCCTGGGAGTTGGATTTCTGGGGCCGTTACCGTC
>JAIBBE010000015.1 GCA_019694835.1 Fimbriimonadaceae bacterium | reverse complement strand
GGAGTACCGGGGTGCTCAGTATCGGGCTCCGAGCACGGCCACTGAGGAGATTCTGGCCGGGATCTACGCCCAGGTGTTGGGGGTGCAGCGGGTCGGGGTGGATGACTCGTTCTTCGATCTCGGTGGGGACTCGATCACCGCGATGACCTTGGCATCGCGATTGAAGCGTGCGGGCTACAACGTAACTGCGCGGGACATCTTGCACTGCCAGACCATCGAGAAGCTGCTGAGAGAAACGTCGGAGCCAACAATGATGTCGGCCGACTCGCCGGAGGTCGATTTTGTCTTGCAACAGGGTATGCGAGTTGACGGTGACCTCGCACGAGTCCTGAACGATTCGCTTGTCATCAATACCGGAATTATCACGGACGCATCGATTGCGAAAGAATACCCAATGACTGCAATGCAAAAATTGCAAATTGGTTTCGAAACGCCAGCCCCATTAGCAATAGAACCGCTGCAACGCCCACTGAATGTTTCCGCCCTTCAGAGGGCCTATGGGAACTTGATAGCGCAACACGGACTACTTCGGAGTCTTCCCGTCGATTTGGATGGAAGTCGTGCTTGGCGCGAATACGAATATAATGGCGCAGAGGTGCCGCTTGTTCCGGTAATCAACATCACCCAAGGCTCTACCGCAGTATCCATCCAGGCTCTAGCCGAGACCCTCACAATGCGTGTATACAGGAACACGGAAATACTCCATCAACTCGTCATAGTGGTACTTGATGGAAATAGATATTTCTTGGCCTGGATCATGAGCCACGTGATCTTTGATAGGGTCACCAAGGAGATTCTTTCGCGCCACTTGTTGCAACATTACGATGCCGTGCTTAAGGGACAACCTTTAAACAACGAGGCACCATCATTCGCGGATTATGTCCACCAAGTGGTGCGTGGACCACAGGGGGTGGAAGCGTCGGAGATCGTGCGAGCGTTTCGACTCCATGACTTCTACGAATCCAAACAGAGGGCGAAACATCTGGTGGCGACGACGGGGTCGCATTCAGCCACCAACTTCAATATCGTGCTGCCATTGAGCAATAGGTGGCAAGTGGAACATCCTTGGGAGCTCGCTCTGGCTGTTCACGTGAAGGGCCTTCAACGCTATCTGGAGATGGACGAGTTGCCCCTATTGTTTGTTACCGAGGGGCGTCAGTTCGAGGATCAGCGATATTACGACACCGTGGGCGAATTCACCGACATGATCCCATTATTGGTGGATGCGCGATTGCCGTTACCGGACATCACACGTTCAATCATGGATCGACTTGAATTCGTTAAGCGGCACAATGTCAACTTTCTGCATCTGGTATCGGAACCCGCAGCCCAAGCCAAATGGTCGGACATCTGTCGGCTCGTGGACGCCGGCGAAGGCTTCGGGGACCTTGACATATTGATGTTCAACATCCTCGGCTACGTGGATGGCCTTTCCCTAGAGTCCGCGGTGGAGACAAGCTGGGTGCAGCCGCACCCACTGCCCGTTCAAACACTCCTGAATTGCATCACGAGTGTAGGTTCCGACACGATGGTTTGTTCATTCCGTACAAGTTGCGCAGTAGACATCGCCCGAATTCGAGCATGCTTTAAGCGCGCCGCATCGGAGTTGTTCTAAAGTGCCGGCGATGAGCGTGCACCGGCTCACATCTGCGCAACAACGCCTTTGGATCATCCACCGTTTGAATCCCCTAAGCACCGCCTATAACGCACCAGTAGTTCGGACACTTCGTGGCAAGGTGGACCCACGGCGGCTCGAACAGGCACTCCTGCGGTTGGTGCAACGTCACGAACAACTTCGTGCAACCTTTTCGCTGTACGGCACCGAACCGATGCAAGCAATCCACGAAGTCTCATCGTTCGAGTTGGTCTACCTCGAAAATGTTGCGGCCAAGGATGTCTCGAAGAAGATCACCAACTTCATCAGACCGTTCGCGCTGGACGAGGCTCCATTGCTGAGAGCTGCTCTCCTGCGTGTGTCCGATTTCGCCGAGCATGAGGCCTCGCACGTACTCGTGATGGATATCCACCACGTCGTCTGCGATCTCGGGTCGGAGGACATCCTCGTTCGGGATCTGTTCCGGCTGTATCACAACATGCCCCTACCGGAGATCCGCGGCTCTTACGGTTCCCAGGTAGAGACCGGGGCGGAGCACTCAGCGGCGGACGAAGAATTCTGGCTCTCCAAGTTCGCGGGCGAACTTCCAGTTTTGCAGCTGCCCGCCGACCACCGCCGACCTACCGTCTTCGACTTTCGCGGCACGATTCGGCACTTCCCGATGGGTACGCGCCGGACCAAGAAGTTACGTGCGTTCGCAACCTCGCGCGGAGTCCCCTTGCCTGATGTGGCGATGACGGCCGTATTCGTGTTGCTCGCAAAATACGGCTTCCAAGAAGACCTTGTGATCGGCACGCCGCACGAAGTCCGACCATGCGACGAACTGGCGGAAGTCGTCGGCATGTTCATGAATACATTGCCGATTCGCGCCAATGCCAGTCCGGATAAGACTGCCCGTGCCTTCTTGGCTGAGGTGAGCGACGCAGTGCGCGAGGGGCGACTGCATTCCCGATACGATGTGCGCTGCCTCGTGGAGAAGTTGGGGCCGACGCGTGATCCGAGTCGCAACCCTCTATACGACGTCTTGTTCTTCCATCAGAGTCTACAAACACAAGTGTATGACGATCTCGAGGTGGCGCCTAGGCAGTTCATCCACGAGAAGGCAGAGTTCGACCTGACATTCGGGTTGCTGGAAGTAGATGACCGGCTTGATTTTTCGATCGAATTCGCGACCTCGATCTTTGACTCGTCGACCATCCAGCGAATGGCGAAGCACTATTGCGCGGTTGTCGATGCCCTCATCGACTCTCCTGCAGGCGATTTGGCAGACATCGACATTCTCTCGGCCGGTGAGCGGAAGCGAATCGCTTCGTTTAACGACACAGCTCGCCCATACCCGTGGAAGACACTAGATCGCCTCTTTGTAGAACAAGTGGCTAGGTCGCCCGAGGATCCGGCTCTTCGACACCGGAACAAGACGATCGATTATCGCGAGTTGGACGAGCGGGCCAATCGAGTGGCGAATATGTTGCGATCCCAAGGCGCTAAAACGGGCGATGTCGTCGCGCTGTGGGCGGATCCTTCGCTCAACGTGGTGGCCGGCGTGTTGGGAATCCTCAAAGCCGAATGCGCATACCTACCCATCTCGCCGGATCTGCCCCCCGCGAGGATCGCACAAATGCTGCAATCGAGCTCGGCGAAGTTACTTGTTGCCGAACATGGTCCAATCCAGGACTTGGATTTCGAGATCGTTGATCTGAAGCTTGCTGAGCGTTATCCCGCCCACCCGCAGCCCTTGCGAGAACGCGACCCATCTGCTGTCGCCTGCGTGCTGTATACGTCCGGCTCGACGGGAGAGCCAAAAGGCGCTCTCGTCCGGCACTTCAATGTCGTACGGACGGTCGTCGATTCCAACTTCCTCGTGATTCACCCGTCGGACCGCCTGCTCCAATTGGCAAGTCTCGCCTTTGACGCATCACTGATGGAGGTATTCGGAGCTCTGCTCAACGGAGCAACCCTCATCCTTGTGGACAGCGATTCGCGAGGGGATTTGAGTCGCATTGCGACACTGCTCGAGAACGAGCGCGTATCCGTCACTTTCATGACGACCGCCCTGTTCAACGCCATGGTCGACGAGAAACTCGACGCGTTAGTAGGGCTACGGAAGATTTTGACCGGCGGTGAGCGCGCATCTGCCGATCACATGCGGAAAGCTGTGATGCGACTTGGTCCGGGCAAGTTGCTGCACCTTTATGGGCCCACAGAGAGCACTTTTTCTACGACGTATTTCCCTGTCAGCGATGTGGCAGTAGACGCAACCAGTGTTCCCGTCGGATATCCACTGTCCAATACTCGCGTATTGATCTTGAATGGTCGGTCGCAAGTGCCCCTGGGGGTAAGCGGTGAATTATGTATCGCGGGCGACGGACTCGCGGCTGGCTATCTGGATGAAGACTTGACCGCACAGAAGTTCGTGTCCATCGCTGGCGAACGCGTCTATCGAACCGGAGATGTTGCGAAGTGGCG
The DNA here is from genome assembly GCA_019694835.1 of Fimbriimonadaceae bacterium. Next base: position 4,774 of record JAIBBE010000015.1, on the reverse strand, counting down.
CGACGACGGCACCGTCGAATTTCTTGGCCGCATGGACTGGCAAGTGAAGATCCGCGGTATGCGGATCGAGCCGGGCGAGATCGAGGCAGTGCTTCAGAGTTACCCAGGGGTGAAAGAGGCGGCAGTAATCGTTCGAGTGAACAAGCAGGGCGAAAAGTGCCTGCAGGCGTTCTGCACTCGTGCGGCCGACGCATCACTGACGTCCGAAGAACTTACTGCCCATGCTAGGCGGCACTTACCCGGCTACATGGTCCCGACCACCCTGTTCGTGGTGGACGCAATGCCCCTGGATCGCAACGGCAAGATCGATCGTCGACGCCTGCCCTCGGCCGCGCCGGAAGCCGTTGTTGTACATGCGGAGCAACCGCCGCTAACCGAGGCCGAGCAGACGATCGCGGTCATTTGGAGTGAAATACTCGACTGCCCGGTCGTCAATGTTAGCCGGAGCTTCTTCGACTGTGGCGGCCACTCGCTGACCGCGGCAATTTTGTCTAGTCGGCTGGAGCAAGCGTTCGAGGTACCGGTCCCGCTGCATGAGATCTTCGAGCATCCCACGATCGCCGGACTGGCCGTCCATCTAGCCGTCCCGAGCAGAGCCTCGCGCCGCCACCGCACCCGAATCCCGCGCAACCCGAGACTCCCAGAGTATCCGCTGAGTTTTTCCGAGCGAATGGTGTATGCGCACCAGCACACGACGAAATGGAATCACAGTTACAACAACATCTTTCCCATGCTCATCGAAGGACCCCTCGATATCGAGAAGGTTGAGAACGCCATTCGCGCAGTGGTTCAGCGACACGAGGCGTTTCGGAGCGGATTCGTGGTCCGCAATGGCGTTCCAGTCAAGATCGTCGTCGAAAGGGTCGATTTTCGGCTCGCGCGTGCGGAAGGCACGGAGTCCGCTGTACCGGTTGTCGCGTCCCAACTGCGGGCAGATTACGACCTAGCCTCGCCGCCTCTGTTCCGTGCCAGCCTGCTGACCGTAGGCGAGCAGCGGCATATCCTCATTGTGGCGAATCATCACATCGTCTCGGACGGTGTCACGGAAGCCATGTTTATGCGTGAAATAAGCCAGCTATATCGAGGTGCGAAGCTCGAACCATGCCCCTTGCAATACACGGACTTCACCCTGTGGCAGCAGCGCGAGTGGGAGTGCGGAAATTACGGGCCGCAGGAGCAGTACTGGCTGCTGCAGTTGCAAGGCCCTCTTCCACTGTTGGAGTTGCCGCTCGACTTTCCTCGCCCTCCCGAAGCGAGCTTCGACGGTCACACGGTCACGATTCGTCTGGGCTCGGAGCAGACAGTCCGGCTCCGCGACCTCGCGAAGGCACACCATACGACGCTGTTCGTGTCCCTCCTCGCCGCGTACACCGTTCTGCTGCACAAGTACTCGGGACAGGAGGATCTGATTGTCGGAATACCCGTCGCCAACCGTATGCACGGCGACCTACAGTCAGTAGCCGGGATGTTCGTCAATATGGTGCCCGTGAGGACAAACCCTCAGCCCGACGCGGCCTTTAGTGATTACCTCGAATCCGTTAAGAAGAAAGCACTGTCGGCGATAGAGCACCAGGACTATCCCTTCGACCGGATGGTCCGTCTGGCCCAGGGTGAAAGGGATCCCTCACGAAATCCTCTTTTCGACACAATCTTCGCGTTTCAATCGACGGGGCCAGCAGTGTTGGACATCGAAGGCCTTCGCATCGAACCGTACCCGCTTGCGGATGCGTCAGCTAAGGTCGACTTGACGGTCGAGGCGTTCGAGTGCGCCGACGAGGTACGTCTCTCATTCACCTACGCCACCGGACTGTTTCAAGAGAGCACTATCCGGCGCATGGCGGAGTCTCTTGTCCAACTGATATCGGACGTCGTGGTGAACCCTGCGAAACCACTTCGTATGCTCACCTGGCTGCCAACAAGTGGCGCCGGAAGCGGGGTGGGTGTTGCGAACTCTTCGGCGCTGTGTCCGAGGGAGACCTCGCTCTTTCAGCTTTTTGAAGAGTCTGTGCGGCGCTATCCGCGACACGTTGCTGTGCGCTTCCAAGACGAGGTATTGACATATCTGGACTTGCATACGCGCGCGGAGGCGATGGCGGCTCGACTACTGGACTTGGGCGCCAGGCCGGGGGAACCGGTCGCTTTGATGACGGCGCGGTCGGTGGACATGGTGGTGGGCATTTGGTCCATACTGCGGCTGGGCGGGGCTTACGTCCCTATCGACCCGGGATATCCGCGCGAGCGAATCCAGTCGATCCTGAGAGACAGCGGAGCCCGGGTGTGCCTGACGGAAGCGATGATCCGCGCGGCGCAGGATGCCGAAGCCGACATCTCTGTTCTACCAGTTCTGGGACCGCCAGTCGCGCCGGCCTACATCATGTACACCTCTGGGTCCACAGGCGCGCCGAAGGGGGTCGCGGTAGGCCACCGCAATGTGATTCGAACGGTGATGGGAGCGGATTACCTCACCATCAAACCCGAGGACAATATTCTGCAGCTGGTCAACTATGTGTTCGACCTGTCGGTGTTCGACATATTCGGCGCGTTACTGAATGGCGCCACACTGGTTCTAGCCGAACAGGAAGATGCCACCGATCCCGGGCGTGTGGCCGCGGTCATCGACAAGACCGGCATCACCATCGTAACGATCGCAACCGCCCTGTTCAATGCGTACATCGACTACGAACCAACGATTTTCGCCCCACTACGCAAGGTGCTGTTCGGCGGTGAACCCGCATCGACGGCGCATGTAAAGAAGGCCTTCACCCATCTTGGTCCCGGCATCCTGGTCAACGTATACGGTCCGACCGAAGTCACCGTGATTAGCAACAGTCACACTGTGAATTCAGTCGATGACATTGTGCCTATCGGAAGACCGGTGCCCAATACCACCCTGTACGTGCTCGACGCTAACCGGCAACAGCTCCCCGTCGGCGTGCCTGGCGAGCTCTACATCGGTGGAGACGGTGTCAGTCAAGGATATTGGGGGGATCCAAAGCTCACTTGTCAGCGCTTTGTACCCGACCCATCCGCACCCGGCGCCGTGATGTACAAATCCGGGGACCTAGTCAAGTGGCAGGAAGACGGGGAACTGGTCTTCTTGGGGCGGATCGATCAACAAATAAAGCTGAGAGGATTTCGGGTCGAGCCGGCAGAGATCGAAGCACGGTTGGCTGAGCACCCACTCATCGGACAGTGCGCTGTCGTTATGAAAGGTGATCAGCTCATCGCCTACTACGTCTCAGCCGAACGCCTCGACGAGACGCTCCTCAAAACGCACCTACGTACGACCCTGCCGCACTACATGGTCCCCGGGCACTTGGTCCAACTATCGAACCTCCCCCTGACCCCTAACGGAAAAGTTGACCGACATGAGCTCACCACATATTTCAAGACGCCAACACAGCCTAAGGCCCACATTGCGCCAGAGACCCCGGTGGAACGCCTGCTGGTTGCTATATGGCGCAAGGCCCTCGAGCGCGATGAGGTCGGCATAGACGACAATTTCTACGCGCTCGGCGGGCACTCACTGAAGGCGCTAGAGATTGTAAGCTTGCTGCAGCAGGGTGGGCATACTCTCTCTGCAAGCGACCTTTTTCGCCATCCGACGATTCGCGAGTTGGCACATACCGTCCGACCACTGATAACCGAGGCTGCTGCGTCTATCCGGTCAGACCCCTATAACGGCTTCGGGTTGTCAGCCGTGCAGCACCGGTTCTTCCAGCGAGATCTGGTTGATCGCAACGTCTTTAACAGCCCTTTCCTCATTGCGTTGAATGAGCGCGTTGAGCCCGACGTCGTCGAAGATGCCGTGCGCAGAATCGTGCACAAGCACCCCATCCTTACGGCGCGCTTCGAGGAGCGTGCTGCCGGCGAATGGCGACAGATCTACCAGGAGCTGGGTAGCGAGCGATGCGTTGCTCGCGTCGACCTCGGGAGCGTCCCGCTGACTGAACACGACGCCACCATCTCCGCGCGCTGCGCCGCGCTTCAGCGTGAATTTGACTTGAGCAAAGGTCATCTATACCGGGTAGTTCTCTTCGAGAATTACCAAGACCGACACTCGCAGGTGCTCTTCTTTCTGTTTCATCACTTAGTCTTCGACCGCACCTCCTGGGGGGTCTTTGTCGACGAGTTTCGCCGACACTGTGCAGACGAGCCGATCTCTCCCAGCCGCAGCATTTCCTACTTCGACTGGTGTCTGCGCTTGGACCGCTACGCAGACAGAGGGCTATCGCCAGAAGCCGCCGCTCACTGGCAGACCGTGGTGGGACGAGGCGAGGCGTTCTTACCAGACAAAAGGCCGCGTTCGTACGCGTTGCAGAAGGAAATGGTTCATCACGCCACTCACCTACTTTCCACCGCTGACCATGTGTCGAGCCTGGACCGTGCGGTAGAGAGCTACCAGGCGAACGCCTTCCATCTGTTGCTGGCAGCCTTCAGCCACGCCTGCCACGACCTGCAGCCGCGCGCGACGTTGCCGCTGTACGTAATGAGCGCCCAACGCGAATCCTTCTTCGACGATGCGGACATCACGCAGTCAATTGGGTTCTTTGCGGGCGCCTTCCCAGTCTGCATCGACATATCATCCGACGGGCACCCTCCCCAAACCGTCGAGAACGTGAAAGAAGCCCTCCTAAGCACCCCCAGGGGAGGACTCGACTACTTCATGTTGCGATTCATGCCTCCCTTCCGGGGTAGGTACGACAGCCTGGATCATCCATACCCGATGTTGTTTCATTACGTGGATAACCGCGAACGCACAGCGCGCGGCTTT
>JAIBBE010000243.1 GCA_019694835.1 Fimbriimonadaceae bacterium | reverse complement strand
CGGAGTACCGGGGTGCTCAGTATCGGGCGCCGAGCACGGTCACTGAGGAGATTCTGGCCGGGATCTACGCCCAGGTCCTCGGAATCGAGCGGGTTGGGGTGGATGACTCGTTCTTCGATCTGGGTGGCGACTCGATCACCGCGATGACCTTGGCATCGCGATTGAAGCGTGCGGGGTTCAACGTGACTGCGCGGGACATCTTGCACTGCCAGACCATCGAGAAGTTGCTGACAGAGACGTCTGAACCAACAACGATGTCGGCCGACTCGCCGGAGATCGACTTGGTCTTGGAGCAGGGTATGCGTGTTGACGGTGATGTCGCACGACTTCTGAACGACTCGCTTGTCATCAATACCGGGATTATCACGGACGCATCGATTGCGAAAGAATACCCAATGACTGCAATGCAAAAATTGCAAATTGGTTTCGACACACCAGCCCCATTGGCAATAGAACCGCTGCAACGCGCACTGAATGTTCCCGCCCTTCAAAAGGCTTATGGGAACTTGATCGTGCAGCACGGACTGCTTCGGAGTGTTCCCGTCGAATTGGATGGAACTCGTGCGTGGCGCGAATACGAGTACAACGGTGCAGAGGCGCCGCTTGTTCCGGTTATCAACATCACCCAGGGCTTTACCGAAGTATCTATCCAGGCGCTAGCCGAAACCCTCACAATGCGTGTATATAGAAACACGGAAATACTCCATCAACTCGTAGTAGTAGTACTTGACGGGAATAGATACTTCTTGGCCTGGATCATGAGCCATGTGATCTTTGATAGGGTCACCAAGGAGATTCTTTCACGCCACTTGTTGCAACATTACGATGCCGTGCTTCAGGGACAACCTTTAGACATCAAGGCACCATCATTCGCGGATTATGTCCACCAGGTGGTCCGTGGCCCACAGGGGGTAGAAGCCTCGGAGATCGTGCGAGCGTTTCGACTCCATGACTTCTACAAATCCAAACAGCGGGCGAAACATCTGGTGGCGACGACGGGGTCGCATTCAGCCACCAACTTCAACATCGTGCTGCCATTGAGCAGTACGTGGCAAGTGGAACATCCTTGGGAACTCGCCCTCGCTGTTCACGTGAAGGGCCTTCAACGCTATCTTGAGATGGACGAGTTGCCCCTATTGTTTGTTACCGAGGGGCGCCAGTTCGAGGATCGGCGATATTACGACACGGTGGGCGAATTCACCGACATGATCCCATTATTGGTGGATGCGCGACTGCCTTTACAGGAGATTACACGGTCAATCCTGGATCGACTTGACTTCGTTAAGCGCCACAATGTTAACTTTCTGCATCTGGTGTCGGAGCCCGCAGCACAAGCCCAATGGTCGGACATCTGTCGGCTCGTGGACGCTGGCGAAGGCTTCGGTGACCTTGACATATTGATGTTCAACATCCTCGGCTACGTGGATGGCCTTTCGCTAGAGTCCGCCGTTGAGACAAGCTGGGTGCAGCCGCACCCCTTGCCCGTTCAAACCCTTCTGAATTGCATCACCAGTGTAGGTTCCGACACGATGGTTTGTTCATTCCGTACGAGTTGCGCAGTAGACGTCGCCCGAATTCGAGCATGCTTTAAGCGCGCCGCATCGGAGTTGTTCTAGAGTGCCAGCGACGAGCGCGCACCGACTCGCATCTGCGCAACAACGCCTGTGGATCATCCACCGTTTGAATCCCCTAAGCACCGCATATAACGCGCCAGTAGTCCGGACACTCCGTGGCAAGGTGGACCCTTGGCGGCTCGAACAGGCACTCCTGCGGTTGGTGCAACGTCACGAGCAACTTCGTGCAACCTTTTCGCTGTACGGCACCGAGCCGATGCAAGCAATCCGCGAAGTCTCGTCGTTCGAGTTGGTCTACCTCGAAAATGTTGCGGCCAAGGATGTCTCGAAGAAGATCACCGACTTCATCAGACCGTTCGCACTGGACGAGGCTCCGTTGCTGAGAGCGGCTCTCCTGCGTGTGTCCGATTGCGCCGAGCATGAGGCCTTGTATGTACTCGTGATGGATATCCACCACATCGTCTGCGATCTCGGGTCGGAGGACATCCTCGTTCGGGATCTGTTCCGGCTGTATCACAACATGCCCCTCCCGGAGATCCGCGGCTCTTACGGTTCGCAGGTACAGACCCGGGTGGAGCACTCAGCGGCAGACGAAGAATTCTGGCTCTCCAAGTTCGCGGGCGAACTTCCGGTTTTGCAGCTGCCCGTCGACCACGTTCGACCTACCGTCTTCGACTTTCGCGGCACGATTCGGCACTTCCCGATGGGTACGCGCCGGACCAAGAAGTTACGTGCGTTCGCAGCCTCGCACGGAGTCCCCTTGCCTGATGTTGCGATGACGGCCGTATTCGTGCTGCTCGCAAAATACGGCTTCCAAGAAGACCTTGTGATCGGTACGCCACACGAAGTCCGACCATGCGACGAACTGGCGGAAGTCGTCGGCATGTTCATGAATACATTGCCGATTCGCGCCAATGTCAGTCCGGATAAGACTGCCCGTGCGTTTATGGCTGAGGTAAGCGATGCGGTGCGCGAAGGGCGACTGCATTCCCGCTACGATGTGCGCTGCCTCGTGGAGAAGTTGAGGCCGACGCGTGATCCGAGTCGCAACCCACTATACGACGTCCTCTTCTTCCATCAGAGTCTACAAACACAAGCGTATGACGAACTCGAGGTGGCGCCTCGGCAGTTCATCCACGAGAAGGCAGAGTTCGACCTAACATTCGGGTTGCTGGAAGTAGATGACCGGCTTGAGTTTTCGATCGAATTCGCGACCTCGATCTTTGACTCGTCGACCATCGAGCGAATGGCGAAGCACTACTGCGCGGTTGTTGATGCGCTCATCGGCTCGCCTGCAGGCGCTTTGGCAGACATCGACATTCTCTCGGCTAGTGAGCGGAAGCGAATCGCTTCGTTTAACGACACAGCTCGCCCATACCCGTGGAAGACACTCGATCGGCTCTTTGCAGAACAAGCGGTCAGGTCGGCCGAGGATCCGGCACTTCGGTACCGGAACAAGACGATCGACTATCGCGAGTTGGACGAGCGGGCCAATCGAGTGGCGAATATGTTGCGAGCCCAAGGCGCTAATACCGGCGATGTAGTTGCGCTGTGGGCGGATCCTTCAGTCAACATGGTGGCCGGCTTGTTGGGAATCCTCAAGGCCGAGTGCGCATACCTACCGATCTCGCCGGATCTGCCCGCCGCGAGGATCGCGCAAATGCTGCAATCGAGCTCGGCAAAGTTCCTTGTCGCCGAACATCGTCCAGTCCAGGACTTGGATTTCTCGATCGTTGATCTGAAGCTTGCCGAGCGTTATCCCGCCCACCCGCAGCCCTTGCGAGAACGCGACCCATCTGCCGTCGCTTGTGTGCTGTATACGTCCGGTTCGACTGGAGATCCAAAGGGCACTCTCGTGCGGCACTTCAATGTCGTACGGACGGTCGTCGATTCCAACTACCTCGTGATTCACCCGTCGGACCGCCTGCTCCAATTGGCAAGTCTCGCCTTTGACGCATCACTGATGGAGGTGTTCGGAGCTCTGCTCAACGGAGCAACCCTCATCCTTGTGGACAGCGATTCGCGAGGGGATCTGAGTCGCATTGCCACACTGCTCGACAACGAGCGCGTATCCGTCACTTTCATGACGACCTCCCTGTTCAACGCCATGGTCGACGAGAAACTGGACGCCTTAGTCGGGCTGCGGAAGATTTTGACCGGTGGTGAGCGCGCATCTGCCGATCACATGCGGAAAGCTGTGATGCGACTTGGTGCGGGCAAGTTGCTGCACCTTTATGGGCCCACAGAAAGCACCTTCTCTACGACGTATTTCCCGGTCGATGGTCTGGCAGAAGACGCAACCAGTGTTCCCGTCGGATATCCGCTGTCCAATACTCGCGTATTGATCTTGAATGGTCGGTCGCAGGTGCCCCTGGGGGTAAGCGGTGAGTTATGTATCGCGGGGGACGGACTCGCGGCTGGCTATCTGGACGAAGACTTGACCGCGCAAAAGTTTGTGTCCATCGCTGGCGAACGCGTCTATCGAACCGGAGACATTGCGAAGTGGCGCGACGACGGCACCGTCGAATTTCTTGGACGCAGGGACTGGCAAGTGAAGATCCGCGGTATGCGGATCGAGCCGGGCGAGATCGAGGCAGTGCTTCAAAGTCACCCAGGGGTGAAAGAGGCGGCAGTAATCGTCCGAGTGAATATGCGGGGCGATAAGTGCCTGCAGGCGTTCTGCACTCGTGCCGCCGACGCTTCACTGACGTCCGACGAACTTACTGCCCATGCTAGGCGGCACTTACCCGGCTACATGGTCCCGGCCACCCTTTTCGTGGTGGACGCGATGCCCCTGGATCGCAACGGCAAGATCGATCGTCGACGCCTGCTCTGGGCCACGCCGGAAGCCGTTGTTGTACATGCGGAGCAACCGCCGGTAACCGAGGCCGAGATGACGATCGCGGCCATTTGGAGTGAAATACTCGACTGCTCGGTCGTCAGTGTAAGCCGGAGCTTCTTCGACTGTGGCGGCCACTCGCTGACCGCCGCAATCTTGTCTAGTCGGCTCGAGCAAGCGTTCGAGGTACCGGTCCCGTTGCATGAGATCTTCGAGCATCCCACGATCGCCGAACTGGCCGTTCATCTAGCCGGCCCGAGAAGCGCCCCGCGCCGTCACCGCACCCGAATCCTGCGCAACCCCAGACTCCCATGTTATCCGCTGAGTTTTTCCGAGCGCATGGTGTATGCACACCAGCACACGACGAAATGGAATCACAGTTACAACAACATCTTTCCCATGCTCATCGAAGGACCTCTCGACATCGAGAAGGTTGAGAACGCCATTCGCAAAGTGGTTCAGCGACACGAGGCGTTTCGGAGCGGATTCGTGGTCCGTAATGGCGTTCCGGTCAAGACTGTCGTCGACAGGGTCGATTTTCGGCTCGCGCGCGCGGAAGGAACGGAGTCCGCTGTACCGGTTGTCGCGTCCCAACTGCGGGCAGATTACGACCTAGCCTCGCCTCCTCTTCTCCGCGCCAGCCTGCTGACCGTAGGCGACCAGCGGCACATCCTCATTGTGGCGAATCATCACATCGTCTCGGACGGTGTCACGGAAGCCATGTTTATGCGCGAAATAAGCCAGCTCTATCGAGATGTGCAGCTTGAACCAAGCCCCTTGCAATACACGGACTTTACCCTGTGGCAGCAGCGCGAATGGGAGTGCGGAAATTACCGGCCCCAGGAGCAGTACTGGCTGCTGCAGTTACAAGGTCCTCTTCCACTGTTGGAGCTGCCGCTCGACTTTCCTCGCCCTCCCGAAGCGAACTTCGACGGTCACACGATAACGATTCGTCTGGGCTCGGAGCAGACAGTCCGGCTCCGCGACCTCGCGAAGTCACACCATACGACGCTGTTCGTGTCTCTCCTCGCCGCCTACACCGTTCTGCTGCACAAGTACTCGGGACAGGAGGATCTGATTGTCGGAATACCCGTCGCCAACCGGATGCACGCCGACTTGCATTCGGTAGCTGGGATGTTTGTCAATATGGTGCCCATTAGGACAAGCCCCCAGTCCGACGTGGCCTTTAGTGACTACCTCGAATCAGTAAAGACGAAAGCACTGTCTGCGATAGAGCACCAGGACTATCCGTTCGACCGGATAGTGCGTCTGGCTCAGGAGGAAAGGGATCCCTCACGAAATCCTCTCTTCGACACAATCTTCGCGTTTCAATCGACGGGGCCAGCAGTCCTGGACATCGAAGGCCTTCGCATCGAGCCGTACCCGCTTCCGGATGCGTCAGCTAAGGTCGACTTAACGGTCGAGGCGTTCGAGTTCGCCGATGGGGTAAATCTCTCATTCACTTACGCCACCAGACTGTTTCGAGAGAGCACCGTCCGGCGCATGGCGGAGTCTCTCGTTCAGCTGATATCGGACGTCGTGGTGAACCCTGCGAAACCACTTCGCATGCTCACCTGGCTGCCAACAGGTGGCGTCGGAAGCGGGGTGGGTGTTGCGAACTCTTTGGCGTTGCGTCCGAGGGAGAGGTCGCTCTTTCAGCTTTTTGAAGAGTCTGTGCGGCGCTATCCGCGACACGTTGCTGTGCATTTCCGCGAAGAGGTGCTGACCTATTCGGACTTGCATACGCGCGCGGAGGCGATGGCGGCTCGACTATTGGACTTGGGTGCCAGGCCGGGGGAACCGGTCGCTTTGATGACGGCGCGGTCGGTGGACATGGTGGTGGGCATTTGGTCCATACTGCGGCTGGGCGGGGCTTACGTCCCTATCGACCCAAGATATCCGCGCGAGCGAATTCAGTCGATCCTGCGAGACAGCGGAGCCCGGGTGTGCCTGACGGAAGCGATGATCCGCGCGGCGCAGGATGCCGAAGCCGACATCTCTGGTCTTCCAGTTCTGGGACCGCCAGTCGCGCCGGCCTACATCATGTACACCTCTGGGTCCACAGGCGCGCCGAAGGGGGTCGCGGTAGGCCACCACAATGTGATTCGAACGGTGATGGGAGCGGATTACATCACCATCGAACCCGAGGACAAGATCCTGCAGCTGGTCAACTATGTGTTCGATCTGTCGGTGTTCGACATATTCGGCGCGTTACTGAACGGCGCCACACTAGTACTAGCCGAACAAGACGATGCCAGTGATCCCAGGCGTGTGGCCGCGGTCATCGACAAGACCGGCGTCAGCATCGTAACGATCGCAACCGCCCTGTTCAATGCGTACATCGACTACGACCCAACAATTTTCGCCCCACTACGCAAGGTGCTGTTCGGCGGTGAAGCCGCATCGACGGCGCACGTAAAGAAGGCCTTCACCCATCTTGGTCCCGGCATACTGGTCAACGTATACGGTCCGACCGAAGTCACCGTGATTAGCAACAGTCACACTGTCAATGCAGTCGATGACATTGTGCCCATCGGAAGATCGGTGCCCAATACCACCCTGTATGTCCTCGACGCTAACCGGCAACAGCTCCCCGTCGGCGTGCCCGGCGAGCTCTACATCGGTGGGGACGGCGTCAGTCAAGGATATTGGGGGGATCCAAGGCTCACTAGTCAGCGCTTTGTACCCGACCCATCCGCACCCGGCGCCGTTATGTACAAATCCGGGGACCTCGTCAAATGGCAGGAAAACGGGGAAATGGTCTTCCTGGGGCGGATCGATCAACAAATAAAGCTGAGAGGATTTCGGATCGAACCGGCCGAGATCGAAGCACGGTTGGCCGAACACCCACTCATCGGACAATGCGCCGTCGTTGTGAAAGGCGATCAGCTCATCGCCTACTACACCTCGGCTGAACGCCTCGACGAAAGTCTGCTCAAAACGCATCTACGTAAGACCCTGCCGCACTACATGGTCCCCGGGCACTTGGTCGAACTGTCGAACCTCCCACTAACCCCCAACGGAAAAGTTGACAGACATGAACTCACCACATACGTCAAGACGGCACCACCGCCCAAGGCCCACAATGCACCAGAGACCCAGGTGGAGCGCGTGCTGGTCGCCATATGGTGCAAGGCCTTCGAGCGCGAAGAGGTGGGCATAGACGACAATTTCTACGCGCTCGGCGGGCACTCACTGAAGGCGCTAGAGATCGTAAGCTTACTGCAGCAGGGTGGATACACTCTCTCCGCAAACGACCTTTTTCGCCATCCGACGATTCGCGAGCTGGCACATACCGTCCGACCACTGATAACCGAGGCCGCTGCATCTATCCGGTCAAACCCCTATGACGGCTTCGGATTGTCAGCCGTACAGCACCGGTTCTTCCAGCGAGATCTGGTTGATCGCAACATCTTTAACAGCCCGTTCGTCATTGAATTGAACGAACGCATCGAGCCCGACCTCATCGAGGATGCGGTGCACAGAATCGTGCACAAGCACCCCATCCTTACGGCGCGCTTCGAGGAGCGTGCTGCCGGCGAATGGCGGCAGTTCTACCAAGAGCTGGGTAGCGAGCGATGCGTTGCTCGCGTGGACCTCCGGAGCGTCCCGCTGGCTGAACACGACGCCACCATCTCCGAGCGCTGCGCCGCGCTTCAGCGTGAATTTGACTTGAGCAAAGGTCATCTCTACCGGGTGATTCTCTTCGAGAATTACCAAGACCGACACTCGCAGGTGCTCTTCTTTCTGTTTCATCACTTAGTCTTCGATCGCACCTCCTGGGAGGTCTTTCTGGATGAGTTTCGACGACACTGTGCAGACGAGCCGATCTCTCCCGGCCGCAGCATTTCCTACTTCGACTGGTGTCTGCGCTTGGACCGCTACGCAGACAAAGGGTTATTGCCAGACGCCGCCGCTCACTGGCAGACCGTGGTAGCGCGAGGCGAGGCGTTCTTACCAGACAAAAGGCAGCGTTCGTACGCGCTGCAGAAGGAAATGGTCCATCACACCACACACCTACTTTCCACCGCTGACCATGTCTCGAGCCTGGATCACGCGGTGGAGAGCTACCAGGCGAACGCCTTCCATTTGTTGCTTGCAGCCTTCAGCCACGCCTGCCGCGACCTGCAGCCGCGCGCGACGTTGCCGCTGTACGTGATGAGCGCCCAACGCGAATCCTTCTTCGACGATGCGGACATCACGCAGTCAATAGGGTTCTTTGCGGGCGCCTTCCCAGTCTGCATCGACATATCATCCGACGGGCACCTTCCTCAAACCGTTGAGAACGTGAAAGAAGCCCTCCTAAGCACCCCCATGGGAGGACTCGACTACTTCATGTTGCGATTCATGCCTCCCTTCCGGGGTAGGTACGACAGCCTGGATCATCCATACCCGATGTTGTTTCATTACGTGGATAACCGCGAACGCACAGCGCGCGGCTTT
>JAIBBE010000057.1 GCA_019694835.1 Fimbriimonadaceae bacterium | reverse complement strand
GCAGGTTGCGGGTTGCCTCCTTGGGGCAAGTCTGCCACGACACCGAAGCGGGGCGTCGAAACCCTCAACCCCAAGCGAGGACATGTTCGCGGGCACGGCAGGAGGAGGAGAGGGGGTTGAGGGATAAGAGACCTGCATCTATTCCAGTCCAAACCTCAGCGCCGTCAGGAGGGACATCGGCCATCGAGGCCCATCCTGACGCGACCGAGGGACCCGCTGACGAGGTCGAGGGAGGTCTTGACGAGCTCGAGGCCCTCATTGACGGCTCCGAGGGCCTTCTTGACGCGGTCGCGGCCCTCTCTGACCAGCTCGCGCTCGGTCTTGACGGGACCTATTGAAACCTTGACCGGGCACCACACGTCTTCAGACTAGCCATTGGAGGTTCTGACATGCCTGGTATCGCACCGAAAAACTACCTCGCCAAAATCGATGAGTTTGCCGCTCATTGGCCTCAAGTTAACTCCAGCTTGGGCACTCCCCTCGTCCTCACCGGCAACTACGGGGTCGCCAATTTAGGGACGGATCGGACGGGATTGGCGACGCAGATCACGGCGGTGGAGACGCAGATCAACTCGAATGAGTCGGCGATCTCGACGCGGGACACCTTGCGCGCGGCGCTGAAGGAGCGCATCCGGCAGTTCAATCAACTCGTGCGCGGGGCGTTTCCGAGGAGCCAGTACGAGAAGATGCTGCCGGCGATTCCGGGCTTCACGGTCGCGCCGGGCATCTGGATGAAGGCGATGGCGGACATCAACAACATTTGGACCCTCATCAACGCGATCTCGCCGATCCCGGTTGGCGCGCCGGTGCCTCTAATCCTGACCGGCAACTACACGCTGGCGTCCTTTACCGCCGATCAGACTGCTCTGAATGCCGCATTTACCGCGATCGAGACCTCCGAAAGCAATGTGGCGGCGGCGATTCGGCAGCGCGACGTGCTGTGGAATGCGATCTACCAGCGCCTGCGCCAATACCGGCTCGCGGTTCAGGGTCGGTTCGCCACCGGCTCGGCCCTGCTTTTGACTTTGCCCGCCCTGAATCCGCCTCCGGGTCACACGCCCGTGGCCGTGAATGCGTCGTCGCTGTGGGACGCGGTTTTGCTGAAGGCCGTGACGACCTATACCGCCTCTGCCGACCCCGATTTGGAAGGCTACGAACTCCGAGCCTCGTTCGGCGGGACGAAGTACAACGCCGACACCGCGTCGGTGATTGGCTTTCACGTGGCTGGGGACTTAACGCCCTTCCAGACCGATGACGGCCTGGTCGCGTCGGGCTCGAAGGTGTTCATGAAGGTGTTCGTGAAGCTGACGACGGGCAATGAGAAGGGCTCGAAGACGCTGAGCGTGACGCGGCCGTAAGTCAACAGAATGGCGCGGGCAGGATGCCCGCGCCACGGGTTTAGTGATTGGGAAGGCAGAGGCAAGAGGACGTGATCGGGGTATCGGCTCGTGCCCACACGATCTCGAACTGCTGCCGCAACTTCTTGGCCGCGACGTTCTGACCCCGCCGGGCGAGAACCTCGCTCAGTCCGTAGAGCGACCAGCCGTTGTTGGGCAGCTTCGCCAGGTCGGCGCGATAGACCTGCTCGGCCTCCTTTAGTCGACCCGCCTTGAGCAGCGCTGCGCCCAGGGTGTGGCGAACCGGCTGAATCCAATCGGGCGGCTCGTTGTAGCGCAGGCGATCCTCTGACGCAACTCCCTGACGGAGGCGGGCGAGCGCTGCGTCCATGCTTCCTTCGGCGAGGAGAATCTCACCGTTCATCAGGTGCATTGCGGTCGTCATCACGCCTTCAGCCGAGCTGTTGCCCACGGTGCTGCCCTTGGGGACCTGTCGTCGAAGCCGGTAGAACTCGGTCTGCTCGCGCCGGGCGGAGACAGGATCACCCTTGGCGGCAAAGGCGACCGCGCGGGCTCCGGCGCGCAAAGTCCCGGCGATCGGGAAGTGTTCGGGAAGGTCGGGCTGGGCGAGGACCTCGTCCCATTTGCCAAACCGAACCCTGACTTCGATCGGCATGGCCATATAGCCGTCCACGAACGGAGCCATTTGGGCCAGCCATTCGGGCGGGAACGGCTTCATCATGTCGTCCATTGCCTGGATCGCCTTGGCCCCCTCGCCCCGCATCATCGCCGCGAAGGCGAACATGTGGTGGTTGTGGGTCATGTAGATCTGATAGAAGCCCTGATTCGGCACCCTCTCGCGGTAGGTGTCGTCAGCCTTGATCGCCCGCTCGTTCGACTCCATCGCCTTGAGCCACTGCCCGGTCCGCACGTCGATATGCGAAGGCATGTGTACCATGTGACCCAACGAAGGCTGGAGGAATCGCAGGCGATCGGCCTCGTCCATCGCCCGCCACGGGTCCGGCGAAGCTTCGACGGCATGGATGTAGAGGTGCAAGCCAAGCGGATGTTTGGAATCGACCCGCAGAACATCTTCCAGCGCCCTGACGATCTCGAGGGTGCCGGGTTGGGGCGAGCCGTTCGGCTTCCAAAGATCCCAGGGCCGAAGGTCCATCATGGACTCGGCGAAGAGCGCTCCGATGTCGGGATCCTTTGGATATTTCTTCCAGACTCGGCGCATCGCGTCGGCGTAGGCTTGGTCGAGGGCCTTGCGGTCGGGCGGAGCCGGACTTGCGTAGCGTTTGCCCGCGGCTCCGATCAGCGCGCGCTCGACCGGTGTCGCCAACGATGCAAACTCCTGGGCTTTGAGCAAGGCATTCCAGGCCGAGGTTGAATGCTCCTCGTCGACCATCGGGTTGTTGATGTGCGGTCCGTTCGCGATCGCAATTCCCCACCAGGCCATCGCGCATTCCGGGTCGAATTTCGTCGCCTGGGTAAACGAGCGAATGGCTTCGTCGTGGTTGAACGCATAGAGGAACGCGAGGCCTTGGTCGAAGTAGATCTGAGCCGCCAGCGCGTCGGTGGTGACCTTTCGGTGCAGATTGCCGAGACCGGTGAACAGCTTTGCGCGATCGGTGTCGGACTGGCCCGGGGGGACCATGACCGTCGCCGCGATTAAGGAAACGATTAGATTTGTCATTGTTTATCTCCAGACAACTCCATTGTCCAGAAAGGTCGGGCGGCGACACACCTGTCTTTGGTCAGGTCACAGGGGCGTCCGGCAATTCGACGCCTGTTCGAGTGTGGAAACCGCTTTCTGGGTTCCAGGCAGGGGCGAATCGGGTATCTTCACGCCCAAGCGCGTAGGAGGCGTCAGTACGCCTCAGCATGGATGCGCACTCTGTGTGGGGGTTGTATTGAAGATGTCTAGGATGGGAGATGCGATGCAAAAACTCGCCTCGTTCCGAGGCCTGGCGCTGATCTTGGCGTTGCTCGTGGCACTCGTGCCCGGCTTCGCTCAAGCGGCAGGTGGCGAAAACGTCGTTCTCGAGTTTTCCAGCAGCGACCAGATTTATCTGGCAATTTCGTTCGGATTTGGTTTGATCGCCTTGATCGCCGGCTGGTTCGTGGCGGTCAAAGTCAAAAAGGTTTCGCCCGGCGACGCGAAGATGCAGGAAGTGGGTGCGGCCATTAAGGACGGCGCGATGGCCTACCTGCGGCAGCAAATGCAAATGATGCTGCCCTTCGTCCTCATTCTCGGCGTTGGCCTTTGGGCCATGAACCGGGGAGCCTTCGGTAACTCGACGGCACTCTTCATGGCTGTCAGCTTCCTCGGTGGCGTGGCCGCATCCTACATTGCCGGTTACAGCGGCATGGTAATGGCGGTTCAGGGCAACATGCGCACGGCTGCGATGGCGCTGACGAGCTACAAGAAGTCGCTCGAGGTCGCTTTCCAATCGGGTGCCGTTGCAGGTCTCGTGACGGTCGGTATGGGCCTCATCGGTGCCTCGATCATCTTCTTCCTCGGCGGCCAGCAGGCCATGAAACTGCTGGTCGGCTTTGGTTTTGGTGGTTCGCTGGCCGCGCTCTTCATGCGTGTCGGCGGCGGAATCTACACTAAGGCGGCCGACGTAGGCGCTGACCTCGTCGGAAAGGTCGAGGCTGGCATCCCCGAGGACGACCCCCGCAACCCGGCGACGATCGCCGACAACGTCGGCGACAACGTGGGTGACTGCGCCGGTATGGCCGCAGACGTCTTCGAGTCGTACGAGGTCACCCTCGTGGCCGCGATCATTCTCGGTGCGGCGACCGCGGCGATCTTCGATCAGCAGACGTGGATGCGCCTTATCCTGTTTGCGCTGATGGCCCGAGGCGTGGGCATCATTGCCTCCATCATCGGCATCTTCTCGGTTCGTGGCAGCGATAATCTGGATTCGGATCCGCTCATGTCGATCCGCAAGGGCTTCTATAGCTCGGCCACCATCGCCGCCATCGGCACCGTCGCGCTCGCCTTCTTTATGATGGGCGGACAAGGCAACGCGATCACCACGTCGCAGCTGACCGATGTCAACGAACTTCAGCGCGTTGAATTGATGGCGATCAAGGACATTCAACGACGGCTCGCCAAGGACAAGAAGGTCGCCCTGTACGAAGTCACCGCCGACGACGTCATGAAGGACCCGAAGGCGCAAGCCCTCAAGCTCAACGGCGAGGAAGGCAAGAACAAGATCGCCAGCGCTCTCGCCACGAATGTGGAGACCATGCCCAAGTCGAAAGACCTCAGCGGCTACTCCAAGCTCGACTTCGCCAAGCCACCGGCCAAGATTGCCGCGTACAGCGCGCCGAAGGCCCCACCCGAGAACCAGGCCCCCGGTACACCCCCGCCGGGCGGCTACACGACTTTCGTCGACCGTTACAAAGGCACGGAGATGGTCGTTTATGACCTGAAGGTCACCACGACCCAGCCGGCCGCCGCAACTGAGCCCGGCAAGCCTGCGCCTCCTCCCGAGACGCGGACCATCGAACTCAGCCTCGGCCCGATTGATAAGAAGCAGGCCGACAAGCTGATCGAGCAAGCCAAGACGGCTGGCACCAAGGTCGAGATCATCAAGACGATCCCCGCCCATTTCTATGCCAGCGGCGATGGCAAGATCGCCATCGGCGTCGACGGCAGCCCCGCCAGCGCCCAGCTTCAAGGTCCGCGAGACGTCCAGTACTTCGTCGAGGACGTTAAGACGCTCGATAAGCTGGATGCAGCCCGAAAGACCGATTTCAGCAAGCCGTTCCCGCAGGCTGTTCCGGTTGACTTTGCGACGGTTAAGCACAAATCGGTCGAATGGTGGCGCTTCGGCCTCTGCATCCTGTTCGGAATCCTCATGGCATTCGCCTTCGAGTGGCTAACTGACTATTACGTCAGCACCCACAAGAAGCCGGTTCAAGAGGTTGGAAACGTCGCCACCGCGGGTCCCGCCCCTATGATCATCCAGGGTTTCGCCTACGCCCAGGAATCGAGCGTCTTCAGCGTGTTTGCCATCGTCATCGCGCTCATTACGCCGCTCTTCATCTTCCCGCCTGCCGAGTTTGGCGGTTACTTGCTGAGCTTCTATGGCATCGCCCTCGTCGGTCTCGGATTGCTGACCACAACTGGTTTCATCCTCGCGATGGACACGTTTGGCCCGATCTCGGACAACGCCCAAGGCGTCTTCGAGATGTCGGGTGCTGGTCACACCAGCGAGTCGGGTTCCAAGGCCGTCCAGCGACTCGACGCCGCGGGCAACACCACCAAGGCTCTCACGAAGGGCTTTGCAATTGCCACTGCGGTCGTTGCGGCGGTTGCCTTGTTCCACACCTTCGTTGAAGAAGGCAAGCTAACCAGCGCCGGACTCTCCATCGACGTGCCGGAGATCTTCCTCGGCCTGATGATCGGTGGCGCGGCACCCTACTTGTTCTCGGCCTTCTCGATTAATGCAGTTGGACGCGCGTCCTTCCAGTTGATCGGCGAAGTTCGCCGCCAGTTCCGAAACGACCCCGGCATCATGGCGGGGACGAGCAAGCCGGACTATGGCCGATGCGTGGCCATCGTCACGAAGGCCGCTCAGAAGGAACTGCTCGGCCCGGGAATCCTCGCGATTGCCCTGCCCGTGTTCGTGGCGTTCGGATTCAGCATCGCGACGGCGATGAACAAGAACTTCACGACGATTGGCGACAACCAGTACAACCTGGTCGGCGCCCAGGCACTCGGCGGATTCCTGGCGGGAGCGATCCTGAGCGGTCAGCTGATGGCCGTCTTGCTCGCCAACTCAGGCGGTATGTGGGACAACGCCAAGAAGCTGATCGAAGACGGTCTGCACGGCGGAAAGGGCACCGAAGCCCACAAGGCAGGCATCGTCTGCGACACCGTCGGCGACCCGTTCAAGGACACCGCTGGACCGGCTATGAACCCGCTGATCAAGGTCATGAACCTGGTCGCGCTTCTGCTGGCTCCGACGGTCATTCAGCCCTACGAGCCAATCGTCCCGATCATCGCGACAATCGCCGCGTTCCTCGCCCTTGCCATCGCGTTCTACATGTCGAAGAAGGGCTCCCTCTCGACGGAGCTTTCGGCGATGACGGCAGAAGCCGCTTCGCAGGCACCGCTTCCGCAGAACGTGAAGGAAGAGGTGGTCGTCATGACTCCGGGACCGACGGAGGTCATCGAAGTGGTCGACGACAAGCCCGAAGAGCCGAAAGCCTAGGACTGCGCTCAAAGGAATAGCCCCTCGGCAAATTCGCCGGGGGGCTTCTTTCTTGATCCGGCCCTTACCGCTAGGCTGACCGCTCTCGGCGCTGAGGTTCGACGATGCGGGCCAGTTTCTGCATGGCCGAGCGCAGAGCGGGCGTGTCGGGATCGCTGCTGGCCAAGCACCGGGCCAACATTTCCCAGGCTTCTTCCTGGGTGAAAGGAACCAAAACCGTCTCTCGCGCCTGATCCGACATTGCTCTCATTCATGATCGGTCGAATCGAGGCCAATCTTTAGCCCATGATTACACGATGCCCAGAGGAGTCATCGTCTTCCATTTGCCGCGTGTGAAGTCCGGGACGTCGACCGACTGTGACCGGTTGGCCACCGACCATTCGCTGAGCGGGGTGATCACCGACCATGCGGCCGCATCGTAAACGTCTTGGTCCAGAGGCAGGCCGTTGCGCAGGCAATAAACGATCCTCCAAAGCATGATGAAGTCCATGCCGCCGTGGCCGCCCTTATTGGCGGGGTCGTTGGCAACCCGCTTCCACAATGGGTGGTCATATTTTTCGAAGATCGACTTAAGGGCATCCCCTTGGGTCCATGATTCGGTGCCTTCGGTGATTCCGTCGACGGCGACCCGGTTGGGGAAGCCACCCCAGACGCCTTTCGTTCCCTGGATCAGGTTGAGTCGATTGTAGGGCCGTGGAAGCTGCTCATCCCATTGAATCATGATCGAGCGGCCAAGTTTGGTCTTGACGATGGTCGTGTTGATGTCGCCGCAGACGAATTTGAGCTTGGTGCGCGCGTGTCCAGCCGGAAACTTCTCACGGGCGAAGATCTCACGGACGCGGGCTGGTGAACTGACCGAAGAAAGATAGTCGAATCGATCTCCCCGGTTGATGTTCATATATTGAGCGACGGGGCCCAGACCGTGGGTCGGGTACAAGTTGCCGTTTCGCTTCGTGTATTCGAGCGTTCGCCAAGAGCCGGTGCCGTGCTCGATTTCAAACATCTGGCCGCGAAGGTCGTGGATGTAGGCCGCTTCACCGTGCAAAAGCTCTCCAAAGAGTCCCAGGCGGCACATGTTGAGCACCATGAGTTCTTCGCGGCCGTAGTTGACGTTCTCCATCATCATGCAGTGAAGCTGAGTCTTCTCGGCGGTGTCCACCAGTTCCCAGCACTCCTCTACGGTCAGAGCGGCTGGAACCTCGATGAAGGCATGCTTCCCGGCCTTCATCGCGTCCACCGCCATACGCGTGTGCCAGTTCCAAGGAGTCGCGATCACAACGGCATCGAGGTCGTCCCGCTCCAGCATGCGCCGATAGTCGGTGGCACTGCGGGTGTACAAGTCGGGGGCAGGCAGATTTCGCTTCTTGAAGGAATTCAGGCTGCGCTCAGCGGTTGGCACGTGATTGTCGCAAATCGCCTTGATCTCGACACCTTCAATATCGAGTAGTTGGTCCACATGGCCGCTGCCCCGGGCCCCTACCCCGATCATGCCAAACCGAACTTTGTCGAGCTTTGGGGTGACCAAGCCCGCTGCCGATTTGCCGGTGCTCGGGCGAGTTTGAGCTTCGCTGCTCGTGGTCAGCAGTCCGCTCGCCGCCACCGATGCCCCTGCCGCTCCAGCCGCCTTCAAGAACTCGCGCCGATCCATCCGCTTTGCCATACGCCTATTGTAGTGTGTTCGCGACGCCTTGTTCCAGCAGACGTGCTGCCCGGCATCGTCACTGGTTTCGGCGTGAGCCCTGGCGGCTGGCCCGCCCCTTGCTTTTCACCTTCGTGTCCGTTTGATTTTTGACTCCGAATAGGAGAGGAACATGAAGCACTTGAATATTGGCCGGGCGATGGCGCTCGGCCTTCTTTCCATCACGGCAAGCGTCCAAGCCGCCGAGTTTCGCGGCTTGGGCGACCTGACCTCGACTCAGCGCGAAAGTACCGGCAATGCGGTTTCGGGAGACGGCAGCGTTGCCGTCGGACGCGGCCTGTCCAGCGGCCCCGAGGCGTTCCAGTGGCGTCAGGGTTCGATGCACGGGCTCGGCGCCCTATCGACGCGTCCTCGCGAGAGCTATGCCTATGGCGTCTCGGGCAATGGCAGTGTCGTCGTCGGCGCGAGCGCCGCGAGTACTCAGGGACCCCAGGCCTTCATCTGGACTGAATCGGGCGGAATGCAGGGACTCGGGTACCTCAGCTCCTACCGACACAGCGAAGCCCTTGGCGTTTCACCCGATGGTCAGACCGTGGCTGGCTACGGCATGCTTGATGGCGGGGTTACCAAGGCCTTCCAATGGACGGCCGGTACCGGTATGGTTGCGTTGTCTGATCTTGCAGGCGGCATCGAAGGCAGTCGTGCGGCAGGTGCCGGTGCCGGCATCGTGGCCGGTGAGAGCTGGGGGGCGAACGGTCTCGAGGCAACCCGGTGGATCGACGGGATGGCCTACGGTCTCGGCGACCTCGAAGGTGGCGGCTTCCAGAGTGCGGCGACGGCGATTGCGGGCAATGGCCTGGGAATCGTAGGCTATGGCTGGTCGGGCAACGGCTTCGAGGCTTTTCTCTGGCGGCCCGGGGGCGACTTGGACATCCGCAACCCGAATGCGCCGGGTGGCATGATCGGTCTTGGCGACCTCGCGGGCGGGGCGTTTAGCTCGGCGGCGATGAGTGTTTCGGATAACGGGTTCGTTGTCGGACGCGGAACGACGGCGATGGGCACCGAGGCCTTTCTTTGGTCCCAAGCCTCCGGCATGAGGCGTCTAGCTGACGTCCTCACCGGCGAAGGTTTGGACTTGGCGGGATGGACACTTACCAGCGCCAATGGAATCTCGCGGGATGGCTCGACCATCGTGGGCACCGGCATTGATCCCACGGGTAAAACCCAAGCTTGGATGGCCCGCGTCGGCGTCGTCCCCGAGCCCGGCACTTTTGCAGCCCTTGGACTGGGTGCCCTTGCCTTCCTCAGACAAAGAAGGAAAAAAGGTGGGCGCTAACGCCCACCCTGGAGTTGGAAGAACTTGCGAACCGGACAGTTTCCGATTCCCAGAACATGCTTGTGGTCTAAAGAGTACCCCGGACTAAAGCTTGATTCCGTGACCCCGGTCACGCACAAGGTGTGATCTCGGTCACGGAATCAAGAATCCTCAGCCTGAATGAGGGCGATTCGGGCTGCCTCGTCGGCCGCGATCTCCAACGGTGCCTTGTCGTGACCTCGAAAGCGGATGTACTGCCATGCGAAGGCTGCAAGGTAGGTCAGGGTGCCGCGAAACTGATGCTTTTCTTGCCAGATGTGATGGTGTTCGTGGGCCCGCCAGAACGCATCACTCTGATAGGAGGAGTAGGTCGCCTCGTTCTTGAACCAGACGGTGCCCCGCGCGACCAACGCCCAGCCGTTGCGGAGAAAGATTCGAGCCCACAGCGCTCCGACTCGACAGCGAAAGCCTTCAGGATCGACGTGTTCGGTGCCGCGCCACCAGGACATGCTCCATCTAACCCCATTCAGCGACTCCTCGAATGCCGCAGGTACCCTGAATTCATGACACCTTTGAAGTGGGGCATGGTCGCTTTTGGCGTGTTCAACATCGCGCTTGGGCTTGAGGCTTTCATTGCGAAAGGCAGCCTCGTCTCGCTGATCGCGGCCGGAACGGCGGGCCTTTTGATGCTGGGATGCGTTGCGCTGACCAAGAACTACCCCCGCGTCGGCTACATCGCGGCAACGATCATTTGCCTGGCGCTCATTGGCCGCTTCCTGCCCACGTTCCTCAAAGACACGACCAAGATCTATCCGGCGTTGGTGGTCACGGTGGCTTCCGCGCTGATGGCGACCGCTTTGGTTGGCAGTCACCTCGCTTCGATGAAGCGGAGAGGTTCGGAAG
The DNA here is from genome assembly GCA_019694835.1 of Fimbriimonadaceae bacterium. The sequence goes on along the minus strand of JAIBBE010000057.1, from coordinate 127,462 downwards.
GCTGATCTGCGGGCGGCCTCCATCTGTGGGAGGACGGAGGCATAGGCCTTACGTGTGGTGAGAAACGGGGTCTAGCCTATGCATCCACCCTCCCACGGGTGGATGCCAGCGCGATCCTCCGTTCATGTCAAACTATGGGCTCGGCGCAGTCGCGCCAGAGGATCTTCGACATGCCAGTCATAGCCGTTAGAATTCCCCAAATTGGAGAGGGCCTCCAGGAAGCCCGCCTCGTCGCCGTGCTCAAGCAGCCAGGAGATCGCGTCAAACGTGACGAGCCGATCTACCAAATGGAAACCGACAAGGCGGTAATGGACGTCGAATCGCCCTATGAAGGCACCCTGACCGAGTGGCTGGCCGAAGTCGACACGATTTTGCCGATCGGCGGCGAAGTGGCGAAGATGGATGTGGCCGACGGCATCGAAGAGATTCCCGCCGCTCACGGGTCGCCTGCGCCCACTGCGTCCACTACCTCCACCGCTCCAGTAGCCGAAACGGCTTCGGGGGCATCGGGACGACGCCTGGATGTGCCCCCCCGAACCCGCGCCTATGCCAAGGAAAAGGGAATCAGCGACGACGACCTCGCCAAAATCCCGGCATCGGGCAGCAAGTTGATGCCCGAAGACATCGACACGTTCCTGACAGGCGGCGGCACCAAGGGTGGGGACTACGCGGAGAAGCCGCTGGGTTCCAAGCAGCGACTTCTGGCCTCTCGGCTGCAGCGCGGGTCGCAGCTTGTCGTGCCGGGCACGATTACCGTCGTCGCCAATTGGGAGCCGATCGAGGCGATGCGCGCGCGCATCAAGGCGGGTGGCGGCAGCTTCCAGCCATCCGCATTTACGATCTTCTCGTTCGCCGTTGCCCGTGCGCTGAAGGACTTCCCGATGTTCCGCTCAACGCTGGTCGGCGATTCAACCCTGCGCACATACAACACCGCGCACCTCGGCATCGCGGTCGCCCTTCCCGGCGACGAACTGGTGCTCGCGGTCGTGGACGACGCGGATCAGCTGGAATGGCAGGACTTCGCCAACGCGTTGCGTGCACGCATTGATGAGGCGCGCGGCGGCAAAGACCAGGCAAATGAGTCCGTTACCATCAGCCTCACGAACATGCAAGCGGCGGGTCTGCGCGATGCGGTGCCGGTCGTGGTGCCCCCGTCCGTCGCGACTCTATTCCTAGGCGAATCCTACAACGGCATTGACCAAACGACCGCCCAAGTCAAGCTCAAGCGCTATGTGAACCTCGCCCTGACCTTCGATCACCGACTCATCAACGGCGTCGGCGCGGCGGACTTTATCAACGCGGTCAAGAACAATGTGGAGTCCATCGGCAGCCTGATCAACGCATGAAACCCATCATCGGCATCACCGTGAATGCGAAGCATGAGCCGGATGACCTCCGGACCGGTGGGTCGCTGAGCCTGAATTGGAACTTCCCCGAGATGGTCGCTCGTGCAGGCGGCGTACCGATACTAATTCCACCGATGGCCGATCCAGCTGAACTCGCCCGAGTCCTGGACGGCTGGCTGATCCCGGGCGGTGACGACATCGATGCCCGCCACTTTGGTGAGGAAAACCACCCCAAAGCCAACTTGATCGAAGCGGAGCGCTTTGACGGAGAAAGGGCGTTGTTTGAGCAAGCTAAACCAGAGATGCCGATCCTCGGGATTTGCTACGGCTGTCAGTTCATTAACGTCATGCGCGGCGGCTCGCTGGACCAGCACCTTCCGGACACCGTTGGCCACGAAGAACACGTGGGCGGCACGATGCAGCATTACGGAATCGATGTAAACAGTCGCCTCTCGGGCCTGCTTGGAACGGAGGCGGTGGAGGGCAAGAGCTACCACCATCAGGGCATCCGGCGGCTGGGAGCGGGTCTCAAGGTCGTTGGGCAGCACTCGGATGGGACGGTCGAGGCAATTGAGGACGAGGGCGATCGATGGCTTTTCGGAGTGCAATGGCATCCCGAACGAACACCGAATGATCCGGTGACGCAGCGACTTTTCGAGGAATTCATCCACGCGTGCCAGAAGTACGCCGAGCGCAAGGCTGGTGCCCTGAGATGAAGCGGCTCGTTAACGGACAGGAAGCGGAGCTACTGACGCAAGTCGAGGGCGTTGAAGTCTCCCGCCTCGCCGACCGCTTGGTCGTTCGGACGCCGAACGGGACCGCAACAGCTGTCGCGGTCCGCAAGGGCGATTTGACACTGGTTTCCTATCGCGGCCAAGTCTACGAAATTTCGAAGCTCGGTGCGAAGCGACACAGCGGCGGTGCGGTACAAACCGGCGAAGCCCACGCTCCCATGCCCGGGTTGATCGTCGATGTTCTCGTTCAAGAAGGCGACCGAGTCGAAGCTGGCGACAAACTGCTGGTCCTCGAAGCCATGAAGACTCAGCAACCCACGACCGCTCCGTTTGACGGGACGGTCGTCAAGGTGCCGGTCAAGAAAGGCGATCAGGTCACCGAGGGCCAGCTGCTCGTTAAGGTCGAGCCTTAGGCAACCCGAACCGGTGCCCCTCCCGAAGCCGACGACGCCCAAGCGGCCTCGGTGAGCTCCATCACGCGCAGACCGCACTCGAACGGCGACTGCACTTCGTCGCGCCCGAGAATCGCGTCGATGAAGTTTCGATCCGGGTGGCTGCCGCCCGCGAAGTGGTCGACCGTGAATCGGTTGCCGGGCTCGTCGACAATCGTCAGCTTGCCCTGGCGCAGGAAGAACGTGCCCTTCGCGCACCAGATCGTGATGTCCTCGTGCCAGTTATGGGCGTCTCCAGCGATGGTGATCGAGCCGAGCGCGCCTCCTTCGAACCGGACACTCATGGTGGTGTCGATGTCGACGAGCGTCTCGCGGTTGTCACAGAACGCGGTGACCGTTTCCGCGCGGAGCCCGGTGGTCCAGAGGAGGATGTCGAGCATGTGGCTCCCAGAGTCGTTGAGTTGCCCACCGCCCGAGAGCGCAGGATCTTGACGCCAGCTTCCGATCGTGAAGCGCTTCCACTCCTGGCTGAGCAGGGCTTGGACGACGCGAACTTCGCCAAACTCGCCGCTCGCGATGCGCTCTCGGATGTAACGAAATTCCGGTTGGAGGTGCCTTTGATAAGAAACCATCGCCTGTTTTCCACAAGCATTCCTCGCGGCGATCACGCGGTGCGCATCGGCCACGCTCGTGACCATCGGCTTCTCCACGATGACGTGGCAATCCGCCTCGAAGGCGTCGAGAATCTGCTGGGTGTGCAGCGTGTGCGGGGTCGCGATCATCACCGCATCCGGCTGCACCGAGGCCAGCATTTGAACGTGATCGGCGTACGTCGGGACCCCTTGGAACTGGGGATACGCCTCGAGGGTCAGCCGAAGCTGCTCCGGGCTGGTGTCGACCAAGGCGACCACTTCGGCCTCGGGAACTTCGAGCAAACGACGCAGGCGGTAGCGCATGAATCCACCGCAGCCAATGACACCGATCCGGACTTTTTCCACATCCCCCTTTTACCCCTTGGCCGCGAACCCGGTTGACACCGGCCCCGGGATCGGGTTTAATATTTTCGGTGGATGTCACCAAGGCTGGTGGTAACGGAGGACGGAGCACGGACGCTCCCGCCACCAATACAGTTTTAGAAGGCCCAAGCGAACAGCGCTTGGGCCTTCTGGTTTAGCCGTGGTCGGCACGAAGCAGCGTCGGCAACCGAGCAAAGGAGTTGGACATGGCGTCGGCACGAGCCATCCGACGGCTACCACCTAGGTGTTAGATCTCCGGTAGCCGTCGGATGGCTCGTGCCGACGCAATCTAGACCCACGTCGCGGCGCGGCGAAAGATCTTGTCGGTGACCGGTTGCCGCACTTGGGCGAGCACAAAGCCCAGATAGCCTGTGTAGAAGTCGAGTTCGTAGTCGAGAGGCGGGGCGATGAGGACGAGAGGAACCGAAGCAGCAACCTCGTGCGCCATTTTGGCTTCGGCGAAACGCTCGTAGCCCGCGATCTTGTGCGGCGCGTCGAGAGTGGCGACTTGATCGACGAAGATGAGGTCAACACCGTCGCAGGCATCCAGTGCCACTTCCCAATCCTCAAAGACCATGAGCCGGTCTGAGGCCGGAAATGCCCCCTCCGCTGATTGCCGGATTTCCTCATTACGGGTCACAAGCACGAATTTCATATTGCCCTCAGTGCATGATAGTCCCAGAGGGCCCACGGCGGTCAACACGAATGCGCCAAAATAATTCTTGCGCAGTGAAATAATTAAGGAACTTGATTTCACGTATCAGCGTTTAGTAATATAACGCAGGAGAATGAAATGAGAATGCAGGTCAAGGAACTGGAACGGACAGAATTCGAGAATCGACAGTTCGAGTCGATGATGCGGGAAACTCAGCGGCGGGCCTACTCAATGGCCATGCAACTGACCCGAAACCCATCCGAAGCCGAGGACCTGCTGCAAGAGACGATGGTCAAGGCCTGGAAAGGCTTTGACAGCTACATGCCCGGACGACCGTTCTTGAACTGGCTTCTGCGTATCATGCAGCGCGCATACCTGGACTCGCGACGCCGCGACAACCCGATCCGCAAAGCCGAATCGCTCAACAACCTCATCAGCCCGTCGGACGGCGAAGTTCAGGAACTGCCGATCCCCGACCGCAATCCGATGCCCGACGAGGAGGCGATGCACGCTGAATTCAGTGCGGAGCTTCGGGGAGCGTTGAGCGAGTTGCCCGAGGTCTATCGCACCGCCATCGTGCTCGTGGACCTTGAGGGAATGAGCTACTCCGAGATTGCCGACCACCAGAAGACGACGATCGGCACGGTTCGCTCACGAATCCATCGAGGTCGGAAGTTGCTCCGAGACATCGTGCAGAAGCGCGGCCTCGACTTCTCGTAGGACCTGGATGGCTCTGACACAGTCATCTCACAGCCTGGTGAGGTGACTGTGTCTATTTGGATTTGGTCTCCACAAATTCCCGTTGCTTGGGGTCGGGCTTGCCGAGGAATCGACCCATATCCACCATCAAGACGCTCACCACGAGCGCCATCACGAGCATCATGCCGACCGTAGAAACGCGGTTTTGAACCTGGATGCTAAGCCTTCGCCCGCGGCGCAGCATCTCGACGAACGCGACGACCATTTGTCCACCGTCGAGCGGAGGAACGGGCAGGAGATTCATGAAGCCGAGAGAGATGCTCAGACCTGCAGCCAACAACAAAACGACGCGCAGGCCTTCGTTGGTCGCTTCGTAGGTCGCCTTCGCAATCGATCCGACTCCTCCCACTTCGTCCTTGGCCTTCCCGGGCTGCCGAATCAGATTCGCGAGGCCAGCCGCCATTCGGACGGGCGCGGCGAAGGCTTCGCTGACCGCCTCGCCAAAGGGCAGCTTGACGAGCTTGGTGGAGGCGACGGCTCCAATCCGTCCTTGCTTGCGAAGTTCGCCCGACGGCTCGCCGGAGGCAAGCATAACGGGCTCCGGACTGTCAGAAAGTTTTGGGGTGACGGTCGTGTCGAATTCCTCGGTGCCGCGCCGCACCTTGAACGTCAGATGCTGGCCCGCGCGGACACGGACGGTGCTGACGACCTCGAAATACGTGTTTGTCGGTTTGCCATCGATACTGACGATCGTGTCGCCGGGGCGAATGCCGGCCTGGTCGGCCGGTGATGCCTTGACGATTTGGCTGAAAACAGGACGGTCGTCCGGCTTGTCGATACCATAAGTCGTGAAAAGCAGAACGTACAGCAGAACCCCGAATCCAATACTGAATGCCGGACCGGCGAGAAGAGCGAGGAAGCGCTTGAATGGAGCTTTGCTGTAAAAACCATTGGCGATCATCGTTTCGCTGCCATCTTCTTTGGGGTGCATCCCCTTGATTGCGGCGAAGCCACCGAGGGGAAGGACCAGCAGCGAGAACTCGGTTCCGCTCTTGGATCGTCGCGACCAAACCGGCCGGAACTGGACAGGAACGTGCTCTCCGCCGATTTCGAGCTCACCCTCACCCATCTTGCTGTCTTCCGGTTTACGCAGAACGGGCTGGTAGTAAAGGATCAGGAGGGCGATCGAGGCACCGAACATCATCACCGTCAGAACTTGGCCCGCCGCGATGCCGATGAATTTCGTCGAGAGGAAGAGAAAGACCAAGCCCACCCCCCAGCCAATACCAGGAAACTTGAGGGACTGGCCAGGACTGAATCCGTAAAGGACGCCGATTCGCAGACTCACCCAGACTGGAAGCACCACCGCCAGCGAGGCAAGACCGGCAAGATGCATCACCGGCCACCCTTCGAGTCCACCCACCACGGTGATCGCGGCGGCAGCAAAGGCAATCAGCCAGACCCAGCGCGCGGGCACAAGAGGGTTGGCGAGCCTCGATGAAAGGTCTGTTTTGCGCAAGCCGCCCATCATGACGGCAAATGCTTCGACTTCCATGCCGCACTTCTTGGCGACCCAGTAGTGGCCAAATTCATGGACTGCGACGAGCACGGTCAGCACCAGCATGAAGTTGATGCCGGCAAGCAGATATTGGCCGATCAGGTTGAGGCTTTCCATACGATGGTTCTTAGCTATTTACGCCCATGACTTCATTTGCGATGCGCCGGGCCCAGGCATCGGTTTCCAGTACGCCGTCGAGGGTGCAGGCGTGCGTTTCGTGACGCTCCATCACTCTTTCAACGGTCTCCGCGATCCCGAGGAAGCTCACTTCTCCACGGAGAAACGCATTGGCCGCCTCCTCGTTGGCCGCATTCATCGCGGCTGGCATCGTTCCTCCGGCTTTGGAGGCATCGCGGGCCAGTCGAAGGCATCGGAACGTGTCTTCATCGACGGGTTCAAAGCTTAATTGTGGCGAATCCGTGGGCCTCCACGATGGCAGGTCGTTCGGCACCCGCTCCGGGTAGAGCAGTGCATATTGGATCGGGAGCCTCATGTTCGGCCACCCCAGTTGGCCCAGCACGCTGCCATCGCGGAACTCGACCAGGGAGTGCAGGATGCTCTGGGGGTGAACGACGACCTCGACATGTTCGAGCGGCACATCGAAAAGCCATCGGGCTTCAATGACTTCAAGCCCTTTGTTCATCAAAGTGGCCGAGTCGATGGTGATTTTGCCGCCCATCCGCCAGGTGGGGTGATTGAGCGCCTGTTCGACCGTAACCGATTTCAACTGATCCTTCGTCCATCCCCGGAATGGCCCCCCCGAAGCGGTCAGGAAGATTCGCTCGATTTGGTCTCGGCGAAAGCCTTGGACGCACTGAAACACTGCGCTGTGCTCGCTGTCGATCGGCGTCATCGTGACTTCTGCTTCTCGAACCAGCGGCATCACCACCTCGCCTGCGGCGACCAGGACTTCTTTGCTTGCCAGCGCGACCATCTTGCGAGCGCGAATTGCAGCAAGGGTGGGGAGCAGGCCGATCACGCCGGCAACGCTCATGACCACGACATCGACCTCGGGCAGACTGGCCAGGGCTTCGAATGCACCAATGCCAGCCGGGACCCCATAGTCGTCAGCAGAGACTTTGTCAAAGAGGGCGAGATGCGCGACCCCAAACTCCTGAGCCTGTTGCCGCAGCAATTCGCCGTTTGAACGGGCTCCGAGCGCGACAACCTGGAGGAGATCGGGGTGCTGCCGGATGATATCGAGGGTTTGCCGCCCAATACTTCCGGTTGAACCCAAAACCGCAACGCGCTTCATTCGAAAGAGAGTGTAGCGCGAAGCCGAACTGTCAAACTAATGATGGAAATTACGAATGGCTGAAGCCCGAGGGACTGAGACTTCTCTCTTCGCCGCTGAACCGGCTGAAGTCGTGTTCATGCGCCTGAGCCTCGAAGGAAAAGTTCTCTCCATTTCGCCAACCGTGACGCGTTTGACGGGCCATACCGTCACCGAGCATTTAGGCCTCGGTCCCCTGAGTTGCGTCCATCACGACGATCTGGCATCCTGCCAGAAGTTCATTGCTACGGCATTGGAGGCCGATTCGCCGCTTCGATTTGCGTTTCGGCTCATGCACGTATCGGGAAGTTACCACTGGGTTGAAGCGACCTGCGAAGCGCTGCGACGTTCAGACGGGGAGGCCGCCGAGCTCTTAGTGCTTCTGCGCGAAGTATCGCCGCCGGAGTTCGTCGACCTAGACTTGCTCGAGTCCGAACAGCTGTCCCGCCAAATCGTCAACTCGGCGATGGAAGCCATCGGGGTCATGGACCTCGAGCTTCGATATATTGCTTGGAATCCCCTCATGGAGATTATCAGCGGGGTCAAGGAGGAGGAGATTCTAGGCAAAAAGCCGCTGGAGGTCTTCCCCTTCCTGGAGGAAATGGGCATCTACGATCTCATTCTGCGTGCGCGCAACGGTGAGGTCGTGGATTCGCCAGATATCGAGTACGCACCACCCAACGCGGATCGCGCGTATTGGTCCTCGGGAAGATTGGGACCGCTGCGAAATGCGGACGGCCAAATCGTCGGGGTTATTGTCACTTTTCACGAGATCAGCGACCGCAAGCGGGCCGAGCTCGAACTTTCGGCCAGCGAAGAGCGCCTTCGTACCAGCGAGGAGCGCAATCGTGCCCTCGTCGAAGCCATACCCGACGCGATGTTCATCCAAGATCGGAACTTCGTGTATCTGGACTATCACGCTCAAGATCCGGATAGCTTAAGGCTGCCTCCTGAAGAGTTCATGGGCAAGGACATGCGGGAGGTGCTTCCGCGCGAGTACTGCGACGCTGCCGTGCCGCTGATCGAGCGCGTGCTATCTACCGGTGTCGGCCAAACGCTCGAATACACCCGGTGGATTAGTGATCGAAGGCACCATTTCGAGGCCCGATTGGTGCGCTGCGGCGTCGATCACGTGCTCACTATCGTTCGAGACATCACCGATCGCAAGGATGCCGAGGAAGCGCTTCGCAAAAGCCAAGCCAGCCTGGCCGCGTCGCAGGAGATCGCGCACGTCGGAAGTTGGGAAGTGAACTTGGATGCCGAAGGCAACCTGGTTCGAGAACAGGGCTCCTGGTCCGATGAGCTCTTTCGAATTCACGGCCTGTCGCGCATGCCAGTGGGAGAGGTGCAAAGCCACTGGTCTTCCATCGCCAGTCCAGGTGAGGCCGAGCGAATCGACGTCGGCATTACGGAACTCATTCGAACGGGAGAGCCATTCAGCACCGACTACAAGATTCGTCGTCCGAATGGCGAAGAACGGACGTTGCACCTCTTGGCACGCCGCGAGGACCGGGATGGAGGTACTCGACTCTTGGGGACGGTTCAGGACGTGACCGAGCTGCGAAACAGTGAGCAGGCCTTGCGAGAGCTCAACGAAGAACTGGAGCAACGCGTCCGTGAACGAACTGCGAGCCTTGAAGCCGTTAATCGCGAATTGGAGGCTTTCTCGTTCTCGGTCTCTCACGACCTCCGGACACCGCTTCGGACGATCGACGGCTATAGCCGGATGCTCGAGGAGGATTACGGCGACTTGCTCTCTGGCGAGGCTCTGGAGTACCTCGTGCAGATTCGGCAGGGAGCCCAGCACATGGGCAAGTTGATCGATGACATTCTCTTGTTCTCTCGGCTTAACCGTCGGGTCAGTGTGAGCGGGCCGGTAGATCTCAACCGCGCGGCTCAAGAAGCGCTCAAGCAGATTGCATCCTTGCGGCGGGAGCGGGAGGTTGCCATCTCCATCGCGCCCCTTCCCAGCGGTCGTGGAGATTACGCGCTGCTTCGACAAGCCTTCGTCAACCTGCTCTCCAACGCCTGCAAGTTCACGCGCAACACTCCTGCTCCGAAGGTCGAGGTCGGGACGGAAATCACAAAGCACGGGCTGGCGGTCTTCATTCGCGACAATGGCGCGGGGTTTGATCCGCGCCACGCCGACAAGCTGTTCGGCGTTTTCCAGCGGCTCCACCATCCGAGGGAGTTCGAAGGCACCGGGGTGGGGCTTGCCTTCGTTCACCGCATCGTGAGCCGGCATGGCGGGCAGATTTGGGGTGACGGGGCCGTGAACCAGGGGGCGACTTTCTGGATGGTGCTGCCCGGATTCGAGTTCAACGACTCTACCGTTGACGCTGTCCCCCAGGTTTCCTAGACCGTTCTGCAAGAATAGACCGTGGTCAACGCTGAGATCGTCTCTGTCGGTACCGAACTGCTTCTCGGTCAAACGGTCGACACCAACGCCAACGCACTGGCACTGCTGCTCGCCGAGATTGGCATAGGGTGCCGCAATCGTCAGACCGTTGGTGACAACCTCGGACGACTCACTGAAGCTCTGAAAACAGCCCTCGACCGAGCCGATGTCGTCATCACCATTGGCGGGCTCGGTCCGACGCAAGACGACTTGACCCGAGACGGAATTGCCGCAGCCCTGGGCGAAGCCATGGTTGTCGATGAAGGGGTGGCCGAACGCCTGCGGCGGCTATTCGCCCAACGCAACCTGCCGTGGGTCGAGTCGCAAATCCGCCAGGCCATGCGCCCTCCGTCGGGGTCGCCCATCGACAACCCGAACGGAACCGCGCCCGGACTCTTCTGTCGAAAAAACGGAAAGACCGTCATTGCCATGCCAGGGCCGCCGGCCGAGTTTGTGCCGATGCTTCAGGGGCCCGTGCGCGAAGCCTTGCTTGACCTCGGCGGGGGAGGGGTCATCCATTCGCGCACTTTGCGAATTTCGGGCATGGGGGAGAGCATTGTCGAGGACCGACTTCGCGATCTCATGGATGCGGATTCGCCAACGGTGGCACCCTATGCCAAGACGGCCGAGGTTCACATCCGAGTAACAGCCCGAGCAGAGAACATCGATCGAGCCAACACCCTTATCGAACCCGTCCTTAAAGAAATCAGGTCCCGACTGGGTCGGGTGATCTACGGCGCAGACGAGACGACGCTCGAAGAGGCGGTTCTGTCGTTGCTTCGCACTGAGGGGGCAACCCTGGCCGTAGCTGAGTCGTGTACCGGGGGCCTGCTTGGTGGGCGGCTGACTTCGGTGGCTGGCTCATCGGATGTCTTTATGGGTGGAGCGATTACCTATACCAACGAGATGAAAGTACTGCTGCTCGGCGTGGAGTCCGACACCCTGGAGCGACACGGAGCCGTCTCACCCGAGACCGCTGGGGAGATGGCGCGAGGCGCGAAAGAACGGTTCGGTTCGGATTACGCGATCTCGATCACCGGCATCGCTGGACCGGGCGGCGGCACCGACGAAAAGCCGGTGGGGCTGGTGTACATCGGCGTGGCCGGACCGCAAGAGGTGCGGATCATTGAGCGCCGGTTCCGTGGCCTCCGCCAGTCGATTCGCACGCGCAGCACGCAGGCCGCTCTCGATTGCCTTCGCGAGATGTGCGGGGGGTGAGTCGGGACTCCCCTCTCCTGCGCCCGCTTGCCTTCCGGGGTCGAAGAGTTTCGCGGCGGAGGAGAGGGGTTGGGGGAGAGGTTCGAAGCGGCGACTCTCGCAAGCCTCCTGAGGCCGGCAGGTTGCCAGCGGTACGAGCTCCCCTCTCCTGCGCCCGCCTGCCTTCCCGGGGTCAAAAGGTTTCGCGGCGGAGGAGAGGGGTTGGGGGAGAGGTTCGAAGCGGCGACTCTCGCAAGCCTCCTGAGGCCGGCAGATTTCGCGGCGGAGGAGAGGGGTTGGGGGAGAGGTTGAAGAAGCGACTCTCGCAAATGTCCGGACGCCGGGAGGTTGCCAGCGGTACGGCTGACGAGACGCGGTAACATGCCTTTGCCGTTATGAAGATTCCCGTTTCGATGCTGCGCGACCTCGTCCAGACCTCGCTGACCGCCGAGCAGTTGGGCGACCTTCTCACGATGGCTGGGTTCGAGCTTGAGGAGCTCGGCGAAGTCGGGGGCGAAGCCGTCCTCGATGTGAAGGTCATGGCCAACCGTGGCGACGGCCTCTCGGCGATGGGCCTCGCTCGCGAAATCCTCGCCAAGGACCCGAACGCCAAGCCGACCGATCTCTACCTGCGCGGCGTCGCCCGCTTCCCTTGGGAAGACCAAGCCGTTCGCCCCGTCGGGGTTCAGGTCTATGTCGAGACGCCCGCTTGCACCCGCTATGCGTGCCGCGTCTTCCAGAATGTCCAGAACGGAACCTCGCCGCAGTGGCTGCAGGACCGCTTGACGCAAGCGGGAATGCGACCGATCTCGCTGCTCGTTGACCTGACGAATTACATCCTCTTGGAGCAGGGTCAGCCTCTTCACGCCTTCGACCTCGACAAGCTCAAGAACGCCACGATTGTCGTGCGCGAGGCCCGCCCCGGCGAGAAGCTGACGACCCTTAACGGCGAGGAACACGAACTCCAGCCCGGTCAGATGATGATCTGCGATGCGGAACGACCGGTCGCGGTGGCGGGAGTGATGGGTGGCCTCGACACCGAGGTCGGACCCGAGACCCGTAACATGCTTCTCGAGTCCGCCCACTTCGCGAACACATCGGTCCGCAAGACGCGGAAGCAACTTGGACTGAGCACCGAGGCCAGCTACCGATTCGAGCGCTGGGTGGACCCGGACGGGGTGGTCTCGGCCCTCAATCGCTTTGCCGAGTTGTATTTGCAGATTGTTACCCCCTCTCCCACTCCCGTGGGGGAGGGTTGGGGAGGGGGCTCCGGGGCAGGCATCGTTCCCGGCCTGATCGACGTCTACCCGCAGCCGTTCAGCCTCAAGCCGGTCCATGTGCGCATGTCCCGCGTCGTGCGCTTGCTTGGCATGGACGTGACCGACGACCAGGCGAAGGACTACCTGCGCAAGCTCGGCTTCAGCATCACCGACAAAGACCCAATCTCGGCCATCAGCAACGCGATCGTCAGCGTGGTCGCCCCGAGCAAGCACGGCGACTTCGTCGCCCAGCCCCCGACTTGGCGGCCCGACATCCTGCGCGAGGACGACGTTGTTGAAGAAATCGGACGCGTGCACGGCTATGAACGCATTCCCGAAACGGCACCGGTCGCGACCCTGACCCAGGGCGGAGTGTTCGGGCTCCAGGCGTTCATCGACGACATGCGAGAGAGCATGCTCAGAAGTGATTTTCATCAGATCATCAGCCACACGCTGCGCGACGCCCATCCGCTCGACTTCAAAGACAACCGCCTCGTCGAGGTCCGCAACCCGCACTCGCCCGAGATGCGCTACCTCCGCAACTCCCTGCTGCCCGGCCTCGTCGAAGCCGCCCGGCGCAACGGCGGCAAGGATCTGCACCTGTTTGAGATCGGCAAGGTGTTCGTCAAGGGCGACTACCAACTGGACGAGAGCCCCGAGCTTGCCATTCTGAGCACGGGGGCGCTCTACCCGCCGCACTGGCTGACGCCGCCGGTGTCGGACAGCGATTTCTACAGTCTCAAGGGCGTGCTTGAGGAACTCGGAACGACCTGCAAGGTCCACTTCCACTTCGACCGCCCGCTGATCCTCGATCCGCGCTTTCATCCGACGCGCCAAGCCAGCGTGCTTGCCGACCGAGGCAACCTCCACATCGGCATCTTCGGCCAAATCCACCCTGACCTCGCCGAAGCCCTCGACCTTCCGGAACTCACGATGCTCGCCGAACTCGACCTCCTCGTACTCTTTACCGAGCGCGACGATTCGATGCAGCTTCGCGAAATCAGCCGCAACCCGGCCGTCCGTCGCGACATCGCGATCTTGATCGAGAAGAAGACACCCTATCGCGAGATTGAAACCGCCCTCGTCGAGGCCGCCGGCGAGGTGCTGGAGAAGCACTGGCTGTTCGACGTCTACGAGGGCCAGGGTATCCCCGAAGGCCACCACAGCCTCGCCATCGCCATGCAGCTTCGCAAGATGGGTGAGAACCTCACCGACGAGGAAGCCAACTCCGTCCGCGATCGTGCCGTCAGTGCCTTGGAGGCAATTGGCGCCAAATTGAGGTAGATCCGGGCTCGCTCAACGTGGAGCACGCCTCAAGGCGGCTGGATTCGGTGTGACGGAGTCGCGCCAGGCATCTTGCCAGCGGTCGACCGCTTCGATCAACGGCAGGACCTCCGCTCCGCCAAGTTCGTCCAGCAGCATCTGAAAGGCTGAAAGGTCGACGGCAGCCTCGCCTTCTCCGATCCCTCGAAAGGCGAAGACAACCCACTCTTTGCCTTCGATTGCAGGTTTGGCAAGGCGGATCAGATCTTCCCCGGAGTGCCCCTCAGCCAAGATCGTGCGAATGTAGAGGGGATCGGTCTTGACTGGGAGATTTCGGCCCTCCGTTCCGCTTCGCGCGACTGCGTAGTGTGCTTTCACCGCGAATCGATAGTCCTCTCCAGTCCCGCAGACCGGGTTACCCCAGGGGTAGCCGAACGAGCGATGCTCAACGGTCGGGAAGAGGTCGGACAAAAGAGCGTCCGAGATATCGATCTCATCGGCGACGGTCTGAAGGGGCCACTGGGGAAGGCTGCCATCAGGCTGTGCGGCTCCGACGAGGCATCCGTTGCCGATCTCGTGGCCTCGCCCAGCGACAGCCCGCCAACCCTCGACATGCGTCAGCAACGTGGCCGGATCTGCATAGAACGTGCCTCGCATGCCGTGCTGCTCGAGCAGGGGTGCGGCGACTTCCAGGTGACCGAGCGAAGTGCCGTCGAACGTGAGGGACACGAGTCTAGGGGCGCTCATGCCGTCATTCTACAACGCGCTACCAGCCGCGAGGAGCCATCAGTTCTTCCTCTCGCAACGATGACACGTTGATGCCGACCATCGGTTCTCCGAGGTTCCGACTGATCTCAGCGAGTTTCTTAGGCTCGGTGTAGAACAGGACGGATTCCACGATGGCACGTGCCCGCCGAGCCGGGTCGCCGGATTTGAAGATGCCGGAGCCCACGAAAACGGTCTCTGCCCCGAGTTTCATCATGAGGGCCGCGTCGGCAGGAGTCGCGATGCCGCCCGCGGAGAAATTGGGGACGGGCAGCTTTCCGAGCTTCTTGACTTCGCGAACCAGCTCGAGCGGTGCCTGGAGTTCCTTGGCGATGACATAAAGCTCATCTTCACGGGCATTCTGGACGGCGCGAATCTCGGCCATGATTGTCCGCATGTGACGAACGGCCTCGACCACATCGCCGGTGCCAGCCTCGCCCTTTGTGCGGATCATCGCGGCTCCTTCGCCGCATCGACGCAGCGCCTCGCCAAGGTTTCGGGCACCGCAAACGAACGGCACCGTGAACGGGTGCTTGTCGACGTGGTTCTCTTCGTCAGCGGGGGTCAGGACTTCGCTTTCGTCGATGAAGTCGACCTCGAGAGCCTGCAAGATTTCGGCCTCGACAAAGTGACCGATGCGACACTTTGCCATGACGGGAATGGACACGACTTCCTTGATGCCGAGGATCATCTCAGGATCGCTCATCCGCGCGACGCCGCCATCGCGCCGAATATCAGCCGGAACACGCTCCAAGGCCATGACCGCCACCGCTCCGGCGTCTTCAGCAATCTTGGCTTGGTCGGCGTCGGTGACATCCATGATGACGCCGCCCTTCAGCATCTCAGCGAGGCCCACTTTCTCGCGCCAGGTGTTCATTTTTCCGTTGTTCGTGCTCATCGTCGGTCCATGCGTGCCGTGCATTTCACGGCAGCCTCTTCATTATGAAGTACGCAGTCTGCAAAACATGTGTTGACGAGCAGTACAGTTTGGATTCTTCAATCCCCCTCAATTCCCATTGAGGGGGACGTTCACCGCGAGGCACGAGCGCGTGACACTGGGGGAGTGATTCTCCGGCTCCCCTCTCCTGCGCCCTCTAGACGTTGCTTAGGGAAGCTTTTGTGGCGGAGGAGAGGGGTCGGGGGAGAGGTGACGCGGCTAACTCTCACCGACCGGTGCGGCCGTCCGGTGCCGATCAGGTCCTCGCTTGCCCTAAATATGACTCCCCCCGATCTCTGCTCCTTCGTCGCGGAGATCGACCCTCTCACGGAGTGAGAGGGTGAGGAAAGACATTACGCCAGTCCAATTGGACTGGCGTAGCGTCGAATCGAGTCTTTGGATATGCCTCCATCCTCCCACGGATGGAGGCGCCACCCACCGACTTAGCGGGCGTAGAACTCGACGACTTGGCTTTCCTTGAAGAAGTTGGGGAAGTCCTCGCGCTCGGGGAGGGCGATGATCTTGCCGCTCATGCCGGGAACGTTGACATCGATGTAGGCGGGTACGGGGGCACCCTCATAGTGGTTCATCCGGGCGATGCCCTTGCTGGCGTCGCGATCCCGAACCGAAACCACATCGCCAACCCGAAGCGTGTAGCTGGGGATGTTGACGACCTTGCCGTTCACGCAGATGTGGCAGTGGACGACCATTTGGCGGGCCTGGAAAATGGTCTTGGCATAGCCGAGTCGCCACACGATCGTCGCGAGCCTAAGCTCAAGCAGGCGCAGGAAGTTGAGGCTTGAGTTGCCGTGCATCCGCTGGGCTCGCTCGAAGGTATTCCGGAACTGCTTCTCCATCATGTGGTAGTAACGCCGGATGACCTGCTTGGCCAGAAGCTGCTCACCGTATTCCGAGGTGCGACGGTCCTTCAGGTTGGGTCCGTGCTGACCGCTCGGGTAGGGCCGCTTGCTGCTGGGGCACTTCGTCTGTCCCCAGATGTTAAAGCCGACTTTGCGGCAGATGTCCGTTTTTCTTCCTCGGTAGGTCGCCATAATTGTTTCGCGTACAGGTCCTGGCAGGCAAAAACGCGCCTCCAACAGGCCGGATAGAAATGATACCCGAACCCCCCGTACCGCTGGCAACCTGCCGGCGAACCCGACATGGACGCCCCCGTACCGCTGGCATCCTGCCGGCGAACCCGCCGCCGACGCGCTCCGTACCGCTGGCATCCTGCCGGCATCGCTGCGACCCATCAAGCTTCTTGCCTTACGTGAGCAGGTCTTCGCTCAGTCGGACCTCACCCCCCGGCCCCCTCTCCACCGGAGTGGAGAGGGGGAGCGCCTATTGAAAAATAGCGTCAACTTGTTCGGTGGCGATTGACTGCCGATCCGGACGGGAGACGTAAAAGGCAGCGGCACCTTGACCCGCCCACTGGCCGACCCGGGCGGCGAGGATGTTCCAGCCCTGGTCGGCAATGAGGCGCGATACACGGTACGCCATGCCGCGACCTCGTGGCGCCCGGACTTCGAGGATGCCGGGATTGCCGGATTTGAACGTGTGGTTCAAGATCTGCTGGCGGCGATCTGGGTCCTTCCCGCGCTTTCGGAGTAAGTCGCTGACGTTGAGGGCGCCGCTGAGAACGGCATTCAACGATTCGACGAGTTCTGCACAGGTCGCGCCTGGAAGAGGCCGACCCGAAAACGTCACCGTAAACACGTCGAGGGCCACCGCCTGGGAGCCGTCACCCTCCGTCGTGCACGCACGGAGGCCGATCGGCGAAAGGTCAAGGGCATAAAAGACGCCGAGGACACGCGAGAGCAGTCCGGGGGCGTCGGAGCAACAAACCGTGACATCGGTCGCCTGGAGGTCGTCGCGCTGAAAGAGTTCGATCGTACGTTCACCCGCCCGTGCTCGCTGGGCGAAGTGAAAATGCTCCCGAATCAGTTCGGGGGAAGTGCTGAGCAAGTAGTGCGCAGGCAGACTGTCGACGAATTCGCGCAGAGCCGCCTCCGGGATCTCTGCCTTCTCCAAGCGCTTCATCACCTGCCGCCGGAAAACGCTGGGATCAAGCGAGGGTGCATGCGGTTCTTGAACGACTTCGACGGTTTGCACGTACAAGTCGCGCAAAAAGGCATCTTGAGCGGGAGTCCAAGCCGTGTCGGACACGGCGTTGACGTCCGCCCACGTGAGCAGCGTCAGCATCGCTAGCCGTTCTTTGGTTCCGACCAACGACGAAAATTCGCGCACTGTTTCGGGCAGGTAGATGTCCCTCATCCGAATGGTGCGTGCCATTTCGAGGTGGTGGCGCACCAGCCAAGCAACGGTCTCTGTCACGCTGAGCGAGATGTCGAGGCGGACGCCGACATTGAGCGCGAGGTCTTCCCCTGCCTCGCTGTGAGGGGCACCCCGCACCGCCTTCCCCGCGTCATGGAGGAGCACGGCGAGATAGAGCGGGCCGAGATCCTGGAAGCCGGCGACGAGCTCGGTGAGCCAACCCGAACCGGTTTGGAGTTGATCGAGGCACCGGATCGCGCGAAACGTATGCTCGAAGACGGTGTACGTGTGGGCGGAATCGTCCGGCATCAGGGTGCGGCAAGCGGTCAATTCAGGGAGAATCTGGCTTAAAAGTCCGCATCGATCGAGATTGCGAAGTACTTCCTCGCCGGAAGCAAACACGGTCAGAGCATCGCTCGCGTCAATGCCCCCAGCGACCCTACTCTCGATTTCGGCAATGCGCAGTCCGAGGCGGGTGGCGATGCCGATCCCGATCGCGGCTGCGCCCAGGCTGGCGGAGGGATCGATTCGGGCCTCACCTCGAAGCGCCTGCACGCCAGCCACGACCATGAACCGAGACTCATGGACGCGCTCGACGGCGTGTCGATAGTGACGGTGCAAATCGAGCATGGCCTCGGCCAAACGTGAAGCCGTCTCGAAAGGATCGGTCCCTGTCTGTTCGGCGATTTCGCCCTGCTTCGGGCGGGTAAGGAGGTCAATTCGGCGACGAGCCACGGCCTGGAGCAGGTTTCGAATCCGCAGCACTTCTCGATAGGTCGCCGTTGGCCTCGTTGGGCGTTCGCCGATCGCGGCACCGATCCAGTTGGCGCACTGGAAACACCGCAATCCGCCGGCCCCCTCCTTGATTTGAGGCTCGACCACGAGCGGCGTCTCGTGGTGACGCCGGAATTGGGCCTCGCGTTCTTCGATTTTCGCGATCAGAAACTCGCCGGTGGGAAATGTATCCCAGTAGAGGTCCAGGAGCCGGTCGAGGGGGGCGGTCGAACCGGCAACGAAGCGGGCGTCGAGCAGGGCCGTGCGCGTGTGGGGGTCGAGTCCGGGGGCGTCGGCGATGATCTGGTAGGCGGGCGTCACCCTCAGGCCAAAGTGGCCAAAGGCGTCCTCAAGGGACCGAAAGAGCGTGCGAATCGCCTCATCGATTCCCGGATCAGCTTCGTTGAGGGGGATCACGGTGAGGTCGATATCGGAATACGGGGCTAACTCGGATCGGCCATAGCCGCCCGTCGCGACAATCGCGAGTTCCGGGGTTTCGATGTCCGCGAACGCGAGCCGGACGACCTCGTCCGCCAGTTCCGTATGCCCTTGACACCACTGGAGGCCGTCCAGGGCCGTCGGCGCGCTCAACAAGTCCTCAATGAGGCGTTGTCTTCGGGATTGCAGGGATTCGAGGCGGGCTTTGCGGGTCGCGCTCATCGGGTTTGTTGGAGATTCTGGCTGTAAAGCGGCTCGTTCTGAGTGAGCTTCGAGAGATTCTCGCGTGCATTTCGGTCGAGGGCGACACATACCGGGCCGCCAACGATGGCGAGAAGCAGGGAGATGGACATGACGCCGATACCAAACTCGCGCAGAGCCAAACCCGCTAGCTTTGGCGGCGGAAACTTCTGAACGATCCCCCAAACCGGGGCCGTCAGCAGCACGAGGCCGAAAACGATGCCGGTGAGTCCGAGCACGAGCGTGGACCCCGTGCTGTATTCCCGGGGCACTCCGAGGATCGGCATGAGTCGAATTCCCGGCGCGCACAGCCCCAAGAGGAAAAGAGCCGCCAAGCCGATGAACGCAACCGCGAGGATGCCAAGAACGAAGCGAAAAGTTGGTCCGAGTTCGCGCGGTTCGATACGACGCGTGTGCTCCGGGGCGAAAGCAAAGAACGTGAAGCAGAGCACCACCCATAGCGAGGGGAAGACGAGTTCCGTCGCCCAAAAAGTCAGCGCAGCGAGGACGAGGCCAAGAACGGGTGCAACCGGGGTCGCGAACGCAAGTTGGAGGCGGGTGCTGCGCTCCACGCCCCAACCAAGAAGCGCTACGAGAGCACCCGTCCCCACGAGCATGAGCGCGATACCTGGGAAGCTGGAAGCGAGCAGAGCGGTGGTGGTCAGATTCTCGACGTGTTCGGGAATCGACTCCGGCCGGACCAATGCAATCCAGGCGTCGTTGTCTCGGAAGCCATCGTCAGCGCGGGCCGCCTCGTCGGGCCTGCCCTCGTCGCGAAATCGGTTGCTGAGCGCCTGGCGTGCCAAGATCAACTTCTTCTGTGAGAGTTCTATCGTGAAGCGTTCGGGGTAGCTGGCGATTTCGACAATCTCATGCCCGGCAAGTCCAGTTGCATTGGATCGGGCTCCCTCGCGCAGCAAGACGCCGTTGAGCAGGGTTGCGTAGCGAAGCTCCAAGCCGACCGGCTCATCCGAAGGCCTCAGGTCCTTCATGACACGAGCATGCCGAACGATCTGGCGCGCGATCGCTTGAGAACGACTAGAGTAGGCGAGCGCCCAATGCCAGCCAAGCGTTGCGCTCGACTCCGACGCGAGTCCATCGACGATCGCGTGCAGCCGGACATTTTGGTAGTTGTCCCACTTCAGCGCGCGGGCAGCCCGCTGCCACTGATCAATCGCCTCGCGTTCTCGACGAAGCCGCATCAGGTAGATCGACTGCATCTGACGCCAAAAGGCGTTGTCGGGATCGGATTGGGTCCACGCTTCCGCGAGACGATAGAGCCTCGTGTAGTCCTTCTTCGCGAGTTTTTCGCCGCGCTGCTCTGCTTCGGCAGCCACCAGAAAGATATAGGCGGCCTCACTGGCGGCTTTAGGCTCGGGCAGCCTCCTGACGTTTTCAGGAAGGAGCTGGGTCGACAGGAGGAACTGCGAGTCTCCAAAGTGCAGGGCCGAAAAGTAGTACGCCCGCGAAAGCGGGTGGATCAGCAAGACGAGGAGGGAGCCGAGGGCACCTCCGAGAAGTGCCCGCCGCCATGGGCTCATTGCGAAACGGCGGTGTCTCCGGCAGGTTCAACGTCGGGGAAAACCGGTTTCGCAGGCTCAGAGCGACGCGCTTCGCTGCCCGTGACGCTGATGGGCTTCATCGTCGCCGAACGACCGAGAAGCTGGATCATCGCGAGCAAAGCTACTGCCGCCACCACCGCACCGCAGATCGCTGGCGACCAATAGGACGCCGTCGCGCGAACCGACTGGACTTGGAATCGACGAATCACGCGTCTCTCGAACTGGACCGGTGCCTCAGCCTCAGTGTCCATGGCAAGGTTTCGCAAGAGGGCAAATCCCTCTTCTTCGAGAGCCTCGAATTGCTCGCACTCGGGGTGTTTGGCTCGGAAGCGGTCCATGAACGTGAGCTCACGAGCGGTGAGGGGACGATCGCGTTCGGCGATCAAAAGCGCTTCGTACCGCGCGCGGCCAAACAAAGGAATCATGGAGTTTCCCTCGTAGCGTCGATCCAAAGTTTGCGGAAGCGCTCACGAGCGGTGTGCAGACGGGAGCGAACGGTGCCCAGAGGCACGTGCATGATCTCTGCGATTTCTTCGTAGCTGAGCTGCTCCATCTCGCGGAGGACCAAGGTGGCGCGCAGTTCGGCCGGCATCTGCCCCAGCAGCTTTTCGACCACCAGCCGATTCTCAACCGCAACGCCTCCGCTCTCTTCGACCGAGTCGAACTCGGCGGGCTCAATGCGTCGAGATCGCAGCCGGTCCATGCAGAGCCGCACGGAAATTCGATACAAGTAACCGCTGAAGGCACGGTCATCGCGGAGTCGATGCAACTCGCGGAAGGCCTTCAAGAAGGATTCTTGGGCAACATCTTCGGCTTCGTGGCGGTCGCGGAGGATGTTCGAAGCGGTTCGGATCAGCCGTGCGCGGTGTTTGGCGATAATCGCCCCCAGCGCAACCTCATCCCCCTGGCGGCATCGCTGTAGCCAGTGGAGTTCTTCAATCAGCGCTTCATTCGGCGCCGCATAGGTCATTGCTGCATCCATTCGAACACCTCTATCATATCACGGACGCCGGGTTTTTCGCGAAAGTTCAGCGATTTCTCGCAACTTTGCGGCGAGGTCGGCCCTAGCATTCCGTCATCCCAACGCAAAAGGGTTCGAACTCTGTCTCGAGCCGGGGTACCGCCAGAATGCGAAGCGGGTGAGCCGTTGCGGACCTTGGCGTCCTTTGCGTGAGAATCTCACGCCAAGGTCGCAGAGGTCGCAAAGGAACCAGATCGGCATGAGGATTGTCACGAACTGGATATCTGAAGGGTGCGGCTGCCCCCGTATTCTCTCCAACGCGGCTCGCCTGGGAGTGACGACCCTACCCTAGGCCGTCTCGCGAACCGCATCGCTGATCTGATCCCACAACTCAGGGCAAGTTTCGCGCGGGATGGCGGCGAGTATTTCGTGAGTTTGACGCACATAGCGAATGAGATTGGCTCCGCTGCGCGTTCGATAAGCATCGCGAATATTCGACAGCCGATCCGCCAACTTAATGATTCTCGCTTCGCGCGACATGCGGCCGATTTCGGCGATCAGTTCCCTGTTTCGCATCTCCCAGATCGCATCCGGATCCAGGCCCCTGGTTTCGGCGGGGCTCGGCGGTCGTCGGGTCACCTCGGCGACCAGACTTCGGACCCGCGCCCCAAAACGTTCCTCGATGTCGGAAGGCTTGACCTTGGTGTCTTCGACCAGATCATGGAGCACGGCGGCACAGAGGACGTCTTCATCGACAACGCCCCCGACTTGGCGCACGAGCACGAGGACCTCGACCGGGTGACATGCGTAGGGGAGAGCGTGTTCACCGTCTCGATCGGTGTCCTTGTGGTGCTTGACGGCGTAGCGCAACGCCCGATGGAGTTTCGGGAAGGCCACTAAAGCCTCCTCGCGCGAAAGGTGTCGCCGTCCTTGATTTGGCCTGATTTCCAACCCTTGAGGAACCACTCGACGCGCTGAGCTCCGGTGCCGTGGGTGAAAGAGTCGGGAACGACGTAGCCTTGAGACTGCTTCTGAAGGGTGTCGTCGCCGATGGCATTGGCGGCCGTCAAGGCTTCCCGAATATCGTCCTCATCGAACTGGGCCATGCGCTGGGCGTGATGGGCCCAAGCCCCGGCGAGGAAGTCGGCCTGAAGCTCAAGGCGTACTGAGAGCTGGTTGTAGTCGCTCTCGCTCAGGCGCTTCTTCTGAGCATGCACGCGGTCGAGGGTCCCCAACAGATTTTGGATGTGGTGACCCACTTCATGGGCAATGACGTAAGCCTGCGCAAAGTCCCCGCTCGCTTGGAACTTGCTCGCGAGAAGGTCATAGAATCCGAGGTCGATGTAAACCTGCTGGTCCTCGCCGCAATAGAAGGGGCCGACGGCCGCTGATGCGAAACCGCACGCCGAGTCGACGGAGTCGGTGAACAAAACGAGTTTGGGTTCGACGTAAGGCTTGCCCGTTTGCTTGGGCAACTCAACCCGCCAGACATCTTCGGTATCGGCAAGCACAACGGAGACGAACTCCTTCCTCTCGGCATCGAGCGGGGTTTCAACGAAGGGGCCTTTGGGGGTGTTGGGCACCTCGTGCCCGTGTGACAGGTCTTGTGGATTGCCTCCGAGGAGGACATAGACGATCAGAATGACGATGCCAAGTCCGCCGCCGCCAATGGCAAGACCGCCAGCGGGCACACCGCGGCGGTCTTCGATATTGCTGCTGCCCCGACGCCCTTTCCAACGCATGCTGCGAGTTTACTTGGGGCTAACGGCGAGGACGGTCTTCCTGGATCGTCGCCTGACCTTTGAACATTCGGGTGGCCTGCCCAACCAGCCATAGATACGCGTCGCTGGGTTCTCCCTCCAGGTTCAGGAACCGTCGCTCAACGGGCGGATTGCGGCTGACCTTGAAGATCGCCGTCCCCTCGTCCACCTCATCGAACATGGCTTGGTACATCATCGTTGCTCCGGCTCGCTTCGCTTCGACGAACTGCGTCCAGAGGAAATCGCCTCGCCGCCGGGGAATCTGGTCGAAGGGCGACGCGGGTTTTCGATTGCTCCAACTGAAGCCGGGATAGGCGTTGGGAAGCATTTCCTTTCCGTACTGTCGACACCAGGCGAGGTCCCCGGCAAGTGTGTTTCGAGAGTAGGTCTCGACCTCCAGATCCGTCTTGAAGCGACCCACGGTCCACGGCGCGATGATGTCAGCGGCCCGCGCAATCTCGATCAGCTTCGGGTCACGTGTTGCGTCGATGCTTAGGGTTCGCCAGTACGTCGGCACTCCGATGACCACGCGGTTGCCGCCATAGCGCGGGTCGTTTTTGAGGAAGTTGACGAGGTTGAGACACTCTTGCAGAGAGTAGCGTCGCGAAGTGTCCCTAAAGCCGATCCCCCAAACAGCCACGACCGGTCGGTTCTTGTGGCGGAGATAGGCCTGGTCATTGGTGATCCGCATGCGATCGATCAGCAGCTTCCAATCGTCAATGATGGTCTGGGTGCCGCCTGCGGGCAGACTCGTCAAGTCGTACATGATCGCGTAGGTGCGGCCGTGAACGTTAGCGCCTTCGCGAGCGGAATTCAAAACTGTGTTCGTGAACCTGAGGTCGATGGGTTTCTGAATGCGGACACCATAGCGCTGGACGAATGCCCCGTCGATGCCGTAGTCCTTCATCCAGCGAAAGTGTCGCAGGACGGTCTTCTTGTTGTATGAACTGAAGACGTAGGCGACTTTCCCATCTGAGTGGCGGAAGTCCGTTGGGTATTTTTCGTCCGCCTCAGCCTCATTCATTTCGGGCCACATGTCAACGTAACAGGTGTTTCGGTCGAACCGGGTGCTGCCCCAATGGAACCACCCCATCCCGGAACCGTCGGTCGGGGTTGCAAACCAGCCTTGATAGCCGGTCATGATCTTGCCGGTGAGGGTTCGCCGGTCAACGCCGGAGAACGTCCGCCCGGTGTAAGGCTGCATCGTGTCAGCGATGACTTTGTCTCGAGTGAGCGCCGGTTGAGCGGTCGCAACGGTCAGGATTAGGCCAATTGCTAGCATTGTGATCTCTCGTCTCCAGCTTGCGAAGCGCAAACAACAATGCTCTATGGTACACCGACCCGGCCCAAATCTGGGCTAGCAATTGTGACGATCTTGGAGCCCGAACTTGAAAGATCTGATGTTTGAATCCAAGTTTCGGGCTCCTAGCGGATGGATCAGCGTCAGTCGCCGGCCAGCCCGTAGTTCGCACTCAAGATGGCGTAATCGGCGATATCAACGGATTCGTCACCATTGAGATCGGCCTCAGGCTCCCAAGACGTGTCGCCAGGCACGGTGTTGTAAGCGGCGCTGAGGATCGCGTAGTCGCCGATTCCAACTTCGTTGTCGCCATCGCAGTCACTATTGATGAGGGTGAATGGCAATCCCGAAACCCCTTCCGGGCCAATGGTGACGTATTCGTTTCGATCTCGAAGCCAATGCGACGCCTTGACCGACATGGCGTAGTTCCCCTGCCGAACAGTGGGGAAGGAGAACGCTCCTGTCGAATCCAGAGTGACCGTGATCGCATCAAGCGGTGTCGAGGATCCGATCTCGTAGATCTGCACGAGCGCCTGTCTGCCTGCGGTTGCACCGCTGTAGTCGCTCAAGGTGACCGTTCCGCCGACCGTTACCGGCCCGCGATAGAAGAATCCACCGCTGAATTCGACTCTGCTCGCATAGCCCGCGTAGGTATGCAGGCTGTCGAAGAGTGGATCCATTGGGTACCAGCCACCCCAATACGCCTCGAACAGCAAGTTCGCTTTGAACTCACCCACGAATGGAATCTCGGCGACAACGGGAGTTGGGGCTCCTTTCTCGCCGCCTAAGTCCATGCGGATCGGGTTTATGGCGTTGTCGTAGGTTGTCATCGTCAAACGCGTCGGGCAAGCATAAGTCCCGAACGGCGAGTAGGCGACGGTTGAGCCCGTCCAGACTGCGACGCCATTGAGCAGGTCAGACGCGCCGGGGTTGAAGACCAACTGGTCTGTCGACTGGAAGGGTTCCGTTGGGGTTCGCGAGAATGAGGCGAAGACCGAATTCGCGTTCCAAGCTCCCCACCCCAGCCAGGAAAACTGGGACATATCGAGCCCGGTGAAGGTCAGCGTACGGCCGCCATAACTCCCGGCCTCACCCGACCACGTGTAGTTCACGCCTCCTGGAGGAGGCCATACAGGTCCATTCGTTTGTGCGATGGCAACAAGCGATGCGCTCATGGCAAGCGCCAGCGAAGTGATTTTGAAGGTGTGAAGCATCTCAATGCCTCCTTTTGGTTTGTTGCCTCAATCACCTTAATTGTACGGGGCCTCGACTGCAAATCGGGTCGCTCTTTATAGGGACGTTATCCCTCCCAGAACGGGAGGGATACCGTGGGCATCTGCCTAGTAGAAGACCACCGAAACCTGGTCGTACGTGTGACGGAAAGGCTGCAAGGAGTGAGCGTAAAGGTGAAGCTGCATCTTCCCGCCGGGAAGGATGAACCGGCTGACGTTGCCAATAATGGTGGTCGTGTAGCGTCGATCGACCGTTGACATCGAACGGGTTGCGAGCACCTCGGGCCCTCCGAGCGGTCTAATGCCCCACACCTGAACCGGAATCTCGGGGCGGTTGGTTCGCCCAACGATCCGGACCTCCATGTGTCGGAAGAGCCCGGTCGCCAGGAGAGGGTTGAACATGGTGAGCCGTGTGCTGTATTCATAGCGGGCGCTCGTCGAACGGATTCCCGTGAACGAGAGACGGGTGCCGTCCGCAGAGATGAGGGTTGTCGGGTTACCGTTGAGCTGTTCGCCCGAGATCATCCGGATGTCGATGCAGTTCGCGGTGACCGATGCATACGACGATGCAACGGCGACGAGAGTGACGAGACTGAGGGTTAGTTTTTTCATGTTGTTTTCCACTGCGCCCGGTGGCGCTTGGTAATGAGACCCGTGCGGAGAAGCCGAGGACGACCGAACGGGGCGACGGTCTCATATCGAACGAGGGGTGTCGTTGGTAGCGTTAGAGGCCGGGTGGCCGGGGTGATGCATTGTGCACCCCGGCGCTGCCAACTACGGAAGCCTGTCAGTGTGTGGCAGAACCGTAGGCGCACGGGACTCAGGTTTCGGCGCATGATGGAAGGAGCATGCTGTCGTCCCATGCCTTCGCGGCCTCCGACAGTTCACCACCCAGGCCGCACGACCCCGTCTTTTTCCAATTTGATCTCGACTCGTGCTTGTGCAAGCGAGCGAACCGGGATTCTCGTGTTAATGCGCCGACAGGTTGCCAGCGATACGAATGCATGGTCAGACCCGGGCGAGGCGATCGATGGACTCGGAGTAGATGGTCCGTACCGCCTGGCGGAAGTCTTCGTGTGCGGCCAAGAACGCAACGCCGCTCCCAAATCCGAGGTCCGCACCGAGCCGTTCGAGCTTATCCGGATTCTCGGGGAGAATGTCGTCATCGAAGCCGTGCATGGCTATGGCAAAGCGAACCTGCAAGAGGTGCCGATGGGCCGAGAGCAGTTCGTCAAGTTCCGCCGCATTGAGGAAGTTCTCGTGAGCGAGCGCGCGCAAGCGGTCCGCCGTCCGGGTTTCCGCAAGCGGCAGGCGATTGGGATAAGCCATGAAGTGCAGTTGGAGCAGCCAGTCGATGTCATCGAGGCCGCCATGACCGAGCTTGACCTGCCGAGTCAGATGTTGCGGAGCGACCCGCTCCGACTCAATTCGGTGTTTCATGTGGAGGAGTTCGCGAAGGTCGGAGGCACTGAGCGGCTTGCCGTAGGCAACCTCGTGAACGATCGTGATCGCATCCGGGCCGGCCTGGACGAGTCGAACGCGCCCCAGGGCAAAACGTTCCCAGAGCTCCATGTCAGTGATCCCGTACGCCCGGAGCCCTTCGTGGGTGCGCGCCAGCAGGCCCTTGCCACCATCAGGTCGGAGACGCAGATCGATCTTGAGGGGCGATCCGTATTGGGCGAGCCTGCGAACATCCGCCAAGAGGTGCTGGGCGGCCGACTCTGAGGTCGCTTGGTCCGTTCCACTGGGACAGAGGAGAAGGAGGTCGGCGTCGGAGTGGAATCCGAGGTCGCCAGAAGCATAGGATCCCAGTGCGAGGATTTCCAACTCGCGCGGAACGCTCGCCGCGAGTTGTTGGAAGGTGGCATCGAAGACGGCAGACAGGTCGAACGACGACTCATCCATCACCACCCGCTGGGTCGCCCAAACGAGCCAGAGCGAACGCACCATCCGGCCCATTGACTCGGCATCTTTGGCGGGAATGGCCGAAAGCTTGGTGAAGGGATCGAGCACTTCCTCGATTTCGCCGCTGATGATCTGCTCGGCCTGCAAGATATCGTTTCGCAGAACCTGCAGGAGAGCCGGGGCCGAATTGGCCAGACGATTAAGACGAGGAGCGCTCCCCTGGTTGGTGACGATAGCCATAAGAAAGGCCTGCGCGTGCGAAAAGGAGGCGATCCACTCCGACGCTTCAGGGCAGAGGGAATCTACCTGAGCCGCGCTTTCGGTGGGTCGGAGAAGTCGATCATACACCTCGCGAATCCGTTTGCGCGTGGCCGCCAGTTCGATTTCGAATTCGTTTGCCGACCCGAAGCCCAGTGACTGGGCGATGAACACCCGGTCTGCCTCGGCCTCCGGCAGACGGTGGGTCTGTCGGTCGTCGATGATCTGGCATCGATGCTCGGTTTGACGCAGGAGGGTGTAGCCGCTCACCAACTGGCTGAAGTCAGACCCTTCGATCAAACGCAGGGCGTTCAGGGAACGCAGGGCGGGGAGCGTGCCCGCGACCTGGACCTCAGGATGGCGGAGACCGTGGAGCATCTGCAGAATCTGGGTCAGGAATTCGACATCTCGAATTCCGCCCGGGCCACGCTTGAGGTCGTCGGGTTCGGCATGGGCTTCGACTCGCTCGCGCATCTGCAGGAGTTCCTCAAACACCCATTCGCCGCGGACGCGCGCAAAACAGACTTCATTCCTCAGAGTCTCCAGTCGCTCAACGGAACCGATTGAACCCGCGACGACTGCCGAACGAATCATTGCAAGCTGTTCCCAAGGCTCGGCGTAGTTCCGGGCATAGCTTTCGTAGGCTCGCCAACGCGATACGATCGGACCGGTGCCGCCAAACGGGCGCAAGCGCAGGTCGACTCGGTAGAGAGCCCCTCGGCCCATGCGATCGGCGAGAGCCCGACCAAGCGCCTCACAAAAACGGGTCGCCTCTCTCTCCACCCGCTCATCGGCGTCGTCGTCGAGGAGGTAAACGAGGTCGACGTCTGAACTGTAGTTCAGTTCGAGACCGCCGAGCTTTCCCATCGCCAGAATCGACACCGGGCATGGAATCTCAGGTGTTCCCAGCCGATTGGCGGCGAACTCGGACCATGCCACGTCGCGGGTCGCCGAAATGAGCCCCATCGCGAGCTCACTCAGCGCTTCCCAGATCACCTCGGGCGACCAGACTTTGGCGAGGTCTCCGAGGGCAATGACGAGAATCCATTTCTGCCTCACGAAGCGAAGCAAATCGAGGCTGCGAGAGTGGGATGCGGCTCCCGCAACCAGGCGCTTAGCCTCGGCGATTACGTCTTGGCGCCGTACCGGCCGCTCAAACGTCACCGGATCGAGGATGAGGTCGGCGAACTCGGGATTCTGAACAAGCGAGTCGGCGAGTTGACGGCTCGCACTCAGCGCGGTGAGCAGGAGGCGAGCCAACGCGAGGTTCTGCTGAAGCTGGATGAGCCGTGTATGGGGGTTTGCCGTGGCCAAGAGCCACCGATCCAGCATTCGGGAGCCGACTTCGGGATTGTGGCATCCGACAAGAGCCTCCTCAAGCCAGACCTGCGGATCTTCGCAGCCCCAACTCATGAGGCGCTGAATGATCTCGGCATCGACGTGGAACGAATCCGGGAGTTGCATCGTCTGTTCAGCAAGCTACCACCACGGGAAGAGAATTCGTCGGCGGCGAGGAAAAACCTCGCACGCCCCTTGAAGTTTGGGTCATGCCTCTGGTACAGTGGAGATTCGCGAATTATCTCCGGAGGCGTGGATGAGAGTTATTCAGCCCACCTCGAAGCGAATCGGGCGATTCCTCGAGGTGCCGAATCTCATTGAGCTGCAGACAAACAGCTACAAGTGGTTCATAGAAGAAGGTTTACCCGAACTTTTCCGCACATTTTCCCCAATTTGGGATTTCACCCAGACAAACTTCATCGAATTTGTAAGCTTCAACCTCGGCGACCCGAAGTACTCCATTCAAGAGTGTCGGGATCGCGACATGACGTTTGAAGCCCCGATCAAGGCGATTGTTCGCTTTGGCGGCAAAGACCGTGAAGAGATCGAGTCTGAGGTTTACCTTGGCGACTTGCCGCTGATGACGGACAAAGGGACGTTCATCATTAACGGGCGAGAGCGCGTCATCGTGTCTCAGCTTTCCCGATCGCCGGGCCTCTATTTCGAGGAAGGCGTTGACTCGTCCATGCAGGTCGTCGTTTCGGCCCGTATCATTCCGTCTGAAGGTCCCTGGCTCGAAGTCGAGTCCGACTCGAATTTGGTGGTCCATACCGCCGTCAGTCAGACCAAGAAGCTGCCGATCACGCAATTGATCAAGGCGCTGCACTGCTTCTATGACAGCTCGAATCCGGACAAGCTCCGGGGTCGCGTCACCTATCATGTGCCGTTGGGCGAAGCTCTGCATAAAAAGCTCGTCGACCCGTTCGTGGACACGGACACGGGTGAGGTGTTGATCGAGAAAGGCACCATCCTCACCAAGAAAGTCTTGGCGGCGCATGAAGCCCATGCGGGGGTCGATGCTCACGTCGAAACACCGCTTTCGACGAATGATGAGATGCTGTGGGCGTTCGGCACCGAAGTGACGTACACCAAGCCCACCCCTGAGGACGTCGAGATGCTTCAGAAGGCGGAAAAGGACCTGACTCTCGATGAGCAGGCCCGCAAGCCGACCTTGATCACGGCGGACAATCTCACGGGTCGCCGACTCGTCGAAGATCTCCACGAAGGACGCTCGATCGTCATTCGCAAGCTCGAGAAGATCGACCGAGACGTTGCCAAGAAGATCGAGTCGATGGACTTGGAGTCGCTGGACGTGCTCGAAGTCGAGCCGCTCGCCGACGCTACGCTCGAGAACGACAAGACGACGAACATGCGCGAGGCCATTCTCGACATCTTCAAGCGGCTTCGCCCAGGCGAAGCGGCCACCGAAGATGCGGCGAAGGTCTTGCTCTACAACCAGTTCTTCGACATCAAGCGATACGACCTCGGCAAGGTCGGTCGCCGGTTCTTGAACACGCGCCTTCACAACAAGGTGCCGGCCAATGTGCGCAACCTGACCTCCGACGACCTCGCCGGGGTTCTGTATGCGATGCATCCGTATCTGAGCAAGGACGCGGAGCGGGACGACATCGACGACCTGCGCAACAAGCGTGTCCGAAGTGTCGGTGAGCTTCTGCAGAGCCAGCTTCGACTGGGCTTTGTCCGAATGGAGAAAGTGGCTCGTGAGCGCATGACGAGCGCGGACCAGGACAACCTGCTGCCCGGCATTATTTTGTCGGTCAAGCCGGTCAGCGCCTCGATCAAGAGCTTCTTCAGCAGCAACCAGCTCAGCACGTTCATGGATCAGACGAACCCGCTGAGCGAGTTGACGAACAAGCGCCGACTTTCGAGCTTAGGACCGGGCGGTCTTCAGCGAACGAGCGCCAAGCTCGAAGTTCGCGACGTCCACCGATCTCACTACGGTCGAATCTGCCCGATCGAGACACCGGAAGGCCCGAACATCGGCCTGATTTCCCAGCTCACGACGCATGCCCGCGTGGATGAATTCGGCTTCATCATGACCCCGTATCGGCGCGTCGTCGATGCGAAGGTCACCGAGGAGATCGTCTACCTAACGGCTCAAGAGGACTTCTTCTATCGCATCGCTCCGGCCGACATCCTGACGGATGACACCGGACTGATCGCGAGTGAAAAGGTTCAGGTGCGCTGTCCGGGCGGCGATAAAATGTTCGCCGGTGCCTCGTACCCGATCGTGCCGCGCGAAATGGTCGACCTCGTCGACGTGTCGCCCGTTCAAATCATCTCGGTTGCGACGGCGCTGATTCCGTTCCTGGAGAACGACGACGCGAACCGCGCCCTCATGGGTGCCAACATGCAGCGCCAAGCCGTTCCGTGCCTGCGCAGCGACGCGCCGATCGTGGGAACGGGTTACGAGCGCATTGCCGCCGTTGACTCCGGTGCCGCCGTCATTGCCCGGCGCGCAGGTGAAGTCACCGGCGTCACGGCCACGGAGATCCGAATCAAGACAGACGACGGTGACGTCGATGTCTATCCGCTGGCTCACGCCGTTCAGAGCAATAAGTCGACCTGCTTCACGCAGCGTCCGGTGGTCTTCCCTGGCGACCGCGTCCTGAGAGACGATGTTTTGGCCGACGGTGCGACCTGCGACGATGGACGCCTGGCCCTTGGCCAGAACGTGCTCGTCGCGTTCATGCCGTGGGGTGGATACAACTACGAGGACGCCATTCTTATCTCCGAGCGCCTGGTGAAGGACGACGTGTACACGTCGATTCACATCGAGCGCCATGAGACGGAAGCGGTCGACACGAAGCTCGGACCGGAAGAGATCACCCGCGACATTCCCAATGTCGGTGAAGAGGCCCTCAAGGACCTCGACGAAAACGGAATCATTCGCGTTGGTGCCGAGGTTCGGCCCGAAGATATCCTCGTCGGAAAGGTTGCGCCGAAGGGGCAGACCGAAATGACGGCGGAAGAGCGACTCATCATCGCCATCTTCGGAAAGAAAGCCGAGGAAACCCGCGACGTGTCGCTCCGATTGCCGCACGGCGAAAAGGGCACCATTGTCGACGTCAAGAAGTTCAGCCGTTTCAAATACAAGTGCTACAGCTGCCAGACCGAGTATTTCGAGTCGAAGAAGCGAGAACGCCTCACCTGCGATCGCTGTGAAGCTTCTCTGAACCAGTTACCCGCCGATGAACTCCCAGCCGGCACAAATATGACGGTTCAGGTCTACATCGCCCAGAAGCGAAAGCTGATGGTCGGTGACAAGATGGCCGGACGCCACGGTAACAAGGGTGTTATCTCGAAGATCTTGCCGCCAGAGGACATGCCGTTCCTCGAGGACGGCACGCCCGTCGATGTCGTGCTCAACCCGCTCGGCGTTCCGAGCCGAATGAACATCGGGCAGATCCTTGAGACCCATCTCGGCTATGCCGGTCGCCACCTGGGCGTACGGTATGTATGTCCGGCGTTCGAAGGAGCGACGGAAGGCGAGATTCTGGATGAGGTCGAGCGCATGGCGCAGCAAATGCGGTCGCTGGCGCTCCAGAAGTACCTGAGGACCGAGCTGATGATCGGGGTCACGTTCGCCGACGGCGAAACCGTTCCCGAAATGATGGCTCGCGTCGATAAGCAGCTTCGGACCTTGGACAAGGAGTCGCTCGAGCGTGTTTCAAGGATCGTGGCCGGACCGCCCGTCCTCAGCACCGAGGAGCTCCTCGCCCATACGGCCGAGAATTTCGTTCCCGAGCTGAATGAAGCATCTGGGCCGGCTCATAAGGCCGATGAATCCGTGTACAAAGAAATCCTGGAGCGGATTGAGCAGAACGTGTTCACCCGGGCTGGTATCGACCCCCATTCGTGCAAGTCGATCATCCGCGACGGCTTGACCGGTGACCGGGTTCCCAACCCGATCACGGTGGGTGTGATTTACATTCTGAAGCTGGAGCACCTTGCTGACGAAAAGATCCACGCTCGATCGATTGGACCGTACTCGCTCGTCACCCAGCAGCCGCTGGGAGGTAAGGCGCAGTTCGGCGGTCAGCGATTCGGTGAAATGGAAGTGTGGGCGCTCGAAGCCTACGGCGCCGCCTACACGCTTCAAGAACTGCTGACGATCAAGTCCGACGACGTGATGGGCCGTGTGAAGGCGTACGAGAGCATCGTCAAGGGCGAGACCTTGGCCGAGCCGGGCATTCCGGAGTCGTTCAAGATCCTCGTCAACGAGCTTCGCAGCCTCTGCTTGAAGGTCGCCGTCGAAGACGCCGCCAACAAGGAAATCCAACTGAAAGACCTCGACGAACTGACCGGAGGCGATGATGTCCGGCTGGCGAAGAGCGTGGGCTTCTTTAACTAAATAGCATGCCGCCACCCGTGGGAGGGTGGCGGCATACAGACGTAGTGAGTTGTGCCTCCACTCTCCCACGAGTGGCGGCATAGGGGCGAACGACGCTGTTTTCCCCTCAATGCACCAGGACACCCAGGCGAGGACCGAAACAAACAAACCCTATGGCCGACGTAAATCTATTCGATAAAATCCGCATCGGAATCGCGAGCCCGGAAGATATCCGGAGCTGGGCCCTTCGCAAGGATGGCAACGGGCAGAACATTCACTACGAAGTCCGAAAGCCGGAAACCATCAACTACCGCACGTTCAAGCCGGAGCGGGATGGGCTCTTTTGTGAGCGCATCTTCGGGCCGGTCAAGGACTGGGAATGCTCGTGCGGCCGGTACAAGAAGATTAAGTACAAGGGGATCATCTGCGAGCGCTGCGGCGTTGAGGTGACCCGCAGCAAAGTGCGCCGCGAGCGCATGGGCATCGTCGAACTCGCCGCCCCGGTCTGCCACATTTGGTACCTCAAGGGCGTCCCCTCGCCGCTGGCCCTGATTCTCGACATCTCACCGCGCCAGCTTGAGAAGGTCATCTACTTCGCCAGCTTCATCATCATCGACCTGCAGGCGGAGAAGATTCAGGAGCTTCTGCCGAAGATCCGCTCGATCGTCGAGCAGGAAAAGCGGCACATCCAGAAGGAACTCAACGATCTCGAAATGGAAAGCCTCGAGCGGCTCGCCACCGAGATGAAGAACAACCCGGACGAGTATTCGGACGAGGGCTTCGTGCGCGACCGCATGAAGTCGAACTATGACCGTATTCGGGCCGAGTACCGCGATGCCGACGATCGTCTGAAGGACCTGGATGTCGCCGTCGACCTGCTGGGCAAGCTCGAAGCCAACCAGCTGATCGACGAAGACAAGTGGCGCGCCGTGAGCAAGATGCTCTCGGCGGTCGGCCGACGTATGAAGACCGACCTCGATGATCTCGTTCGCGCCAACATCGGCGCGGAAGCGATCAAGGAGCTGCTGCGCCATGTCGACCTCGATACCCTGGCGAGAACCCTGCGCCAGGAAATCGTCGTTACGACTAGCCAGCGACGCGCTCGCGCGATCAAGCGACTCGAACTGGTTGAAGCGCTGCTACTCTCGAAGAGCCGACCGGACTGGATGATCCTCGACGTGGTTCCGGTGATTTCGCCCGAGCTTCGACCGATGGTCCAGCTCGACGGTGGTCGGTTCGCCACCTCGGACCTAAACGACCTTTACCGCCGCATCATCAACCGGAACAACCGCCTGAAAAAGATCATGGAGATCCAGGCACCGGAATCGATCATCAACCACGAAAAGCGCCTTCTACAGGAAGCCGTGGATGCCCTGATCGACAACGGACGACGCAGCCGACCGGTCGTGGGCAGCAACAGCCGCCCTTTGAAGTCCTTGAGCGACATGCTCAAGGGTAAGGAAGGCCGCTTCCGAAAGAACTTGCTCGGAAAGCGCGTCGACTACTCCGGAAGATCGGTTATCGTCGTTGGTCCTCACCTCAAGTTGCACCAGTGCGGTTTGCCGAAGGAAATGGCGCTCGAACTGTTCAAGCCGTTCGTCATGAAGACCCTCGTCGAGCGGAAGATCACGCAGAACATCAAGACGGCAAAGCGCATGATCGACCGCATGCACCCAGCGGTCTGGGACGGCTTGGAGGAAGTCATCAAGGAGCATCCGGTTCTGCTGAACCGCGCTCCGACTCTTCACCGCTTGGGCATCCAAGCCTTCGAGCCAATCCTGGTGGACGGCAAGGCGATCCAGGTCCACCCGCTCGTCTGTCACGCCTATAACGCGGACTTCGACGGCGACCAGATGGCCGTGCACGTTCCGCTGAGTACGCAGGCTCAGTCAGAGGCGCGCGTCCTCATGCTGTCGACGCAGAATCTGTTCTCACCGGCTGACGGTCGCCCGACCGTGGCCCCGATCCAAGACATCGTTCTCGGCGGATATGCCCTGACGTTCACGGGGAAGGCCCAAGCGGATGCCCTCAAGGAGCAGGACAGGCTGCACGCGGAGGACCCGGAGAAGAACCCGGCTCCGTACGTGTACAGCAATCCGAACGAGGTCCTCTTTGCGCTTGATTCGCCTTCCGTTGGCGATCGTCCGCACCTGAATGGTCCGGTCAAAGTCCGCATTACGCGCCCCATTTGCCGCCCTGACTCCGAGATCGACTTCCGCGACTCGCGAACGGGGATGGAATACAAGTACGAAATCAGCGAGGACGAGGATGGCGTCGAGATCAAGGAACTGAAGCCGCTCGAACTGCAGACCGAGACCTTGGTTATTACGGCAACGCCCGGTCAGCTGTTGTTCAACGAGGTGCTTCCGTACCCGATGAAGCACAGCGACAAGTTCTTGAACTGGGAGCTGAACAAGAAGAATATCGCCGAGACGATTGTCTCGTGCCATAAGGCGGTCGGCGTCGAAGGCACGATCCGCTTGCTCGACGACCTCAAGGAACTCGGCTTCAAGTGGGCCACGAAGTACGGCCTGTCGATCGCACTGACCGACATGGACCCGCCCGAGCGACGCGAGGAGATCATCCGCGAAGCCGACAACCGGTCGTCGCGAATCAGTGAGCAGTTCCGACGCGGCATGCTCACGTTTAACGAGATGCAGCAGCACCTCGTCAACCTATGGACGGAAACCTACGACTCGATCGGTAAGGAAATCCTTGCCGGAATGGAGCAGTTCAACCCGCTCTCTATCGTTACCGTCTCTGGCGCGCGTGGTTCGATCAAGCAGCTTTCGCAGCTCTCCGGAATGCGCGGGCTCATGTTCAACCAGTTCAACGAAGTTATCTATGAGCTTCCCGTCAAGAGCTCCTTCCACAAGGGCCTCTCGATGCTCGAGTACTTCGTGACGACTCACGGAGCCCGAAAGGGATTGGCCGACACCGCGCTTCGAACCGCGGACGCGGGTTACCTCACGCGGCGTCTGGTCGACGTTGCTCAGGACGTGATTATCCGTCGCCCCGATTGCGGGACGACCGAAGGCGTGCTGGTTCAGCGGATCATCGACGAGGGCGAAGTCATCGAGTCGATCGGTGATCGCCTGGTCGGTCGCGTAGCACTCACGACGCTCATCGATCCGGACACCAACGAGGCGATCTTCGAGGTCGATGAGTTGATTGGGCTTGACGCCGCGAACCGGGCCAATGCGTTGGAGAAGAAGCTCAACGACGAACTCGAAGCCGGTACGACCGACGAGGAGCGCGCCGCGGTTACCGCTCGAGCCGAAGCCATCGGCTTCACCGCCGACGAGCACGGTCGGCTCTCGATCAAGCTTCGAAGTCCGCTCACCTGCGAACTCGAACAGGGCATCTGCAGCAAGTGCTACGGTATCGACCTGTCCAGCAAGCGGCTGGTCGAAGTCGGCGTCGCCGTCGGCATCATCGGGGCACAGTCGATTGGTGAACCCGGAACGCAGCTTACGATGCGTACGTTCCACACGGGAGGCGTTGCCGGTTCGGCCACGATCGCCCGTACGAACCAGTACAAGACCGGTAAGTTCATCAAGCAGTTCCTTGACGACTTCAGCACCGCGACCGGCACCGACCTCAAGGAATTCGACCCGACAAAGGTCCTCGAGTCTCAAGAGGGCGCCGTCAAGGCGCTGTTCGACCAGGATCGTCTGACCATCGAGCAGGAGGAAGGCAAGAAGAAGCCGGTTCGCCAGACAAAGGCGGCCGCAAAGGCTCTGGAGCGCCTCGATACCGAGTCGAAGAAGCTCTGGGATCGAAGCCGAAAGACCTTCTTCTACACCTGGACGGGTGAGTCGAGCGGTATCGTCCGCGTCGAAGAAATCTTCGAAGCCCGACGCCAGCCGCGTGGTAAGGCGATCATCTGCCCGGTCACGGGAATCGTCGCCGACATCAAGGACTCTCCGTACGGACGCTGGGTCATCGTCGACGCCAAGGTGCCAACCACTGGCACGCTGAAGGATGCCTATATCGCCGATCATCAGGATTGGGAGATTTCGACGACCAAGGCGAAGGACGGTACTGAGTCCACTGGATTCGACACCGGCCTCGAAAAGATCATCGGCCAAAAAATGAACGCGCCGACGCTCGCCGTGCTGCGAAAGCACAATGTTGAGTTCGTCAACGTGTTCTATCCGATCTTGGTCCCGCCGACCGGTCAGCTTCCGGTGAAACTCGGAGCCCGCGTGATCAAGGGCGACCCGCTCACGGTCGGTCCGCGCGATCCGCACGAGGTTCTCGAACTCGCGGGCGCCGATGCGGTGCATGACTACTTCATCACGAACCTGCAGTCGGTCTATAAAGCCCAGGGCGTCGACATCAACGACAAGCACGTCGAAGTCATCATCCGCCAGATGCTGCGCAAGCGGCAGATCAAGGAGCCGGGGGATACCCCGTTCCTTCCGGGCCAGATCGTCGACCGATTCCGGTTCACGCGCGAAAATGAGAAGGTTCGACGGCTCATCGATGCGGGCACGAAGATCAAGTACACCGACCCGGTTACGGGCGAGCTGGTGGAGCGAGATCCGAAGGAAGCCAGTGCGACCTGGATCCTGCTGGGTATCACCGAGGCCTCGCTTGCGACCGACTCGTACCTTTCGGCTGCGTCGTTCCAGAAGACCACCCGCGTCCTCACCGAGGCCGCTGTCCGTGGCAAGAAGGACGACCTCGTCGGACTCAAGGAGAACGTTATCATCGGACGCTTGATCCCCACCGGTACCGGTGTGAGGAGCTACCGAGATGTTGCCATCGAGGTCGATCGCAGCGCCCCGACCTGGGCTCAGCAATCGCTCACCGCGCTCGTTGAAGCCGACGACCGAATCCAAGAAGACGACCTGGGCCTGCTCGGCTCGGTCTCGCTGGCCGATATGGCAAGCGGCGACTTCGACGAAGAATAAGAGTCCAAGGCCATGGGTGGCCGGGGTGATGAATTGTGCACCCCGGCTCTGCCAAGGTCTGACTGTCCCGTGATTGGCTCAACCCTGGTGCAAAATTCATCACCGGGGCCACCCCCCAAACCACTTTCGCGGGAGCAGTTCGGAGTTGTTTTGAAACGAGTCGCTTTGATGGAGTTGGCTTTGCTCTTAGCAGTCGTAGGCTGCGAACGAAAGAGCGCCGATCCCATCATTGTCAACGCAGAACCTGCGATCAAGTGGACCCAGTGGCCTTGGCCCGGAAGCGTCGAGAGCACGCCCCACCAAGGGATCACGCGTTGGTTCGTCGAGACTGACGACAAATGCACGCTCGAGCTCCTTCGCTTCGACTTCACTCAGAACCCCGACCTCCGTTTCGAGATTTACGATCAAGACGAGGACGACGCGCGGCCCTTCGACAATGTGGCCGATTACTATCCGCGCGGCGTTGGCCAGGTCGTCAAGCATCTCAACGATTGCGGTCGCGGTCCGGTCGTGGCGGCATGGAACGGGCTGTTCTTTGCTTACGATCGATCGAAGAACCCGCCCAACGGATTCGCGCATCACATCGGACCGGTGGTTCTCGGCGGCAAGGCCTATCACAACGTCGGACGCCATCGCTGGATGTTTGGCGTCAAACTCGAAAACGGCAAGCCCATATTCAAAACAATCCACCAGCCTCCAAAGTCAATTCTGGAGCGTGAGTTTGACTTTGCTGCCGATGGCGCGCAATGCCTCGTTTACGAGGGCAAGCCCCTGATCATTGAGAGTCGGCGCAATCTCACGCTCAAGGCACCCGTGCCCTCCTCGCCTGCTGAGGTCGGGCACATCCCGATTGTCGACCACATGCGCACCTCGCGAACGTCGATGGGCTGGTCAAAGGACTCGCAGATTTTCTACTTGCTCGTCGTCAACGAGCCAGA
Source organism: Fimbriimonadaceae bacterium (assembly GCA_019694835.1). The sequence goes on along the minus strand of JAIBBE010000057.1, from coordinate 87,717 downwards.
CACCGAGAACGCAAGCAAATTTGCCCTCAAACATGGCGAGCCTCTTGGCCCGGGCTGGACCCTGGCCGACCTGCAGGCCTTTTGGCTCTCCCTCGACGTTTGGGGAGCCGTGAACAGCGACGGCGGAGCCGTGACTCAGATGGTGTTTCGTCGTGTCGATGGCAAGTACGAAATGCTGCCACCCCGCTTGGCGGCCCCCAATGGCCGGCTGGTCTTCGACGGTTCTTTCAAGGACGCTCCACAAGGCGGGTCGTTAATGACGTTCTTTGTAGCAGATCGATCGCCGCGGTTGAACTGAGCCTCACGTTGGAAAGAAACCGAGGTCCGGGTGGCGGGGGTGATGAATTGTGCACCCCGGTTCTGCCAAGTGCTGAGAGGCTTCCGCAACCTGGTAGCGCCGGGGTGCACAATTCATCACCCCGGCCACCCGCCGTCCAATTCAACGTGCTGTGCGCGACACTTTCCAGGACGAAGGAGGAAGGACGAGTGAATTGTCGGCCAGGTTAGTGCTCAATCACGACTACGCGGTTCTCGTCCTTCACCGTGCCGATCATAATCGTGCGGCGCTCGGTGAAGGTGTACGTCGTCCCCATCGCCTTCGTGAGCACGTCGAGGGCGTACTTGAGGGAGGTGCCGATTAGGAAGGCGTCAACCTTGTAGCGCGGCACATCGGCACCGACCTCGATCGTTACGCCGGTCTGTTTCGAGATCGCGGCAATGACTTCGCGGAAGTCCGTTTTGGACAGGCGGGTGGTGAGAGTCTTCGAGAGGACGTCGGCGGGAAGCTTGCCCAGAGGCTCGGCCTTTTTCTGCGCGACGGCGACCGGCTTCACCTCGGGCGCAGGTGGAGGAGTGAAGACTTTCTTCTTGGTGATGAAATAGACGCCGTTCTGGACTTCCCATTTGAGTTCAGCCGTCTTGCAGATGATCTGCAGGGCCTCCTCGAACTCGACTTTGGTGAGGGAAAGGTACAGCACGAAGCGGATGTTCGGCTCCAAAACGAAGTCTTTGCCGGCCTGTTCAAAGACGGCGGAGAGCACCCCGCGAACGTCAAGGCCTTTGGCCGCGACCGATACCTCGGCCGGGCCGGACTTGGCGGGCGGGTTCTCCTGGGCATGAGCCGCGAAGGCGACTCCGAGAACGGCTAACAAAAGTAGAGTGCGTCGCATGATGGTCTCCTAATGGCCGACCGGCTTTCCGGCCGAGTCGTAAACTTTGATGCCGCCGCCCTTGGCCTTCTTCGGGGCCACTGGCCGTTGAACGCGCCGTTTGGCGGATGATCGCACGGATTTGCGTTTGGCGGTAGCCCGTTTCAGAACGGGTTTGGGCTTTGCCGGTACAGGGGCTTTCTCGACGGTCGGCGAAGGCGCCGGTACCGGTGCCGGTGCCGACTCGTGGGGTTCGGCTTCGCCGTTCGCTTCGTGAGCCGCGACTTGAGCAGAGTAACCGGCCACAGCGTGTTCTTCGCTTTCGCCAACCGGTATTGGATCGATTTCCTTGAGTGGGTCTGGTTCAGCTTCGAGAGCGGCCGTCGTGGCGCCTTCGACTGCGTTTAGCTTGGGTTCTTCGGTCTTGACCGGTTGCTTACTTTCTTCGGAAGTCTTCTCAGGTTCTTCAGCCTTGGCCGCTGCTTTTGGCTTGGCGTCGGCAGCCTTGCCGCCGAAAAATCGGGTGGGATCACCAAGGAAGCTCATTCCGGCCAGAACCAGCGCGAGGGCTCCGGAAAGGATGATGGGCTTCCAGTTCCTCACCTTGGGGCTAGTCGGAACATCGTCCTTCGGGCGCAACGCGGCAGGAACGACCGATTCGGCGGCGGCTTTGGAGGGCCTTTCGATCCTCAACTCGGGACCGGTCGGCATCGACATAGATTCCGCCCCGACCGCCATCAGCATGGATTGAAGCGAGTGCTTCTTCTGTTGGAGGGCGACGCGACAGGTGTCGCACTCACCGACGTGGCGTTCGAGTTGGGCGACGGTGTCCTCATCCATAGCCTCGCCCGCCAGATAGAGATTCATCTGGGCCTGGGCTAGCTGACATTCAACGTTGTGAACCTGCATTCCTGACAACTCACTTGAGGTTTGCCCCATCATTCGAGAGGGTCCCAGTAGGATTGTCGGCACCTCTTCGCGCTTCTGGAGAGGTTTTTCGATAATTTTTCAGGCGGCGCTTCCTATGGGTTCACCATAATCGCTTCATGGTTCGAAATCGCTTTCTCCCTCTTGTTGCTTCTCTCGCGGTGCTGGCAATCGGCATTGGTTGCTCATCCGGCGGCGGAGAATCGACGACCACCAATGAGCCGAGCAAGTCGTCTTCTGATGCGGAGCCGAAGAAGTCCGACTCAGGCACGACGGCAGCCGTTGATTTCGAGAAGGAAGTGAAGCCGGTCATGCAAACCTACTGCACCCCCTGCCACCTCGGTGCGGGCAAGGACGGTATCACCCTCGACGACTTCCAGACGAACGCCCAGGCCGCTGCCAACGCGGCGACCCTGCACAAGATGCTGCTCGAGGTCGAGGGAGGCAAGATGCCGCCCGCAGCGGGCAAACCCATTCCCGAGGATGTCAAGGCCAAGCTGATCGCCGATATGAAGGCGTTGACGCTGTAGTGGGTAGTGGGTAGTGGGTAGTGGCGAGTGAATAGTGAGTAGTGGTAAGGCACGTGAGGAAGTGACCGAACCAAAATCCCCTCACGTAGTGAGGGGACGCTCGCCGCGACGAAGGAGCGTACGGGCCAGGGGAGTAATTCTCTTCACTCGCCACTACCCACTATTCACTCGCCACTACCCACTATTCACTCGCCACTACCCACTATTCACTCGCCACTACCCACTATTCACTCGCCACTACCCACTATTCACTCGCCACTACCCACTACCCACTACTCCCCAATCTTTACGGGCTTTCGTCCCAGCAGGAACTAGCGTCGGCGCGGGCTTGTTGCAAACGAGCGAGAGGTACACTCGGCGAACCCATGCTCTTCCGGAAAGGGAACCCGCAAAGAGAGCGGTTCGAGCGGCTCGCCGAAGAGGTGTTCCCATCGCTCTACGGGATGGCCTTACGGCTAACCCGCGACCGAGAAGATGCCAGCGACCTCTCGCAGGAGGCGATGGTTCGTGCTTACGAAGCCTTCGACCGTTTCGACGGTCGCAACTTCAAGGCGTGGATCATGCGGATCCTTACGAACCTTTACATCAACCGATATCGCCAGCGACAGCGAAACGCTCCTGCTGCGTCCCTCGAAGACGAGAACGCCATGGAGCCAGTCGCACCGGAAGGCGAAGTGCCGGACCGACAGCTTTTCGACGAAATGGTCGGAGCTGAGGTCGAAGAGGCCCTCGCGAAAGTGCCGGACGATTTCCGGATGGCGGTACTGTTGAGCGACGTAGAGGGTATGAGTTATGAAGAGATTGCGCAAGTGACCGGGGTGCCAATTGGCACTGTTCGCTCACGACTCGCTCGAGGACGAGCGATTCTGAGGCGGGAACTGGAACGCTACGCCGTCGAATCTGGTTATTTGAGAGAAGGGACAGCATCTGAATGAGTGAAATCTTGGACATGCACGCACTAGCGGACGGCCAACTCGAAGGCGAGGCCTTGGCTGCCGCCAACCAGCAGATTGCCGACGATCCTCAGGCTCGCGCCGAGTTTGAAACCGTCGGCCTTCTCAAGAGCACCGTCAAGCGCGCCTGTCCGCCGGTCTCGGATCCTGATGTCTGGAAGGCCTGCAAGGGCCGACTCGATGCGATCGACCGCAGCAAGAAGGCGGAGGTCTTCATTGGTCGCAACGCTTGGGCGCTTTGTGGCCTTTTCATCGTCATGATCTTCGGCGCGGCGATGTTCAATCGCATGAACGGGCGGAACAAGCTCTATACGGGCGACATGGCCCGAATGATGTCGAGCATGTCGCCGCTACCTTTCTCGATTGGGGAGCCATCCCAAGTTCAGAAGCAGCTTCAGGCTGAGCTAGGAGCAACGCCAATCCAAGTTCCGAGCGGAGGCCTGCGCCCGACCGGAATGCTGCGCGGGTTCATCGACGGACGACGAGCGATGCTCGTTGACATGGCCGACGCGAACGGCCCTGCGCGCCTGATCGTGATCGAGAACGTCCACGAAGTCGAAGGACTGCACCAGTCCGATGGCGAACCCACCTTCAACGTCGGTCGGCTCAACGATGCGAACGCCGTGTCCTGGCGCTCGGGCGATTTCCTGTGCATCTTGGTCGGCGATCGCGATGTCCCGGGGCTCTGCGAAGCGGCTGGTCGAATCCGAATCTTCCGCTAGCGCAGCCTCTTGAACAACGACGGGGGCAAGACGGTGAGGACCAAGCGCAGCTTGGTCTTCTTTCGTTTGGGATCGAGTTCCAGCGAGGCGCCATAGGCCTCGCGAGCACCCGCCCGGTCCCCTCGCCACATCCGCTGGGTTCCGACGCGGGAGCACAGGAGAGCCAACGCCGAACGCATTTCCGGTGTGGGGCGGTCCTTGAGAATCCGCCCGCGGTCGCGATATGTGCGCTCTTCGAGCCGTTCGGTTTCTTCCACCATCCGGGCCTCCCGCTTACTGGCTTGCGCCCCGTGAAAGCGGTAGGAGACCCAATCGCCTTCGGCTTTCGCACACCACCAATGTTCGGCAATCCGAAGCCACAGATCGTGGTCGCCCAGACCATAGAGAGAGTCGTCGAACTTGGTCTCGTTCCCCAGAGCGCTCCGTCTGAATAGGACCGAGCTCGTGATGAACACGTTTTCGAGGATCAGGGTGGTGAAAGCATCTTGTGGAGGCAGCGGCTGGTAGACATTCCCGTAGTTCGCCTCAATGGTCTGCCCCGCTTCGTCGATGAAGTCGCCACAAGCCCCAATCAGGCCGAGTCGGGGTTCCGCGTCCGCGAGGGCCATCTGTGCTTCGACCTTCCCCGGCTTCCAGAGATCGTCATCGTTGAGAACCGCGATCCACTCGCCAGTCGCTATCGCAAGGCCCTGGTTGAGGATTCCGTAGGTTCCCAGGTTCGAAGGAGAGAAGAAGACCCTTGCATCCGATACTTCTTGCTGGATCCACTCCCGGCTTCCGTCCGTAGAGCCGTCATCGAGGATGATGAGTTCGAAATCGCGGAAAATCTGGTCCTGCACGCTTTGGACAGCCTGCTTCAGGTAGGGCAAGTGATTGTACGAGGTCAGCAGAACGCTCACCCGTGGCATCGACTAGAAACCGCTCAGCGGATTGAACTCGGCGGTCGCGTCATGCAGCGCGAGTTGTGCCTTCAGCATTTCCGCCTTGCGCCGGGGGATTCCGGTTAGGAGGGTCACGGGAAGCTCCTCCAGCATTTGTTTGACCTGATTACGGTTCAGGGCCAACATGTGCTGGAGGGTGTTGATCACTTCTTCGGTCTTGGTGCCCGAGGAGACGAGGACCAGTTCGTAGAGGGCGTCGTCGTCTTTTTGGGTGTAGGCCTGGAAGAACTTCTTGGTCTCCACGCCCTCGGCCACGGCGATCGGGATTTCGCGGTCACAACTCTCGCAGATCAGACCGACGCTCGCATCGTTGTAGTAGTTCAGGTGATTGCAGAAGCCGCAGCGCACCTGGTGGACAGGCTGGATTGCGCCATTCCTGAACGGAATCATGCGGTGGCACGAAACACAGTTGAAATCGTGCTCGGGCTGTTCGGTCAGGTTGTTCGACGCCGAGCAGTAGGGGCAGACGAGCTTCACGTAGGTGACCTTGCGAACTTGCAGCGCGCAGTAGATGCCGTACAGAATCGCGGCTCCCCCACCGGCGATCAGGAGCCAGCCCAGTCCGACGAACATGCTCTGATAAAAGACAAAGAGCGCACCAAGGGCCACGGCGATGAGCCCGGACAAGCCGAACGACAGCGCACGGGCGGAGTGAATCTCAACGACGTCAGAGCTTCGTTGCGTGGACATAGCGTCTTACCTACCTCTATATTACACAGAACGAACGCTACGGCCCGTTAGATTCACGGGAATCATGGGCGAACTTCGGCCAAAATAGGAACCCATGGTTCAGGTGGGCTTCGTTGGGCTGGGTGTGATGGGTGGACCGATGGCGGGGCACCTCCTGAACGCGGGGATTCCGCTTACCGTTTTCAATCGAACCCGCTCCAAATCCGAGTTGTTCGCCGAGCGTGGGGCCACGATTGCCGCCTCGTTGGCAGACCTAGGTCGGCGCTGCGGACTCGTGTTTCTGTGTGTGAACCGGACCGAGGATGTGCGCGAGTGCCTCGCTGAACTTACGCGTGATGCAGCTGCCGGGACCCTCTTCGTCGACCATTCGACGATCTCACCAAAAGCCGCTGTTGAGATTCACGATGAACTTCGTGAAAACGGATTTCGATTCGTGGATGCGCCGATCACGGGAGGCTCGATGGGCGCGCAGGTCGGGGCGTTGACTATCTTCTGCGGCGGCGAGCCCCGGGTCATCAACGAAGCCATGCCGTCGATGCAGCATTACGCCAAGCGAGCAGAGCGAGTGGGTGGGCCAGGTGCCGGCCAGATGATGAAAATGGCCAACCAAATGGCGGTTGGTGGTGCGCTGCTCGCCCTGTGTGAAGCGCTTTCGTTTGCGAAGAAAGCGGGGCTCGACCTCGTCCAGACTCGCGATCTCCTCGCGGGTGGAGCCGCCGGAAGCTGGGCATTCGAGAACTACGGACCCAAGATTCTCGCCGCCGATTGGTCGCCCGGCTTCTCGATCAAAAACCAGCGGAAGGATTTTGGTTACTGCGCCGAGGCCGCTGAGACCATCGACGCCGCGATCCCCGGCACGCTGCTCGTGGACGAACTTCTGGCTCGTCTCGAGGAAAAGGGACACGGCGAATGGACGACGGCCGCACTTTATCAAGAGATGCTCGAAATGGGGTTTGGCGAGTGAAGCCGCACGTCAAATTGACCGGAATCACCAAGCGATTCGGCGCGGTGGTTGCCCTCGACGACGTGAGCATCGAGGTCGAGCAGGGAACGATTCATGCGATTGTCGGCGAGAATGGCGCGGGCAAGACCACGCTGATGAAAGTGCTTTATGGTGCCCACACTGCTGACTCGGGGAGCATCGAAATCGACGGCCAAGTCAAGGTATTTCGCAATTCCGCCGAGGCTATCGCCGCCCGGATCGGCATGGTCAGCCAGCACTACAGCATCATCCCTGAGCTCACCTGTCTCCAGAATTTGATACTCGGGGCCGAGCCGGGGGCGTGGATCGATGAGAATGCTGCAGTTGTTCGGGCTGAGGGCTTGGCGAGACAGATGGGATTCGAGTTCGACTGGTCGGCGGAGGCGGGCACCTTGAGTCCGGCCGGAGCCCAGAAGCTCGAAATCCTCAAGCTCCTCTGGCGCGAAGCCGACATCATGATCCTGGACGAGCCGACCGCGATGCTCTCGCCTGCGGACGGGGACGCCCTATTCGCGAGCCTGACCAAACTGGCGGCTCAGGGCAAGACAATCTTGCTCGTCACTCACCGTCTGCCTGAAGTTCTTCAGTTCTGCGCCCGCGTTCACGTCCTGCGGGGCGGCAAGAACGTCGCATCTACCGAGGTGCCTAAGGACCGACCTCCGGTCTCCACTCTCCTGCGCCCGGAAAACGTGGAGCACGGTGAGCTTGGTGGCGGAGGAGAGGGGTTGGGGGAGAGGTCTCACGGCGAACCTCCAACCAGCGAGAGGTTGCGTGCCGGCGAGACGCCAGCGGTGCTTTTTGCGAATCAACTTGCCGAGTGGATCGTCGGCCATGCGATGACCGAAAGCGAGATTTCGCCGTTCCAAGGCGGCACCCCGTTTCTCGAAGTTTCGGGCCTGAGGGTGATGGGGTCGCGCGGCGATGAGGCGCTCAAGGGCATTGATCTCACGCTGAGGCAAGGCGAAGTCGTTGGGTTGGCTGGGGTCGACGGTAATGGCCAGCGAGAGCTCTTCGAGGCCCTTGTAGGGGTTGGGAAGGTGCTGAGCGGCGATATCCGCCTAGGTGGCACCTCGATCAACCGACTCTCACCTTCCGACCGAATCAGCCAAGGAGTTCGCCTGATCCCCGAAGATCGCCACGAAGAGGGAGTCATCGAGAATTGGAGTCTGGAGGACAATGGTGCCCTGGGGCTCCAGCGGGCCAGTGAGTTGCGACAAGGCCCGCTCGTGGACGCAACCGCCCGTCGTTCTTTGGCGGAGCGTATTGCCGAGCGATTTCGGACCAAACACGGCGGCCTCCACCAGCCGATGCGGAGCCTCTCCGGCGGCAACCAGCAGCGCTTCGTGGCAGCGCGGGCCCTCGAACTCGGGCCACGCCTGATTCTCGCCTTTCAGCCCACGCGCGGACTTGATATCGATGGGACGCGTAGCGTCTATGACGCCATCCGCGAGACATGTCGAACTGGCCAGGGTGGCATGGGACGACAAACACCACGGCATGACGAACCGCATGAATCGGAGTCCCGTGCAGGCGGCGCCACACCCTACGCGGGAGCGACGGCCCTCATCGTAAGCTTCGACCTCGATGAACTCTTGGAAAACTGCGACCGTGTGATCGCGATTAATGGCGGACGGATTTTCGAACCACGACCCGGTGAGGAGAAGGATCGCGCCGCGATCGGGCGGCTGATGGTGGGGGCCGAGGAAGCGGCGTGAACGGACGGCTGATCGCCCTCATTCTGTGCTCCTTCCTGCTCGTGATTGGAGCGTTGTTGCTCGCTGGCGTAATGCCCCAGCAGGCCCTTGCTGATCTGTTTCGCGGCAGCCTCGGGACGAAAGGGGCTCTGGCGAGGACTCTGAAGGAAGTCACCCCGCTCTTAATGGCCGGAGTCGCGGTGTTTCTCGGGCTCAAAGCTGGACTCTTCAATATTGGCGTTGAAGGTCAGTTCCTGGTTGGGGCGGTTTGTGCCGCTTTCGTCGGCCTCGCCATCAAGGGGCCGTTGGGTGTCCTCTTGGCGCTGATCGCGGGCTGCTTCGCTGGGGCGGTCTGGGCATTTCCCGCCGGCTGGATCAAGGCCTACAAGAACGGGCATGAGGTCATTACGACGATCATGCTCAACAACATTGCGATCTTCCTGACGACATGGCTCGTCGCTGGACCGCTGAAGGCACCCAAGCAGGAGTCCACCACCACCGCGATCCTCCCGCCCGATTCCCGGCTTCCGACCCTGTTCTCGTCGCCCCCGTTCGCGCTCAACATCGCTCTCGTCATCGCAATGCTCCTAGTTGTTGGCCTCGCGCTTTGGCTGAAACGAACGGTAGCTGGTTACGAACTCAGCGCAACGGGAGCCAACATCCGTGCGGCCGAAGTTGCTGGGGTGAACGTTAAAGCTGTCACCCTGCGCGCCATGGCCGTTTCGGGTGCCATTGGTGGCCTTGCCGGAGCCTGCCAGGTTCTCGCCTACGAGTGGCGCTTTTACGAGGGCTTCTCGCCCGGCTACGGATTCGACGCCCTCGGCGTCGCACTCCTCGCCGGGTCGACGCCTTGGGGGCTCTTACCCGCAGCAGGTCTCTTTGGCATTCTGAGCACGGGCTCAACGGCAATGGCGGCAAACGGGGTGCCCAAGGGCCTGAACGGCGTCCTCCTCGGCCTACTCATCATCGGCTTCGCCGCCTACCGCTACCGCACGAGGAAGGCTGCCTAATGGACCTGATTCTCGTCCTGATTTCCCTTGCCGGTCCACTCTTACTGGCTGCTATGGGCGGGTTGACCAGCGAACGGTCGGGCATCATGAACATCGCCCTTGAGGGCTTCATGCTGACCGCCTGCTGCGCCATCGCAGTTGTCTCGGTGCCTTTCGGACCGGTTGTGGGTCTGATCGCTGGTTTGGCAAGCGCGGTGGCGATGGCCTTCTTCCACTGCCTGCTGACCCAGATGTACAAGATTGACCACATCATCAGCGGCATGGCGATCAACTTGCTCGCCTTTGGCGGAACGAACTTCATCGACAAGCGCTTTACCGACCTTAATCGCCAGGGCGAGATTCCGCAGCTCCCGATGTGGCTCTATGACGTTCTCGCCTTTGGGCTCCCCCTCTTGCTTTGGCTCTATCTGAAGCGAACCCGAGGCGGATTAAGGCTGCTCGCGGTCGGAAACGACCCTGACAAGGCCCGACAGATGGGCGTAGACCCGATTAAGGTGCGGTACCTCGCCCTCGCCGCAACGGGTGTATTCTGCGGATTGGCGGGAGCCATGATTGTCACCAACGCGGGGCGCTTCACCGACGGAATGACGGCGGGACGAGGATTCGTGGCGCTGGCTGCCCTGATTCTTGGTGGCTGGAGGCCGATACCGACACTGGTAGCATGTCTGGGTTTCGGGGTCATGTACACCCTCCAGATCAAGCTGCAGGGCTCGACCATTTTGGGAGCGAATCTGCCCTCGCAGTTTTGGAACGCCTTGCCCTACCTGGCGACGATCATTGCGATGGCCGGATTCCTCGGGAAGACGCGTACGCCTGCTGGGCTGGGGAAGGAGTGACAGGCCGCCTCTTAGATGAATTTTTGTTAAGATCCGACAATTGCGCCGCCAGAACACGACGAAGTCCTTGTATAATACGAACAGTATCTCCAGAGGGGAGTTGCTCGTTTGGCCTCGGAATAGGCCAGTCATTATCTTAAGGAAGGAACAGGCCAACCATGAACAAAGCAGTATCACGAATTGCCGGCCTCGCAGTTGCCGTCTTCGCGACGGTCTCGGCGAATGCGGTCGTCTTTTATAACGTTCAGATCCAGTCGCCACCTCTGTCGACGGGATCGTCATTCAACACGAACGCAAACTCGATCAGCTTCTTCACTCCGAATGCGATTGTCGGCGACCCGGTCGCTCCACTTCGCTCGGGGACGCTGAACATCCAGTACGACGCTGACGCCGGTATCGGTGTCTGGGCCGACCAGGTTGGCATCAACCTTGGTGCTGCCATCGCGGGAAGCGGCTTCATCATTTTCCAGGAGCAGGTGTTCGAACTCGACGCGAACAACAACGAAGTCGGCGGTCCGATCGGACTCGCAAGCCATGTCTTCGACGCGAACAGCGGCCTGAACTGGAACACGATGATCGTTCTGGATCGACAGGTCCCGAAGATCCGTGTTAAGAAGGCGTTCACCATGTCGGCGGTTGATACCAACGTGCTCGACCTCGCAGGCGTGGCCATCGTCAACCAGAACCTGCACCTCGTTCCCGAGCCCGGCACGATGATTGCCCTCGGAATCGGAGCGGCAGCTCTTCTGCGCCGTCGCCGAAAGTAAGCTTCGACGAGACCCTGAAAGACGAGAGGGACAGTGACCAGAGACGGTCGCTGTCCCTTTCGGCTTGAGGTGCGAGAGGATTACCAGGTTTTTCCACCTCGCCCGGCAAAAAGAGGGGGGATCAGCGGCAGAAACTTGCATCTATCGGCAAAAATAGGGCGTAGAAACGAACAACTGCCAGAGTTGCCTCGTCCTATCCGCTCTAGGACCGTCGCTTAGGCCCTTTGGCATGGTCTTTGCCGGAAGAGCGAACTGGAAGCTCCAAGTAGGGTACCAACCCTAACAGCGATGACGCGTACGGAGTTGAGGAAGACATGGTGAGCATGCAATACGATTGGACGGAGCACGAAGATAATCTGCCGAGCTATCTGAACCGGCTCACTCAGGCCCCACTGCTGTGCCCTGAGGAAGAGGTGGTGCTGACCCGTGCCGCCCAGCGAGGCGATTCACACGCAAAGCAACGGCTCGTTGAATCGAATATGCGGCTCGTCATCAACATCGCCAAGGCCTACCGCAGCAAGGCGATTCCGATCGAGGACCTCATTCAAGAGGGTGCCATCGGCCTCATGCACGCCGTCGAGCGGTTTGATCCAGACAAAGGCTTCCGGTTCTCAACCTATGCCACCCACTGGATCCGCCAGTCCATTGGACGAGCCCTCGACAACAAGGCGAAAGCCATCCGAATTCCTGCTCACATTTCCCAGTCCCTTCGCAAAATCGAACGCATTCGCGCCCAATTGGTCCGTGAACTGGGACACGAACCCACCCCCGAACAGCTTGCCGCAACCATCGGCATCAGCCCCAAGCGACTTCTCGCGCTGTCTCAAGCCAGCCAGGAAATGCTCAGTCTCGACATGCGAGTCGGCGACAATGAGAACACCACCTTGGGCAACCTCCTCAAAGATGACAGCCAGGTCGACCCCGAAACGGAATGCCTGAGCGGCGAAGTGATGGAAGAACTCCAGCACATTCTAATGGAACTCAGTGATCGAGAGCGACGCGTGATGAGCTATCGCCTCAAAATGGAAGGCATCGCCGACGACAACACCGTTCGAGACAGCCTAGCCCGCGAACTCGAATTGAGTCGCGAGCGCATTCGCCAGATCGAAATCCAAGCCATCAAGAAGCTGCGCGCACTTGCCCAAAGGCGCCAACTCCGCGAACTCCTCAGTCACTAACGAGGGAAGCTGACCCAATCGTCTTCGAGCGGCATTTGGTTCTTGATCTGGATCCGGGACCCCGTCAGCTTGGTACCGAATTCATTGCCAGGAACAAGCGTGGTCTTCTGAATCGTCAAAACCGGGTGCCCAAAGGGAAGCCCTTCGGACATTACGAAGTCCGGTGCATTCATGATCTGGAAGTGCAGGTGGGGCTCGCTTGAGTTCCCCGTGTTGCCGAGCTTGGCCATCACCTGACCAACCTTCACGCGCTGACCGGCCTTGACGCGAATCGAACCCGGGATGAGGTGGGCATAGGCAGCGTAGATGCCACGCCCCAAGTCCAAAATGATGTGGTTGCCCGGCAGCGTCCGGGGCGTGATCACTTCCGCGAGCGCGTTGCCGTGCGGGATGTTGGACTTCACGCCATCGACGACGACAACAACCTTGGCATCAGCGCAGGCGAGGACGTTCTCGTTGTACGCGAAGTAGCTCTCGTTCTTCTCTTCGGGCCCGCTGAAACTCTTTCCCTCCTGGTCCACCTGCACCCAGTCGATGGCGAAACGCTGTCCGATTGAAGCGTGTCCCCCAAGGCAGAGGCGCGCTCTGCGGTGACCCGACGTATTGGAGGGGCCATTGGCGGCGATCCAATTCGTTCCCTGCAAGGGCGGATGGATAGTGACGCCGCGCTTGGCCGAAAGCTGCAGCCGCCCACCGGATACCGTCGGCGGCCCCGGATCGTCTCGGTTGAAGGTCAGCGTATGCCCGATCTTGTCCGGAATGGCACCCGCGGGGAAGCTCAGCCACATATAGGCCACGACGAGCTTTCCAGGTTCAATTTCGGATGGATCCTGGCCTTTGACGAAGCAGCTTTTCAGCGCTTCGCCGGTGAAGGTCCCCAAGACTTTGCCCTTTGAGTCGTTGACCGCGATTTTCGTGAGGTCCACCGATTTCGAAGCGTAATTGACCAGCTGCAGTTCGTAAACGAGGTAGGCCTTGTCCTGGTGGAACATCGGCACCAGCGGCGTGTCGCTGCTGATGCTGACTTGCGGCGGCATCACGTACTTCGTTTGAGCGGACAGCGTCAAGAGACAGGCAATCGCGGTGGCGGACATGCTGCACTTTACCCGCGCTACTTACGAATGCCGCCGCGCTTGCCCAGGATCGCATCGATCAAGAACAGTCGGAACGCTTCCCAGTTCTCCTGTGCCGTAGGGAGGATTTGCGAAGGAGGCAGATCAAAGGTAGTCGTATCGCGAAGCTCGACCGTCATCGAAAGCGCTCCGAGAGGCTGGTAGAAATAGTCGACGCTGACGCCGCTCGCCTGGTAAAGCGTGTCGGCAATCGGCCCCTGCGTGTAGTTCACGCCGCTGGTGTTCAAAATGATGGCCTTCATTCGGTTGCCCAGCATGCGGTGAGTCGTATCGTCCGGGCAAAGCGCAAAAGTGTAGCCCCAAGGCCACATGATGTACTGGCCGTAGCTGTGGTAGTCGATGAATCCAGCAACGTTCGGGAGAGTGAGCGCGAAATCACGTACGGCGCGGGTCTCGGGCTCGCTAAAGGCCGACGGGCCTCGGTAAGTGTCGTTGTTCGTGTTTCCACTGGAACCCGCACCGCCCCAGCCGGTTGCGAAGTTGCGATTCAGGTCGACCCCGAATGTCCCGTTGCCGTTGTTGCGGCGGTTCTTGCGCCAGAAACGGTTGTTGGTCCAGGTGTACTCGTACCCGTCCGGGTTCAGGCTCGGAACGACATAAAGAGCGGCTCGGCGCATCAGGTTCGCCCAGGTCGGATCGGTCTTGATCTTGGTCAGCAATGTGTCAGCGAGATACATGCACACCGATGGGCTGATCCACTCGCGGGCGTGAATCCCGCCGGTGATGACGATGGAAGCGGTTTCGGGGGCTGTCCCACGGGTGTTTGAAAAGCGATACGCCCAGATAGCGCGATTGCCGTAGGTCGTCCCGATTTGAGTCCGGCTGACGTAAGTCGGGTTGGCGGTTCGCCAAATCTCGTATTGACCGATCATGTCGCCGTAGCGCAGGTAGTTGGTCTTGTAGTCGTCGATCTGAGGCGTGATGACATCCTTCCACGCGTCTGGAGCGGGAAGGTCTTCGACGAACTCGACCGGGAGCGCAAGCGCATAAAGGTCAATCATCTCGCCCGGCCCGACGATCAAGTCGGTGGCTCCGAGAGTGACGTAATCGGAGAACAGCCCCAAGCTGCACTCGGTCACGCGATCTGCTTCTGCCGCGTTCGAAACCTGAACGCGCCAACGACTCCATCCCGACTGGGCGAACGACGAAGCCATGCCAAGGCCCACCAAGAGGCAAACAAACCAACGCATATCGCTATTATAGAGACTCGCCGACGCCAACCCGTTCAGTTTTTCGGCGGAATGATGCGCACGAGACGCCCCTTGCCCTCGAATTCGATCTCGACCCGCCACGCAGCCGACGGGTCAAGGAGGGTTCCCAGGCGGTCTGGCCACTCGACAAAACAGAGGTGGGTATCCAGGTAGTCCTCTAGCCCCACGCCGGTGGCGTCCTTGAGACGGTACAGGTCGGCATGCATGATCGGCGGCGAGGTTTCGAAAACCTGGATGAGATTGAAGGTCGGCGAACGAACCGGCCCAACGTAGCCCAGTCCCTCGAGCACTCCGCGAACGAATGTCGTTTTCCCGGCCCCGAGTTCGCCACGGAGCAGAACGAGATCGCCGATTCGCCATGTGCGCGACCACTCAGCTGCGAGCGCGCGCATCTCAGCGTCGCTCTGCGGATGAACCTCGGTCACGGTTGGGTCACGACGAGCCTCGTCGCTTCGCTCTGGCCCCTCAGACGGGGACGGCTGATGGCTTCCGCCGTCGCCGGGAGGGCCAGGACCTCGCCGGAAGACTCCGCGCGAAGGTAGTACCGAAATGTCATGGGCGAACCCGCGCCGTGCAGGAAGTGAATGACCGCCGCATCGCGAACCTCGTCGCGGCTCCAGACATCGTTTTCCGACTCGATGTATTCGAAGGCGGCGGGAATGGGCTCGGAGACGCGCAGATTCCCAGCCTGCTCATCGGCCCAAACAAGGACCGTCACCCGAATCGGCTCGGACGTCTTCACCGGTCCGGCGACTTCGGTCCAGAGTCCGCCGGCATTGCGGTGCTCGAAGCGTCGCAGCACACGAATGCCCTGACTTTGCTCTCCAAGTTCAGGGGAAGCGTATCGGACTTCGGCTCCCCAGAAAGCCTGGAGGCCACCCGGCATCGAAACGAGTATGTCTCCAAGCTCGGGATTGAGCGCTCGCCCAGAAACAACGGATAGGAAGCGCTCGGGCTTCATTTCGACGGGCGCGCCCGCCACGGTGGCTTGCACCGGGCCAAAATCGGTTGCTTCTGGCATCCACTCGAGGTACTTCGACTGCGCATAGGCCGAAGTCGCTTTTTCGGACTGACTCCGCCAGCCGGACTCACCAACCCCCAGCCACAGGGCCAGCTTAGCTGCGAGCTCGGGTTTAGCTCTCCCCCGGCTAAGGGCGGCCAGCGCTTGGGCAGTGGTCTCGACATCGCCTGCCGTCCAGCCCACACCTTCACCACCTGGCACGTGGGCCATCTGGGGACCGTCCTGCAGGCCAACCAGCCCCAGGTCCAGTCGGTTTTGGCCTTGCGCTGCGTCCCCGAGTGCGAAGGCTGCTTCGGCGAGCAGAAACTGACCATAGGGTGAAATCGGTTCCCCCCGCTTCAATACTTCGTCGAACTGAGGTCGTGCTTTGTCATTGCCTCCGAGGATGCGAGCCGATGCCAGCAACGCCCTGTGGTCCCAGAGGTTCGTGGACCCGAACCTCTGAAGGGCATCCGAGAACGCCGGATCGATGAGCGACGGCGGAATCGGAAGCCCTGCGGCCCTCGCCCGAACGAGGGTCAAGAGCACGAACGCGGTGTTCTCAGCATCGACGGGCGCTCCCTCCCACCAGCCCCATCCGCCATAGCCGTGCGTTCGCGAGAGCGCGGCGATCGCTTCGACGATCTCCTTCCGACCCGACGCTTTGGGTCCCAGCGCGGCCAGGGCGAGCAGGCTGCTTGCAGCCCCGCTGGTTCCCCAGCGCCCGCCGACAATCGCCGACGAGGCCATCGAGTCGCGAGCCCCGGTGAGCCCGTTGCGTACGGTCAAGCGAACATCCGTGGTCCCCTCGATGCGCTGGGTCGGCAGGAGCAACTGGGCCTCTGCAGAACCCGTGAACGCCCCACCAAACAGCTCCCGCCTGGCCACACCGGCCGGGTTCACGCGAACCCCGACTTCCAGCGCATCGGACAAGTCTGCATTCGTAGCATCGGTCGGGCCCACCTGCCCGAGTAGCTTCATCGTGCCGATTCGATCGGCCCGGATCGACCACTTCACCGTTGCCTGCCCGTTCGCATCGACGCTCAGGGTCTGTTCGGCATCGCTCAGAAGCACGCCTTCCGTGACCCTGAGGCTGACGCCGAACTTACGACTTGAATTGGTCCGGTTGTTGATCGTGCCGACCAAGTCGATACGGTCGCCAACCGCCATCTGACGGGGAGTCGCGAGGCGCAACATGACGGGCCGATTTGCGCGGACCATCGACGTCGCGGTCCCAACCGAAGTGGCCTCTGTGACCGCGCGGCCCGTCGCTCGCCACGCGGTCAGATTTCCTGGCATCTCGAAAGAGATTTCGCCCTGCCCGTCGGGCCCGGTGAGGAGATAGCCATTCCAATAAGCGGTGTCCTCGAATCGGCGGCGCACCGGGGCGAGGGTGTTCGCGCGCTGATAGGCACCCCCCGAGAGCTCTTGAGGAGCCGAAACCTGGGTGATGACCCCGTTGCCTCGAATGCCCCAGTAGGTCCGATAGAGGTCGGGCGTGACATCGGGCATCAAGGCATAGATAGCCTCATCGACCACGCCGAGCGCGACATCGGCGGCAACCGGTCGCCCGCCCGCATCCTTCGTCGTAACCAGATACTTCGCGATGTCCCCGGGCCGGTAGTCGGGTCGATCGGGAGTGACAGCAACTTCGAGACGGCGCGCTGGATCGGGCAGAGGCACGGTTTGGGAGCCCGCGCGCATCCCGTTTTCGCTCCATTGGGTCGCCGATATGATGGCGTTGGGGGACTGGGCGAGGCTGGATTTCCATGTCCAGATCTTCCGTCGCGTGCCCTTCGGCATCACCGTGTAGCTCCAGATGTCCTCGCCTTCGACGGTCACCAGGATCGGATACTCGGGACGATTCACATTGACGAAAGCCGATACGGGATCTCCGGGCTTGTACATCGACTTGTCGAGGCGCAGATTCAACTCGGGATAGGGTTTCGCCTTGGGTTCCCTGTAGTTCGGATCGACGATCCAGATACTGGTCTCGGCTGACGCCGTTCGCCCCGTGCCATCCGGGGCCTTGACTCGGATCATGGTGTTGTCTTGGCCGAGTGCAGGGAGCTTTATGGTCGCCTTGCCCGATGCGGGAACAGCGACGGTCGTACGAGTCAGTTCCTTCTCGACCCAGTCCTTCTTCTTGGCGTCATAGACATCCGTGACGAGCTGAATCGCAGCTTGAACCGCTCGCGGTTTGCCATCGAGATCGGTGCAGCGGACTTCGACGGGGAACAAGCTTCCGGCCGCCGCGAACGACACCAATGGACGCAGGGCAAGCCGGATGTTGGCAGCGTAGACCGGCACCGACGAACTGCCGTCAACCTGTCGATTGGAGGCATCGCGGACGGTGACGCTAATGCTGTAGACGTTGTCCGGCTGCTTCGGATCGGTCGGAAACTCGATCGAAACCCGGCCCATGGCGTCGGTATAGACCGTCGACTGGGCGACATATTCGCTGCCGCCGTAGGTGTCGCGCGGATACAAGTTGCCGTCGCCGCCGTAGTAGGCGTCATCCAAGTCGTAGCCCCAACTCATGCCGCTATAGGATCGGCGAATCGTGTAGGTGACGGCTGCTTGGGGCAGCGGCGCGCCGAAGAAGTATTCCGCCGTGATATCGAAGCGGCCTTTCTCGCCCGAAAGGTAGCGCCTCTCACCGGGAGTGATCGCGATTTTGAACTCGGGCTTGCGGTACTCAGCGACGGAGAGTTGTTGAAACGCGGTTTCCTTGCCAAGGTTCAACCGGATCGTGTAAGCACCGGTCGCCCCCTCTTCCGGGATGGCCAACTTGCCGTGAACGGTGCCCGTGGGGGTCAAATCGAGGTCGACCTCGTCCACTGGATTCGACTTGGGATCGAGCAAGGTCGCCTTCACCTTCTGGTTGATAACCGGTCGATAGCTCTGTCCAAGAGTGCGTCGAAGGATCGCTCGGAACGAGACTTCCTGGCCAGGGCGGTAGATCGGGCGGTCGGTTTGGATGTGGGACCGTAGTTGACCATCAGGATCGCCGATGTCGAGCGGTACACCTGCAATGTCGGATCCCTTTTTGATAACGGCTGTTTGGCGACCACCCGGCTTGATCGCGAGCAAGGCCACGCCGTCGGCACCGGTCTTTCCGCTCACGAGGGCCCGAGCGTCTTGATCCAAGAGGCTCGCCATTGCACCGGGAACGGGTTGTCCCGTCTTGGCGTCGACGACCCAGAGCAGCGCGCGCTTGGGTGATCTCTTGGCAACGAACGCGAAGTTCGTGACATTCACGACCCCCCACGCTTCCTTGTCACCGCCACTCCCGCTGACCAGGTAGATCCCGGGCGGGACGACGGGCAGGTTGACGACCCGGCTTGCGTATCGGTCCGTTTGGCCGCGTGGAGGCGGAGCCTGCTTGGGATTCGTGACGGTCACCTGCCAGGCTTTGACAGGCGTACCCGGTGTCGCAGGCCGCTTGCTCCAATCGCGCTGGACGAGCCACTTTTCACCTTCGAGTCGATAGAGTTTGAGCCCGACAACCGGCACGTTCGTCGTGTTGATCGTCAACTGAATCTTTGGCCCGGGCGCGACGTTGCGCGCCACCCATAGCGAAACCTGCTTCGGCCCCGCCCAAACCGCCGAGGCGAGAAGTGCGGTCAAACCGATGATAGCCAGACGCGTCCGTGTCACGGCTCCAAGGTTACACCACGGGTTACCCGTCGATGATCACTTTTGATAAGTCGCCAATCAACAGGATCTCGTGGCGGCAGGCTTCGAGCAGCGTCAATCGGGCGTGGCGAACCCGCTCGTCGTCCACCATGATCATGGCCGCCTCGAAGAACGCATTGATGGGAGCTTGCAGGCGCTTGAGGATCGCGACGGCTCCGGCGGCATCCTCCAAACGCACCGCCGCGCTCAGCCCCTCCCGGATCGCGGCTAACTCCTCGGCGAGAGCGACGCCTTCGGGAGAATCGAGAGCATTGCGGTCGAGCCGGTCCAGTGGCTGCACGCGCTCGTAGGCTGCTCCCTTCTTCTCGGCGGCGGCGACGATGTTGAGGGGTCGGGTCGCGGTTTGGATGAACGCGACGTCCTTCGCCGCCTCTCGCACGGCTTGGGCGCGGAAACGAACCAGGCGCGGCAGAAGGATCTCGCCCGGCTCGGGCAGCAAAGCGGCATCGAGGTGATCGTGGCGAAAGTCGTCGAGAAGGGCCTCATAGCGCGAGGTAAACACCTGCACCAAATGATTGAGGGCTCCGGCGTGGTCCAGTTTTATGCCCTGCCGCTCATAGTGGTCGAGGGCGGACTGGAAGAGGCCAACGTAGGTGGGCATCGTGTCCGGCCACGACCAAGCAGCCTCGATGAGCAGCGTGGCCGCACGCCGCAATCCGTAAGGGTCGCTCGAACCGCTGGGTGCGAGACCGATGCCCAGGTAGCCAGCGAGTTTGTCGAGCTGATCGGCGATCAGCACCCGAACGGCGGTCTTCTCCGCGACCGTTTTCGGCGATGGGTTTTTCGCGAGGTCGTAATGGGTCGCGATGGCGTAGCAGATCGCTTCGGCGATCCCCTCACGTCTTGCATATTCGCCCCCGACGACCCCTTGCAGACTCGGGAGTTCGCTGACGAGTCCTGTGCTCAGATCTGCCTTGGCCAGAAACGCTGCGCGTTCGGCGAGGGAGCGTTCTTCTTCGGTGGCTCCCGTGTGATGGCCCACCTGATCGGCGAGAGCGGCAAGCCGCTGCGAACGTTGGCGGACGCTGCCCAGCTTTTCCTGGAACGACATCCGTTCGGTCTTTTCAAGAAACTCGCTGAGTGTGAACTTCTGGTCCTCGTCATAGAAGAACTTGGCGTCGTTGAACCGGGCGTTGAGCACCCACGCATTGCCTGCGCTGACGACCTCGTCGATGCCGGCATTGCGAATGGCCACGAATCGGTCGGTGATCTTTCCGCTTTCGTCGCGTACGGGAAACATGCGCTCGTGCTTCGCCATCGCGATGACGAGCACGGGCTCGGGCAGGGTCAGGAACTCGGACCGAAATCGCCCGGCGACTGCTGTTGGCCATTCGGTCAGAAAGACATTCTCATCCACGAGCACATCGCTGAGTTGAGCCTGACCTCCTGCGACCGCCGCTGCCCCGGACCGGATGCGCTCTTCGCGGACGGCCGGATCGGGCTCGACATGGCGAGCCCTCAGTTCCCTCAGGAGTTCGTCGTACGACTTGACCTCGAACTCGTCGGGGAAGTTGAATCGATGGCCGCGACTCTTCAATCCAGACTTCACCCCTTCGACGTCGAACTGGACGACCTCACCGCCGAATGCCGCCAAGAACCACCGAATCGGTCGCGCAAACCGCATTCGCGACGATCCCCAGCGCATCGACTTGTCGAAAGTCAGCGCCCGTACCGCCGCCGGAAGGATCTCAGCGAGCAGTTCGCGGGTCGGCTTTCCGACCGAGGTCTTGTCGACCCAGACATAGTCGCCATCGGGACGGACCGCACTCAGGTCAACCCCCTGTCCCCGACAGAAGCCGAGCAAGGCGGGGCTGGGGTTGCCATCGCCATCATAGGCGGCTTTGAGCGCAGGTCCACGCTGGGCCGAGGTTCGATCGGGCTGCCGATCCGCTACGTCGTCCACGCAGACGATCAATCGGCGGGGCGTTCCGAGGGCCTGCGAAGCACCATGCCCCACGCCCGCCTCATCGAGGCGCGACACGATTTCCTGGGCCAACTGGGTGTAGGCCTTGCGGACGAAGGTTGCGGGGAGTTCCTCGCACCCGAGTTCAAAGAGAACCTGCGGCATGGGAAGTCAGAGTGTACCGCTGAGCTTCCGCCCAGAGTGGCGCGGCATCCTCTCGCCAGGCACGGAGGCCTCCACAACTGCCAACGCCGGGGTGCACGATTCATCACCCCGGCCACCCGACGACCCGGGCCAGTCTGCTGATTCAAATATGACGACTAGGTCCCTTGCATCGTGCGCGACATTTCGGGCGTAAACTGGCGCGTATCGAACGAGCGGCGGACGAGGAGCGTCAACGGGATACGACATGGGTATGGGCAGCCTCAACAGGGTTTGGTTTGCAGTGGTGGTCGCATCGGCGGCATCGGTCGGGTACGCGCAAAACCTCAAGCTCGCGGTAACCCCGGTCTTCGAAGGAATGCGGCCGAGTCAGGAGGCCTTCCCGATCCTCGTCGAGGTCGCCAACGAAGGCCCCGATGCTCGTGGCATGCTGACGGTAACGTCCGGCACCTACGTCCTGAACTATCCGGTCGAACTGCCCCGCGGGAGCCGGAAGGGAATCCCGGCCTTCCCGATCGAGGTCAGTGACATCGGCGAGATCGACGTCCGGCTCGTCACCGACCAAGGCGACGTGCGCAGGGTCTTCCGTGACGAGGACTGGCACTACGGCCAAGATCGAGCCCTCGCGATGATCACCGACTCGCCGGGACTTCTCACCTTCGTTCGCCAGACGACACGGAGCGACACGGGAGCCCAGGCGATGGTGTCGGATTCGTATGTCTCTGCCGAGTCCGCCCCTGACCGCCCCGTAGGCTACTCGGCACTCAGCGCGCTCGTCCTCGGCGATGGCGCGGAGAGGCTGAGCGACAAGCAGGTCGACGCCATCAAGGTCTGGATGCTCGCCGGGGGCAAACTCCTGTTTGTCGGTGGTGCATCGAGCCCGGTTCTCGCCGACTCTCGCTGGAAGGACACGCTGCCGGTGACCGACCTCAAGCCCGAAGCGTTGAGCGGCGTGAGCTTTGCCAAGATGTCCGGCACCCCGATCCCCGAGACCGTCCAGTGCATGCTCGGGACCCCCGTCGCGGGTGCGATCGTTCCCGTGCGTGGCCAGCGGTCGGGTGATGCGCGTCCGTTGATCGTCACGAAGCGCATCGGGCTCGGGACGTCGATCTACCTCGCCTTCAATCTGTTCGAGCCGCCATTGTCACGCTGGGAGGGTCGGCGTGGTGTCTTGCTCAATGTGGCCCAGCCAATCGACCGCAGCTCTGCGGCTTTCATCCAGCGGTTCGTTTCGACTGGGCAAGATGACTACACTCTTAAGATGTCGCCTTCCGTACCGACCACCGTGCCCGCCGTCACCTATGACCCCTACGCTGGACGGGCGAACACGGGCGAAGATCCGTTCCAAACGTCGATTCCGCCGACCGAGAAGGTGGCTTGGATCCTCGTGGCCTACTTCGTGGCCGTCGTCCCCCTGAATTTCCTGGTGCTGCGCCGACTCAAGAAGGTCGAATGGGCCTGGGTCACTGCACCGCTGATCAGCCTCGGATTCGGTGCCTACTTCTTCTCGGCGGCAGGCAGCCTCTATTCGGCCAAGCTCTCCCGTTCGACCAGCGGCATCCTCATCGGGGCGCAGGGCTTCGACCAAGCCGAGTACATCGGTCGAACCCAGATGTATTTCCCTCGCGGCGGCCGGTACGACCTAAAACTGACCGGCGTTGACCAAATCCGACCGGTCGAAAATCTAGATTATTACTACGGTCCTCGCCGACAGAATTCGGACACCATGCGCGAACTCAACGCCACCGATCATGGCGAGGTGAAGGCACCGGCTCTGGGCGTTGGGAACCTGGCCTTCCGCGAGTTCACCTACCGACAAGTCTTCCCCAATTCCACGCTGACCGGTTCGCCGGGAAGCTGGTTCACGCTCAAGGGCTCTTTTGGCCGGACCAAGCGGGAATTGACCTTCACCGGGACGATTACGAATAGTAGTCCGTTCACGGTCCAGACCCCCGTGCTTCAAGCGCTGCCGTTTTCCCACGCCCTGGGGCAAGAATTGAAACCGGGGCAAACATTAACGATCAACGCCAAGATGCCACTCGACGTCATTGCCGCGCGAAAGCCCGACCCCAACCTGACCGTTCGAGGATTGCGCCTCGAGGGCACCCTTCGCGGCCTCGAAGGCGGGCCGATCGTGGGCAACCGTATTCAAGGTGCCGCCACCGACTTCCTTGCGTATTCGTTTGCCCTGGACTTGCCCAAGGAGCTTCAATGAAGGCTGCCCCTAAGAATGACTGGTTTGTCGACCTCATCCTCGACAACCCCATGCTCATTGAGATACGGCGGTTCCGTCGCAAGTACGTCTCGACGCGTGGTACTGGGTTTGCCGGATTCCTTCTGTTCATGGTCGCCTATGGCTTGCTGGTGACGGTGCAGCTTCGATGGCCGCAGGGAATGTCGCCAGGCGTCGTACTGATGATCGAGTTGGGGCTATTCTGTTTCCTCGTCCCAACCCTCATTCACGGCGCGATAGCGGGTGAGCGCGAAAGACGAAGCTGGGATTTCCTCCTCGTGGCTCCGGTGACGCGGGCGCAGGTCGTGGTCGGCAAGTTCATGGGTTCGGCATGGGGCATCGTGTTGGCATCGGGCCTATTCCTCGTGCCTCTGACGATCTCGTTGGTCGCCGAGAGTTTTCCCTCGCCCTATGGCTACTACGGGGTCCAGAGACACACCAGCCTCCATGATGCATTCCTCGGTGTGCTGGTCGTCGTGACCTTCGCCCTCATGATTGCCGCCTTGACGCTGTTTTTCTCCGCCCGATGCAAGAGGCCTCTGATGGCGCTCGGGGCCTCGCTCGGGCTGATCGCCATTGGGCTGATTGCGTTCCCCATCCTGGTCGCACCGATGATGACTCGCGAAACCGAGCTCATCATGTACTTCCATCCCTTCTATGTCCTTTTTCAGCTTGCAGAGCGGTGGGGAGGACCCGAACAATTTGACCGCGCGATTTGGGGCTGGCCGCAGGTGTTCGTTTACGCCGGTATGACCATCGTGCTGCTCATCTGGACCGAGCGGACGCTTGGCTTTGCCGAGAACGAGGTCAAGTTCGTTGGAGGTCGCAAAGATGCTTGAAGTGCGCGGACTTTGCAAAGAGTACGGTGGCTTGCGCGCGGTCAACGGCGTCAGCTTCCAGCTTCATCCCGGCGATGTCTTTGGCTTCATCGGCTCGAACGGAGCGGGAAAAACGACCACGATCCGCATGTTGGCGACCCTGCTCGAACCGACCAGCGGCACCGCGACGCTCAACGGAGCCGACATCCTGCGCGATCCGATGGATGTGCGCAGGCAGATCGGCTACATGCCCGACTTCTTTGGGCTCTACGATGACGTCAAGGTCTGGGAGTATCTCGACTTCTTCGCCACGATCTACCGAGTGCCCGTGCGCGAACGCCCGAAGATCATCGACGACGTGCTTGAACTTACTAACCTGACGGTCAAGAAGGACGCGTTCGTCCAAACGCTCTCGCGCGGTATGCAGCAGCGTCTATGCCTGGCTCGGTGTCTGGTTCACGACCCGGCTCTGCTGCTCCTCGATGAACCCGCAAGCGGCCTCGACCCACGAGCGCGTGCCGAACTCAAGGAATTGATCGCCGAGCTTGGTCGGATGGGCAAAATCGTGATCGTCTCGTCCCACATCCTTCCCGAACTTGCCGGGTTCTGCAATACCGTCGGAATTATCGAACGCGGCCAACTGCTTGCCTTTGGGCCAGTCCACGAGATTGTCAAGGACATGCAGGCGTCCAAGGAGATCACGATCCGACTTCTCGAACGTACCGCTGAAGCCGCCGAGTTCGTGTCAGTCAAGGCAGGAGTGGTCAACGTCCGCACCGAAGCCGACCGGGTGATCACGGAATTCCAAGGCACAGCCGACGAGCAAGCGGCTTTGCTGGCCTCCCTCATCCAGGCGGGCTACCGCGTGATCGATTTCACCGAGCAGGCCGTCGACCTGGAAGACGTGTTCCTCAAACTTACAACGGGGGCGGTGAACTAGATGCAGGCGGCGAACTGGCTCCAGCGCAATCTCGCGGTTTACATCGGGAATGCCTCGGCCAAGCGCGACTTCCGCGCCCAGCTTCGAGGATCGCGGGCGATTTTCCTTTGGGGCGCATACCTGCTCATCATGATCGGCTACGCGCTGATCATGTATGCGCAAGTTTCACGGTCCAGCTATTACGGCGGAAGCATGTCCGTCTCCGAGACTCAGGGCCGACTGAAGGAATTCTACGACCAAATCCTGTACTTCTTAGGCGCGGTCGTGCTCCTCGTGGCCCCGGGGTTGACGGCGACGACGGTGGCCACCGAGCGTCAGCGCCGCTCGCTCGACCTCATTTTCTCGGCTCCGGTGACGCCCAAGTACTACCTCGTCGGCAAGATGCTCAGCAGCTATCGGTACACCTGGATGCTGCTCATCCTGTCCCTTCCGATTACATCGGTTTGCGTGGTGATGGGCGGTGCAACCTGGTCGGAAGTCCTGACCTCTTACTTGCTCCTCAGTCTGCATGCACTGCTGTTGACGGCCATGTCCATCGTGGTTTCGGCGTCGGTTCCGAAGCCGGTGACCGCGATCATGATGAGCTACCTGCTGACGATCGTCTTTGCGGTCGGATCGACGATGCTGGCCGCGGCATCGGTCTTCGCGGGTGGGATGCGAGTGTCCCAGGAGATGGCATTTACTTCCCAGTTCTCGCCTTTTCTGGTCGGTTACTCCGCCGACTCGTATTCGTATGTCTTCGGGCGCGAGACACCAAACTGGATCATCACCATGCTGGTGACGCTGCTTTTCACCAAGATCCTCCTGCTGGGGGGCGGGTCGGTGCTCAGCACGACCGGTGCCCGGGAGACGATCGGCCTTCGCATCCACGCCTTGATCTACATCGGGCTTCTCGGCTTCTCGGTGGGTGCCTGGGTGACGAGTTCCGTGAGCTATCCGGGAGCCCTGCTCGGGGTGGCGGCAGGATGGACCTTAATGCCGCTCTTGCTGGCTGTTCCGACGATCGCCAGCTTCGGCCGAGATCGGGAGCGGAAGTATTGGAACGACGGGCTGATCTCGATTCGTCAGACCTTGACCGGTGCTCGAAGCGGAGGCTTGACGTTCCTCCTCGGCCTCGCCTTCGTCGGGACAGTGGCGTACTGGATGGGGCTGGCGCAGAACGGCTCTGCCCCCAGTCTCATGGTCGGCGTGCCCTATCTGTTCTGGATTCTCGCGTTCTGGGTGTTCGCCTGGGCGGTCGTGCGCTGGCTCTCTGCCACGATGCGAAGCGCCCAGAGTGCCCAAGTCCTGTTCATCGCGCTGTTCGCGATCCTCTTGTGCGTCCCTCCCATCGTGCTGAGTTCCATTGATGGCAACTCGATCATGGATCGAATGTCGATTTGGTCGATTTGGCCGTTCACCCCGATCACCGGTGGCCGAGAGCGACCGGTACTCGCGTGCGTTTGGGGGGTGGGATTTCTCGTGATTTCGGCCGCCCTGGTCATGGCCTCGGAACGCCGTGTTCGTCGACTTCGCATGATTTCTCGTCCGATCGAGGGGCCACCGCCGCTGATTGGCGCGTAAGATAGGACAAAGCGATGCTCGAACGACACCTAGCTCGATTTCGACGCCGCGTGCGCTGGATGCGTGCGTGGAAAGGACTGGCGGTTGGCCTCGCCATCGGGGGCAGCCTTGGTGCGGTTTGGGCCGGACTCGATTGGGCCGGGCTGTGGTTTACCGATTGGCTTTGGCTAGGCTCATTGGCGCTTGGTGCAGCCCTCGTCGGTGCCCTCGTGGGGTTCTTCGCGCCGATTCGACCTGGAATTCTCGCCGACAGCATCGACCGGCGCGCGGGCCTCGAAAACCGAATCGGAACCGCGATCGAGCGTTCGCAGGGCCACGATGCCTTCGACCCCCTGCTGCGATCGGACGCCGAGCAGCGATTGGCGGGCCTCTCGGGTTCGCGCGTCTTCCCGATTCGGCTAGGGCGCTGGCATGGCATCGCCGTGCTCACGCTAGGCTTGTGCGCCGCACTCTTCCTGCTTGGCAATACACCCCTGCTTCTCAGCGCGAAAGACCAAGCCGAGCGGAAGGAACTCAAGGAAGCGGGCAAGTCGGTGGAGCGCGTGATCGAGCCGGTCGAGAAGGTCAAGAACGGCCCAACTCCGGAAGAGAAGCGATTAGCCGATGAGTATCGTAAATTCGCCCGCGAACTGGAGAAAGGTCGTCTCGACAAGCCCAAAGCCCTCCAAAAAGCCAACGACCTCGCCAAAAAGGCGGAGGAACTGGCCAAAGAGCGGGCCAAGACAACCGACGAGCAGCTTGCCAAAGCCGAAAGTGCCTTCGACAAGCTCGCCAAAGCGGAAATGGAGAAAGCGGGCATTCCCGAAGCCGATCCTGCCCTCGCCCGCATGAGCCCGGAAGAGCGCGCGAAAGCCCTCGAAAACGCCCAAAACGAACTCGACCGCCTTGAGAAGGAGATGAGCGACAACAAATCGCTCTCGGCCGACCAGAAAGCCAGCCTCTCTCAGAAGGCCGACGCTCTTCGCAGGCAGCTGAAGGAACTTCGACTCTCGGAAAACGTGCAGAAGATGCTGGAGCGCATGCGCAACAACCCGGCATTCAAAGAACTTCAAGAGATCGCGAAGAAACTGGCCCAAGCCGCGCAAGCGGCGGAGAACGGCGAACCCCCCGAACTCACCGATGAGGACATCGAGAACATGAAGCAAGCTCTCGAGGAACTCGCCGAACAGCTTGCCGACGATGAGGCGATGAAGGAGTATCTGGAAGCCCTAAAGAAAGCCCTCGAAGAGGCTGACCAGATGGGCAACTGCAACGGCATGGGCCTCGGCCTCCTCGGCATGTTCGGCCTCGGCGGCAACGGCGGGCGCAGCCAGGACCAGTTCTTCTCCGACACCGATCGCGTCAACAAGCTGGACACCGAAGCGGCGGGCCAGGGCTCAACCAAGACCACTGTCGTCAGTGGCGACCGGCGCGAGCAAGGCGAGGAGAGCTACATCGAAATCAAGGGCCCCGCCTCGTTGGGAGCCAAGAGTTCAGTGCCGTACAAAAAGGTGCTGCCGAGCTACAAAAAGAAAGCCGAAGAAGCGATGAAACGGCAAGACATTCCGAAGGAGCACGAAAAGCGGGTCAAGGAGTACTTCGACAGCCTCACCGGCGGCCGCTAGGCGTGGCTTGATCGGTGGAAGTGGATGCACTTCCAATCCTCACCTTCTCGGCGCCACACCCTGGTCTCTTCGTAGCGCTGGGTGACTGCGCGACCGTCCTGGTCAATGAACTGGACGAGGCGGCTGTAGCAGGTCAGGCCCGTGTTTCCGAACTCGCGGACAATCGGCGCGCAGATCGTGCTGACATGGTTGCCAAGGTGCCCACCATTCTCGAAGTAAAAGCGATGGAACTCCAGGCCCTCGACGCAGTGGCCACGGGATTCTGCTTCGAAGCAGGTTAGGTTCGGATCGCAGAGTGAAGCATAGGCCTCCCAGTCACGAGCTGCGATGCTGTCGAGGAGCTTATGGGTGGCATCGAGGAGGTTCATGGACTGAGGTTACCGCTGGCGCTGAACGGCGAACGAGGCGAGATCGCGCAGCCACGTTGTATCGCCCGGAAGTGAATGGAGGTACTCAAGCGCCGAGCCAGCCAGCCGCTCAGCCTCGCGAGTCGCCGCGTCCGTTCCCATGAGTGCCGGATACGTCATTTTCCCGAGTGCCCGGTCGCTGCCCACGGCCTTCCCGAGGGCCTCGACCGTCGAGGTCTCATTCAGGATATCGTCAACGATCTGGAACGCGAGCCCGAGCGCGGCCCCGTAATCTCTTAGATCCTCGATTTGGCCGAGGGTTCCACCGCCGAGAATCCCGCCGATGGCGCACGACGCGGCCATGAGCGCGCCGGTCTTCTGCCGATGGATGGTCAGGAGGGACGCTAGATCGGGCGCTTGACCTTCGGACTCGATGTCCAAAACCTCGCCGCCCACGACTCCGCTCGAACCGGATTGACGGGCCAATTCGTGCATGGCCGACGTGCGCTGCTCAAAGGACACGGGGCTTTCGGCCAAGATCTGAAAGGCAAGGGCAAAGAGCGCATCGCCGGCGAGAATCGCGGTGGCCTCGTCGAACTGGCGGTGACACGTTGGCCGACCCCGCCGAAGGTCATCGTTATCGATGGCGGGCAGGTCGTCGTGGATGAGCGAGAAGACGTGCACCATTTCCAGCGCACAAGCCCCCGGCAGGGCCGCCTCAATCGTCCCACCGACCGCGAGCGATGAGGCCAGGGCAAGCGCAGGGCGAAGCCGTTTCCCCGGTGCCAGCACCGCGTAGCGCATGGCGGAATGCAACCTCTCGGGGACAAGATTTTCGGCGGGAAGGTATCGTTCTAGCGCAGTATCGATCTGGATTCGAAAAGCAGACGGTATGTCCGAAATCGGCACGCTGAGAGTGTACCGACCCATCCCATCCAACGTACAAAGGAGAAGCAGATCCGAACCGAGCAAGCGGAATTTCTGGTGGTAGGGGGAAGCGTGGGGGGCATCAGTGCCGCTTACGCTCTTGCGCGGCTCGGACACAAGGTCATCCTCACCGACCCGCTCGAACTCATGGGCGGCCAACTGGTGACTCAAGCGGTTCCTCCTGATGAGCATCCTTGGATCGAGGAATTCGGCTGCACGAAGACCTACCGCCAGATCCGCGAAGCGGTCCGAGCCCGGTTTCGAACCCGCCCCGGGCTACGTCCCGAAGTGAGGGGCGACCCACGAGTGAACCCCGGTGGTGGATGGGTTTCACGCCTGTGTGCGGAGCCGCTCGAGTGGATCGCAGCGGGGCTCGAGGTATGGGGACGGGACGTGGCCGACCGAATCACCGTCCATTCAGGCGTCATTCCCGTGAGTTGCGATGTGTGGGATGACCGCATCGAGTCCGTCACTTTCAGCGATCCGCGTACGAACAGCGAAGTCGTGATCCGAGCAGATTACGTGCTCGATGCAACCGAGTTTGGCGACCTCCTTCCCCTCAGCGGAGCCGAGTATCGCGTCGGAGCCGAATCTCAGCGGGAAACCGACGAAAAGCACGCGCCGCGCGAGGCCGACGCGGAGGACGTACAGGGCTTCACCTGGTGCATGGCGGTCACTTGGGACCCTGACGCCACAGAGCCCATTGAGCGGCCCGCACGGTACGAGTTCTGGCGTAAGTACAGACCTGAAGGCTGGCCTGGCCCTTTGCTCGGGCTTGATTTCCCTGACGTTCGCACGGGTCAGCGCTCGCGATTGGAAATCATGGACGGGCCGATGAGTCTCTTCAAGTACCGACAGGTCGTCAATCCCGACCTGTTCGAACCGGGTGCGGGCGTGAAGGCAGCGACAATCGTCAACTGGCCCCAAAACGACTACTTCGTCGCGAACATCCTCGACAAGCCGGACGAGGAGGTCAGCGACGCCTTGGCCGACTCGTGCCAACTCACGTTGAGCCTCCTGTATTGGCTTCAGACCGAGCTTGGCTTTGTCCAGCTTCAGCCCTGCCCCGAACTGACTCGCGACGGTCAGGGTCTCGCACTAGCACCTTACATCCGCGAATCGAGGCGGATCGTTGGCCTGGAAATTCTGACGGAGAAGGAGGTCGGCGCCGAGATGAATCCGGGTCTTAACAAGGCACGAGAAATCCCGAATTCGGTCGGGATTGGGGCCTACCGCATCGACCTTCACCCCTCACCAACGCGAGCTTCCGTGGACTTGGCCGCCCTTCCCTACCAAATCCCACTCGGTTGCCTGGTTCCGGTTCGTCTGCGTAATCTCATCCCGGCCTGCAAGAACATCTCGGTGTCGCACATCGCGAATGGCTGCACCCGCCTGCACCCGGTCGAGGTGAACATCGGTGAGTCAGCCGGACTGCTCGCGCTGTTTTGTCACCAGCACAAGGTCGAGCCGCGCCAGGTATGGGAAAGTGAGGCGCTTACGCAGGAATTCCAGTCATTCCTGACCGACTACGGCGTAGAACTGTCTTGGCCAGACGAGGTTTATCCCCTCTAAACGTCCCAAACGCCGAGTTCTGTTCGACTATAATAGAGCGACGCGGCGGATGTAGCTCAGGGGTTAGAGCGCCTCACTGTGGCTGAGGAGGTCGTGGGTTCAAGACCCATCTTCCGCCCCATTTTCTTTTGGAATAGGTGTATGTCGGAGCAACTCTCTGGACCGAATCTCGTACGGATGGGTCCAGAAGCCGCCGCCCGAGTCCAGCGTATGCTTCGGGTCGCCCCGCCCCACCGCATCTTCGTTCCCTGCCGTGAGCACATCGGCGACATCGTCAACACCACCGCTGCGATCGCCTGTCTGCGCGAGAACTTCCCGGACGCCAAGATCGTGGTCGAGGTTGGCGAGCGGGCGGCTTCGGTTCTTGAGAACTTCCCGGGCATTGACGAACTTTGGCTTCGTCCGACCCATCAAGGCGCGTTTGGCAAGGCCCTCCAGATTCGGCGGCTGCGTAAGGCGGGGTTTGATCTCGCCGTGATCTTTGACGACTCGAACGGTCACGTTCTCCACACCAAACTCGGCGGCATTCCGTTCCGACTCGGCATCTGGCGCGGGGTGAAATACGAGGAGATGTACTGCGGCTACGTGCCGTATCGGCGGGAGATTCACGAACTCCGCGACCACTGCCGCGAACTCCTTGAAATGATGGGCTGCGATACGCGGAACTACCGCCCCCACCTCGCCGTACAACGACAGGACCACGAAGCCGCGAGCCAAGCCCTCGCCGAACTTTCGCTCCCGAATGGCAAGCCCATTGTCGGCATTCACCCCGGCGCAAGCGTTCCCCAGCGGCGTTGGCCGATTCAGCATTTCGCACGACTAGCCGATGCGCTGCGCGAGAAAGCCCATATTTTGCTCCTGGGAGCCGACGCGGATCGGGGAGCCATTGAAGAAGTCCGTCAGAAATGCATCGAGCCGCCCCTTAGTCTCGCCCGGTCGCTGACCGTCCTCCAATTTGCCGCCCTCACCAGCCTGCTCGACCTCGTGGTCTGCGGTGACACGGGCCCCATGCACATCGCCGCCGTGATGGGGACGCGGGTGGTTGCCCTCTATGGACCGGCGTATCCCGAACACACCGGACCTTACGGCGAGGGTCATGCGGTTCTTCAAGAGCACTGCTCTTGCGAGGAGAGGAGTCCGCGAAGTTGCTCGGGGCGCTGTCTTCAGGAACTGAAACCCGAACGGGTTTCCGCCGAAGTCGAGCGCATCCTCAGCGAGCGCAAGGCGGCCCGTGAGAGTGAGGCTGTGCTTGGCTGATTATCGAATTCTCTTTCTTGGCGACGTCGTTGGCAAGCCTGGTCGGACTGTCGTCAAGGAAGGCCTCCCCAGCCTGATCGAGTCCTACGAGCCGCTTTTCGTGATCGTCAACGGCGAGAACTCAGCCGGTGGAGTTGGCATCACCCCGGATATCGCTGATGAAATCTATAAGGCAGGTGCCCATGCCATCACGCTCGGCAACCACGCCTTCAACAAGCGCGAGATTTTCGGCTATCTGGATTCGGGCAAACCGATCGTTCGGCCCGGCAATATGCCCGAAACCACTCCAGGGCGCGGGCTGTGCACCATCGAGCGAGATGGGATCAAGCTGGCCGTCATCAACTTATGCGGTCGGGTCTTCTTAGAGACCTACGACGATCCCTTCCGCGAGGCCAACCGAATCCTCGACGGACTCGACACACCCCACATCTTCGTGGACTTCCACGCCGAAGCCACCAGCGAGAAGATCGCGATGGGATACCACTTGGATGGGCGCGTCACCGCGATGGTGGGCACTCACACGCATGTCACCACCGCTGACGAGACGGTGCTGGAAGGCGGTACGGCCTACATCACCGACGTCGGCATGTGTGGCCCCATCGGCAGCGTGCTCGGAATGGACCGGGAGGTCATCCTCAGTCGGTTCCGCTCGACTCTTCCGACAAAATTCGAAGTCGCGAACGCACCGGGTGTAATCTCCGGGGTGGTCATCAGCGTCAATAGAGATACAGGCCGCGCGAATTCGATCGCGAGGCTCACTTTCGGCCCGTGATCGGGACATACTTGGAGATAGCATGAGACGAACGATCCTTTCGATTTTGGCCGCCGCCATCAGCGGCGCCGCCCTCGCGCAAGGCGCGATCGGCATCTATGTTCCCGGACGCACCATCAGCGACCAAGGGATCGCCGTGAAGAGCTGGGGCAGCGGCACCATCGCCGAGACCGACGAGGTCGCCCTCGAAGGCACCAACTCGATCCGCGTCTCGACGCGAAACTTCTTCCAAGGCGGTCGCATGCTTCTCTCGAAGCCGGTCGACCTGGCCAAAGCCTTTGCCGACAAGAACAGCCTCTTGCTGATCAGCATCAAAGTCGCTGACTCCAAGCTGACCCTGGGTGGAGGCGGGGGCGGCCTCGCTGGATCGGGCGGCGGTGTTGCTGGCCTCGGTGGAGCAAGCAGCGGTGCGGCAGGTGGCCCTCCCGCCGGAGGCCCTCCATCGGGTCGCGGCAGCGGCCTTGCTGGGGGTGAGGCGGGCAGTGGCGGTCGCGGAGCCGGTGGCGGCGCTACGGGCAGCGGAATCACGGCGACAGCCGCTCCACTGCGCAACCTGCGCTTCGTCATCACCACGACGGACGGTCTCAAGAGCGAAGGCTTCGTACCCGTCGGCAGTACGACCGACAAGGGCTGGCGACGCGTCGGCATTCCTCTGCAGGCGATTACGGGATTTGACCGCACCAACAAGCAGGTTCAGGAAATCGCCTTCTCAGGGGACGCGACCGGCACGTTTTACATTGGAGAGATGAATATCGTCACCGATTCGACCCCGATCACCGGTGAACCCAACCTCCGCGAGATGAATCTTGCGCTGGGCGATGAAGTCGAACTGTGGGCCAACGGCATGGGTGGTGCGAGTGTGCTCAAGTACACCTGGGACTTCGACTCCGCCGACGGCGTACAGGTTGATGCCGAGGGTCAGGTGATCAAGCGCAAGTTCCGCAAGCCGGGTGAGTACGTCGTAACGCTCACGATCTCGGACGCGTTCGGACTCAAGCAGCCCTATTCGACGACGATCAAAGTCACCGTCAACCCGTAACCCCTAATCGCTAGCATAAGCATCCATCCTCCCACGGATGGATGCTTTCTTTTTGATTGAGTCTCAAGACGGGGGCACCATTTAGTTGGGGTTATCCGGGTTGGACCGGAAGACTACAAACGAGAAATTCGTGCTGATTTTCGCAGCGGGATTTGAGCCGACGTTCCAGATCGTAACGCGCAGTTGCCCGCTCAAAATCCCCGTCGTAGCGAGGAAGACCGAAGTGCTCCCGCCCGCCGGACTGACGACGATCGTGTCAAAGGTGCCCAGCGACTCACCCGCAATGGTGATGTTGTACTCCCCGGTTCCCGCCAGCACGGACGTGAAGTTCATCGAGCCTCCGAGAACACCTCCCGCCGCGCTGATCGTGCCATAAGCGATGGGGATCGCGGCCCGATCTTGGCCCTCGGCATATTGGCGGTAAAAGTGGCCATTCGTCCAGACGGCTCCTTTCACCCCGCCAAGGCGGACGTCTGCGCCGGTGGTCAGGTTCTGCGCCCCGAGGGCCGTTCCCGCACTGGTATCTGCGGTCGCGACGACGCCAAAGGACGAAAAAGTTGAGCCGTGAGTCGATCCCACAACTCCAGCCCCGAGGTCACACTCGCCAAGGACTCCTGCACCCGCCTTCGACCAACCGTGGACACCTTTTGAGTTGACCGCCGAGATGTTGTTGACCGCGTCGCCACGTATTCCCGCGCCGCCTGCGCTCATCGACAAGCCATAAACGCCGAATGTGGGGTTGGCACCTGAGGCCGCGCTCAGTCCTGAGAGGCCCGCCGCGCCCGCGATCGAGCTGTTCGCCACACCCTTGATCGCAGTGCTCGCGCTCCCGGTATCGATGTTCGTCAGCCGCAATACGGCAGAGGTTGGGCCTGGAACGCCGAACTGGTCGTCATAGGGCAGTTCGAGCGCCACCGCAGTTACGCCCGTCAAACCGCTGCCGTTGCCATTGAACACGTTGGATAGGCTATCAAAGGTGTTTGCGCCCTGCCACACATTCGCGGTCCCGAGCTTCCCGAAGGACGTGCTGGCAAAGCCACCCAATTGAGATGCATTCACGCCAGAAAGAGCGCTGCCGTCACCGGAAAATGCTCCGTTAAATGAATTCGCACTGTCCGCAAACACATTACGGCCACGCCATTCATTGTCGCGCTCAATGAACCCAAAGTCGCTCGGGGCAAAGCCGCCCAAAGAGGTGGCCGTGACGGAAGTGAGCCCCGAACCGCCTCCCACGAACTGACCGGCCCTCACCGTCCCGCTCACGTTGACATGCCCCACTTGCATTTGACCGGGCGTTGAGCTTTGCAGCGTGACGAGTGCCTTGGCGGCCTGGGCAAATGCGGGACCGCTATGTTGGATCAGCGCGAATATCGCCGCGCCAAGGAATCCGAACGCGAGGCTTTTTAGAGATTGGTGCGTCGTCGTACTCATTGCCCCCAAGTGTTTCCCACTTGCGCCCATTTCAATGCCTGTCGTTAGATAGGGATAGTTGGTGCCTTTCGTCAGGTTCTTGTGAGGCCGCACACAGCCGTTTCTATCGGACTTCCGGATGACGCGCCGATTTAGGAGTCGAGGCACTCGCCAAGCCAATCCCGGTGTATGATCTTGACGGAGGTCGTCCGCCTATGCCTGCATTCAATTTGACCGTCAACGGAACCCAAAGAAATCTCGATGTCCCGGAAGATATGCCCCTGCTGTGGGCCCTGCGCGACCATCTCGGGTTGACGGGAGCCAAATATGGTTGCGGCGTCGGCGTCTGCGGTGCATGCACCGTGATGATCGACGGGCAGGCGGTCCGAAGTTGCCAGATGGCCGTCGCTGATGCGACCGGGAAGAAGATCGTCACGATCGAAGGCCTCAGTAAGAACGGGGATCACCCGCTCCAGCGAGCCTGGGTGGATCAAGACGTCCCGCAATGCGGCTACTGCCAGACCGGTCAGATCATGACTGCCGCCGCGCTGCTCGCCAAGATACCCAAGCCGTCCGACGCCGATATCGATGAGGCGATGAAGGAAAACATCTGCCGCTGCGGCACCTACCAACGCATCCGCGAAGCGATCCACGCCGCCGCCGGAGGTGCGAAATGAGCTACGAGAACCCCAAATTAGTCCTGGACGAATTCGGCCTGCCTATGTGCATTGACGGGACTCCGGATGTACCGCTGGCAACTTGCCGGCAAGACCCCCAGCTTGAGACCGGATTTCAGATTGAAGGGGAGGGCCGCGGTACGCCGGGCTCCCCTCTCCTGCGCCCGAAAGGCCCGAATTACCCCCCGCTTCGCGGCGAAGGAGAGGGGTTGGGGGAGAGGTCGCGGCGTCAGCCTCCAAGTCAGGGGTATCCGGTTCGCCGGCAAGTTGCCAGCGGTACATCCGGGATTTCGCGCCGTGGGTTCATCCAAGTCGTGGCGGTCGCTGGTGCGGGTCTCATCCTCGGTTGTGCGCTGCCGGGCAACGCGTCCAGCGGAGCAGATGACGATCAGGCCGGACTCACACTCAACACCTGGATCCAAATTGGCACCGACGGTGTGGTGACCATCACGGTGTCGAAACCAGACATGGGCCAAGGCCCGCGCACGTCCCTGGCGATGGTCGTTGCAGATGAACTCGGCGCAGACTGGAGCAAGGTCAAGGTCGTCCAGGCTCCGGCGGACGAGGCGAAGTATGGTCCACAAGGCGTCGGAGGAAGCGGATCAATACGGGGAATGTTCCAACCCCTACGAATCGCGGGGGCAACGGCACGGGCGATGCTCGTCGCTGCGGCCGCGAAGAAGCTGGGAGTCGACGCCTCGACGTGTACGGTCAAGAACGGCATCGTCCAATCCGGCAGCAAGAAGGCAACGTTTGCCGAACTCGCTGTCGACGCGGCCAAGCAAGCGGTACCTGATCGCGCAAGTGTGAACCTGAAGACGCCGAGCGAATTCACGATCATCGGCAAGCCTACGCGGCGGGTGGACAATCAGGCCATCGTGACGGGCAAGGCGATGTTCGGCATGGACGCGCCGGTCAAAGGCGTCAAAGTCGCCGTCATCGCACGACCGCCGAGCTTTGGTGGCCGGGCCGTCAAATGGGACGAGGAGGCCGCCAAAAAGGTCCCAGGCGTTCGTCAGATTCTGGAGTTTCGCGGCGGCGTTGCCGTCATCGCCGACGACACTTGGGCGGCATTGAAAGGGCGTGACGCCCTTGCCGTCGAATGGGACGATGGACCCAATGCGGGCTTGGACAGCGCCAAGATCACGGAAGCCATGAAGGCTCAAGTGGGGGAGCATCTCGCGGTCCCCGCGGGTGCCAAGGTGGTCGAAGGGATCTACGAACTGCCTTTCTTGTCTCACGCGACGATGGAGCCCCAGAACTGCACCATCGAACTCGTCGGAGATCGCGTCCGGGTTTGGGCGCCCACGCAATTACCCGCTCAGTGTCAAGAGGCCGTAGCCAGCGCAATGGGTATTGCGGCGGACAAGGTCGAAGTCAACATCACACTCCTTGGCGGAGGCTTCGGACGACGCCTTCAACAGGACTTTGCCTCAGAAGCCGGTGCCCTTGCCAGAGCCGCTGGCGTCTCGTTGCGCCTGATGTGGACCCGCGACGACGACATGAAGCACGACTTCTATCGGCCCGCGAGCCTTCACGCGGTGAAGGCGGCGGTCGATGCAAGCGGAAATCCGGTTCTCTGGAGCCATCAGTACATTCAGGCGGGCGGCCGGGGTGGACGGTCGGAATTCCGAAGCGCGGATATTCCCTATGCGATTGAGAACTCGGGGATGGCACGAGGAAGTGCCCCATCGCCGGTACCTACCGGAGCTTGGCGATCGGTGGCGAACACCGCAACGGGCTTTATCAATGAAAGCCTGATCGACGAACTGGCTCATCTCGCGGGGAAGGACCCGGTCGAATATCGGCTCGGGCTCATTTCGAACGAGCGACTCAAGAACGTCATCAAACTCGCGGCCGAAAAGGCAGGTTGGGGCAAGAAACTGGCAGCGGGTCGATTCCAAGGATTCGGTTGCTTCGCGGGCTATGGCTCGTTCATTGCCCAAGTCGTCGAAATCTCGATCGAAGGGGGCGAGGTGAAAGTCCATAAGGTCACGGCCGCGCTCGACTGCGGCATTGCCGTCAATCCGCTGAGCGTCGTTGCCCAAGTTCAAGGAGCGACCACCGACGCGCTTTCGACGGCAATCCGGGCGGCCATAACGATTGAGAATGGAGGCGTGGTGCAGACGAACTTCTCGAACTTCCGCTGGCTCCGAATTCACGAGGCGCCTGCGTTCGACGTCCACATCGTTCCCAGTGAGGCCGCGCCCGGGGGTATGGGCGAGCTTCCTTACCCTGCGGTCTCGGGTGCGCTGACCAATGCGATCTTCGCCGCGACGGGCAAGCGACTGCGTCGCCTGCCAATCCGGCGTTCCGATCTGGCATGAGTTTGGATTGGCTGGAGGCGGCGGCATCGTGGTCGGAGACCGGGAGGCAAGTGGCGCTCGCGATCTTGGTCGATGTCGCCGGTTCGAGCCCGCGCTCCGTCGGTGCTGTCATGGCGGTTCGTGATGACGGACTGATGATCGGCTCGATCAGCGGCGGTTGCGTTGAGGGAGAGGTTGTTCGGGCTTGTTTGGAGGCACTTCGAACGGGCCAGGCGACGTTTCTGGAGTTCGGCCCAAGTGAGTTGAACAACCCTTGGTCGGCGGGCCTCACCTGCGGAGGGGCGATCCGAGTATGGGCCACCCCGTGGCCGTGGCAAGAGCTCCCGCCGGCGCTCCTTGCCCAAGTTCGAGCTGCCCACTCGCAGCGCACACCTGTACCGCTGGCAACCTGCGGGCCTCCCCGTTCGGATGCCACCCGCTTGACCTCTCCCCCAACCCCTCTCCTCCGCCACCAAGGCATCCGTGAGCCAAATCCTCCGGGCGCAGGAGAGGGGAGTTCCGAACCGCTGGCAACCTGCGGGCCTCCCCGTTCGGATGCAACCCGCTTGACCTCTCCCCCAACCCCTCTCCTCCGCCACCAAGGCATCCGTGAGCCAAATCCTCCGGGCGCAGGAGAGGGGAGTTCCGAACCGCTGGCAACCTGCCGGCCTCCCCGTTCGGATGCCACCCGCTTGACCTCCCCCTCAACCCCTCTCCTCCGCCACGAAGACCTCCGTGAGCCAAGTCCCTCGGGCGCAGGAGAGGGGAGTTCCGAACCACTGTGGCTCAATCCCCCGCTCCGTCTCGTCATCGTTGGTGCCGTCCATATCACCGCCACCTTGGTTGGCCTGGCAACCGCGATGGGATACGAAACGGTCGTCATCGACCCACGCTGCTCGTTTGCGGTGCTGGATCGGTTCGCGGTCGCGCCCACATCGCTGATTCCCGACTGGCCACAAGTTGTGCTGCCCAAAATGATCATTGACGCTCGCACTTGCTGCCTCGCGCTGACCCATGACCCAAAAATCGACGACCCGGCGCTCATTCACTTCCTTGGGACCGAAGCCAGATTCGTCGGAGCGCTGGGCGGGAGAAAGAGCCGTGCCGAACGAGAAGTGCGCTTCGCTCAAGCGGGCCTGGATGCGCAACAGATTGCACGGTTGAGGCAGCCCGTGGGTCTCGACATCGGTTCGCGCGGGCCTGAAGAAATCGCGGCAGGCATTCTCGCCGAGATCGTTCAGGTGCTCTGATGCGGACCACGGGGATTCTGCTTGCAGCGGGGCTTTCCCGCCGGTTCGGCACCAACAAATTGCTGGCTCAGGTAAACGAAGAGACAGTGATTCGCCGGTCTGCCCTCAACCTGGTTGGAGCAAGACTCGATGAAGTCATCGTGGTGCTGGGCCATGAAGCGGAACGTGTTCAAGCAGAGATCGCCGATCTTCCCGTGCGGTTCACGATCAATGCGAGCTATGCGGAGGGGATGGCGGCGTCGCTCGTGCACGGCGTGGAGGTCGCAGGTCTGGCAGACGGCTATCTCATCGCGCTTGGCGACATGCCCTTCGTGCCGACGTCCCATTTTCAACGACTCTCTAGTTTGGCCGCCCAGTCTCGACCGCTCATCGTCGCTTCATCCGGGACGAGCGGCCAATCGGGGCCGCCCGTGTGGTTTTCCTCCGAACTTCGCTCCGACCTCCTCCAACTCCAAGGCGATCAGGGAGCAAGAGAAATCGTTCGCCGATTCGGGTCTCAGGTCGTGACTCTCGAGGCAGATTCCGACTGGCTTCGGGACTTCGATCATCCGGGCGACTGACCCCAAGATCACAGGCAGACGTATTGCCCACCCGTTGTGACACCGCAGATGTGCGATTTTCGTCGCTTGCGTTGAGTTTTCAACACCTGAGGCTTCATAATCAGCATCGAAAGTGGCGACATTGTATGATGTATTGGGCGTTGACACGAACGCCAAAGCGAGTACGTTGCGCCATGCGTATCGGCGGCTGGCCCGCAAGCACCATCCGGATGTAAATCCTGATCCAACTTCCCACGAGCGCATGGCCGAGATCAATACGGCGTTTCAGACTCTGATCGACCCCGTGCGGCGACAAGAGTATGACGCTGTCATCATGGGCGCACCCGTGATGCCCCAAACCGCAGCCGACCCGCGCGAGCAGCGCGCACCGGCCACGGTAAGCGTTCGCACGGCCTTCCGGCTGCGACACCATAAGACTCCGATCTACGCGATCAGTTTCTCGCCCGAGGGACAGATGGTGTCCTCGGCGTTTGATAACGAAATCATCTGGTGGAAAGACGGCGAGCCCGATCGACGGCTTCGCCTCGAAGGCGGTGTCGTCAGCACTCTCCAAGCCTTGCCAAAGGACCGCGTGGTCGCGGCAGGATGCTCGGAGAGCATGGTTTCGACCTGGTCGCTGTCGAACGGTTCCGTGGAGTACTGGCGCAATAGCCCGCTTGAGTGGGTCTGCTCCGTCGGCGTCGCCCCGGATGGCTCGGCCATCGCGATGGGCTCCGTTCATAACGTCCTCCAGGTCTGCAAGACCGATAACGGGGATGCCCTGTTCGCGGGAACTGGGCACGAGCAGTCGGTGACCGCCATTGGCTGGTCGCCAGACGGTCGATTCGTTGCCACCGGCTCGGCCGACGCGACGGTCAAGCTCTGGTCAGGCGCGACCGGCAAGGAACTGCACACGTTCACCAATGTGCGCTCGACGGTCACGTCAATCACCTTCAGCCCGGATGGCCGATGGCTTGCGGTTGCGGCTGTTGACCTGTCGATTCGGCTCTTCAAGCTTAACGAGCTTTCCCTGGACAAAACCTTCTTCGGCCATCAGAAGCCGATCGAGGCGATGGCTTTCCACCCCAACGGCCTCCTCCTTGGCAGCGTGTCGCGAGACGGCGCAGTCGGGCTCTGGAATCCGGTGCAGGGCCGTGGTCATGCGAAGATCGAGGCCAGTCCCCAAGCCCTCAGCGCCCTCGCCTTCAGCCCCGACGGCAAGCGCCTCGCCGTCGGCGGCATGGACAAGATCCTGCGCGTGTGGGATCTGACCTTCGCCGAGTAGTCACAGGGGTTCTCCAGGATGGCTGTCTGCCTCCTGGAGAACCAGCGCATTCGTCACCCTGTAGACTAGCGCGATGGAAACATCGCCACGATCGGACGCGGCGCGCCTCGATCATCGCTCGTACGTCCTTGAGGTCTTGCTTGCCATCGTCCTAGGGCTTTCTACGGTTGGGGCGGCTTACGCCGCCTACCAAGCGTCGCGCTACGATGGCAACGCCCTTGCGGCCTATTCAGAGTCACTCGCCAAAACGAACGACACCAACGCTGCCGAACTTCGGGCGGCGCAGAGGCTCACCATGGACATGCTGGGCTTCAATCAATTCAAGGCCCTCCAACTCGCCACGGCCCAAGCAAAAACCCCCGCCGACCAGCAGACGGTCTATGCGATCTCCGTCGTCTTCCAAGAGGAGAGCTTCTCCGGCACCTTCGCCAAGGCCGTGCAGTGGTCCGAAGACGAATATGAGAAGAAGAAGCAGGTCGTCTCGCCCGCGGACTACGAACCGTACGTCAAGGAACTCGAAGCACCTGCGCTTGCGATCCGCAAAGAGCGTGAGTCCGCCCTCGATGATGCGCGCTCGTTTGGCGACCTCGGTGACCAGTTCACGCTGATGACCGTGTTGTTCACGATCGTGCTCTTCTTCACCGGAATTGCCGCCGTCTTCAAACGTGATCCGGTCAAGATCACGCTGCTCGTCGCCGCCTCGGTCCTGCTCGTCGCCACCGCGGCTCGACTCTTTACGCTGCCTCCTGCCTGAAGCTCAATCGCTCCCAAGTGAGGAAAGGGCCTTGAGCGTCATCGTGCGGGCCGTGTATCCCGTTGTCCCTTTCGGCCCCTCGATGCACGCGACGAAGACGTAGCGTTTGCCCTTCGACTTGACGCTGCCCACGAACCAGCCAAGCCGCGATTTGTCCGGGAGGATGCCGGTCCCGGTCTTGCCGGAGAACTCCCAGCCGACCTTTGACTCCTGCAGCATCAGTTCGCGGACGGTGGCTTGTGCGCGCTTTGAAAAGGGGAGCGTGTCGGTGTGGAGGGATTCAACGACCGCGAGCTGATTCTTCGGGGAGATCTCGAGCGAGGATGTGAGCCAGAACTTGTCGATGCCGCCGGAGATGTCGCAGTTGCCGTACTTGGCGGCGTCAAGAGCTTTTTGCATGCGTACCGGCCCAATTCGGCGTGCAACGTCCTGATACACCCACACAATGGAGTCCTTGAAGGCGCTTTCGAGGGTTTGGTCGCGGTTGGCTTCGGCGCGCTCACGTTTGACGCCGTCCCACTTGAACTTGTCTTGAGTGCCTTTGAGCACGCCCGTATCGAGGCCGACCAGCGAGTTCATGATTTTGAAGGTCGAGCACGGCGAGAAGGGGGTATTCGATCGTTTGGGATCGAGGTCGACCAGCACTCTACCTCCGACCTCCTTGAGGAGAAAGGTCGCCTTGACCCCAGCGAAGGCCTCGCGCACGGACCGAAGGTCTTGGGCGGTTGATGGTTCACCGTCAATCGCGCCCACTTTGAAGGTTCGTGGTGCGGAATGACGATTGGGAGAATGCGAGGATGTACCGCTGGCATCCTGCCGGCCTCCCGATGCAATTTCTCCGTAAGCGGTGCCGGCAGGATGCCAGCGGTACGGGGCTGTCCACGATAGCGTACGGGTCAGGCAAAGGGCGACGGCGATGGTCATGCTAAAACTATCCCGATCTTACGCGAAGCGTTTCAGCCTTAGCGAATTGAGGACCACCGAGATGCTGCTGAACGCCATTGCTCCGGCAGCCAACATGGGATTGAGGAGTCCAAACGCGGCCAGCG
The DNA here is from genome assembly GCA_019694835.1 of Fimbriimonadaceae bacterium. Next base: position 43,889 of record JAIBBE010000057.1, on the reverse strand, counting down.
GGATCATGACGACGTTGTAGACAAATGCCCAGAACAGGTTCCACCGGATCGTCGTAAGTGTCGCCCGGGCCAATCGGATCGACTGAGGTACGCCGCGGAGATCGGACCGCAGCAGGGTGACCCCGGCCGTCTCCATCGCCACATCAGTGCCGTGCCCCATCGCGATGCCCAGGTCGGCCTGGGCGAGGGCGGGCGCGTCGTTGATGCCGTCGCCGATCATCGCGGTCGGCCCGTTGGCTTGGAACTCCTGCACGATGCGCGCCTTGTCAGCGGGGAGAACCTGGGCTTCGACCTGGTCGATCCCAACCTGCCCGGCGATGGCGAGAGCGGTCGTTCGGTTGTCGCCGGTGACCATCACGGGCTTAATCCCGAGTTCCTTGATTCCGGTTACGGCTTCAGCGCTGGCCGGACTCAAGCGGTCCGCGACGGCGAGGACCGCCTCATCCGCGCCGCGCGCGACCAAGAAGGCGGTTTTGCCTTCGGCTTCGAGTCGACCGAGTTCCTGTGAGGCTTGCACGCTGATGGTTCGACCGGCTTCCGCAAACAAGGCCGGGCTCCCGAGCAAGCCCTCGCGACCGTCAACTTGGCCCCACACGCCCTTGCCGCGCACGGCTTCGAATCCACTGACGCTGGGAACGTCCAAGCCAGCATCCTTCGCCCCCATCACGATTGCTCGGGCGAGCGGGTGCTCGCTCGATGATTCGAGCGCAGCGGCGAAAGCGAGGGCCTCGTCGTGGCTCCAAGAACCGAACGGGACGAGATCGGTGAGGCGCGGCTTGCCTTCGGTGAGCGTGCCGGTCTTGTCGAGCAGGATCGTCTGGATGTTTCCGGCCCGTTCAAGGGCTTCCCCGTCTTTGACCAAAATTCCGAGTTCGGCCCCTCGTCCCGTGCCGACCATTAACGCTGTCGGCGTCGCGAGGCCCAATGCGCACGGGCATGCGATGACGAGCACGGCAACGGCCGGCATGATGGCGGCATCCAAGGATGTGCCCAGCAGCAGATAGGTCACCATCGTCCCGATGGCAAGCAGAATCACGATTGGCACGAAGATGCTCGAGACCTTGTCGGCCAGGCTCTGCATCGGTGCCCGTGAGCCCTGCGCGCGCTGCACCATCTTCGCGATCTGGGCAAGCATCGTGTCGGCACCGACCTTCTCAGCGCGAAAGACAAGCGAGCCCTGCTCATTGACGGTCCCGCCGGTCACCGGGTCACCGAGATGCTTCCCGACCGGAATCGGCTCACCCGTGATCATGGACTCGTTGACGAACGACTCGCCTTCGGTGACGACTCCATCGACGGCGATCCGCTCACCCGGCTTCACCCGGATAAGGTCGCCCGCGACCACCTTGCCAAGTTCCACTTCTCGGTCGCCCTCCGGGGTGACAAGCGTCGCGACCTTGGGGGAGAGGTCCATCAGCTTTCGTATCGAATCCGACATCCGCGACTTCGCTTTGGCTTCGAGGTAGCGACCGAGCAGGATGAGGGTCACGATGACGGCGCCGGTCTCATAGTAGATGTGCTCGCTTTGCATATGGGCATGGCCCTGGTGGGCGAAGAGCGAGTACGTCGAGTACGCCCATGCCGAACCGGCGCCCATGGCGACGAGCGTGTCCATCGTCGTCGAGCCATACCGCAGCGCCTTAGCCGCGATCCTGAAGAACTGCCAACCGCACCAGAACGTGACTGGCGTCGCGAGCACGAACAGCAGCCAATTCGCCCACTCTGGTCGAGGGTGCCAGAACATCGAGATCGCGAAAATCGGAACCGTCAGCGCGGCAGCGAGCCCCAAGTTTCGTCCCATCGCCGCGACCTGGTCTGCAGATTCTGCCCGCAAGTGCTCGGCATGCTCGTTGGGGGTGTGGTGGGCGTGGATGTCCTCCATCACCGGTTTCGCCTCGTACCCAGCCCTCTCCACTGCCACAACCAATGCCGTCGGATCGGTTCCCATTTCGTGATGGACCGTGGCTTGGTGGGTGGCGAAGTTCACCGATGCCTGGGTGACACCGGGCGCCTTTTCGAGAGCTTTCTCGACGCGTCGAACGCACGACGCGCAGGTCATACCCTCGATGTCGAGGGTCGACTCCTGGGTTTTCGTGTCCGTGTCACTCATGGGACGACCTTGGCCTCGTAGCCTTCTTCCTCGACCGCCGCGAGGAGCAGCGCGGTGTCCACGTCGTCGTGCTCGACCCGAGCCGAGCCTGAGGCCAAGTCGACTTCAGCCAAGCGGACGCCAGGGATTGCCAGGAGAGCCTCGCTAACGTGATGGACGCACTTGTTGCACGTCATGCCGGATATTTGCAGGTGGGTGATTTTCATGCCTATACTCCCTGTGGTATTAGCGCACCATACGGCGAAGAACCTCGTCGAGTTCATCGAGCGCGTCCTCTTTGGTCATCTTATGAGTCGCGCTGTGGGCCGAGTCCGAGCCGTGGCCGATGATGCAGTTTTTGATATGCATGGAAGCCACCGATGCCGCGACTTGACTAAGTGCAGAGTTCACGGCCGCGACTTGGTTCAGGATGTCGCAGCAGTACGCGTCTTCATCAACGAGCCGCCTCAGACCTCGGACCTGCCCTTCGATTCGGGCAAGTCGGCGATCGATCGACTTTCGCTCGTCGGTGTGCATACCTTTATATACCCTATAGGGTATCTGAGAGTTCCCGGACTGACTACCCTTCTCCGCTGACTTTCTTCAAACGCGCGAGAATCTCGTGGAGTCCCTCCTCGTCGGCTTCGATGTTCTCCTTAGTTCGCAGGCTGCGAACGGTTCGTCGCTCGGCAGCACTCTCCAAACGGGAAATCGCGCCGCTGAGTTCGTCGTCGTCGAGTTTGATCGTGCGTCCAAGGCTGAGATCGGTCAGCGTATCCCGGGCGGATTCGGGCTCCAGCGTGGCAAGCCAATGAACGGGCTCGCCCAGCGGGGGCTGATCCGGAAAGGCCTTGCGGATCGAGTCGGCAAGATTGGCGCCGGCGTAACTGACGAACAAGCTCTCGTTGGCCATCGCCTCCCACGCTCGCCGGCGAAGCATCTCATCCATGAAGGCGAGAAACAGCGGCGCTTCGAGGCGATTGAGTTGGCGGTCGAGGCGGACAGAGGTGATGTCGGGTCCGGAGTTTTCTTCCCGAGGACCAGATCGGCGTTGGGTGCGCAACTGTCGTCTCATGAGCGTGATTTGACGTCGGAGTAGGGCCTCGGCTCGTTCCGGGTCACGCTCGGCCGGATGACGGTGGGCGAGAGCGACCATCTGCTTCGCCCGCTCAATCGCGCTTGGCTCCTTCGCGACGGCGGTGATGACCTCCTGCCAAAACTCCTCTTGCCCGGGATTCAGCCTCGCCTCGATTTCCTGCATTCGGAATTCGAGCGGACTAAGGCCTCGGTCGGCGGCGGCAAGAACGGCGGCGGGTCCAGCCGTCCGAAGGAGCGTGTCGGGATCTTCCCCGGGAGGCATGAGGGCGATTCGCGCCTTGAGTCCCTCCTCCTGCAGTATCTCAGCCGACCGCTCTGCCGCCTTCTGACCCGCCGTGTCCGCGTCGTAGAGGATCACGACTTCGTCACACCAGCGTTTGAGGAGTTTCGCGTGATCCTCGCTGAGGGCGGTACCGAGAGAGGCGACGGCCTGAGTCACTCCCGCCCGATGGCAAGCGATGACGTCCAGATATCCCTCCACTAATACCGCACGTCGCGATGAAGCGATGGAGTCTTTGGCCCGGTGCATCCCGTAGAGGACCTTGCGCTTGGAGTAGAGCGGCGTGTCCGAGCTGTTGATGTACTTCGGAATCCCATCGCCCAGCAGTCGCCCACCGAACGCGACCAGATTGCCACGCTCGTCGTGAATCGGGAACATCAAGCGGCCGCGGAACCGATCGTAGTACTCGCCACCGACGTTCTCGTCAACGAGAAACAGGTCCTTGCCGTCCGCTAACGAGTGGCCCTCCTTCTTGAGTCTCGCGACGAGGGCCTCGCCGATGTCGGGCGCGTAGCCCAAGTGCCATTCAATCTGGATTTGCTCGTCGAGGCCGCGATTCTCGCAATAGGCGCGGGCGTCACCGGATTTGGCAAGTTCCTCGCGGAAGAAGCGGAGCGCGGTGGTCATGGCACTGGCCCAGCCATCCCTCTTGCTCTTGGCCTCGGGGTTGTGGGTTCGGCTGAGGGTGACTCCGGCCTCTCGGGCGAGGATTTCGAGGGCTTCTTTGAAGTCGACCTTCTGAGTCTCCATAACCCAGTTGAAGATGTCGCCTTTGGCCCCGCACGACCAGCAGCGGTAGCTGCCGGTCCGTTCAGAAACAACAAAAGAAGGGTTCCTGTCGTTGTGAAACGGACAGAGACCCTTCCAGTCTTTTCCAGTCTTTTTCAGGAGGACGCGTTGCCCGACGAGGTTCACGATGTTAATCCGCGCACGGATTTCCTCGCGCTCGTCGGGCACGCTAGCTTAGTTCTTGCCGGCTGCGACGACGATTCCGGTGACGACCTGCGGACCGTTCGGCTTCACTCGAGTGAGCTTGAACGCGACCTTGTTCTTGATCAGGTAGCGCACGGTGATGTTGTCGCCCGCGATCTCGTAAGCGTCGGGAGCGCCGTACTTCAGGATCAGATCCTTGAACGTCGCGCCGAAGCCGATGCCTTTGCTGGTGCGAACCTTCTTGTCGTCAAAGCCGATGGTTTCGATTTGGACAACCTGGTTCTGCTTATTCATGATGAAAGCGTACTTGCCAGCGGGCTGGTTGTAGACCCATCGCGTGAAGTAGACGCGCTCGCCGGGGCCACTGGATGCCGCTGCCGCACCACCGCCACCGCCACCGCGAGGCGGTCCCATCACGTTGCCACCGCCACCCGCGCCACGGCTGCTGCCGCCGCCGGGTGCTGCGCCGGGAGGTGCCTCGGGGGCCAGGCCGAGCTGATTCCAGGTCGTCGAACCCTGATCGAACGGATCGCCGATCAGGCCTTTGTCGCCCGGGAGGATCCAATCGACGGCCGCGTTCGATGGACCACCAGGCCCACTTCCACCGCCGCCTCGGGTCGGAGGTCCACCAGGGGCGCCGCCGCCGGGAGCGCCGCGACCGCTGGAAGCACCAGCGGCTCCGGCCGTCGTGACCGAACCGATGCCGATGCCTTCGATCGAGTGCGGGGTGCCATAGACCTTCACGAGACGGGTGCCCGTGTCGTAGAGGCTGATGCCCACCAGCGATCGCTCAGCCGGATTCGGCTTGAAGCTGGAAACCTTCTTAACGGGCTTCTTTGCGGCTGGCTTTCGGGCTTGGGTGGAACCCACCGTGACGAGCGATAGGATGCTCATCGCGATAAAGATGGTTTTTAGACTGTTGTTCAAAGTAAACATGCCTCCTGACTTGCTTCCTCGGTATTCGGTCATTATGACGATACTCCGGCGCGATTTGGTTACATCCGGCCAGGGTTCTCGAAGTTGGTGGGCCCGGTGGGGATCGAACCCACGACCGAGCGGTTATGAGCCGCCTGCTCTGACCCCTGAGCTACAGGCCCGAGGCTGAGAGGTTACCCAAACTCGGCATCCGGTCCCTCCCCCGATTCGGGGGAGGGTTAGGGAGGGGGCGCGGGCTGACGGCCGGTGATGATTTGCGGGCCGAGTCAAGACTCTCATAAATCATCCTTGGGCCGAGAGTTTCCGTGTCCGGCCCCCTCCCTGTCCCTCCCCCACGAGAGTGGGAGAGGGGACTTGATTGGACTCGATCGGCTGGGGGCATATACCTTCAACGTTCCAAAGCCTGTCGGGAACTATCTTTTCCCGTTCCGCGCACAGTATCATGGATGAACGCCATGAGGCATACGCTGATCGCGCTCCTGCCATGGATGGTGATGGCGGTCGGGTCCGCTCAAGAGCGACCGGCGACTATTCGCTATACCCACCTCGGCTCCTATGACAAGGAAGCCGTCCGTTTTGGCGACGAAGTGTTCGTGCCGATCGATGTGGCTGCTCAGTGGGGATGGCAGGTCCAAGTCAACGAGGGCATGGCCGATATCCAGGCCGAAGGACGGCTGGTCAAGGTTGTCGCCCGAAACGGTCAGCGTCACACCGTCATTCCCCTCATTCAAGCTTTGCAGCAACTTGGGGCCCGGGTCGACTGGGCGGACGAGACCACGCTCAACGTTCGAGGAGTCGTCCGGAACGTCGAGGTGAGCCGCGAGGGGATTCGGATCGATGCGACGATGGGCTTCTCGCCTCGCTTGGTGAGACCCGCGTCGGGGCAGATCGCAATCGAACTGGAGGGCGCATGGGTCGATCCCAAGGCCAAGTTCGATCTACCCGCAGGCGTAACTTTGAAGCAGATCGAACCGGGCTTGGCGCGCCTGTCCATCGAGCGGGCCGGAGTCGATGGCGTGATATTGCCTTCCATGCGACCAGGGCGATCCCTCGACCTTAAGCTTGCGGGCGTGGTCCTTCGGGACACCCCGGTAGCACCCGCAATACCCGAGAAACTCGATCCGGCATCGTTCGCCCCCCGCAAGACCGATGTCGAGCCTCCGCCGACCGAGGGCCAAGAAGGCGCAAACGTCACGACACCGACCGAAGTGCCGCCGCCGGTTCCAGTCGTCACCGCCGCCGATCCGGTGATCCAAGGCGAGACCGAGACGGGCACGGTTCTCGTGATTCCGTTCACCGGCACGCTGCCCAACCGACCGACGGCTTCTTACGCCGATCCGAAGACGATTGCCTTGGTGATTCCCGGTGCCAGGTACGAAGGGCAGCCCGAACTGGCTTCTGAGTTCATCACCAGCCTCACCTTGGGCGATGACGGGAAGGGTTCGCTCCGGATCGACGTCGGACTCAAGCGGGCGATGGCCTTCGAACTCGGCGTGAGTAACGGTGCGGTTCGGCTTCGGCTGATCAAGCCCAAAGTCAGCGGCAAACTCAGCGGTAAGGTGATTGTCGTCGACGCGGGTCATGGCGGTCATGACTCTGGCGCCAGAGGCGGTTCGGGAACCGCAGTTCTCGAGAAGAACTTGACTCTGAGCATTGCCAAACTCCTCGCCAAGGAACTGACCGCGCAAGGCGCTTCGGTGATCATGACGCGCAGCGACGACACGTTCATCCCGCTCCGTGAGCGGCCGGGAATTGCCAATCGGGCGAAAGCTGACTTCTTCATCAGCGTTCACATCAACTCAAACAACGTCAACAACAAGACGTCGGGGCAGATTTCGTTCTATCACATGCAGGACGCGATGGGCATCCTCTTGGCGGAGTGCATTCAGTCGGAAATGAAGAAAGTCAGCGGCCTGCCGAGCATGGGAACGTGGAGCGATTCGCGCATCTACAAGAATGGTGGGTTTGCCGTCCTGAAGTACGCGACAATGCCAGCCGTGCTCCTCGAACTCGGGTTCATCAACCACGACACGGACCGAAAGGTCATGCAGACCGAGAAATTCCAGATCGATACGGCGCGTGCCATCGTAAGAGGAGTGAAGACGTTCCTCGGAGGCGCAAGTGGCGAGTAAGACGAAATCGCTGTGGCTGTTCTTGGCGGGAAGCGGCCTGCTCGTGGCCGCTTTGGCGGCATACGTCCGATTCAGCCCCGCGCGGGAAGTCCCGCCCGACATGCGGCGCCCGTCGACAGCAAGCCAGGATGGAACGAAGGCACCGGCGACGCCGACCAAGGTGATCGTCTTCACCCCTCATTTTCAGGACAACGACCTAAAGTTCGATGAGATAGAAGAGACGCTGCCCCAGGGCGAGGACAAGGTGCTCTTCGCCGTCAACGGATACCTGTCCAAGCTCGACTTTCTTCCCAAAGGAGCGACGCTCAAGACCGCCAAAGTGATTGACGGTCTCGCCGAACTCGACTTCGACGAGACATTCAACACGACTTACGGAACCGACGACGAACGGACGATAGTGAATGGAATCTTGACCGCCGTCGGTCAGTTCCCTGAAATCCGCTCAGTGCGGTTCTTGGCCGGGGGCAAGCCGATCGAGTCGCTCGGCAACATCGAACTCACCGACCCCCAGCCGGTCTTGCGGCCTTAGGCCATCGACTTCATTTCTTCGAGATCCATCGGCGGCGGATTCTCGATTGCCATGCCGATCGACCATTTATGCCCGCTCGGGTCGACCACCATCGCGAACCGATCTCCCCAGAATTGGTCAGCGGGCGGCATGACTCCCTGGGCACCGGCGGCAACCGCCTGGTTGTAGAGTTCATCGAGGCCCTCAGAGACCTGGATATGCACCGAACTCGACGTGTGGCCTGTCGTGACCGGCGCAAGCGCGTTGTAGTTCGGAAACTCGTCGTTGATGAAGAACACCATGTCGCCGATCCAGACTTCGGCGTGCATCACCGAGTTGGTGTCTGGGATGAGCGAGACGTTTTCAGCCCGCGCGCCGAACGCCTTTTTGTAGAACTCGATCATCGCGTGGGCGTCCTTTACGCACAGATAGGGGGTGAGAACTTGCGCACCCGGCTTCAGATTGTCAAATCGGATCATGAGAAACCTCCGTTGTCGCACTTTACCGCGCGGGTAGCATCCTTTCATGCTTTGTCCGCTTGGCCTCGCGTTGATACTGAACTCCACTCCTTCGGCGGTTGAACCGAGAACGGCCTTGATCCCGTGGCCGGAGAGGGTGACCTTCAAGACCGGGACGCTCACGGTCGGCAAGGGAACGGCGCTCGTCGTCGATCCCAAGTCCCGCCTGTCCTTCGACGCGGCCAATACGCTCAACGAGTATTTCGCCAAGGACAATGGCATGGCGTTGCCGAGTCGGCAGCTTGGTCAATGGCGCGGGACGAGCATCCGATTCGTCCAGAGCGGATCGACGGCGAGTCTCGGCACCGAAGGCTATCGCCTCGTCGTCAACAGCAAGGGCATTGTCGTCGAAGCCCCAACCGCGACCGGACTATTCTACGGAGCCCAAACGATACGCCAACTCGTCGGGCGACGATTCCCCGCCAAAGTCCCGTTCTGCGAGATCGTGGATCAGCCCCGGTTCGGCTGGCGCGGACTGCTGCTCGACGTGAGCCGCCACTTTCGCGACAAGGAGTTCGTCAAGCACTATCTCGACCTCCTCGCCTTCCACAAGATGAACGTCTTCCACTGGCATCTCGTGGACGACCAGGGCTGGCGGATTCAAATCAAGCGCTATCCAAAGCTGACCGAAGTCGGTGCCTGGCGAATGGACGAGGGCAAGCGCTACGGCGGCTTCTACACCCAGGAAGACATTAAGGAAGTCGTCGCCTACGCGAAGAAACGCCACATCACCGTCGTGCCCGAGATCGAGATGCCCGGTCACTGCAACGCCGCCCTCGCCGCCTATCCGGAGTACTCCTGCACGGGTGGGCCGTTCAGCACGCCGAGCCTTTGGGGGGTGTTCTCGGACGTGTACTGCGCGGGGAATGAGCAGACGTACGCGTTCAACCAAGGCGTGCTCGAAGAAGTCCTCGCCCTGTTGCCGTCGAAGTTCATCCACATCGGCGGCGACGAGGTGCCCAAGACGCGCTGGGAGCAGTGCCCGAAGTGCCAAGCCAAGATCAAAGCGGAAGGCCTGAAGAACGAGCACGAATTGCAGAGCTACTTCATTCGCCGCATCGACAAATGGCTCGCCGATCGTGGCCGACGCCTGGTCGGCTGGGACGAGATCCTCGAAGGCGGCCTCGCACCGGGCGCGACCGTTCAGTCATGGCGCGGGATGCAAGGCGCGATTGACGCGGCCAAGATGGGCCACGACGTGATCGTCTCCCCGACCTCGCACTGCTACCTCGACTATCCCTACACGAACATCAGCGTCGAGAAATCGTACAGCTTCGAGCCCGTCCCGACCGAACTCTCTGCTCAGGAGGCCAAGCGTGTCCTCGGTGGTGAGGGCAACATGTGGGCCGAGCTGACACCGCTCCCCAAGGACACTGACCGCCAGGTCTTCCCTCGTCTGACCGCCCTGAGCGAGGTCTATTGGTCGCCAAAGGCCGCTCGAAACTGGGCCAAATTCTCGGCTCGACTCGCCTCACACCTAGACACGCTGGCCGCGATGGGGGTGAAGTTCTACGTCGCCCCGCCGACCATCGAGACCGAGGACAACGTCTTCCTCGATCGCCTGACGGTAGTCCTCAAGCCCACCGCCGGCCCCATCGTCTTCACCCTCGACGGCAGCGAACCCACCAAGTCGTCTCCTCGCTACACCAAGCCCCTCGTCCTTTCCCAAACCGCGACCTTGAAGACGGCCACGCTACGCGGCAATGCCGTTGGCCCGTCGATCATGCGGCTGTTTAAGAAGACGATCCTGCGTGCGCCCATCGTCTTCGTTCGCGCCCCCGATCCTGGACTCAGGACTTGGATCATCGAAGCTAAGTTCACCAAGCTGCCCGACTTCACCGACGTCTCCGAAACCGGATCAGGAGTCACGAGCGAAATTGGCCTGCACATGGCTCGGCTCGACGAGAACTTCGCCGTCCAATTCTCGGGCTACTTCAGCGCGCCGAAGGACGGCATCTACACGTTCTATCTGGAATCCGACGACGGCAGCGACCTCTGGATCGGCGATGAGCAGGTGATCGACAACGACGGTCTGCACGGCTCAGTGATGAAGACCGGTCAAGTCGCCCTCCACGCTGGCTACCACCCGATCCGCGTGCGGTTCTTCCAAGCCGGCGGCGCGAAGGTTCTCAAGGTCGAGGTCCGCGCTCCCGGAGGAACGAGGAAGAATCTGGACGGCGGCCAATTGTCGCACTAGCCCGCCAGCCTCGCCACCCAGAGTTCCTCGCTCGGCCACTGCCGAGCCCATTCAGGGGTCATGTAGTCGAAGCGGGTGGTGGCATTCTCGGGGGCTTGGATCTCGATCAGATTCTCCAAGACGAACCCGCAGGACTTGAGCAGCCCCATCATCGCCCCGTGCGGAAGCTGGAACTCCACCGCGCCCTCCCATTCGAGCCGGTTCATGCCGAACATCGGCCTCACCATGTGATCCTTCACCGTCCCCTCATCTGGCATGCACAGCAGCGAGAGCGTGCCGTTGCGAAAGAAGATCAGCCGTCCGCCTGGGCGCAAGACGCGCGCGGCCTCCGGGACCCAGCGAGTGGGGTCGCACCAGATGCTGGCTCCGTACTCGCTGAAAGCGATGTCGAATGACGCATCCGCCAGCGGCAGATCCTCGGCGCTCGCTTCGATCAAGGGGAAATGGAGGTCGAATTCGTCCTGAAATCGCCGCGCGTTGGCAAGTTGGGCGGGAGTAATGTCGACGCCGACGGGTCGCGCGCCAAGCCGGGCGAACCAGGCCGAGAAGTAGGCGGTGCCGCAGCCGAGTTCGATGATGTCTTTGTCGCGATACTGGCCGAGATCGCCCAAGCCGCCGACTTCGGCTTCGGGCAGATTCCAGATACCCCAGACGATCTCGTTGGACTGCCATGCCTTGCGGCCAGGCTCCGCGAAATCGGGTTCCGCCCATTGGCTCCAGGCCTTGCGATTCGCGATGACGTGTTCGGGGAGATGCATGGCTCCATTCTGACCCGGCCCTGGGACCGGCGGACGAGTGGGTTCGGGTATACGTAAGACGCATTAAAGCCCAATCGGGCGAAGGAGAATGAAACAACCCTATGGGAGCTAATCTGGCAATTACTGGTTCTGAGTGGCAGGAGAAGGTCCTCGATTCCCCCGTCCCCGTGCTCGTCGACTTTTGGGCGGAGTGGTGCGGCCCGTGTAAAGCCATCGGCCCGGCCGTGGAGCAAGTCGCGGCGGAATACGCCGACAAGGCGCGCGTTTTCAAGCTCGACGTCGATAACGATAGCGACATCGCCGGACAGTACGGGGTCATGAGCATCCCGGCGCTGTTCGTGTTCAAGGGTGGCAAGGTCGTCGATCAGCACGTCGGCACCCTTCCCAAGGCGGGCATTGCCGGCCTCATCGACCGCCACCTGTAAACGTTAGGTCGTCATCAAAATGAGAAACCCGAAGCGAGATCGCTTCGGGTTTCGTTCTTTGGGATGACGCCCTTAGGTGACTAGTCTTCGCCGTCCAAGCCGTAGCGAGCCGACAGGATGGCGTAGTCGGCAATATCGGTCCAGCCATCGCCGTCCAAGTCGCCGTTGCCATTGACGTTGTATGCCGCCGATAGGACCGCGTAGTCGCCGACGTCCACGCCATTGTCGTTGTTCAGGTCGCCGTTGATGTTGCTCGTGTTCAGGTTGTTGCGAACCGAGTTGTTGAGGAACGTGCTGCCCTGTCGCTTCTTCAGCCAGTGCGAGGGCTTGACGAAGACATCGAAGGTGCCCACCCATGGGGTGTTGACCGACCACAGACCCGCCCCGTTGAGCGTCGTGTTCAGGCTAGCCTTCACCACGCCACTCTGCTTCAGTTCGATAAGAACCGGAATGCCAGCGACCGAGCCGCTATAGTCCTGCAGGGTCACGGTGCCGCTGAGCGTCGAGGGCGGCGGAACCGGGTACTCCACGATGTAGCCGCTGTTAACCGTTGTGCCGAGAATGTCGTTCCATCCGCCGAGGGCTCCGCCGCTCCAGTATTCGAGCTTGTCTTCGCCGGCAGAGTTGTTCGGCTCGCCCGGATTCCAGTTCGTGAAGGACCATGCCTCGCCGGTCACCCACTGCCATCCGCCTGCTGGCTCCACGGAGCCACCCGGCTGCGTACCACCGAGGTAGTGGCTTCGCGTGAAGTTGGTCTCAAGGTTGTTGACGATGAATGAGTTCTCGCCCACACTGTTGACCGCAGCCAGGTGACCGGAGACACCATAGTGCGACCGAGCAGCCGCTCCGGCTTGAGCTTGTGCCCAGGTCACCGGGGTCGTGACGCGCTCGTAATAGTGCCCGGTGCCTGCGTAGTAGTCGATCGTCGAAACCGCATTGGCGACGGCGCGGAAGACGTTCACGCGTCCCCAGCCCCAGGTGACATCGTTGCCGGCCGGACCGAGATCGTCGCAGTTGAACTCCAGGAAGTCCTCGACTTGGTTGGGCGTCAGAGCGGGATTGGCGATCATGATCATCGCGGCGCAGGCGGCTGCGCAAGGCGTTGCCATGCTCGTGCCGTTCCAGGACTCATAGTTGTTGCCGGGAGTTGTGCTGAGGATTCCGACACCAGGTGCGAAGACGTCCACGCCTTGTCCATAAGCCGAGAAACTCGCCTTGGCATCGTTGCTATCGGTCGCACCGACGACGGTGACGTCCGCGTGGTCGAAGCCGCTCAGATTCCGGTTGTCGTTACCCGCCGCGAAGAAGTAAAGCGCATTGCGGGCCTTGATGTAGGCGCCCGTGGTTTGGAACGAGGGGTCGTCGACGCCGCTGTAGCTCATGCTGACGACGCGAGCACCATTGTCGGCTGCCCATCGGGCACCTTCATTCATGGCGGCGATGCTGGAACTGCCACTGGAGACATTGCTGATGCGGACTGGCATGATGCGGATATCCCATGCGACACCCGACACTCCGACTGCATTGTTGCCGATCGCGCCAACGATGCCCGCGCAGTGGGTGCCATGGGGGTGAACTGGTGTGACCTGTCCGCCCGCCGACTGGGCAAGATGAGTCACCGAGTTGTATCCCGACACGAATTTGCCGGCGAGGTCCTGGTGGGCCAGGTCACAGCCGGTGTCGCAGATTGCGACGATCAGGGAACCCGATCCGGTGTAGTTGTCCCAAACACGAGGCGCTTGGATCTTGGGCAAATGCCACTGGGAGCCGTACTGGGGGTCGTTCGGGGTGGCCAGCGGGAAGGTCCGGTAGTTCGGCGAAACGTACTCGAAGGCACCCGTACCCATCAGGTATGCCTGGTAGCTGTTCTCGTCAAAGCCAAACGGCACCTTGACGACGTACTCGTCGACTTCGGGATAGTAGCGAATCGTGTTCTTGGTGAACGCGCTGCGGGCGAGCTGCCGAAGTTCTTCGGCCCGGTAGGGATCGCCGGTTGCCGCTTCCAAGTCCGCCAGAGTTCGCGGCTTGGCAATCATCTGACCGGTGAATTCGATTTGGCCGCGGATTTCGCGGAAAGTTCGGAGTTTGCCTTGGGCAGACGCGGGCATAACGGCCAATCCGGCCAAGAGCGCGCAAATGGAGAGAGTGAGACCAGTTCGAAACATAGAGCTATTCCTTCGGGGCATGACCTGTCAGCCGATCAAAACGGGTGACCATTTATTCTAGCCGCAACACCTGTGCCGTACGGGTCGATCTATGCTGAATTCCGGCGCAAACTGGTACTCCGACCGACTCCATGGGGCCACACTGGCGACAGGTAAAAGAAATTAGACGGTGATCGATTGAAAATCGTTCACATTTGGCCCACCCGACCGTACGTTTCGCTAAAATAGCACGCATAATCTAGGCAGGGATTCTTGAAGAGGTGAATCATGTCTTGGAAGGAACGCTCTGACTTAGGGCTGACGCTCATAGCCGATATTCACGATGCCCTCCGCATTGATGAACACTGGCGAGTGGATGAGGCGCGGGGGTTCCGGTGGTGGCCGAGCAGCTTTGCTCAGCATATCTGGGCCGATATCGGCCTCTTTCATAACTCACAGGCCGTCTATCGGATGCATGCCGAAACGGACTTGATTCGAGGTCGGGGGCATCACGAAGATTTCGAACTCGCTCTGGAGACGGCCATCGATGCCTGCACCTTCAGCGCCATTGTCTATGACGGGCCCACGGATACCTTCCGGCTTCACAGCAGCGTCTATGCGAGTCCGGAGAACGTCGAGTGGCTGAAGAAGCCCTTCTTCGCCGCCGTTGCCCTGCAGCTTGCCGAGGCCGAGGAGATCGCGAAGAGGCTGGCCCAAGGGGCTACCCATGCGGTTTCGGCAATGAGCGAACATCCGCGCAACGGCCTGCGCCCGACTCCCGACCCGATGCTCCAATCTCGTCAGAACTTCTTCTGTCCAGCCGGTGCCCAACCCAGTCGGTGGGAAGGTGCGCAGGAGTGGCTCGCCATGGAACGGTTCATGGAGCGCGAGGCGCTCACGTTCCAATCGGACCATCAGCACTGGATGAAGGCAGAGTTTGCGTGGACGGGACCTGGGATCAGCGAAACCGACCATGAGCCCACGGCGCTTCTTTTCGTAACCACCGAAGAACCTCACCCTGCCATCGGCAACGGGCTGCATTTCACGCTCTCACTGCCCCTCCGACTCAGCGAAAAGCGCATTGCTCACCTCGCCGTACAACTGAATGAAGTCGAGAGGTCAGATTGGAAACGATCCCATATGCTGGGTTCGTGGTGCTGTCATGACACCAAGCTCGCCTTCCGTTGCTTCCTGCCCAATACGATTTACAACCATGAGCTCCTGCCTCAAATCGCAGGCAGCATGGCGGTGCGAGCGAGTTGGGCCGACGAGTGGTGCTTGAAGAATCGGGCGTCTGCACCCGACGACATGCGTGCCGCCCTCTAGGTGGCTCAAAAGAAGCACACACGGTCCTGAGACTCCGAAGAACTCGTGGCATACTAGAATGTCGCTCACGGGCTCGATTCGTGGAACTCGCGGGCGGGCGCAAGGCGTAACCGATACAGAAGGAGACATCCCGCGTGCTTTCGACCCTGATCAAATCTGCCGTACAACCGAAAGAAGATCGAAAAAAGCTGTTCGAGAGCTTGATGCGAGACTCGCACCGCCATGCTTACAGCCTCGCCATGAGGTTGACCGGCAATCAGGCGGAAGCCGAGGACCTGGTCCAAGAGTCATTCCTCCGCGCCTTCCGGTTCTTCCACCGCTACGACGAAGGCTTGCCCTTCACGAGTTGGCTGTACCGGATCATGACGAACGCGCACATCGACTCGGTGCGGCGACGCGGACGACTGAAGACCACCAGCCTCGACCAGAGCGGTCTCGACGGGAACACCACTTGGGAAATCGCCGACGAAGACGCTTCGCCCGAACTTCCGCTGATGAGCCGCGAGCTCGATGAGCCGCTCCAGCTTGGGCTGATGTCGATGTCTGCCGATTTTCGCGTGGCCGTACTCCTCGCTGATGTAGAAGGCATGGCTTACGAAGAAATTGCCGAGGTGATGCAAACCTCGATTGGAACCGTACGATCTCGAATCCACCGTGGACGTCGACAGCTTCGCGAATACCTGAAGCGCTCGTGTCCCGATCGCTACCGCGAACTTGCGGGGGTGGACGCGTGAACTGCCGAACCGCCCAGAACATTGTCTCCGCCTACGTTGATGGCGAGCTTTGCGGCACCGAAATGCTGAACCTGCGCAGCCACCTGATGGTGTGCAAAGCATGCGCTGCCGAAGTTGAGGAACTCAAGGCCGTCAAGCGCGTCATGGGTGCCCAGCCCGAGGTCGAAGTGCCCGCCGGATTTGAGGATCGCCTCGTCCAGTTCGTTTTGGCCGATGAAGCCCCGCGCCGCCGAGAAACTCCGGTGTGGCGTTTGGCGCTTGTGTCCTCTTTCGCGGCTGCGGCCTGCGTTTTGGTGGTGCTCCAGGTTTTTGGGCGCACGACTTCTGCCCAACCGGAGATGACTGCCAGTACGACTGAACAACCGATTGCTTTTGACGTTAACCGAGACATGACGTATGCCTCCGGTTCTGACCCATTCGGGGGACAAGGCCCCGTGCTCCCAGCCAGCCATGTCGCGGGCCGCTAATCGGCGGATCGGTAACCCTCTAGCGCCGGAAGCCATCCGCTTGATGCGGCCTCGGCTTGGCTGGCTGCTGGGTGTTCTCGCGCTCGTTCCCGCCCTCGCTTCAGCTCAGAAGGACGAGGCGCGCGAGGTTTTCTATCGCTCGATTCGAAGCAGCGGTACCGTCAACGCGACCCTGATTCAGACCAAGCGGGTCTCGGACGACAACCACAGCACGGTCAAGTTCAGCGTGATGACCAACTCGCGCGGTGCATCGCGTCGCACCGTCTTGCAGCCGCTGAGCATGGAAGGCACGATCTTGATCGACGACGGACGAACCTGGACCACGATCGAGCCCGAAAAGCGCGAGGCCATGATCCAGCCTTCGCCGCTGCGCGACAAACTCGACAGCCGAGTCCGATGGCGCCTTATTCAGGCGAACTACAACCTTAAGGGCGATGGAGAGATTCGAGTGGCCGGGCGAAAGGCCTTGGCCGTGCGTGCCTTGCCCAAGGATGACGCGATGCCGACCCGGCGGTACACGATCGACATCGAGACCTACGTTCTGCTCCGCATCGAGTCCGCGAGCGATGACGGCAAGATGGATGTCCTCATGGATACCCTTGCTGCCAATTTCCCCCGGGAGATGGAGCCCAGTCTATTCGAGATTTCGACCGAAGGCTACAAGATCAAGCGGACCGAATACCCCAAGCCCCTGAAGGAAGTCAGTTCCCCCGAGGCTGCACTCGGCTTTTCCCCACGACTCCCGACGATCATCCCGTTTGGGTTCAAAGTGACGCAGAAGCACCTGGTGGGTGGAACCGATAATCAGTTCTTGGCTCTGCGCCTATCCGACGGACTGTCGATGGTCACCGTCTATCAATGGGACTCCGACCGGCGATACCCCGATTCGCCTTTCCTTCGCTCCAAGGACGGAACCGACGCCGAGGGCATTAGTTTCAAGGTCGTCGGAGATGTTCCGCGTGCGGTCAGGAAGAAACTCGCCCAAGCTTTTGTGGAAATGAATGGCGTTCAAAAGACCGCCTATGCCGAAGGCGAGTTCAGCGGAGCCCGAGTTCGTTGCTCTGACACGGCTCCGACGATCGCAGAGAATCGGAGCGAGGGTCGCTTCCGATGGCAGGTTTCACCGCCCGAACCTCCCCCCATCCCCGACTTGCCCGAGACCGACCGCTCGCGCGGCATTGGTGTCGAAAACGATCCCCGATTCGACCTGGTCATGGTCGTTCGCGGTCGGCGTCAGTAGCGTTTCGAGCCGGGGGCTAGTTCGGAAAAAAGACGACGGACACACGGTCGAAGCGGTGGCTAAACGACTGCTGGAAAAAGCCGTTCAACTGCAGCCGTACAAAGCCGCCTGGGCGGATGAAGCGGTTCATGTTGCCAGTGAACGTTCGAGTTCGTACGGCTTCGCTGGTCGGCAAGGTCTGCGCCCCCAGGTACTCATACGTGCCGTTGGAAACCTGCATGAGGCTGCGCATCAGTACGGTGCTGTTCGAGGTGGTGCCTTCAATTCGAACCTCCATTCGTCGGTAAGTCCCGACCATAAGGAGCGGATTGGAGAGCGTGACGATGAGGTCATATTGGCGGATGCCGCCGGTGCTCGTGGGGGTCATGACGAGGCGATGATTGTCCGAGTTGATCATCTCCAGCAAGCCACCCGACCCCACGTCTCCCGATCCCGCTTCCATGAAGACAGGAACGGCCGTTACGCTGGCTTGGGTGATCGAGGCGGCCAAGGCGGCGAGGGCGGTGATTGCGATTCGTCGAGTTGAGTTCATGAGTTTCTCCTTCATTGCCTCATGGCAAGATGGAGTTTAAGACTCACGCCCGTCGAGTCTCGACGACGCGATCAGGACGGGTGGCTCATGTCGAAAGAAGGGTGTCTTTCGACCCACCCTAAGCTCACAGTTCGTCGATCCCGAGTTCCAGACCTCAAAGTCTGCCCGCGTTAGATAGAAAACCAAGGTCCCGGTGTCCGGGGGTGATGAATTGTGCACCCCGGCGTTTGCCACTTGCCGGAAGCCTGTCAGTACTTGGCAGAACCGGGGGTGCACAATTCATCACCCCGGCCACCCGCCCTCCAATTCAACGTGCCGTGCGGGACGTGGAAGCATGACTAGCCGCGCCCAATAGGGCCCTGCATTCCCGGTGGCGGCGAACTCACTCCTCCTCCGCCGGATTTGCCTTTGTCCTTGTCGGAGCCGGGTGCCTTGGGAATCTCGTTCTCGTCCGGGACGAAGATGCCGTCCAGGCCTTCGGCGCTCCAGGCATCATCGTCTTCTTTGGTCGACACTTCGAACCACTTCGCGCGGATGTCGTCACCAAGCGAGGTCATGATGCGGGTCTCCTTGGTGGGGCCGCCACTGCTTTCGAGCTTCAGCGTTTCCTTTTCCTCGTCATAGTGAGCCTTGAATGCCCACACCTGACGCCATCGACCCCCGGGCATGTCCTGCTTGGCCTGAGGACTTCCCGTGATATCCGCTCGACGCTGACCTTCGGCGTACCAATACTCGATCTTGGCGGCAAGGATTTGGACAGGGTACTTGCGGCGGTTGTTATTGCTCCGCACTTCGTTGTCGAGTTCCTTGTCCTGATCGGATTTGCCGGTGGGCTCGGGTGGCCGGAGCGCTGCGATTTCTTCCGGAACCACCGGCTTCAGCGGTGCGAGTTCGGTTTCTTCCAGCTTCTCCTGGTCCTCGGGCTTGATCAGCATGCTCACATTGCCTTCGAGGATTGCTCTTTTTTCTTTGCGGAAGACCGTCACCTTGTCGCAGATCAAATTCGCTTTCTTACTGTAGTACGAGCACTTGCCTGTCGCTACGACGACATCTGTCTTCACATTCCGCTCGATCGTGTTGGCTTTCAGGATGACGTCGCCGTCCGTGGCCCAAGCATTCTTGGAGACCTCGACGTCAGACTTGGAAGCACGCTGGGTACTGTCGGCTTTGATCGTCCATCGCGACGGACCTTTCTTGGAAGGATCGGCCGTTTGATCCATCTGGCCCATCCAAGTGGTTTTGCCGAGGAAGAAGGCGTTGTCGGTCAGCTGATACCAAAAGCCACCGGCCGTGATATCTCCGTTGCTGAGCTTTCCTTTGATCGCGCCAGGGACGTCGACTTTCTTCAGGATCTGGTCGTAGCGGAAGTTATCAACCTTGAGGTCGAGGTCCTTTGCCCAGACACGCGCTGCGCCGCTGCCCTCGAAGACCTTCGAATCTTGGCTCCACAGTCCTTCGGTCGCGCTGAACCGGAACGGATCGCCGTTGTCGGTGTAATACACGCCATCGGTGACCGCGAAGCAGTTCAGCGACCGCCGGTCCTGGGTGATTCCGAGCCGACCGACACGAGCCTGGCCGCGCAACTTCTTGCCCTCATAGAATCGGACGTTCACGTCCCCCATCTCGATCGTGACCTGCTCGCCCGTTTTGGGGTCCATCACGCTCTTCCGGATCCCGGAGAACGGGTCGATCGTGGCGATGCGCTGGAGCTTTACCGTGCTCCAGGCAACAAGGCCAATGGCCCCCAAGCTGAGGATGAGCCCTTTCCAGGGAAATTTATCGGAGCGTGACATCGCGTGTGATGATTTGATTTTGGCTGGTCAGTTCCACTGACTCGTCGGGCGCGGTTAAGTTGTTGATCGTGTTCTGGTAGCTGATGACATAGGAGCCGGGCAGGACCCAGAACCCGTAAGTTGCATCCGTTCCAACCGTAAAGCGACGTATGGGAGTTCCCGCCAGCTTCAAAGTCACCACGGTTCCCGCTGCGCTCTGAGCCGGACTGATCTTTCCAGTAATCGTATAGGGAGGCGGAGGCGGGTTGTCGCCGCTCTGCGGAACAAGCCGAATTTCATCGAGCGTGACGACCCCGCTGACCGCTGCATCAAGGGCTCGGAAGGTCTGGGGCAGATATCCCGCCCTGGAAATCTCGCCCTCGATGTCGAAGAACGAGCTTGAACCTGCTCCTGAATAGGCGACATCGGTCAGGCTGAAGACACCGTTGGCACCCGAAGTGGCCTGTCGCCCGGCAAACTCGATCAGCGCCCCTTGCACCGGGGTCGAGTCGATGGCCGAACTTACGATGCCGTCGACGCGCACCTTCTCCGGCCCGATGAACACCTCGCCCATGTCGGTGATGCCCTGATCGGCGGTGGGGATGGTGTATTGGAAGGTCACCGTGGTCGCCCCGTTCTGATAAATCACCGTCATGGAGGTCGCGGTTGGAGCGGCTTTCAGCGAGAATGAACCGTCGGTGGTGCTCGTCGTGGTCGTCGCCTGGTCGACTTGGACGGTTGCCGCCGGAATCGGGGCTTGGCCGTCACCGACCCAGATGACCGACCCGACGACCGTGATCTCGGTCGGCGGCGTGACCCCGCCACCCCCACCGCCTCCGCAGCCGATCAACAGGCAGGCAAGGAGGCTGACGAGGAGGACGAGTCGCATCATGGCTGTGCCCCATTGAACCCGAGACTCAAGATTCTCGACTTCGTGGTGGCGCGGAAGGTGTAGACGCCGCCTCCGGTGTACTTCTTCCGCACATTGGCGGTCTGGTCACGGAGTTGGAACATGCCGATGGTGCCGCTGACGCGGTCGAATCGCACCGTGTAGAGCGTCCCGGGGCGCAGACTGTCGAACTTGACTTGGAACGTGTCCTGAACCCCGATCTTTCGGATGTCGCGATAGAGGGTTTGGGACGAGCCTTGGAGCCCCCCAAAGGCCGGAGGCAACTCCGAGTCGATAGAGCGGTCGAAGCTTCGGGTGCCTGCGGGGTGCTGACCGATGCGTACATCGGTTCGCTCGCCGGCGCCAGCCAATCCGACGTTCATCTCCCACGAGTTGGTCGGAGCCATCGAGGATAGGCCGCCACCGCTGCGCCCCGCCCCGGACGATCCCGATGGGAAGAACACCAAGCTCAAGCCCTGCGGTGCGAATACGCGCACGAAATACGCCTTGCCCGGCTCGAAATTCGTCGCCGGAACCATCGTTCCGCCTTCCGGCGCGCCGCTAGCGGTGTCGTTGGCTCCCGGCTGGAAACTGTAGAACTCGGTACCAAGACTGGTGCCCTTCGCGTCGTTGAAAGCGATGGGCGTGTTGGCCGCAACCAAGACTCTCACTTGGCTGACGGGGATGATCTCGTTATGGGGTGTCGACACCATGTTCCATCCCGGGCGAAGGGCCACAGAAATGGGGGTGAGAGGCTGCACGCGCCCAGCCGTCTCCAGCGACCGCGTCGAATCGGACCGGACGAAGAAGCCCAATCCTTGATCGAAGGCACCGCTTTCCGGGAAGAACTCGTAGCGGCCCTTCGCCCCATTCCAGCGCGCAGCTTGGGTTTGGATGTCGGTGAGGTTGAAAATGTCGGAGGCCTTGCCTGCGAACGGATCGCCGGGCAAGCCGATCATCTGAACACCCTTCTTGAGCCCGCCCGGCAGCGGAATCATGGCGTCGCCACCAATCCTCAGATCTACCCCGAGGCTGCCTGGACCCTTGTTGACGCGGCGGGTCATCACGACCTGTCCGTTGCGGGTCACCTGAAGGGTGACCTTCTGGGGAAGCAGGAACAGGGGGTCAGCGGTTGTTCCGAAGGCGAAATTCTTCACTGGAATGTCGTTCTGAACGATCGCGCCGAAGCTCATGTTGACCTTGTAGTCGCCGGTGATCAAGCCGCCGCTCACGGTGCCATACAGCATGTTCGGATTGGGGCGGGCCGCCGTGGCGATCGCGCCAGCGGGAAGCACGCACCGGGCGTTCTGATCCTGAACCGGAATGTCGACGACCACCCGGTACGGCTCATTCGCAAAAAGGTCGCCCGGAAAGTTCGGAGCCACCGCACCGTACGCGCTGAAGATGTCCATCCGCTCGTCCTGAGCGCTCGTGAACAATCGGAAGAACTCGGGGGTCCAGAAGATCGGATAGGCCGTGTTGTTCAGCAGCGTCTCGTTGCCGGTCAGGTCCACGTAGAAGTAGTGTGCCTGAATGCCGAAAACGCCGAAGTCGCTGCCCGCCAATCCATCGATGATCGGGAAGGGCTGGACGATGACCTTGGTGCCGGGAATGGTCTTGGTGTCAAGGATGTACTGCCTTTTGAACCACTCGGTGAAGGTCAAACCTTCGACCGTCCCATTGCCGATCCGGTTAAGAATCGTCTGGCACAAGTTGATCTGCTGGGGCACCGTCAGGTAGTTGCCCGGGTTGCCGTAGAAGGCTGTGGTCAGTTCGACCGCGAAGGACGGATGCTCTACCTGCACCTTCTGCCACGCCGTGCCCGCCATCTGATACCGCAGCAGATACGGACCGCCCACGCTGCCACCGATCGGGAGCGGCTGGGTGCGCAGGTTGGGGGCGATGAACTTCTGGCCGCCAAGGGGTCGCTGATTGTTCCAGTCGTAGAATGAGCCGATGTCGTACGTGCTCTGAAGGGCGGCTTCGATCAGGTCCGGATCGAGCGTCGTGATCATGGCAGCGGGCGTTCGGCAAATCCGCATCGTCGCCGCGCGCACGAGCCCTTCGTCAAAGGCGTCGGTCCCAAAAGAATTCGGGCCCATGTACGCGAGCAGCAACGTGTGAATGAAGTTGACCGCCGTCACTTCCAACTTAAAGCCGACGCTGTCGATGTAAACGGGGAATCGAATCTCCTGTTGAGCCGAGCCATTGTTGGGCACGTAGTAGCCGCCCGCAACGGCGTCGCGGTCACCGATATCGGCGTCGTAGTTGCTGACCTTTACGACTCCGCCGATGCTGGGTGTGCCGAAAACGCCATCGAGAATCGGCTTCGCTCGCTGATAGACCGACTGAAGGAAGGTTCGGTAATCGGGCGGGAAGGCGTTCGGCCCGGTCGCATCGAACACGAGCGTGATGTCCGCGCCTCGGCCACGCGTCGTGGGGTTGGGCAAGGGGACGCCATTGCGTGAGAGAAACAGCCGCATGGGCAGGCTGAACGTCGTCGAATCGCCGCTTCTCGCGCGGCGGGTGAGGATCGCAGCGCGTTTGGCAAACGACCGGGCCGCCGCATCGGTTTGCGCCGAAATCGCGTTCTGGTCGCGGCTGATCGAGATGTCGACGCCCAGATCGGTCGCTAAGCTGGCTCCTGCGAGGCACCCAAGCCCCAGTCCCACCAAGATTCGACTACTCAGCAATGAACTCTCCTACGGCGCTCAGCGTGCGCGCGGCATTGTTGTCGGCGAGGCCGAGAACGAGGTAGTAATAGCGGCGGCCAAAGTCCAGGTTCGGCCCGCTGTATGCGAGGTTGTTTCCGGCCACGGGATTCTCCTCGTTGTTCCAGATCGACTCCACGCCGATTCCAGGGAACTGGTCGAACAGATACACCACGTAGGTTTCTGCCCCTGATCCGCCGTCCCAGAAAAACTCGACCGGATCTTGGTTGACGCCGATTCCAACCAGGTCGTCGAGGGTCAGCACGGTCGCTTCGTTGCTGAAGTCGCTCTCGGACTGGGCAGGGAAATCGGGATACATCACACTCAGCGACGTGACGGCATACGTGTAATCGGAGTCGGGCCGAAGGAACTCGTCGAGGTCCACGTAATAGCCGGCAAGGGGTTCGCGCAGGAAGTCGATCGCCGTGAACGGACCGTTCCCGCGAGCTCGATAGATGCCATATCCGAGCAATTCGAGGCTGTCGATCGGATCGAACTCAAGGTCGACTTCGATGAAGTTGCCCCGCGTGCTGAGGCGGCTTGCGCTCATGCGCTTGCGGGTTGCTTTCGGCTTGTCGAAAATCCGCTTCATGTTGTCGAGGACGTCGCGATCTCGGGCGGCTCGGGCAGCGGCACGGGGAGAGGTCCACGAGGTCACGCTCAGATTCTGTGGCGGCTCCATCTGGGGGTTGCCGGGGGTGCCGAGGGTGAAATTAACCGTTTGTCGCTCGCCATCCGAAAGCAGGACCTGGTCGACATCGCTGCGGTACTCGCGCCCACCGGCGACGACCGTGTAGTTCAAGCCCGATACCAGGCCAAACAGCTCGTATTCGCCGTTGGCGTTGGTAACGGTGCGCTGGCTGCTCAGAATTCCGGTGTCGTAAGCGAACACGCTTGCGCCCGCGAGCCGGGCTCCGTCTCGATCCTCGACCACGCCGCGAATGCTCGCAAGCTGGTTCTCAGGTGCGACGACGATATTGACGCTCTGGGTCGGAAGATCCTGGAGGGTGACGGCGACGTTTTGACCACGATAACGGACGCCGTTCTGCACGATCTCGGCTTTGACATCGAGATTATCGGCTCGCTGGCGATCGAGCCAGTAAGCGCCACTCGTTGACGTTACGGTTGAGCCGTCACGGGTCGAAACCTTGGCACCGCGCACAGGGTTGCCGTTGATGTCGCTCACCGTGCCTGCGATCGTCGCCGTTCTCGCTCCGCCGCCACCGCCGCCCGAGCCGCTGCCACCGCAGCCCCAGAGCGCCGTCAACGCAAGGAGGGCAAGAGTTCCGAAAATTCGTAGGGAAAGGGGGTTCTTCAAGTCGTTTTAACCTCGAAAGTTGGTACCCGAGAGGCTACCGCAATTCGCACAGACTAGAACGCCTGAAACGGACGCAGGTTTCAGGCGTAATCAGCCAGCACAAGCGAACGCTGAATTGTCCCGTCGGCACGAGGGTTGGTCGGCAAACGCTCTGGGAGCCTTTCCACACGGGCAACACCGAGACCCCGGCCACCCCGCCGCACTCCCAAAGTTCCCGTTAACTCCAAACCCTCCAGGTTGACAACCACCCGTTGGGTATGCCACCTTGAGTCGTGCGCATCTTTCGCGACGTCCAAACGTTGCTCACTGCGCTCTGCGGTCTTTTCCTGATCCTGAGCTTGGTCGTCCTGATTCCCGGACTGGCGCACCTTCAGACCCCCGTCTTGCCCCTGCTAAGCGTCGTCTTCGGGTCTTACTTTGCTTTGGGAGCGGCTTGGGAGGCGATCAAGGACCGCAGTCTCGACGTGAACATCCTGATGGTGCTCGCCGCGATTGGTGCCGTCATCGTAGGCCACATCGAGGACGCAGCGGCGCTTCTCTTTCTATTCAGCCTGTCGAGCACCCTCGAATCGATGGCGATGACCAAGACCCGTTCGGCCATCGAGAGTCTAGTCAAGCTGCGCCCTGACACAGCCATTCGGGTTCTGCCCAGCGGGGACGAGACGATTCGCACCGAGGACTTGAAGGTCGGCGACGAGGTACGCGTCCTGCCCTTCCAGCAGATTCCCGCCGACGGCACCTTGGCGGTCCCGAACGTCTCCATCGACGAGAGCGCGATGACGGGCGAATCGGTGCCGGTCGATAAGGCGTTTGGGGATCGGGTGCTCGCCGGAACTCAGAACCTCGATTCGATGCTCCTGATGCGGGTTACCGCCGAAGTCAAGGAAAGCACGCTTGAGAAGATCGTCTCGATCGTCCAGGAGGCGCAAGACAACAAAGCCAGCGGTGAGCGGATCAGCCAGTGGTTTGGTCAGCGCTACACATTCCTCGTCTTGCTTGCGTTTGTCGTCTCCTTCGGCATTCGCTGGGCGACGCATGCCGGTCACCCCGACTTTAACTGGCTGACCGAAGCCATGTATCCGTCGCTCATTCTCCTCGTAGCGCTCAGCCCTTGCGCGCTGGTGATTTCCACCCCCGCATCCACGCTGAGTGCGCTGGCTTTCGCGGCACGGCGCGGCATTTTGGTGCGGGGCGGCCAGTTCATCGAGGTGGCAGGCAAGGTGGATACCGTTGCGCTCGACAAGACGGGCACCCTCACCGAGGGGAAGCCCAAACTGATTGAGGTCTGCATCGGGCATGCGAAGCCAACCGCCATGGCGGTCGCCCACGCTGGCGCGCACCACGAGGGCGATGAAGGCGGGATGATCACATGTTGGCATGGCGGCGACGAGGTTGGAGGAGCTACCCGCGAAGCGCTCCGATTGGCCGCGGGTGCCGAGGCCTTCAGCACCCACCCCATCGCCCAAGCCATCTTCAACGCCACCGGCGCCCTCGGCATCGACATCCCCGTCGCCCGCGAACATCAGTCCATCACCGGCATGGGCATCATCGCTGACATCGACGGCGTCGAAGTCAAGATCGGCCAGCCAAGATTCTTCGACGAGACCGGCGAGGCTCTGCCCGGTGGCTTCCGTGAGCACGTGGAGGAAATGCGAACGCGGGGTCTGACCTCCGTCCTGATGCGCTACGGCAGCGAATGGGCCGCCCTCGGCATGCGCGACGAGCCGCGCCCGGCCGCGCTCCGATTCATCCAGGAACTCCACGCGGTCGGCGTAAAGAACGTCGCCATGCTCACTGGCGACAACGCCGCCACCGCCAAAGCCATCGCCGCAGAACTCGGCATCGACACCGTTCACCCGGGCGTCTTGCCCGACGACAAGGCACGACTCGTCAAGGAGTGGACCGATCAAGGCAAGGTCGTGGCGATGATCGGCGACGGCGTCAACGACGCTCCCGCGCTCGCGACGGCGAGCCTTGGCGTTGCCATGGGCGGCTTGGGCAGCGACATCGCGCTGAAATCTGCCGATGTGGTGTTGGTCCAGGATCGCATCGAGCGCATCCCCGAGCTCATGCGCCTCGGCAAGATGGCGAACCGGATCATTGCCGCCAACCTGATCTTTGCTTCCGGCGTGATCGTCGCGCTCACGATCTCCAGCCTCTTCTTCCGCCTTCCCCTCCCCATCGCCGTCGTCGGCCACGAAGGCAGCACTGTCCTCGTCATCCTCAACGGCCTGCGCCTGCTGCGCGGCCCGAAGTCGGTGTAACGGCACTTGTCGCCCGATCAGCCTGTAGAATGAGTCAATGGCGCTAGCTTCTGGCACGAAAGGACGATTTGGAGAGTATGGCGGGCGGTACGTTCCGGAAACCCTTATCCCAGCTCTCGATGAACTCGATGCTGAATTTACCAAGGCGTGGTCCGAGCCAGAGTTCAGGATGGAGTTCGACGCCATCCTCCGCGAGTTCGTGGGACGTCCAACCCCGATTACCGAAGCGCGCCGCCTCTCTGCAGAAACTGGGCTGCATGTCGTCATCAAGCGCGAAGACCTGAACCACACCGGTGCGCATAAGATCAACAACGCGATCGGGCAATGTCTCCTCGCCCGGCGGATGGGCAAGCCGAGGATTATCGCGGAGACCGGGGCCGGCCAGCACGGCGTCGCAACCGCAACCGTCTGCGCGCTGTTCGGCATGAAGTGCGAGGTCTATATGGGCGAGGAAGACTGCGCGCGGCAGCAGCTCAACGTCTTTCGGATGAAGTTGCTCGGAGCGAAAGTCATCCCCGTCTCGAGCGGCACCAAGACCCTCAAGGACGCGCTCAACGAGGCGATGCGCGATTGGGTCACCAACGTGCGAGACACCCACTACATCATCGGCACCGCTGCTGGCCCACATCCCTACCCCGAGATGGTGCGGGAGTTCCAATCCGTCATCGGCATCGAGGCTAGGCAGCAATATCTGACCCGCTATGGGCGCCTTCCCCATGTGGGAATCGCTTGCGTTGGCGGCGGGTCGAACGCGATAGGGTTCTTTAGTGGATTCTTGAACGACCCCGAGGTCAAGCTGATGGGCATCGAAGCCGGTGGTCTCGGCCTCGACAGCGGTCAGCATGCGGCCCCCTTGACGGCAGGCTCGCCGGGTGTCCTTCACGGCTCTTACTCCTACTTGATGCAGGATGAGGACGGTCAAGTCATTCCGACCCACTCGGTGTCCGCTGGACTGGACTATCCGGGGGTCGGGGCCGAACACTCGCACCTGAAGGACACTGGACGCGTGACCTACCGGTCGGCGACCGATGAAGAAGCGCTGAGAGCTTTTCGATGGGTCGCTCAAAACGAGGGGATCATCCCTGCTTTTGAATCGGCTCACGCCTTCGCCCCGCTCATGGAGCCAGACCTCTTCGTGCCAGGCACCCACGTCTTGGTCAACCTCAGCGGCCGGGGCGACAAGGACATGGAGAGCGCCGCACGAATTCTCAAACTGTAAGAGGAATCTTCGCGAGAATTGCAGTCGCGTCCCCTCACGTCTTGGTCAACTCAGGGGCCGGGGCCGACAAGAGATGCTGTTGCGCTGCGCGAACTGCAAACGCGTCCCCTCCCCCGATACGGGGGAGGGACAGGGAGGGGGCGCGTGCTTTCGATTGTCGTATGCATTCCAAATCGGGTTTTGCGATCGGTCGCCGATGCCGCAGTCTTCCCCGACCAAGAGCACGCGCCCCCTCCCTAACCCTAACCCGTATCGGGGGAGGGGACCCTCTGCGTCGAGTTCACATGTTAGGGAGGCGGCAACAGGGCCTTGACAAGCCCTTTCAGCACAACGTTCTTGACCGGCTGAACGGGGTCGTTCGTCATTACCGTGAGGACCGCTGATTTCGAACCGGGCGTCGTCGTGTCGATGCGGACCTGGTGGGTGTTGCTGCCGCCACCGGCAGGGTCTGAATAAGGACCGGTCGCAACGGAGAAGTTCGAGTTGCCGACATTCAGCGTGTAGCTCAACGGGGAGATTCCGTTCGCGGTCCAGAGGTTCACGTCGCCGGTGTTGGTGACCTGAAGGGGCTTTGTCACGTTCTGGCCGACGCTGACGATTCCGAAGTCGATCGCAACGGTCGAAAGGGCACCCTTGGGTGGCACCTTGAGATCGAGGAACACCGGCAGGTGGCCAAGGCCAGCTGCCGAATCGAGGAGGGCCTGAGCGATCACGCTGCCCACCATGGTGTTTCCGGCTACCGTGAGCAATCCGTCGTAGCTCGTCCCGTCATTGCCCCATGCTCGATAGGAGTGGTTGGGGTCGTTCCAGGTTGTCGTGCTGTAGCTGAGACTCGAGTTGCCCACATACTCAAAGCCTTGGCCGTCGGTGAGACCTGGGGAGACGAGCAAGAAGTCCAGACGATCATCCATCTGCACCGCTGGGTCTTGGGTGTGCACGAATCGGAACGCGGCGTTGTTGTTCCAGCTTCCTGGCGTCTTGATCGGATCGCGGAAGGGGCCAGTATTGTAGCTCGCCCCGACCAGGGTCTGAAACGCCTGTTGGCTCGACGACTGGATGTTGAAGTCACCGCCATAGACAAACTGGGTGCCCGCGGGCAGTGTGCTCAGGTTCGTCACGACGCGCGATGCCTCGATCTGCCGACGATCTTGGTCCGTCGACGTGCTCCCCGACTTCATGTGCGAGTTGTAGCAGGCAAGGGTTGCCCCGGCGGCGGTGCCGTAGCCCTTGAGGCGAACGTCGTGGCGGTAGCTGTTGCGCGGCTGGTTGCTCGTAGAGGTCGAACCCGCCGCCACGATCGTCGTTCCCAGGAAGTCCACCTTGCTCGTTCGATAGAAGAACGCGCCGTCAGTATCCGTTCCATCGATGAAGGGTGCCGCCGCCCAGTCGCCAGGGCTGCCCGGAGCCGTGTTCAGTATAGCGAGGAAGTTGTTCACCGAGGTCTGGGAAATGAACTCTTGGCCGATGAAGACATCCGGTTTCATCGATCGTCCCTCGTACATGCCGTAAATCGCAGTCTGAAACTCGGTGATGCGTCCGCTGGTGTAGTTGGTGACATTCCACTGCGCGACGCGCAGTTGGGCAGAGGAATAGCCCGAAATCGCCATCGCAACGGCGAGCAGGGAGACGCGTGAGAGGTGAGCAAACTTCATAGCAAGGGGACGAATCGTACCAATTCGACCACCTATTTTATCACTTTTCGAACCCAATTCCATCCTGGTAATGCGCGCGGGACCTGTCGCGATATACTCATCATCGAATGGGTTGGAAGGACGAAGCGGCGGATTTACCCCGATTGCTCCAGCGTTGCCGACAAGGCGATAGCGTTGCTTGGGGCGAATTGGTCGAGCAGCTTCAGCGCCTCGTGTACTCCATTCCGAAGCGCATGGGCCTCAGCGACGATGACGCCAACGACGTCTTTCAAGCGACGTTCCTCGCTCTCTACCGTTCGCTCGACCGCATCGACAATGCCCAGACCCTACCCAAGTGGGTTGCGGTAACCGCCTCGCGCGAGTCGATTCGCTTGCGTCGAATCGCATCCCGCACGACTTCCAGCGGAGGACCCGACGAGCGCGGGCTTGAAGAACTCGTCGCCGATGAGGAAGCTGGGGCGGAGGCTAGCGCGCTCCAAGCGGTGGAGACGTCCGAGGTCCGGCAGGCGCTCATCAAACTCGGCGGCAAGTGCCAAACCTTGTTGGACCTTCTCTATGCCGACGAGGAGGCCTCCTATCTCGAAATCTCCCAGAAGCTGTCGATGCCCGTTGGGGCAATTGGGCCCACGCGGGCGCGGTGCTTGGAGAAGCTGCGCAAAATCCTCCTCGCGTCCGATTTCTTCGCCTAATGCCTTCGCCAAACGAGGGGGTTGATGACGGCGTCGTTCAGCACGTCTCCGACTTGAAGCGAGGCGTAGTATTCGTCCGGGAGCACGTTCTGCACGCCGTTGAACACTGCTCCGTCTGGCATGTAAGCGCACGTCATGGCTCGGCGAGGGCGGGCCGTCATGTTGGCCCCGGCACCGTGTGCGACCAGTCCGTTGTGGAGGACCGCAGACCCTGCCTTACATGGCGTGGCCACGGGATCGATGTTGCGCCACTCCGGATAGACCTTGAAGAGGTCCGCCATGTTCGTCCCGATACCCGCGTTCTCGTTGCGCGCCGTCCGATGAGTGCCTGGCAAGTAGTAGAGGCAGCCGTTGGATTCGGTCGCGTCATCGAGGGCGACCCACAGGCTGATGGAATCGGGCGAAGTAAACGACCAGTACGGATTGTCGAGGTGCCAGCCGGTGGGATTGCCGAAGGGTGGCTTGAACAGGGCTTGATCGTGCCAGATGCGAATGCCGTCAACCTCTGCGAGTTCTGCGGCGAGCTTTCCGAGACGAGGATCAAGCATGAGTCGCCGAACCCCGGCATGAGTGTCAGCGAGTTTCAGGCATTGGGTGAACACCTGCGCATAGTAAGAGTCGGGGTCGTTCTGGTTCTGCAAGGCACCTTTGGAGGCCAGTCGCTCCGCCACCGCCTCGCCAACCTGCGTGCGCCAATCGTCGAGCTCGTCGGCGGTCAGAAAGTCGTGGAGCACGATGAAGCCGTCGCGACGATAGGCTTGAATTCCCTCCGGCGTGAGGTCGGTGCGCATGCATCGAGTCTACTACGCGCTGCCGCCCTGATGAAGGCTGAGGGGAATCGTTTCGCGAACCTGGCGTAGGCAGAATGTGTACTCTTCGAAGCGGCTGCTCAGCTTGCGGAAGGTGTTGGCCTCGCGGTCGTACGGCGCGTGGTCGAAGGTGCTGACGACATAGTAGCTCTCGCGGCCTTGTCGGGTGTAGTCGCAGATCAGGTCGCAGCCGAAGTGCAGCTTGAGATGGCGCAGAAACTCCGGATAGATGCCCGACCAGAACAGGATGAAATCGCCGATGTGCTTGTGAACCTCCCGCTCACGCTCGAAGGAGTCGGCATTCAACCGGATGTCGCCCTCGGCGACCATTTCGGCGACCGAGGCCAAGCGCCGCCCGGACTTGTCGCGAATCGCGAAGATGCGGTCGGTGTGGAGGAAGGTGAGCATGAGCCGCGCCATGTAATCCTCGACATCCGGTTCGGCGAGGAGGCCATCGGTTTGATGCAGCGAGTGACTGACGTGCTCTCGGAAGAGCGCGTAGAGCGGGTGTTCATGATCAGAAGGATTGATTGATGCAGCGTCCACTTTTTCTAACCTATCGTAACCTATGGATTCCGCAAACGGGATCGATGATTCTCTAGACGCTGAAAAACCGGTCGAGTTTTCAGGTTGGGTCCTTGTACCGGTGTCACCGTTATCCGGGCTAAGATCTGTGCGAGACCCCGATCCGCTTTGCCGAGAGAACGATGCCCCACTTCGATGGAGAGTTCGATATCATTGCGGGGGAACCCGAGGCCTGGCTCGCGTCATTCGTCGCGACGCACGGCCTTGTCGTCACCTTGAGGACGACCCTTGCCACCTACCCCGGCAGTGTGCATTGGCACCTCAAGAAGCCCGGTCAGACCGGCGTTTTGGAGTTTACGTGGTCGGCAAAAGACAAACGGACCTGGTTCAAGGTGGCCAAGAACCGGTCCGCAGAGTGGATCGATGCGATAGTCGCGGAGTTGCGGCGCTAGGCCTCTTCTTCCTCTTCCTTCTCGTCTTCTTCGACGAAGGCGTCAACGCCCGCAAGGTCAGCCATTTCGTTGCGAACGGCTTGGGGCTGAAGCTCCTCGGGGCGGACTTCGGTGATGCTGCGCAAGGTCTTATCCTTGCAGCAGACGAACTCGGTGTTGACCACCGAGAGCCAGGTGGGAACCTTGGGCATAGGCTTCCCGCAAATCGAACAATGGACCACGTTACTCTTCTCCGACCTCTTCTTTGTATTGCTGAACCGTCATTCGGTGGCTGATAACGCCGTTGATCAGCATCACGACTGCGCCGCCCCAGTAGATCATCCAGATGTGATCTTCCTCGATCTGGCCGGGATCGCGGATGGCCTGGTTGCCGCCGAAGAACGGGAGACCGATGATTCCCACCAGAAAGAGAATCGCGGCGATCCAGAAGTAGGTGTTCTTCCACCATACGGGAACCGGCAACGGCTTTTTGCTCACGAATCCTGAGTGTACCTCTGGAGGGCCTCGACCCTCTCTCCAACTAACGCCAAACGTGGCTGCTGGGTTCCAGAGACAACAAGGAGCCTCGGTGCTGCACCGAGACTC
Organism: Fimbriimonadaceae bacterium; assembly: GCA_019694835.1. The sequence goes on along the minus strand of JAIBBE010000057.1, from coordinate 10,687 downwards.
CTTAAAATCCGACGGGCGCGCCCTATTTGCGGCGGCGTCGAATCAACACGAGGGCACCCATGGCCAAGGCCGCCATCGTTGCAGGCTCAGGCACCACGGTGTAGTGGAGCGTCCCGTTCCAGATTCTGGGTCGGAAGGGCGTACCGGAGAATGGCACGTTGCCAGCTGCACCAAGGTTCAGGGTGATGTCCGCATTCGAGTACTGGAGAGCACCTGGTGCGGGACTCGTGCCCGTGCCGGAGTAGTCGTGGCCCGCAGTCGCGCCAATGACCAGGGCCAGGCCAGTGGTGCTGTTCGCGGCCAGCAAGAATGGAGCGTCCAGAGTCACCGGCGTAGGAACGTTGATACCGGCACCGGTGCCGCTTCCCGTCGCCACGACGGACCAGCCAACGTTCGTGTTCTCGAAGCCGACACTCGTGCCAGCCCTTGCGTAAACGGTGTACGTGAAGAAGATGCCGGTGTCGTTCGTGCCCGTGTCGAGGCCGGTCACGGACAGGGCCGAAGCGTTGGTCACGGCATCAAAGTAGACAGCACCGCCGTTGCTTCCACCGTTGTTGCGGTTGAATAACGTCGTGATCGAGTTCGCGCTGGCTCCAGACGAAAGAACAGCAGCGGCCAAAGCTAAGCCAAGAAATTTCTGCATGAAATCCCCTCCAATGTAAAATCACTGTGAGTTTAGCAGTCTTTTCTCGAATTGCCAAGGGGGCGCTTCAAGTCCAGTAATTCTGCGGGTCACTCTTAACCCGGAAGCCTGCAATTTGTGTTGGCCCTACGGGCGGGCCCCTTCTTCATACAATTGCACGCAGACCCCGGCTTAAGTGATGAGTTTCTGATGCAATAAACTAGATGCGGTGGACCAGCTTCATTACCGGGGTTCAAATAAGAGTGTTGGCGGTCGTGGGGTCACCCAGTCCTTGTAGCCGCTCACGCACCCGCGCCCCGTCGTAAACGATGTGTTTTGCCTCGATCTCGGGTGCCTGGTACAAGATGTCCTCAAGGAGCTTCTCAAGGACCGTGTGAAGGCGCCGCGCCCCAATGTTTTCCATCGTTTGGTTGACCTGCAGGGCGAAATGGGCGATTTCGTCGAGTGCATCCGCCGTGAACTCGACCTTGACTCCCTCCACGGCAAGCAGCTTCTCATATTGCTTCGTGAGAGCATTCTGTGGTTCATTGAGGATGCGACGGAAGTCGGTCTCGGTCAGATTTTCTAGTTCGACCCGGATCGGCAAGCGACCTTGCAGTTCGGGGATTAGGTCGCTCGGCTTGGAAATGTGGAAGGCGCCAGCGGCGATGAAGAGGATGTGGTCGGTGCGCAGGGGGCCGTATTTGGTCGCAACCGTCGATCCTTCGATGACGGGGAGCAAATCCCGCTGCACGCCTTCACGCGACACGTCCGGGCCGCTGCCGCCGCTCTTGCCAGCGACTTTGTCGATCTCGTCGAGGAAGATGATCCCGGTCTGTTCGGCCCTGGAAATGGCCTCGCGGTTAAGGCTGTGGGTGTCGAGGAGTTTGCGGGCTTCCTGATCCACGAGGAATGGCCGGGCATCGGCCACGCTCATGCGTTTCGAGGAATGGCGTGAGTGGGCCCCTCCGAAGTTCGCCATGTCGAGTCCCATCTCCTCCATGCCTTGCGGCGTGAACACTTGCAGGAACTGGTTCTGAGCCTCCTCGACATAGAACTCGACCATCAACTCGTCGTGGTCACCGGCTTCGATCTCGCGGCGAAGCTTGGCGCGACGGGCATCACGCTCGGCCTCGTCTTCCTCTTCGAACTCGTAGCCCTCGTTGGGCACCTCGAACGTGTGCCCGAACACACCGAACGTCTGCTGGACGAGGGCCGTTTGGGCGCCTTCTGCGTCTGGCCCAACTTCCCGGCGCTTGCGCTCCGGGCGTGGGACGAGGTCTTCGACGAGGTCGACGAGCCGTTCGAGCGCCTGGTTTTCGGCTTCAGGCAAGACAGCATCGGTTCGCTCGCGTTCGACCAGGCGAACCGCCGCATTGGCGAGGTCCCGAATCATCGACTCGACATCTCGCCCGACGTAGCCAACTTCGGTGAACTTCGTCGCCTCGACCTTGATGAAGGGCGCACGCGCAAGTTGAGCCAGACGACGCGCGATTTCGGTCTTTCCGACGCCAGTCGGCCCGATCATCAGGATATTCTTCGGGATGATGTCGTCGCGGTCCTGCGCCGGCAGTTTGAGGCGGCGGTATCGGTTGCGAAGGGCCACCGCCACCGCGCGCTTGGCCGCGTCTTGGCCGACGATGTAGCGGTCCAGTTGGGCGACAATTTGGCGCGGAGTTAGTTCCTCAATCGGCAAGCTCATGAAGGGAAGGGTACCTGGGCTACACTTTTCGGGTGAGTTCGTCCCCCCTGATCATTCCTGCCAGCGAGAGGTCGTGGATTGCTGCCAATCCGGAGTCCCATTTTCCCATTCAGAATCTGCCCTTCGGGCGGATCTGTCGGGACGGAACCCCGCGTCTGGTGAGCCGAGTAGGCGAGACAATCCTCGACCTCAGCACCCTAGCCGCGGAGGGATTGCTGCCCGATCTTTCGCTTGGCGAAGCCGATCTCGATGGCCTCAGGAAGGTTCGAGTCGCGCTCTACGAACTCCTGCGTGAGGACAACGCCCGCCTCCGAGACGACCTTCCGCTGCGGCGACGCGCGCTTCTGGAGTCGGCCCGTATGCTGATCCCGATCGAGCCGAAGGCGTTCGTCGACTTCTATTCCGGCATCCATCACGCCAGCAACGTCGGCCGCATGTTTCGCCCCGACCAGCCACCGCTGCTGCCCAACTACCGCTGGCTGCCCATTGGTTACAATGGCCGAGCATCGACGGTGGTGGTGTCCGGTACCCAAATCATTCGGCCCAAGGGCCAAACCAGAGGGCCGAACGACGAAGCCCCCGCATTTGGCCCGACGAAGGAACTGGACTTCGAACTGGAAATGGGCTTCTACGTCGGCACCGGCACTTCGCTCGGGGAAAGCGTGTCGATGGAAGACGCCGAGAACCATATTCTCGGCATGACCATCGTCAACGACTGGTCGGCGCGAGACGTGCAGCGGTTCGAGTACCAGCCGCTCGGGCCGTTCTTGGCCAAGAGCTTTGGCACCAGCATTAGCCCCTGGCTCGTCATGCTGGACGCGTTGGAGCCGTTCCGAATCGCAGGTCAAAAGCAGGACCCCGCGCCTCTGGCTCACCTGGCACCCGCGCGATACGGGCACTTCGACATTCACCTCGAAGTTCTGCTCAAGACGGCAAAAGCCCAGCATGCCCAGACGATCTGTCGCAGCAACACGAAGAACCTCTACTGGTCGATGGCTCAGCAGCTCGTTCATCAGGCATCCAACGGAACCGCCCTGCAACCTGGAGACCTCTATGCAAGTGGCACGATCAGCGGGGAAGAGCCGGACAGCTTTGGCTCGATGCTGGAGCTTTCCTGGCGCGGCCAGCGCCCCATCGTGATCGCCGAGACCGGCGAAACCCGGACCTTCCTAGAGGACGGCGACGAGGTGACCATGACGGCCTACGCCCAGGGCGAGGGTTTCCGCATCGGTTTCGGCGAAGCGACGGGGAAGGTCGTGGCTGCCTGCTAGGTGGCTTTCTGGCGCGGTCGCTTTTGAAAGTGGGCCGGGGGTGGCCGGGGTGATGAAATTGTGCACCCCGGCGCTGTCAAGGTCGGAGGCCTCTCAGTGTTGGTCGAACCGGGGTGCACAATTTCATCACGCCGGCCACCCGGCGAGAGCAGAGTGTTGCCCAACAAGTTGCTCCGATGCGATAACTTGCAGGGATCACTTTTTTTAAAAATAGGCCTGCCAGCGCGGGCAGGATGCCCGCGCCACTCTCCGCTACAATGGACGCATGCGGACGCGGCTCAAGGATGTCTGGCCGTTTGGGAAGCCCAAGACGCCCGGCTACGGCATCAGCGGCGGGTTCTACCTTTCGGTGCTCGCCGGTACTGCGCGGCTGCCGTCGATTGTCGAGGTTGTGGAGCCGAAGGGGACTTCGGGGACGGTTGCAGGATTCGGCGCCCCTCTTGCAGGCTCCACCGATAAGTCCAAGCTGGTCGAACCCCTTGAGCGCGGGGCTTACGCGATCGCCTCGCTCGACCAGAAGACCGTCCTACGCATGCTCGTCCTGCCAAAAGACGAGGCGGGATTTGACCCCGAGGCGTTCCTTCGCAGCCCGCTGTCGATTGGATTGAGCGATGAGCTTCGGAATCGGGCCCGGGCGACGTGGACGCTGTGCCAGCTCACCTTCGAGGCTCACGACCCGGCGGTTTATCCCTCGCTCGACTTCTTCCTCGCGATCGCGAAACGCCTGGGCGATCTGACGGAGGGCGTGATTGCCGATCCCCTGGCGCAGACCTACAAATTGCCCAGCCAACTCATCGCGCCCGATTCGGCACAGCCCATCGACGCCCGCAACATGATCTCAGTCGGTTCAGATGAGCGATATGTCTTCACGCTCGGCATGCAGAAGTTCTCGCTGCCCGAGTTCGAAATGGACGAGGTCGACGAGCCCCAGACGACTGTTGCCAGCGAGTTTCTGCTTGGCCTGTGCCAGTCGGTTGTGCTCGGCGGTCCGATCCAACCGGGCACGCAAGTCGGCTCAAAGAAAGCCCCGATCCAGGTCGCGGAAGGTGGCCTGAATCGGGCGCGCTGGGAGGGAATCCCCTGCTACGAACTCATTCCGGCGAAGGGCCTGCTTTCGGATGCGTTGAGTGCTTGGTCGAACGAGCGGTAGTGGCCTATGCCTCCATCCTCCCACGGATGGAGGCTCCGGACGCCACCTGTTTGCAAAATCGCACCATAACCTCTCCCTCAACCCCTCTCCTCCGCCGCCGAGTTTTGCCGCTCGCCAAGTCTTCCGGGCGCAGGAGAGGGGAGCCGAACCGACCCATAGACAAAGGGCCTCACGCGACCTTCAACATCCGCTCCAACGCGACCCGCGCCGGGATCGCAACTTCCTCCGGCACCTTGATCTGATTCAAGACCTCGCCGTCGACCAGCCGCTCCAACTGCCAGCATAGGAAGCTCGGGTGGATGCGGTACATCGTCGCACACGGGCAGATCTGGGGGTCGAGGCAGGAGATGGTTTTGTCGGGATTTTCCTTCGCGAGGCGGCTGACGAGGTTGATCTCGGTGCCAATCGCCCAGGCCGTACCCGGTTCGCTGGCCTCGACAGTCTTGATGATGAACTCGGTGCTACCGTTGTAGTCGGAGGCGCGCACGACTTCGAGCGTGCACTCGGGGTGGACGACGACTTTCACGTCCGGATTCGCCTGCCGTGCCCCCTCAATCTGATCGACGGTGAAGCGCTTGTGGACGCTGCAATGGCCCTTCCACAGGATAAAAGTCGCTTCCTCGATGCGCTCCGGAGTGTTGCCGCCAAGCGGTTTGAACGGGTCCCAAACGACCATATCGCGATCCGGGTCAGCGCCGAGGCGGACGCCGGTGTTGCGGCCAAGATGCTGGTCGGGGAAGAAGAGCACCTTGGTTCCGCGCTTCATCGCCCATTGGACGGCAGCCGGGGCGTTGGTCGAGGTGCAGACCGTTCCACCGTGCTCGCCGACGAATGCCTTGAGGTTGGCGGCAGAGTTGATGTAGGTAACGGGAATGACCTCGCTGATCTTGTCTCCGAGGATTTCGCCAAGCTGTCGCCAGCAGGACTTGACCTGGAAGTGGTTGGCCATATCGGCCATCGAACACCCGGCGGCGAGGTTGGGAAGCAGCACACGCTGTCGTTCGGGCGTGAGGATATCGGCGCTTTCGGCCATGAAATGGACTCCGCAAAAGACGATGAAGTCGGCCTCGGGTCGGCTGTTGGCGTCTTTGGCCAGCTTGTAGGAGTCTCCGCGAAAGTCCGCGTGCTCAATAATCTCGTCGCGCTGGTAGTGGTGGCCGAGGATGACGAGTTTGGAGCCGAGGGCTTCCTTGGCCGCGCGAATGCGGTCGGCGGCCTCTTCGCGGGAGAGGTCGGCATATTCTGGAGGCAGAGGTGCCTGATACATATGTTCTCCTATGGTCGCAGCCTTGAAGAAAGGCCGCGCTGGTCTCGAACACAGTCCTTTCGGACGGGGATGTTGATATTCGAGCCTTGTCTATTATGACGCCGGAAATCGGTGGGGATGGTAGGCTCATCGGGTGCTGCAGTTCGAATGGGACCCAGCGAAGGATGAAGCCAACCAAGCCAAGCACGGTGTGAGCTTCAAGGAAGCAAGCGAGGTCTTTGGCGATCCCCTAGCCTTGACCGTGCCAGATCCTGACCACTCCATCGGCGAAGCTCGGTTTGTTACAATGGGGCTCAGCGGTAACGGCAGCACGTTAGTTGTCGTCCATACCGATAGAGAAGACCGAATCAGAATCATTTCAGCCCGGAAGGCGCACCCCGATGAACGAAGACACTACGAACGAGCATGAAGAGATGCGGGAGCAATACGATTTTTCCCAGGGTGTTCGCGGCAAATATCACGACCGCTACCGAGAAGGGACGAATATCGTGCTGCTGGACCCTGACGTAGCCTCCGTCTTCAAGGACCAGAAGCAGGTTAACGACATTCTCCGCGCCCTCATCCCGACCGTGAAGCCTAAGGCGTCCTGACCCGTTCGGCATTGTGCGTCGTGAGACCGCTCGCAGCGCAAACCACCTTGTCGTCACTCGCAGTAGACTCCAAGGATGCCCGAGCCATCCCACCACGATGTCGACACGATGCTCCAACACCTCGGCGAGGAAGAGCACGTGCTCGGCGCGGTGACTCCACCGATTTTTCAGACCTCTCTGTTTGTCTTCGAGACCTGCGATGAATTCGCAGCTTCCTTCACGATTGGCACCGAAGAGAAGCGGCGGGCCAACTACAGCCGCATCGGCAATCCGACGGTCCACGTCGTCAACGAGAAAATCGCGGCGCTTGAGCACTGCGACGAGGGGATGGTGTTTGGCAGCGGCATGGCCGCCATCAGCGCGGCGATTCTCAGCGAGGTCGAAGCGGGCGCCCACATCGTCGCGGTCGACACCTGCTACGGCCCGACGAAGCAGTTCATCACTGAGTACCTGCCCCGTTTCGGTGTCTCCCATACGCTGGTAGAGGGCAGCGATCCAGACGAGATTTTGGCGGCATGCAAGGCTGAAACGAAGCTGATTTACCTCGAGTCACCGAGCAGCATCATCTTCCGGATTCAAGACCTCGAAACCGTTTGCCGGGCGGCGAAGGAGCGCGGCATCACGACGGCGATCGATAACAGCTACGCCTCCCCGATTTTCCAGACGCCGCATGACTTCGGCGTCGACATCATCCTGCACAGTGCGACGAAGTATCTTGCCGGGCACAGCGACGTCGTGGCGGGTGCGTTGGCGACCGACCGAGCCCGCATGGACCGGATCATGAAGGGCGAGGTTGCCCTGCTCGGCGCGATCCTCCCGCCCTTTCCCGCTTGGCTTCTGCTGCGGGGCATGCGAACGCTGCCGGTTCGTTTGCGTGCCGTACAGGAGACGGGCAACGCGGTCGCCGCTTGGCTGGGTGAGCGACCTGAGGCGGCGCAGGTCTTTCACGTGGGCAGCGCCAAGCACCCCCAGCGGGGCCTCATTGACAAGCAAATGCGCGGCAGCACCGGTCTGCTGTCGTTCGAGCCCCGATGCCAGGATTTCGACAAGCTCAAGGTCTTCGCCGACTCGCTGGCGTTGTATCAGATGGGAGTGAGTTGGGGTGGCCACGAGAGCCTGTGCGTGCCGCTTACCTATCATCCGCTCGGCTGGCAAGAACAGCGCTGGCTGGTGCGCCTCTACAACGGCCTGGAGAGCCCGCGTGACTTGATCGCGGACTTGGAGCAGGCCTTCGCAAAGGCTGGACTCTAGCTAGATCGAACTGACCTTCGCTTTGGGCAGGGCTTTTCGCAGAGCTTCCAGGGTGGACGGGGAAATCGTCTTCGGGACAACCAGCTCATTGAGCCAATTGAGTTTCATTATCGGAGCGCAGTCCCCGTCCGTCAGTGTCGAGCCATAAAGAAAGAGCCTCTCGAGTTTGGAGAGGCGCTGCAGCTTGGCGAGCCCTTTCGAGGTCAGGGTCGCGCCCATGATGTCGAGTTTCTTCAAGCCCGAGATGCGTGAGATTGGCTCCAGACTCGCGTCAGTCATCACGTTGGAGCGTGCCACCAGCAGCCAGAGGCGGGGATGTCCGATGAGTGCTCGCAGCCCCCGGTCGCTGAATCCACCACCCATGGGACGGAAGGCCGTGACATGGCGCAGCGAGCCAACGACTGCGAACGCCTCGTCGGTTGCCTTCCCCTGGAAGTCCACCCAAATCTCGTAGCCGTTGGGCTTCTCTGGCTCGACCCTGACCGAACCGCCCAAAGCAGTTAGGCGATCAGCGGCCCTTTGCTCGCCTTCGGAGAGCTTGGGCGCTTGGAACGCAAGGTGCGTCAGAACGTAGGCGGCAAGCATACAAACGGTACGCACGATGCGGACCGGTGATAGCGCGAAATGAAGGCAATCCCCATTTGAGCAGGTAGAGGCCACTCTGCGAACTCGCGTATACTTCACGCCATGTCCTCGTTGATTCGAGTCGTCGTTGCCGAAGACGAACCGGCTTACCGGAATGCTATCCAGCGAACGCTCACGCTTATGCCTGAGTGCGAGCTGCTGGCCGTCTGCAAGGACGGTCAAGAGGCGCTCGAAGCATGCCTTCAGAACCCGCCCGACGTTTTGCTGACCGACATCAACATGCCGCGTATGAACGGCATCGAGCTGATGCGCCGTGTCTTGAAGCAGGAAAAAGGCGTGATGGTCGTCGTCCTGACCGTCAACGAGGACGACGACACCGTGTTCGACGCCGTTCGAGCCGGTGCCATGGGTTACCTCCTAAAGACCTCGACGCCGCAGGACGTGATCGAGGCGATTCGCTTGGCCGACCGAGGAGAGGCGAAGATCACACCCAAGATCGCCGCCAAGATCATCGGCGACTTCGGACGCGTGAAGGAAGATGAAGAGACCGACGACAGCGAACTCTACGTTCTCAGCGATCGCGAGTCCGAAATCCTCGACCTGATCGCCAAGGGCCTGCGCAACAAGGAAATCGCGGCTCAGCTTTGCATCGCCGAGAAGACGGTCAAGAACCACGTCAGCAATATTCTCAAGGCGCTCCAAGTCAATAGCCGAACCGAAGCAGCGATGAAGGCGCTCAAGACCAAAATGGTGGAAACGAACTAGTCCGGCCGGGTCGATTCTGCTTGTCGCCAAGTAGAATACAAGTGGAATGGCCGAATACAAGCTCCTCCTCGAACACGCGCACGACGCCGACTATCGGACCCTAAACGGCTACCTGGCCAAGGGCGGCTACGAGGGCTTGAAAAAGGCGCTCGGGATGGAGCGCCAGGCAATCATCGACCAGGTTAAGGCCAGCGGTCTGCGCGGTCGCGGAGGCGCGGGATTCCCGACTTGGATCAAGTGGAACGGCATCGCGAAGGAGAAAGTCCAGCCCCACCACTTCGTGCTGTGCAATGCGGACGAAGGCGAGCCCGGCACTTTCAAAGACAAGCAGATCATGGAGGAGACTCCGTTCCTGCTGATCGAAGGCATGACCATCGCGGCTTTCGCGACCCAGGCCGACACCGGCTACATCTACATCCGCGCCGAATTCGTCGACGCCGCCAGGGCCTTGCGCAGTGCGATCGACGAAGCCTACGCGAACGGCTATCTCGGCAAGAACATTCAGGGCACGGGGTTCGACTTCGACCTCGAAATCCATCTGGGAGCGGGCTCCTACGAGTGCGGCGAGGAATCAGCCCTCATGAGCTCGCTGATGGGTGAGCGCGGGATGCCGAGGCTCAAATTCCCGCACGCGCCGCTGCCGACCGTCGCCGGGCTTTGGGACTTGCCGACCGTCATCAACAACGTCGAGACCTACGCTTGCGCGCCGTTCATCCTCAAGAACGGAGGCGAGTGGTACGCGACCTTGGGTGCTTCAACCAAGAACTCGCGCGGCACCAAGATTTTCAGCGTCTCCGGCCACGTCAACAAGCCGGGCAATTTCGAGATCGAATTCGGCACCACCCTCACCGAACTCCTTGACCTCGCCGGCGGCATGAAGGGCACTCTGAAAGCCTGCGTCCCCGGCGGCTCCTCCGTCCCGATCATCAATGCCGAAGCCTGTGCGAAGGCAGTGATCGGCTACGAAGAGATGGGCGAGGTCGGGTCGATGGTTGGCTCCGGCGGCTGCATGTTCCTGAACGATCAGACCTGCATTGTGCAGTTCATCTGGCGCACCGCGCTGTTCTATGCCAACGAATCCTGCGGCAAATGCACCCCGTGCAGAGAGGGCACACGCTGGATGCTCCAAGTTCTGGAACGCATCGTTAAAGGCAAGGGCCAGCCCGGCGACAAAGAACTCCTGCTCGACATCTGCTCCCAGATCGACGGCCGCTCGTTCTGCGGCCTCGGCGACGCCGCCGCCTGGCCCGTCGTCGGCGCAATCAAGGTCTTCCCGGAGGAGTTTGATTACTACATCGCCAACGGCCGCAGCATGGTCCAGTCAGACCTCGTTCTGATGGGATGATCCCCATACTTGTGTCGATCTCGCGTTGCCAAGATGACGGGTCCGGCCGTACCGCTGGCATCCTGCCGGCCTCCCGCTGCAATTTCTCCGTATGCGTGCCGGCAGGATGCCAGCGGTACTGACGGATCACGCACCTTCT
>JAIBBE010000105.1 GCA_019694835.1 Fimbriimonadaceae bacterium | reverse complement strand
TCCTGTTGGACTGAGCGTGCATCACCACAAGCTGCAGTCGGCCTTCCTGGAGTAGCCCTGCCGGACGACGACAAGGGGGTGGATAAGTTCCCAAGTAGCCTTTGCCGGGTCCTTGTCGCGAGTGTGTAGAAGCAATCCGGTGATCCGGAGATCCGGTGCTTGCCGAATGCCGGACCCGCTGAACCAAAGTCCGCCAGTGCCTCGCGGTGTTTGGGGCGGCCCCGTTTCTGCTGTTTGATCAAGGTAGGGCGTTCACGCCACTCCCGCCTATGTTTGCCCACGCCTGGACGACGCCGTACGTTCAGCCTCAACAAGCGCCATTCGCGACCTTCGGTTCCTCAATGTCTTATGGCGATCTGAACAATGCGGCTTCGTTCGCGGGGTGTATCGCAATTACACCTGGCGCCAGCTAGTCCTTGCTCTTGAGTATGTCGCTTCCTTCACGTTGGATACGTCCGCCGGCAACGAGCCTAGCCACTGACTCGTCGATAGCTGAGTCGATGTCTGGACCCAAGCGAGACCAGCCAAAGAGGGCCTTGACGTACTGCTTCGCTTCATCGACCCCGATCTCGTGTGCCTCGCGGACGGCACCGCGAACCGCGAAGTCCAGCTCCTCGGGAGGCACCTGGGTAATGGTACGAACGACGCCGTCCTCCGCGCCCACGCGAGCGCGTTCAAGGGGCCGTTCCATGTCGCGGATGAATCCTCCCCCGAGGGAGAAGTTCGGGTTCCTCCGAATGAAGAGTGCAAGGGCGCTATCGACTGCCGCCCTGATTTTCGAACCAGTGCGACGGACTTTCCAATCCTCGCGAATCCGCTCGGCGAGCAGGTCCGTGTGAAGAGGGGTGTTCCCGGTGACCACCTTCTGGACATAGGTGACTAGCTCCGGCAGGGCCTCAGGACTGAGGATTCCTGATGGCCCCGACAACCGGCCACTCACTTTCACTGGCGCCGGAGGTACGAATGGTTCTGCCCAGTCGGGGAGGGCTAAGTGATCTACCGACTCGGTCGTGACATGAATGTCATGCGCAGGTTCACGACGCCCAGCAGAGGACGGAGTCGCGGTCGGTTCCTCCTGGAGTGAGGCCTCGATGGCTTCGCGCAGGCGTGTTTCCTGTGTTAACCGATCGCGGTACCAGGACAGCCCCCAGATTCGGTGGATTCTCCAGCCGAGGCCTGTGAGGACTTGTTCGCGGAGTCGGTCGCGGTCGCGAGCGGCCTTCGCCGAATGGTAGGCGGCGCCGTCGCATTCAACGGCCAGAATGTAGCGGCCCGGGTGGTCGGGGTGCACAACACCAATGTCAAGGCGGTACCCGGCCGTTCCCACTTGCGGAACGGCCTCGTAGCCCCATGACCGGATAGTTCGGAGTACGTCTTCCTCAAATGGGGACTCCGCGTCGCCCTGGCTGTCCTTAAGATCGATTGCCAGTGAGATCGGCCCGCGCATGGCGTAGTCGAGATACTGGCGGAGGGCGAGCGCTCCCTGCTTTGCCCCTGGGGGGAAATCCTCGGGCCGGATCGAATGAACGATCTCGACTCGCTTGCGCGCTCTGGTGATTGCCACGTTGAGTCGACGCCATCCACCATCGCGCGTCAGCGGTCCAAGATTCAACAGGAATTTTCCCGCTTCGTCTGGGCCGTAGCCGACAGTGAAGATAACAATGTCGCGCTCGTCGCCCTGTACATTCTCGAGGTTCTTGACGAAGAAGCCTTCCAACCGGTCTTCGCTGTTTAGGTGGTCCGACAGTTCCGGATTGACTTGAGAGCGCGCCTCAAGCTCAGCTAATACCGCGTCTTCCTGGGCTTTGCTGAAGGCGACAACGCCGATGCTCGATCCCGGATGGCGGTGGAGGTGGAACAGCACCCGGTCGACGACTTTGCGCGCTTCAACGGGGTTGTCTCGCTGGGCCCCACGCCGGTACTGGCCATCAACAAGGAACGACTCCACTCCCAAATCAGGGGCGGTAATCGAGGACCCCGGGAAGGTGTTCAGTTTGCCTTCGTAGAAACGATAGTTGGAGAAAGCAATGAGATCTTCATGTCTGCTGCGGTAGTGCCACGTGAGGGGGAGTGAGGGGAGTCCCTGTGCCTTGCACAAGTCGAGCAGAGACTGAAAATCGTCCAAGTCCGCGTTGTCTTCCTCCGCTTCCGCCGTATCGGCTGCGGCCAGCCGGAAAAAGTCTGTGGGTGGCAGTTGCTTCTGGTCACCGGCAACGATCAACTGTTTCCCCCGGTAGATGCAGTTGGCCGCGTCTTCCGGCAGCACCTGTGAAGCCTCATCGAACACGACCACGTCGAATTGCATATTCGGCGGCAGGTACTGGGACACTGACAACGGACTCATCATGAAGCAAGGCTTGGCTGCTAGCGCCACATCTTTGGCCTTCGCCAGAAGCTCACGGATGGGCAAGTGACGGGACTTCTTTTGGGCCTCCTTCTGGATGACTCCTGCGGGACCTCCGATGGCCTTGGGTCTGCGCTCGGCCGCCGCATTGATGACGCCAGCCGCTCTGGTTCGAACAAACTCCCGGTCCAGGTCTTTGAAAGTCACGACCTGGCCGTTTCGCTGGTCAGCGGCGTACTTGGCGAGGCGAGTATCGTCTCGTTCAAGGCAGGATACCCACGCGGACAGTACGGCAAAGAGAATGGCGTTCGGAACGTCTGTGGCGTCGATCTTCCGAGCAGCAAGTTGTGCTACCACCTCTTCCAGCCCGTTGGCTTTCAGGCTGGTTCGCACGTTGTTGAACTCGGCCCACATAGGTATTTGTTCATCGGCGTTCTCGGACATGTCCTCGAGTAGGTCTCGGCCGGTATCGAACTGGCGCAGTTCGAGATCCAATTCGTCTTGCCGGGGGCGGCCGAAGCGGGCCGCGAGTTCACGTCGGGCGGCTGCGTAACCCTGCAAACGTTCTGTCAACAACGTCGACTGCACAGAAGGATTGAGTAGCTGCAGGGCATGCTCCCGCGAAATCGGCGCCTCCAGCCATTGCTGCACGTTCTCTACCCAGGTGATGGCGACATCCGCGGCGTCCAGAATGGCATGGTCACCCGCGCTGAAGCTTGCAAGGTTCCCTGCGTGTGCTGCGAGTTCGATACGGAGCTGCTGATGAGCACTGTGCAACTCCGAGGCTGCGATACCAGCCTGCCTGGCCTCCTCCGCAGTAAATGTGCGACGGCTGGAGTCTTCCAACGAACGCCAATGCTGCAACTGCTCTCGTAGGGTCCCCGAAGCGGACTGGAGCCAGTTGCGCAGCTCCTCGAAGGGGAGTTGAGCCAACTGATTCCCCAGGTCGCTTCCCAACGTGGGTAAGACCCGGGAACCCCAGAATCCCTCGAAAGCAGTCAGATTCTCTGCGAGTGTGTGAAATGTCGGGTCGGGGAGGGCGGACGCGGAAAGCTGCTGCGCGAGACGATCCGGGTTCAGCTCGTCGCGGGCATACTCAACGGCCAATCGCGCAGTCTCGAGAGCTCGCGCGAGTTGGGCGAAGTCCGTCGCAGTTCCCTGGTAGTAGTGGCCCGCATCTGCCGCATAGCGTTCTTCTGCAAGACGCAGTGTCTGGTCCGCCTGCTGCCACGCGGCGGCTTCGGGCAGCAGCGCTATCACTTCATTGTCGACACGACCTTGCACGGTCACGGACTTGAGGGTCTTCCTGTCTTCCCGTGACTGCTTGCTCAGCCGACGGAAACCCTTGTTTGCGGCGACACGAATGCTGATCTGATCCAAAGGGAGTGCGAGTACCTCGTCGGTAAAGACGGCCGACAACGCGGCTTGTCTCTCCGTCACGGCGAACACCAACTGCTGAAGAGCTGCGTGCGAGGCCGCGAGTTGCTGATGCAGTGCCGGGTTAAACCACGGTGATTCCGGCTTGTCCGGGACCTCGGCCAGTTGCGCCAGGCGTGCCATGTCTCGGGAACGTACGGGACTGACTTTCGCCGGATTGATGTCGAATTTCGAGGCAAGTTGGGTTGCAGATGCCTGTGCGGCGTCAAGTCTGGCCGCCAGCTCATCAGTCAATTCCAGGGCCGCTTGTGCCTCCAGCGAGGATGTGCCTTCGTCAAGCACCCAAGTAGGGCTGGCGGTTTCGACAATCGCGCCGCATGATTCCAGCGCAGAGGCGACGACTGCTGAGGGTGGCATGGTTTCGCCCAGGTACCCATGCATAGTGACTGCGGCCGAGTCTGCCCGTAGCAGCGCCTGGCGATTTCCCTCAATGGCCTGTCTCTGAGTCTCGCAAGTGTCCTGGGACAACCAGGTCGCCAGCGTGTCGTCGAGTTCAGTCATGGTCATACCGGGAGCTGGCTGTGGCCGGGCTTCGAGGAGTTGAACAGTCTCAGCCATGTCGAATGCGTCGTCCACGTCAAACGGCTCTTCAAGACCGAGGTCCGCTGCTGCTGCGCCCGTGACGTCCCGCAGATCGGCAAGCGAGGTAAGGCAGGCACCCACGAGTTTCCAAAGTGCGGCCACTTCGGGGCCGGTAGCGGTGGCGACGGAGACGTCGCTCCATACGAAGCCGTCGCCCAACTCGATCGGTTTCCAGGCGAGTGACAGTTGTGAGGCCAGGTCTTCGATCTGGGCGAGTTGTGCCGACGTAAGGTTGCGCCATGGGTCAGGCGCTTTTGGCGCGAATTCTCGGAATCGGGTCAACGGGCCGAGCACTCCCAAGACTTCGTGCAGGCTCGTTTCGAGAGGTTGACGCTGCTCGTTCATTGCTTGCGCATACGCGGAAAGGTCCCGCCGTGACGAAGCGAGCCGGGCGATTTTCGTCGTCCCAAAAGGAGCGGAGGCTACGGGATGTTCGTTAAGGGCCGATGCTAGGTTTTGCGCGAAGGCCTTCCGGGTCGCATTATGGCTATGAAGCTCCAGGATGAAGGGTGCGAGGCCCGCATCATTGAGTCGGTTGCGGACAACGTCCAGAGCAGCGGCCTTCTCGGACACGAATAGAACACTCTTACCGCGGTACATGAGTTCGGCGATGATGTTTGCAATGGTTTGAGACTTGCCTGTCCCCGGTGGGCCATCCATCACGAATGAGCGTCCTTCAAGGGCGGCGAGAAGACAGCGACGTTGGCTGCCATCGGAGTCCAGAATCGTGAAGAGTTCCTCAGGTGGTGGAGACTCATCGAGCTTCTCGTCTGAAACAGGTTCAAACTGCGCATCATCAAAAGCATCTGACTCTGGCCCGAGTGCGAGTAGTTGAAGGAGCTCGTGGGAGAGGAGTGTGTCGCGATTCTTGTCTAGGTCTCGGTACATCGCCTCTTTGTGGAAGGTGAACGGAGCGACCACGACGCGGTCCTGCACGCCGAAACCGTGCCTACTCGGTAGCTGGGCGGCAACCGAGGCCATGATCTCCGGCGCGCCCATGTCCGCGTCCAAGTCCGCCAGGGTGATGCCGAAATCTCGCTCAAATTTGGCTATCAAGGAAGGGTTGACCTGAGCGTCATCCTCGGTCGCCAAGACGCGGGGCCCGCTCGTGGCGTTTCCTGGGGTCACACGCACCGGAACAAGGAGCAGAGGGCTCTCAACGAGGTCATCCTTCTGGTCGTCGATCCAGGTAACCATCCCCAGTCCCGCATACAGGACCCATATCCCTCGGTCCACGAAGGCGGTCGTCGCAGCGCGCACGAGTGTGCGAACTGACGCTGCGAGTGCTTTGCCGTCCTTTCCGCGGGCGAGAACTTGACCACGACCTGCGCTCTTCAGCGTGCGTGTGGTCGCGCTGTCTTCGGTCTCCTCGTCGAACAGTTGGGGTACCAATTCAAGACCCCTCGTGCTGTGTAGGCCGGCGGAGACAGAGTCCGAATCCGCCAGTAATTCGAGCGAACTGGTTTTTGTGTGTTTGAAGAACAGTAACCGTTGGCGACGGTCGAGATTGAGGAGTGAATCGCGCCAGCCGTCGACCGTCTGGCTAGTTCGGCGCTGAGCTTCTACTGAAACCTCGGATGTCAAACCTGCCCCCTGGGAATGAGCAAATCGCGTGTTCTCTCCGAACCTGATCCTACGGAACTTCTTCTGTGAAGGGTTTCGATGCCGGCGTCCGTCTGGTCTTCCCACGGATGAAGTGCCTGGACTGAACCGACGCTGCCTTCGCATGCTTTGTATCGCGGACTCTGGACCACTAGCCTGAAATGGGGGTCGGAGTGGCTCCTGGCATCCAATGAGAAAGGGTCAGGTCATGGCCTTCCCGTCGAGCTACGTTCTCCCGAGTAACGAAACTAGCATCAAATTGGTTGATGTCGAGAACCATGAGATGGAAGCCAACATCATGGTTCTTCTTCGCAACGTGGGGTTGACTCCGCGACTTGTTTCCGACTTGGTTGTCCTGGAAGGGATCGGTACCACGGGGAACCGATCCGCCACAATCATCTTGGACCTGGTTGAAATGGATGGCCGTGGTGTGTTGTTGCTACAGGCTTTCCTCGGAGAGCAACCACTCGGATCGGAGATCCCCGGCGGCGTCGTTGCCGGCGCAGTGTCGATGATGGTTCAGTTCGGGGGCGTTCAAGTGCGAAGGCCCGCAAGTGGCCGGGAGCAGGTCTGGATCGTTGTACCTATGATGCAGCAGGATCTTACCGGGGACGCACTTCTGCAGGCACTCACTCTCCTCGCTGACGAGTCAGACTTCCTCGACGATGTGGTGCAGAATACCTGGAAGTAGGGACATCACTACCCCATGATGCCAACGCATCTGTGAAGTCGTTGATCCAGACAAACGACTTCAGGCGCGTTGGCCCGTCGGCCCAACCCGACGAAGTCCGATCAACGGACTGTTGAGCTACATTCGGTGTATTAGTCACCTAGGCGTCAACAGCGGCGGCGCTACCTTTGCCTTCTGCGTCGGGTCCCATCGCAAAGTCGCCGCGAGAGGCGACACCAACCACGCCGCATCGAGTTGGACGGCGACTACACGTCGGGACGCCTGAGGCGTCAGGGAGCCGAATCCCGATGGGCGCCCAGTTGATCCCTCCAAAATGTCGGACCCCAGATCAATGATGTAACCAGCTTGTTACAGCTCGGCGAAACTGTTGGGCGGTGGATAGCATGCGAAGAAGGAGGGACGGGGGAGATGGGGAATTCTGAACTCGAGGAATGCTTCGCGTGCGGACGTGCGTCCGCCAGTGGTTCGGAGTGCGTCGAATGTGGACAGACAACGGCCCCATTGAAGGTCACCTCCGTGGGTGAAACAGGATTGGCGGTTTTGCTGGGCAGCGGACTTGAAGCGAGGCAGGGCATTGTCGCGTTTGACGCCGGCGAGACCGTGCACGTCATCGTCAAAGATCGCGGAATCAGCATCTGTGAAACGGGCACCTACCGGACCGGGGTTCGGCTTGGCGGTGTCGACGCATCTCTGAGCCCGGCCGGTGCCGCGCTCTTCGTCTCGGAATCGCCGGTGCCTCGTTGGGGCCATACCGAGCCAGAGGCCGTTAGGGACCTAGCGATAAATGCGGCCTCGGATGACTTGACGAGTTCCCGACTCCTAGCGGTGGACTCACTCAGGCTGGGGTGTGGGCCTGCCATTCTGCCTCGGCTGGGAGCGCTTTCGGAGACCGAGAGAGCCTGGCTGTTCGCGAACTACTACGCGGACTCGGGTGACTGGAATCGGGCGATGGAGCAACTGGAGCAACTGCCAGATGACCGATATTTGGGTCGCCTTGGGCTGCTATACCGGGGTCGCTCATTTCTCAGAGGCAACCGGGACTTGGCGGCACCTGCGTGCCAGTGGCTGCATCGACAACTTGGTGATGATCCGAGGGCTCAACTTCTCGCCCGATTCCTGGAGGATGACTCCACGGCGGATGGAAGTGTCTCCGATGTCCGTTCACGGACGGAGGGAGTGGCGCAAGTAGCGCCGCTGTTGCCGAACAGTAGGGCGGCTGGTCTGTCCACGGCTCTTGCTGCAGGTAAGAGCGTCAAGAAGTACAGCGACGTCTCCGAGTCAGTTCGACCATACGAGGCCCTAACAACTCGGCGGCGCTGGCACGCAAAGCCCGAAGACATCCGGGGGCGAAGTCCGGAGTTTCTTGACGAGTTGATCGACCGCCAACGGGTTCCGGCGCGTGCTCTCACCGACTTCTTAGAGGTGCTTGATGAGGACCAGCGGCCCTACGTGACAGCTCGAGTCGACCCCACCCGGCTGTCGGACGAAGAGGTCACGGACTTGGGGATGGAGGGAGAGCGCCTGCGGCGGCTCCTATTGCGAGGCGGAGAATCCGACCTTGGCAATACCGCAGGAGGAAGTGCAGCAGTTGAACAGCTCCAGCTGAAGGAAAGTGCTTTGCGAGGTTCCGTGGAGGCCCTTACGCAGCTGCGTCTCGAGCTTGGCGAGGAGGAGATCAGAAACCTCAGCGAGGCCGCGGACTCGATAGGCCGACGTGAGCTTCCTTCTGAGCGGATAGCGGCGGACCTGACTCTTTGGCCCTACTTTGCTGAGTCGGTGGATCGTGACACGTTGGTCTCTACTGACAGAGGCGAAATCGGAAAAGCCCAGGCGACTTTCGTTGCTTGGGCTGCCCTTAATCGAGCCAAGCTTTCCCTGTTCGAGTGGGCGCCGAATGACGCATTGAACCTTGCCAGGAAGGTTCTTGAGATGAGTCGTGACGAGGTCCTGCGCGACGAGGCACTGAATCTGATCGCCGCTGTGCACTGGCATGAGGAGAGAGACAAGGAGGCTCTCGCGGCGATAAGGACTGCTCTTGAAGGTCTCTACACGACGTCACTTCAGGTGAACGGGGTGGTGGTTGCGTCCACGGCCTCGGAACGAGATGGGCTCAAAATCATGTCGCAGCTCATTGCAGATGCGCCTGATCTAGGTCTGCGCCTTTCTGCTGCAAGGCGCGTTATTGGTCTGATCGAAAAGGAAGGCAATGAGGGGTTGCCGGATTCGAGTGCGAGTAGAGCCCTGCGCCAATTGGTGGGCGAGGCGATTCCGTTCGATGATTTTCTTCCCATCGTGGAGTTCCTCGCCATTCACGACGCAGATTGGCTCAAGTCGAAGAGGTCGCTGAAGGGCTCTCCACACAGG
>JAIBBE010000167.1 GCA_019694835.1 Fimbriimonadaceae bacterium | reverse complement strand
CAGATCACCTCTGGGTTTGGCCATGAATCGGACTGAAGTCCTCAACCCAGAGGCGGACTGAAGTCCGCGCTCCGTTATTGGCCAAGGCGAGTTCGGCTATCATGTCGGCAGATGCTCAACCCCTACCTGCCCATCGGACTCGTCACTACATCCACCCTGATCGCCGAAGAGGCCAATCGGGTCGGTGAGGCTGCGTTCGACGTTCGCCCCGATCCTGATCGCTTCTCCTTTCGCGAAGTCATCGCCCATCTCGCCGACTGGGAGCCGATCATGCTCGGGCGCATCAAGGCCGCCGTCGAGGCGCCGGGCTCCACCGTCCAGCCGTACGACGAATGGCAGTGGGCGATCGACCACGACTACGCCAGCCAAGACCCGCGGGAGAAACTGGAGGACTTCCGCAAAGCACGCGCAGAAACCACCGACTATGTCACCAAGATTCCGCGAGAGAAAATGGCCAACACGGTCATTCACCCGGAACGCGGGACGCTCACCGCGGCCGACATCGCGCACACGCTCGTCTGTCACGACCTCTATCACATCGTTCAGCTTCGCTCCATGACCGGCGGCGAGAGCGCGTAGAATAGCGATATGAGCATGCGTTGGGTTCCTTTCTTGTTCGTTTTCATCCTCAGCATTTGCCTCGCCGGTTTCGCGTCACGAAGCGTCGCCCAGACGATCTCCGAAGAGCGCGTCGTCGGTAACTGGAAGGCCAGCACGGGCGGGCGCAACCTCGAGGTTCAGCTCTCATCGCGCGGCTCGGCGGTCACGAAGGTCGACCGGCAGACCTACAGCGGTTCCTGGCGCATCGATGGCGCCAACCGCATCATCGTCGACACCGGACGCGGCGGCTCGGGCTTTGCCTTTACCTTCCGGCTCGTCGATGGCGAACTGGTCGCGACATCCTGGGACAAGGACACCTTCGGCAGCCGTCAGCTTCGCCTTCGTCGCGATGGTCGTGACCCCAATCCTGATCCCCTGCCCGACATGCACCTCGAGGGCGACTATTACTGGGAGCGGCCGGGAGCGGGCGGAGCCCAGGTGATCACCCTCAGCCTCGAATCGAGGGGTCGCGCCACACTGACGGTTGAGTCCGGCGCTCGCGGAAGCCGCCCGACCACCTCGCGGGGCTCGTGGGATGTCGGCCGGGACGACAAGATCGATGTCGACGTCAACGGCTCACGAGGCCGGGACCGCTTCACGTTCCGCCGCTCCGGCAACCGCCTCATCGCGACCAGCTGGGACCGGGGCGATTGGGGCCGCGACACGCCGACGTTCTCCAAGGGCCGCAAGCCGGAGATCCTCCCGATCGAGGAAGCAGAAGGCATCTGGTTGTATGACTATGACGGCGTCAAGTACACCCTCACCCTCCATTCTCGGCGCGCCGACTGGCTCGAAGAGGACCGCCGAGGGAATCGGGTACAGGCCGACGGGACGTGGAACTGGGAAGGCGACGAAATCCGCGTGCGCATCAATCGCCGCCGCGACACCCTCAACTTCCGCTTCAAGATCGACCGAGATCGCCTGACCGCCAGCAACTGGGACCGGGACGAATTCGGCAGCCGCCGACCCGAGTTCCGGCGGCGGTAGTCGCCCGTACCGCCGGCAACCTGAGCCTTTTGCACGGATACGCAAACGGTGGTAGCCGTCGGATGGTTTGTGCCGACGCGCTGGCTCGCCTCGACGCCACATCGACTCTCACGAAAGCGGGCGGTTGGTCCGATGGGCCCGGCGTCGGCACAAACCATCCGACGGCTACCACTGCCGAACCATTCACTGCCAGCCGCAAGTCATTCACGGCCAGCCGCAAGTCATTCACGGCCAGCCGCAAGTCGCTCACTGCCAGCCGCAAGTCGCTCACTGCCAGCCGCAAGTCGCTCACTGCCAGCCGCAAGTCGCTCACTGCCAGCCGCAAGTCATTCACGGCCAGCCGCAAGTCATTCACGGCCAGCCGCAAGTCATTCACGGCGGGCCGCAAGTCATTCACTGCCAGCCGCAAGTCACTCACTGCCAGCCGCAAGTCACTCACTGCCAGCCGCAAGTCATTCACGGCCAGCCGCAAGTCATTCACGGCCAGCCGCAAGTCATTCACGGCGGGCGGAGAATTACCGACCATTGTTCGGTGGGGTGCAACAAGGGGCAGCGGAGAGCGTACTGAGGATTGGAGAGCGAATCTAGACAGCAAGGAGTCACTCATGGCTACTGATTGGTATCCGACTCGTCTCACTGACCTGCCCGAGTGGTGGGCCAACCTGTCAACGGTTGCTACGGCACAAGGGGTTGCGGACGGGTTGACTGCGACACAAGTCACCCAAATCAACGCGGACGCTCCCACCGTGGCAACGCTTCTCAACTACCGAACGGCGGTGGATGGTTTCGCCGAGGCTTACACCGAATACATGCGCATTATGCTCACGGCGCCTCTGAATACTCCGCTTCCGCTTCCGCCGACCCCGCCTGATCCGATCGACATTCTTGTCACGGCTCAGCCCGCCCTCGAAGCCCGAGCCCGGCTCTATGCCGGAATCTTGAAGGCTGATCCCCTCTACACCTTGCAAAAGGGCGAACTTTACCGGATCGTTCCTCCCGCATCGCCGGGGCCGGGAACGCCTGCGATTAACAGCGCCACGCCCCAGATTGGGTCCACGGTCGCCCTCGCACTCTTCAAAGCGGGATACTCGGTTCTCGCGGCGGACATGCGGCGCAACGGTGGCGATTGGACGCAGATCGGCATTGCAATGACGGCGAGTTTCACGGATTCAACTGCTCCCCTCGTTCCGGGCGCACCCGAAGTCCGCGAGTATCGTGTTCAGGGCATGCTCAACAGCGCCCGCGTCGGACCTGCGTCGGCGATTGTCAGCGTTGTGACGACTCCTTGACGGTGTTTGGCGACCGGCGACGCCATGCCTCCAGCTTTCGAAGGCTGGAGGCGCATCTGCTATGCCTCCATCCTCCCACGGATGGAGGCGGCCACGGAAGCCTTACAAGTCCGGGCGAACCAGATACAATAGCTGCATCCCCCCGGCGGGAAGCCACGTAGGAGTTACGCAATGAGTCTCTGGGACAAGATCAAGGGCGAATTTATCGATATCATCCAGTGGACGGATGATTCGCAAGACACGATGGTCTACCGCTTCGAGCGGTACGGCAACCAGATCAAGTACGGCGCGCAGCTCACCGTGCGGGAGAGCCAAGCCGCCGTCTTCGTCAACGAAGGCCAAATCGCGGACGTCTACCGACCCGGCATGTACACCCTGGAAACCCAGAACATGCCGATCCTGTCCACCCTCAAGGGCTGGAAATATGGGTTCAACAGCCCGTTCGTCGCCGAGGTGTATTTCGTCAATACGAAGCGGTTCACGAACCTGAAGTGGGGCACGATGAACCCGCTGATGATGCGCGACCCGGACTTCGGCATGGTTCGCGTGCGTGCGTTCGGCACCTACGAGATGCGGGTCATCGACCCGGCTGCCTTCCTGCGCGAAATCGTCGGCACCGACGGCTCGTTCACGACCGACGAAATCAGCGAGCAAATCCGGAATCACATCGTCAGCAACTTCGCGACCACCATCGGCGAAGCGAAGATCCCCGTCCTCGACCTCGTTGCCCAGTACCAGACGATGGGCAAGATGCTCACCGACAAGATCGCGCCTCATCTGGCTCAGTACGGCATCGAACTGACCGCGATGCTGATCGAAAACATCTCGCTTCCGCCCGAGGTCGAGGAGGCGATTGACAAGCGCAGCAGCATGGGCGCGGTTGGCAACCTCCAGGCTTAC
This sequence comes from Fimbriimonadaceae bacterium, assembly GCA_019694835.1. The sequence goes on along the minus strand of JAIBBE010000167.1, from coordinate 38,433 downwards.
ACCCAATTCCAGACCGCCAACGCAATCGAAGACGCTGCTAACAATCCCGGCATGGCGGGCGGCACCATGGCGATGGGCGCGGGTTTCGCGATGGCGAACCAGATGAGCCAGTCGATGGCCCCGCCTCAGCAGCAAGCCCAGCCCGCCGCCGCGCCTCCCCCCGTTCCCCAGGAAGTCGCGTTCTTCGTCGCCGTCAACGGCCAGCAGACCGGCCCCTTCCCCATTTCGGCCCTGAAACAGCAGGCGGCGGCTCGAACGCTCACCCCTGAGTCCCTCGTGTGGAAGGCGGGCATGGCGCAATGGCTTGCGGCGGGTCAGGTGCCCGAGTTGGCGAGCGTGTTCGGCGACGTTCCGCCGCCGCTTCCGCCTCAATAGGCCCGTTAGTAATCCACGGGGCGCAGGTAATACTCCCCGATCGCCGAGGTGCTCATCATCGCGACGGTCGGAAGACGGCGCTTCCAATGGGTGCCGTCGACCTTCTTCCAGACCAGGTCCACGTCGGCCTCGGGGAAGCCCAATTCGAGCAATTTCGATCGGCTGTAGCCCCGCACCAAGTAATGGAGAATCCGGTCGGCGCGGGCGTAAGTGATGCCAAAGTCCGACTCGTCGGTCTGGCCCTTGATCAGGTCGGCGCTCGCAGGCTTGTCCACAATTACGTCGGGGACGCCGAGGGCACGTGCAAGTTGCCACACTTGTGTCTTGAATAAATCGCCTAGCGGGTTGATGGGGGGAGAGTCGTCGGCGTGCCAGGTGAAGTAGCCGAACAGTCGCTCACTCTTGTTGCCCGTTCCGATCGGCAGGGCACCGAGTTTGGCCGACAAATCAAACAGCACGATCATCCGCGAGCGGGCGCAGACATTGCCGATCCGGGCTCCCGACATATCCGGTTCGTGGGCGACGTAGCCGTCCACCATTCCCGTGATCTCGATGGTTCGATCCTGAATCCCTAGCTGATCGATGACGAGTTGGGCGTGGTCCAGGCTCTCAGCCGACGAGATCTTGTAGGGCATCCGAATCGCGTGGACGTTCTCCGGCCCGAAGGCACGGGAGGCGAGAAACGCGACGACGGCGGAGTCGACGCCGCCGGACAATCCGAGAACTGCTTTCCCGATCTTCCTGCGGCGAATGCACTCATCGCGCAGGAACTCGACCAGCCAGTCGGCCACGAGATTTGCATTGATACGCAAAGGCAAATCGGAGGTTGGATCGAAGGGAGTGGCGCGCGTAACGGCGAGCATAGTGACAGGTTACCGCCCGCAGGCCGTAGAATCATGGGTATGAACCTCGACGTGACCTATCCGCGACGCAAAACCCGGGCCGTGAAGTTCGGGTCCGTAACGATGGGGGGCGGCCACCCGGTCGTCGTTCAGTCCATGATTACGGAGGAAACCCGCAACATCGAGGCATGCGTCGAGCAGATCATCGCTCTGCATAGCGCCGGGTGCGAAATCGTCAGAGTCACCACCCCAACCTTGCAAGAAGCGGAATGCGTCGGCGAGATTCGGGCCAAGGTCATCGAGCGCTACCGGGAAGTCCCGCTTACCGCCGACGTCCACCACCAAGGCTCGCCCATCGCGATCGAGGCTGCGAAACATGTAGAGGAAGTCAGGCTTAATCCTGGACTTTTCGTCTTCAAACGTCACGGTACTCGTGCCCAAGCCGTCGCAACCGGTCCCGTCGACTTCCGTGGACGTGGCGAGGACGATGATATCGAAAAACTGCGTTCTGAGCTCGCTTACGATCCTCAGGAGTGGCAGGAAGAACTCGACGCGATAGAGGACAGCCTTGTCCCAGTCATCGAAGCCTGCAAGAAGCGCGACATCGCGATGCGGATTGGCGTCAACCACGGCTCGCTCGCAGAGCGCCTCCTCGTCACCTACGGCGATACGCCCCAGGGCCTCGTCGAAAGCGCAATGGAATACTTGCGTATATGTCGTAAGCACGGCTATGAAAACTTGAACATAAGTGCCAAAGCCAGCCGCGTCCCGATCATGGTCGCCGCGAATCGCCTCCTGGTCCAGAAGATGGACGAGGAAGGCATGGACTACCCCCTCCATCTCGGCGTCACCGAAGCCGGAGACGGCGACTATGCCCGCATCAAGTCGACGGCCGGCATCGCGACCCTTCTGATGGAGGGCATCGGCGACACGATCCGCGTTTCGCTCGCTGAAGATCCTCTCAACGAGATCCCGGTTTGCTACGACATCCTGCAGTCGCTCGGACTACGCAAGACCAAGGTCGAGTACATCGCCTGCCCGTCGTGTGGTCGCACCAAGTTCAATTTGCCGACCGTCTTGCGCGAAGTCCGCGACGCGACCAAGCACCTCGTCGGCCTCGATATCGCAGTCATGGGCTGCATCGTGAACGGCCCCGGCGAGATGGCAGACGCTGACTACGGCTATGTCGGAGCGGCAGGAGGGAAGATCACGCTCTATCGCAAGCGCGAAATCGTCCGGAATGGCATCCCCCAGGAACAGGGAGTGGCCGCATTGGTGGAACTGCTGAAAGCGGACGGCCTCTGGGTCGAGCCCCCGCTCCATGGCGAGGACTCGCGAATTCAGCTCCCACTGGCCTCCGTCTAAGGCCTACTGCTTCTTCTTGTGCTCGCGAATGAACGCGGGGATATCAATGTCCTCGTCGATGACCTTGGACGCATCTTGAGCGTTCGGCGCGCTCCGTTGAGCGGCAGCGCGGTCCCAGATATCCTTTGGCGACACTCTCTGATAGGCAGGCCCCTCGGTGACGGCCGTGGTCGGTGGCGTCGGGGGTGTGCTCGGAGCAGAAGCGGTTGGTGTCACCGGATTGTTCGGTACGGGCGCAGGAGTTGCCTTGATGGGTTCAGGAGAAGGTTCCGCCTCGAGGAACGGAGCAGCGGCGGCAGCCCGGCCTTCGGGGCTGAACGGATTGAAGCCAGTTGCCAAAACCGTGATACGGACTTCTCGGTCCACGCCAGGATCCTCGACGAGACCGAAGTATATGTTGGCCTCTTCTTCATCGCAGAGACTCTGGATGTACTGCAGGGCCTCGGTAGCCTCGGTGAGGGTGAGATCGCTGTTGCTGGTGATGTTGACGAGCAGTCCTCGCGCACCGTGAATCGTCTGCTCCAGAAGCGGACTGGAGGTCGCGGCTTGGGCTGCCTGTAGGGCGCGCTGATCCCCGACGCCGTAGCCGATTCCCATGAGAGCGGGTCCAGCGTTGCTCATTACCGCGCGTACGTCAGCGAAGTCGACGTTGATTTGGCCAGGAATCGTTATGATATCGCTGATGCCTTGGACGCCTTGCCGGAGAATGTCGTCGGCTACTCGGAACGCATCACCCAGCGTCGTCTTCTTCTCAACTACGCTCAGGAGCTTGTCGTTGGGGATCGTGATCATCGTGTCGACGCGACCGATCAGTGCCGTGACGCCAGCCTCGGCTAGTTTCCTCCGTCGGGCACCCTCAAATCCGAATGGCCGGGTGACGACGGCAACGGTCAACGCGCCGATTTCGCGGGCAAGGTCAGCTACAACAGGCGCGGCGCCGGTACCGGTGCCACCGCCCATGCCAGCGGTAATGAAAACCATATCGGCACCTTCGAGGCACTTTCGAATCTCATTCTTGCTCTCTTCCGCCGCGCCTTTGCCGACTTCCGGATTGCCGCCTGCACCGAGGCCGCGTGTCAGGTTGGCCCCAAGCTGAACCTTCTTTTGCGCAGCGCTCTTGTCGAGCACTTGAACGTCGGTGTTCATTGCGACGAATTCGACGCCCTTAATACCCGCCTCAATCATGCGATTGACGGCGTTGGAACCGCCGCCGCCTACCCCGATCACTTTGATGACTGCCGTCGAATTGCTCATCACTTAGTACCTGCCTTAAAGCCTATTCTCTTCCGCTGAACAGCGATTTGACCGTCCGAATCGCCTCTTTCCAACTACCGATGCCCGAGGCGGGAGCAATCTCATCCTCATCCTCTTGCAACGCAAATTTCGCCAATCCAACTGCCGCCGCCATTGCCGGCTTACGCGCGATTTCTGTGAAAGAGCCCTGCACGGGAGGCAGTGCCTTCTTCACCGATGTGCCGACCAAAACGGACTCAAAAAGCCGTTCAACGTGATCAAGTTGCGAGCCCCCACCCGTGAGGAAAACTCCCGCATCCAAGTTGCTGAGCGGCCCCGTCGATTCAATTTGCTTGAGTACGTACCGTGCAATTTCTCGCATACGCGCTTCAATTATCTCGGAGAGTACCTTACGCTGCATCGATCTGGGTTCAGATTGGCCCGTTTGCAGGACATCAACGACCTCATCTTCGGAGATCGCGTCGGCCCAAGCACTCCCCGACTCGACTTTCAGTCGTTCGGCCTCGTCCATGCTCACTTTGAGCAGTTGCTGAAGGTCGCTCGTCACCAGTTGAGATCCGATGGGCAGGCAAGAAGTGAGCACTGGACCGCCGTTGCTGAATACGGCGATAGATGTGGTGCCACCGCCCAGGTCGATCACGGCGCAGCCTTTCTCGATGTCCGACGACGTCAGGACACCCATCGCCGAAGCGACCGGCCCGGCGACCATCGCAGCAACTTTGTAGCCCGCCGATTCGACCGCGTCTTCGGTCTGCCGAATGTTCTCGGCGAGACCCGTTACGATGTGCGTATCGACTTCAAGCCGCTCGCCATTCATGCCAATGGGCCGATGGATGCCTCGGCCACCATCAATCCTGAATTCCCGGGGAATGGCCTGAATGAGTTCGGTTCCAACTGGCAGCGACACGTGCCGCGCGTGGTTGATGACTTGAAGCACGTCATCCCGGCTGATGGGTCGGGTCTTGGGGAAAATGGGGACGAGGCCTTGGCCCGTCATCGCATCGAGGTGTCCACCACCGATGCTGACCACGAGCCCTGGTATGCCCTCGTCCGCGGTCATTTGGCTAACCCGCCTGACCACTGATTGGATCGCGCTCGAAACCTCGCTCAGGTCGACCACGACGCCTCGATAGACCCCCGAGGTGGTGACGGAATCGATGCCCCGCACATCGAGGGTTCCATCCGAAGCAAGACGTGCAGCTAGGCAAACGACTTTCGTCGAGCCCAGATCGAGTACGTAGACCGAGCGTTCCATCATGTCTTATGCTTGCTGCTGCGCCTGCGGCGATTGGGCTTGCTGTTGGGCCTGCTGAGCCTGCAATTGCAGTTGCTTGCGCTGCCGAGCATCCTGCCAGCGAGTCAGCACAAACCTTCTTATAAGACTCAAATTGGTGAAGATTCGACTCCCGAAAATGAGGGCGCAGACCAAAAAGAGGTTGATTCCGATCTTGTCACCGAGCCAAGCGAGGAAGAATGCGATCACGATGTTGGACAAAAATCCGGAAACGAAGATGTCGCCGTGGAATTTTTGTTCAAGACTACTGCGAATACCTCCACATATCGTATCGATGCCCGCAAGGACCGCGACAGCAACGTACGTCCCGATTTGAGTATCGAGGGGCAGCTTGACGAGAGCCCCCAAGAGCACCCCGACGATGAGACAGAGAATCGGGATGAGGATCACTTGGCTTCTTTTGACTCCTTGGGTACCGTCACGAACTTCCGAGCCGTTGGACCTGTATAGGCCGGCAACTTCATCTGGTTAGCAACATCCACTTGTACCATGCCTGCGTTCATGTCGCGGAGGTCTTGCAAGACCCCGCCCTTAAGGTTCATCGCACTCGCCAGGATTTTGGGATCGCCGATGGCTTCGATCACGATCGGAGAACTCACGGGCTGGTCATTGACATGGATGACGCTGCCGACGCACCGAATGCTGGTGCGTGAGACGACCCTCTGCCCGCCAACCGCGATCGCTTCCGCGCCGGCATTCCACATCTCGTTGACCGTGCGGAGGACGTCGAAATCGTGAATCACCTCGTCCATGGCGCTGAAGCCGCCTGGATCTTTGGGAGCATCGATCTTCTGCTTGATGTCGCTGATATCGCGAAGCGTCACGACGACGCCAGGCCCGGTCACTTCGGTCAAGCCAGCCAATACTTTTGTATCCTGCAAGTTCTCGTTGAGAACCTTGGTCTTATCGTTCTCTTTCGACATGGCGTTCTCGAGCTTGGTCTTCTCATTTCGGATTTCTTCGACCGTGGATTGAAGCTCCAGATTTCGCTTTTGCAGTTTGAGGGTCTCGGCCGAATCATCAGCCGCCGTCGAGCCAATGCGCGCGCGCTGATCGGGGTCGAGTCCCGCGAGCCGCTCCTGCCTCTTGTTGTCCGGAATCCAGGCAACCGAAAGCAGAATCCCCAAAATGATCATCATCGCACTCAGCGGAACGATGATCGAATTGCTGGACAGTTTGTTGGCGAAGGGGTTAATCATGACTTAGGCGTGTAGACCGGAGCGCGCGGAGACGTCAAATCGATCTTGGACACCCGCTCTAGTAAACCGGGCGCATCTTTCAGCGCTTTTTCCAGCTGCTCGAGCTTCTCCTCCATGTCGTCGGTCGAGCCTAGGACGATCCGTGCCCCTGATCCTTTGTATAAGGATAACACGCCAACGCCGTCAACCTCTAGTACCCAACCCGAATTCGGCAACATCTTTACGAGATTGTTGGACAGGTGTGCCACATCACGTGCCTGCCAAGCACCGGAAAAGGATAGGTTTGGCGCCTTCCCAAGTCCAGGAAGCCGGATCCTGATCGGAGCAACGGGACTCGATGCGTCGGTATAGATATCACCATGTTTGCTGAGATAAGTTGGGCGTTCGACCTCTATGCGCGCCGCTAACTCTCGCGGTCGAACACGAAGAATTCCTCGCGCAAAGAGGTTTTGAGTGAACTCCGCTCCTTCGACAGCCTCGCCTGCCTGTATCAGAGTTTCGACCCGGCGAGCATTCGACCTCAGGCACGGCACAGACCGGAGAACCTGAAGATGGGTTCGAATTCGGTCATGGTCTTGTGCCGTCGCCCCGATGACGCGGATATGCCTTGCCGACGTTACCGGGCTGTAGAGCAGTCCAAGACCGACGTTGACAAGGAAGGCACTCCACAACAGCGCCCGTACGGGTATGGGCCTGGGTGCTTTCTTCTTCGTCGCCTTCCTCGGCATCTTCGGTGATTATGCCGGGTCTGCCGTCGCCTTCGGCGGGACAGGCCAAGTCTCAACCGAGCTGAGCCTGGGCGACGTATCATAAGGCACACATGCGCAACGTCGCACGAACGGTTCCTTCGATTGCCGCGCTCTTTCTCGTCATCATGGCGATTCTCATCAACTCGCCTGCTTTGTTCTACATGGCGACGGCGATGTTCGCGACGATCTTGGCGTGCCGGGGGCAGGCTTGGCTGTCGGTGCGGGCCTTGCGATTTGAGCGGGTTTCGCCGCCGAGCGTGAATGTGGGAGAGACGGTGACGGTGGGCGTCGTCGTCTGGAGCGAACGAAAGCTGAAGCGGCCGCTCGTGACGGTTGTGGACGGGCTGCCCCGTACCCTTGTCTGTGCGGATCTGACGCCGAGCCTCCCGGTCGCGCCGAGCTTTGATCAGCCGATCCACACACGCTACAGCTTCCGCCCCTTGCGACGGGGGAAGTTTCGCTGGGAATCGCTGGAGGTCTATGGGACTGACGCCCTGGGGCTCGTCACCATGAGCAAGTCTTACCGGACCGAACCGGCCGAATTGACTGTCTACCCAGCGCCGATCACGGTTTCCGTCCCGATCACACCCGCCAGCGGCTGGGGGACTAGCGAGGCGGACAGCGGCAAGTTTCGGGGATCGGGAATCGAGCCGCGCGGCGTGCGCGAATATGTAGCGGGCGACCCGATGCGCTACGTCCACTGGACGAGCAGCGCGCGCTCGGGCAAGCTCATGGTCAAGGAATTCGAGTCGGGTTCGGGCCTCAGCTTTCTGTTCTTGCTCCAGCGAACGCGCGGCACCGAAATCGGCTCAGGCGGCTCCACGACTTTGGAGGCCATGTGTGGGCATTGCGCCTACCTGGCCGAGCAGTACCTACGCCAGGGCGCAACCGTCCTCTTCCCCATCCAGGAATCCCTCGACCGAATCAGCAACTCCCAATCGCTGCGCAAACAGGAAATTTACGAGGTCCTCGCCGAGATTCAGGCGGACCACCCGAATACTCTATCGCAAGATATCAGTCAAGTCGCGTTGAACCTGCCGGAAGGGGGCACGATGGTGTTGATGCTCGCCGTGCAAGACCCCGATCTGCCTGGAGTTCTCGCCCGGATGAGCGGCGTGAAAAAGGTGTGCTTACTCTACGATCCGGGTGACTACCGAAGTGTGCGCGTCAACTCGCGTGCACCCAGCGCCACTGATCCCGCGTACTTGGGAAGCTTGCGCGATGCGGGAGCCGATGTTTTCGTCATGCCGAAGGTGGAGGCGATGGCGTGAAGGTCTTTGCCAACGCCCCAAGCTGGTTCGACCATCTGCTCATGGCGGTGTGCGCCATTCTGGCAGTCTATGCCGCTTCGATGGGAATTGCACGCCCAGCGATCGGCTTGTTCTTCGTCGCGGGAATCGCCGGTGCAACCTTCATCAGTTTTGGCCTGGGTCGCTTGCTTTCTGGGACAAAAGCATTCCGCTGGGACGGCTATGTCTATGTTGCGGCAGCGCTCATCTGCGCGTTTCGTGCGGTCGCCCTGAATAAGCTTCTTCCCGATGACGGCTATCCCTTCCAGCTCTTGATGGCGGGTGTGTTGTCGTGGATGCTCATGGTCGGCAGCCTGGTGGCGTGGCGCGACACGACGCAAGTTTTCCAGATCGTGCCCTGCATCGCCCTGTTCGGTCTGGTCGGGGCCTGGAATACGTTCGAGGACGCGAAGTATCTCTTTTTCATCTTCATCGTCTGCGCGGCGACCCTTTTTGCCCGAAGCCACTTGAGGAGCATGCTCCGGGTCGCCGAGATGTCCGAAGGCTCGACGCAGACTGTTGCCACCCGGTTTCTACGCTCCGACGAAGAGGACACGGATCCGGACGCTGAGGACATCGCACGATTTCGAAGCCTTCGAAATGGGCCATGGCGATGGATGGCGGGACCAGAGTGGGCGCTGGCCTCTGCGCTCGTGGTTGTTGGATTCAGTTGGGTCGGCGCACCGGTCATCCAGTCGTCGGTGCAGAACGTCGCCGGGAGACTTCGCGTGGACGTTCCGATGCCGCGCCCGTCGTCTTCTGTCTCGGCAACGCGCTTCGGCGGAAGCGAGAACTCACTGCGAATCGGTACGGGTCCGCGAGGGCAGATGGAGGGCCGGCCGGTTATCCGGGCAAAGCTGGACCGCCAGCGTTACCTTCGCGGGGCAACCCTCTACACCTATGGGGACGGTAACTGGTCGAACGACTTCATCGCCCGCGAGTACTTCAACCCGGCGGGCGAGGAACCGGCGACTCTGGCCCGTCAACAGGAGATTGCCAGCCTCTCGAACCAAGAGCCCGTTGGATTTGAACTCGAAATCCTTTTTGGGCGACACGAGGAGATGTACGTGCCCGGCTACCCGGTCCGTGTGCCTCGTTCCAGCTTCCAGAACCCGTTCCCTATCAGCCCTGATGGAATGGTGCTGAATTACGCCTCCAGCGCACCGCCCTACACGGTGGACGGAGTGGTGCTCGTGCCGAACGAGGCTTCCAAGCCGCAGGACGCTGCCCTGCCCGAGTTCTTTACGAGTGATCTCCGCGCTGCCGTGACCGATGCCTCCAGGGCAACGCCGCGCGTTCGGGAGTTCGCCCAGGACGCGATCAAGGGCGCTGGGAACGACTTCGAGAAGGCGATGGCGATCAAGACCGCGATCGAGGGGCAGGTCAAGTACAACCTCAACGCGGAGGCGACACCGGCTGGACGCGATCCGGTAGACGCGTTCTTATTCGAGAGCCGCGAAGGGTACTGCGACTTGTTCGCGTCGGCGATGGCGATCTGCGCCCGATCCGTGGGCATTCCGGCTCGCACTGCGACCGGCTTCTTCCCCAACACGAACACCCGCGACCCCGAAGGGTATTACGTCATCGAAGATGTCGACTACCACATGTGGTGCGAGATCTACTTCGAAGGCGTGGGTTGGATCGTCTTCGACCCCACGGAAGGTGCGCAAGCCGTACCTGGCGGTGAGCGCGGCGCGGCGAAGGGCGGAGGAAAGAGCTGGCTCGACGCCGAGTGGCTGAAGAGCGGGCTTGATGTGGCTCTGATCGTCACGACCCTCCTGGTCGTCGTGCTCGCCGTCCGGGCCATGTTCACGCGAAAGGGTCCGGCTTCGGTGGTCGAGCGATCTTTGGCGGGTCGGACTTACGCCCGATTCAGTCGCGACCTCGAGCGCCGCACGGGGAAGCCGCGACGCCTGAACGAGACGCCCCGGGAGTATCTGGATCGAATCGCGGCGGAATTGGGTCCGCATGCGGGCCCGGCTTCGGAGCTGACCGGGCGCTTTGAGTCGGCCCTGTACTCGTCGGTGTCGCCGACACCCGAGGTCTTGAAGGGACTGGGCGAGTCGGTTCGGGAGTTCCGGCGGTTGCCGAAGGTGATTGCCTAAAGAACTGCGTGGGTGTCGCGTCGGCACCTCTCCCCCGGCCCCTCTCCTCCGCCACAGCACCTTCCGTCGTTGGAGATCAGGGGGGCGCAGGAGAGGGGAGCGCTAGGCCGATCGTCTTCGACGTGATGAAAGCTGCTTGTTCCGGTCGCGGTACTTGTTGACGGTCCGGCGTGCGACATGCACGCCGCGCTCCGCAAGCATCTGGGCGATGCGCTCATCCGATAGCGGATTGTGGGGATTCTCGTGGGCGAGAATCTCCTCAATCATCTTCTGAACGCGCAGCGACCCTTTGAAGAAGAAGTCGAATCCGACCACCTCACCGGTCGCAAGCTGAACGAATTTCCCCTGCGTCGCGCGGCTAACCGTACTCTCGTGCACCTCGATTTCCTTGGCCATTTGGGTGCGGGTCAAGGGATTCAAGAACTGGAATTCGCCGGTGGCGATGAAGCCGGCTTGATACTTGAGCAGGCACTCCCCGATCTTCCGGAGGGTTCGGTAGCGCTGTTCGATCGCGTCGATGAAGCGCGTCGCACGATCAATGTATTCCCCGATATGCTGCCTCTCGTCGCGCGGAGGACGCGCCATTTTCTCGAGTTGGATCTGACGATTGCGGTAGCTTCGACTGACGGCAAGGGCGTGATCTCCCTCCCCGACGACCTCCACGAGCCAGCCGGCTTCGGTGTGCCTGAACACCAGATCGGGCCGGGCGGCGATGCTCGCGCGGTCGCTGCCTATGTTGGTTCGGAATCCTTCGGCTGGGAACGGCGATAGCCTCAGGATCAGGTCGAAGGCAGCTTGGACCACCTCGGGCAAAACCTTGTAGCGTCGCATGATCGGGCGGAAGTGCCGGTCCCGGAAGTCCTCGAAGTGGTGCTTCAGAATGCCGCGCGCGAGTTTGGCCTCCAACGTATCAGCTTGCCGAAGCTGCAGAAGCAGGCATTCTTGGACGGTCGAGGCACCAATCCCTGGGGGATCGCACGTTTGGAGCTTGCCCAGAACAAATTCCGCCTCCTCGAGCGAACAATTGCAGTCCAGGGCGACTTCCTCAATCGACGACGTCAGATACCCACGTTCATTCAAACACCCGATCAGATATTCCCCGACGGGGGCCAATTCTGACGGGATCATTGGCAGCAGTTGGGCCCGCAAGTGGTCGCTGAGACTGTCGAGGCCCGGGGCGAGTTCGAGCCAGTCGACCACATCGTCGGTCGAGCCTGCGGGTAGGCTGCGGTGGAACTCGAAGTCCTCGGTGGAGGGCGCGAGTTCAGTCGGCGCGATGCTGCGAAGGATGACTTCGCGGGTCAACGGCTCATTGCCATCATGAAGTCGCTCGAGAGCGGGATTTTCTTGCAGTTCATTATCGATGGCGACGTCGAGTTCTGCCTGAGCCAACTGGAGAAGCTGACTAGCGAGAATGACGCGCGGATCGATGCGCAGCCCGATCCCTGTCTGAAGCTCTGTTCGATGCCCAATTCCTTGCCGCACTGTTCCTCCGAGCGCGATGTTCGCGCGATTCCTGATCCAATCATCGGCATGTCGCACGGGGCGGTTTACCGACGAATGTGCGGGATGTTCGGCGCTACCAGCGGACTCCCAATGATGCTGCGATCAGGGTTCCAACGAGGGCAATGCCGACAGCGTAGCCGAACATCAGGAGCCGAAACGCCTTCCGCCCCATTGGGTGGGCGAAGTTGATCACCCGAACATGATCTTGTGGTGCACCGCATGCACAGCGGCGGGGGACCCAGAGGCGCGAGTCGTCCTTTCCGAAGTAGAACCCGAACCTCCAGTTGCGCACATTGCTCCATACGAAGTCATCGCGCGTCCGAATCTCCAAGAGAGGGAGTTCAAAAATGCGCACGGCGACCCGATCCTGCACCGTTTCCCTGCTTTGATTGCCAATGGTAGCCATACCGGGCTTATTCCCTGAATCGCCACGAATTTGAGCAAGGCCCGGGCCTAGTTACCCGAACCACCGTATACTGTCGTCAAAGGAATTGTCATGAGATCGTGGGCTGTCGTGTTGGCGTCGTGTTGGGTGGGAGCGGCATGCGCTCAGTTGCCCGCCGATCCGCGACTCGACAAGACCGTATCGCTTCAGCTTCGCGCAGCTCCCGTTGCGAAGATCGTTGGCCAAATCGGCGAGTCCGTTGGGGTTCCGATCCAAGCATCGCCCTCGATGTGGCAGGAGATCCTCCTCGTTGACGTCAAGGATGTCAAGGCAGCGATCCTCCTTGAGCGAATTGCAGAGCGGACGAGCGGGCAGTGGAAGGTGATTGAAGGCACCTTGACGCTGACCCGAGATTCGCGAGCTGTCGCCAAGGATGCGAAGGAAGACCTTGCTCGACGCACGGCCCTCATCCGAGAAGAACTTTCGCGGAGGAAAGCCGCCCTCACGGCCAAGTTTGACCCTGACGGCTATGTCAAGGAGAGCAAAGCGATCACCGAGGCGCTCCAGCGGAGCACCGGTCCGTTACCCGACGAGTGGCTCTCACGGTCCTTTGCCCTCAACATGTCCCAGCCTGATCAGCGCTTGGTAACGCGCATGTGCAGCCTTGTGAGTCCGAACGAGTTGGCGGCCATTGGGCCCAACGAGCGCGTGGTCTTTTCGAATGCGCCGAATCGGATGCAGCGGCCCTTGGGAAGCTTTGCGCCTGCGTTCCATGCGTATTCCCAGGAAACGGTCGATTGGCGGGAAACCCAACGGCGACTGATGACCGACGGCGGCGCTGCAGCCGTAGAAGAGGCAGCCGGTGAACTGCCGCCTTCAACCCCAAAAGTGCCGGTGCGCGTTCTGATGGCGGTCGCCCGCTCAGGTGACGCACTCGCTGGCAGCCTCAGTGTGTCACTCACCTTTATCGACTCAAACGATCAGCCCGTCCTGAACGCTTATGGCAACCTACTGTCGGATGGACCTACAGTGCCTTCTCCAGCGTCTTACGCCAGAACCCTGACCGGTCCAATCGAGTTCTCGCCGGAAACGAAGAAACTCAACGCCGTAATGCGGTCGCGTTTCGCCGAGGGTGATGAGCAAGGCAAAGTCACCGATCCTGAAGTCTTGGCAAGACTGCTTCATCCTGAAGAGTTCGATCCGATTGACGGTGCCTGCTCGGATGCCCTGCTTGGAGTATCCAGGGCTCTCAACAAGAACACGATTGCAGTTATCCCCGACTCCGCTGCATTCTTCTTCCTCTTCGCGGGTGAACAAAACGTCACGGTTGGCAGTTTCCTCGACCAGTTGATCGCCGGGCGCATCATCCGTGTACTTGTCGACGATGACTGGCTCACCATTTTGCCCGACGACATGACTCTTGCTCGCCGCATGCGCGCCAACCGCGCCGAACTCGGCAAGTTCGTTCGCTTGGCTTCGGAAAAGAATGCCCTTAGTCTCGACGAAACGGCCAGCTTTTGTGCGAAACACGAGGACCCCCCGTACGCTTCGATTGCCTTGTTCACCTTGATGATGGTGATGGGGGACCGTGTTTCAGCGCTGGGTTCAGGAAGCTGGCAAATGCTGAGCCTGTGGGGGAAGTTTAGTGCCGACCAGAAGAAGGTGCTTCGGGCGGGTGGCAATCTGTCCCTGGGCTCCCTCACTTCAGACCAGGTTCGCATGGTCTATCAAATGGTGTACGGTGCCGAGGGGAGGGTTGACTTGGTTGAGGATACATCCCAGGTCAGCGACGAGAGCGCTATGCTGAACGCCTTTTCCAGCGAACCGACCGAGGCGCTCCCCACGGGACTCCTCGCCAACGGCGCGATCTCGATGAAGCCTGCTCAATTCGATCTCTTTGCCGTGAAAACCCGAGCCGAGAGCGGACAGGAAGTTGAAACGAGCGAGATGCCCGAGTCGATCGCATGGCGGCTGTTCGCACGCGAAAGGCCAGACCTGTTTCCTTGGGCCATGGGCCAGGTTGACGAAGATCGTTTCCGGCTCGGCACGATGACGACTCTCAACTTCACTTTCCGCTTCACCCCTAAAGTGACCTTGCGCGAGGATCTTCGGGACGCTTCCCTCCCTACCAGCGGACCATGGCTCAAGTACGATCAGTTGCCCGAAGCTGTCCGCGTCAAGGTTGCCGCGCTCGTGGAGCAGCAGCGGCAGCAGTACTCGGGTGTTAAAGCAGGTGAAGGTGGCGGCGAAGAGAAGCCCCCACCAGTACCCTAAGGTGCGACGGTCACCGGAATGGACGTGTGGACCCCGAGGAGCTCGGCATGCACCACGCCCTCACCCGGAGATGTCGCCACGAATCGGAAGCCGTTATCGAGCATGCCGACACCGCCGTCGATCCAAATCGAGGGACGAACATTGCCGACATTCTTGCCGTTGACGATGACTCTAATGTTCCTTGATTGGCCCACATTCACGGGTGAGCCCATCAACTCGATCTGAAGGGAATCAACCGCAGTGGCGGCGCTTCGCTGCTGAACTTCAGCGTTGAACACAAATTGCTGGCTCATTCCGAACTGAATCGGGATCGAGGTGGCTAGGAGGTCATCGCTGTCCGGTTGAATGGTCAACGTGGCCGGACCGAATGGCTGCGAAGGGGCCACGACCGTGGCGTTGCCCGTTACAATCGTCGAGAACGTGCCGGCAACCGAGTCAATCCTGACAGTTGCCGACCGACCTGGGGCAATGCGGACACGGCCGACCGGGATATCGCCCTCGCCACGCGTCGGAGAGTCGCTCGCAACCCTTCCACCGCATCCGATCGAGGCGAGGGTGGCGAGAACACTGATAGCAAAAAAGTACTTTCTCAACATCTTCTCCTAGGGATTGGCCAAGGCCGTCCAATTCGGCGGGGTTAACTTGAGGGTTGACAGCGTCAATCCTTGGGTCCAGTGCACATGCTGGCTAACCCAGCTTCCTAAATCCGGAGCATCGGCTCCTGCGTCGTATTCACGCAACCGATACATTTCGGCCATCGCGAGCAACTGGTCACCGGATGCCGAAGCTAATTCAATGGCTTGGCGGCTGCGGGCGGCCGCCGCTTCGCGCTCGCCCTCTGCGCCGTAAAGCATTGCTTCGACACCCCAACAGAGCGCCCGTTGGCTGCCCAGCGAGTTAAATCCCGAGGTTTGGGTCGCGTCACGCAGTACAGCTTGCCCCCGCGAGACTTGACCAAGCCGCGCGTGGCTGGCTGAGACCACCGCTCGCGCGTAGATCGCGATGGTCGGGTACCTCTGGGTATCGCAGAAGACAGCCGCCTGCAACCCCAAATCCACGGCAGCCTCGAGGTCGCCACGGCCAAAGGCAATTTCGGCGAGCAGGAGCAGCGCATAGCTCTCCGACCTCCGGTGCTCACGTCGAATCGCCTCGGATTGCGCCTCAATGGTCATGGCGCGGGCTTCTGCGAGGCACCCGGCCGCAAGCAAGAGCCGTGCGGTCATCAGTTGAGCGTACGAACGGCGAGCATGATCTGCGACCAGTGACGCGGCGTCACATGCTCGCATGAGCCAAAGACTGCCTTCGTCCAATTGTCCCTGCCGGACCATCGCGCGGCCGATTTGCAGGTAGCGTTCGATGGTCTGGTCTGTCGAGGTTGCGGCGGTCTGTAGCGCCATCCGATTCAGCCGAAGAGATTCGCTCCAAAGGCCACATGTCGCCGCCAAACTGGCTTGGTTCGACAAGACGTACGCCCGAGCGTTGGGGGGGAGGTCATGGCGGCTCTCGAGGTCACAAAGGAGCCGACGTGCCTCTTCGATGTCGCCGGTACGCTCGGCAAGACCCGCGAGCGAAACTTCACCCATCCACCTTCGAGATACAGGCAAGTTGGTGCTCGCTTCCTCAAAGCATGTTTTGGCGCGATCGATTCGCCCCGTGTTGATGAAAGCGTAGCCGAGCGACTGGCTGCAACGGGCCGCTTCCTGGGTCAGTCCGCGCTGAATGAAGCCAGTGCGCGCCGCCTGAAGGTGGGCGACCGCCTCAAGATAGTTGCCATCGAACAGCAGCGCATTTCCGAGCTTAAATTGAACGGAAGCCAGATCCGCCTGCCTGCCGACGCGCTCAGCATGAGCCAGACTCTCCGAAACCACCTCCTGAGCACGATTCAGGTCCGCATGCCCCAAAAGGGCATCGACGAGTTCCTCCAGTGGTCTCGAGGTCGAAGGTGCGCTTACGGGTGGGGCGAAGAAGGTCTCGGACTGGTTGGTCGCCGCTGCAATCTGCCCCAGCCTTTCGGACGAGACATTGAGGGTGCCTGCGGCATACGCATAGATCGTCGGACGAGACACCCCGATACGCTTGCCCAACTCCTGAAGGGACAGGCCGGCATTATCCGCTGCAGTGCGAATGCGCGCGCCAACTTCCTTACTTTGGGTCGGAGTCTTGTGGCTCATAGACGAATGATAGATTATAGAGCGACGTTTCGCCCAGCGCATCTATTATTGGGTAATTCAAGCATTATCACAAGGGATAGGCTGATGCAATATTCGTAAAGAAAGGAGCCAGCCGAACAGGAGGCAGAAGGTGGTCCCCAGGAACGGCGTATAGCGACCGAAATCGACATTCACGTGCTGGAAGTAGTCATAGCAGAACCCGCCGATCGGGGCTCCAATAATCGCGCCGAGGCCCTGCGCGGTCATCACGGCACCGAGATTGGCCCCCCGGCACTTCTCGTCGACATCGGAAACGCTGGCGAACCAGGCAGGAATAGCAAGCAGAAATCCCAGCCCAACGGGAATGCCCCCGAGAGCGAGGACCCAAGCCGCGCGAAGGAAGGGCAAGAACGCTCCTGCGGAGATGACGGCCATGCCGATGAAGCACAGAAAGAGGCCAACGTGGACTGCCTTCGCCCGCCCAATCCGTTCCCCAAACTTCGACATTGGCACGCTGAGAAAGGCCATCGCGCCTGCACCCGGCAAGACGAGGAGACCGAACGTGGCCTCGGACATCATGAACTGCTTTTCGGCGAAGATCTTAATGATCGCCATCGGGAATCCGATACCGGCAAAAGTCACCACGGCAAGGATCAGATAGGCTGGAATACGCCTGGCAGTTGCAACAACATCGGCAATCTTAAAATCTCCATGCCCGTCTTCCCCTTCCTTGGGTGCGTAATGGTCTCGGTCTGAGGGCAATGTCCGATACGCGGTCAAGGCAACGATCCCGAAGAGGAGGGCGGAAAGGAAGAGCCCCGGTGAGCGCGCTCCAGTGTAGGGGGCCAAAAACGAACCTAGCAAGTCGTTGGCGATTCCCCCGATAGGCAAGGCCAAGCCCACCCCCATCAAGTAGCACATGTTCAGAAGCGACATTGCTTGCTGGCGCTCTCCATCGGGCACTGTTTCGCCGACCAGGGCGAAGGCCGCTGGCCAAAGCATGGCGGCGCCGACGCCGTCGAGCATGCGCAGAACGACGAGAATCACGGTCTCCCATACCCCGATGTCATAGGGGACGAGGAGGGTCAGCAAGGAGGTGCCAAAGGTGAGGGCGGGACCGATCACGATCAGGCGCTTGCGGCCCACCTTGTCGGCCAGATGGCCCATCGGGCTCTTCATGACCGCCTCGCTCAGCAGAAAGCCAACGAGAACCAAACTGATGACGGATGCCCCGAAATGTCGGTCGAATTTCAGGTAGACCGGCATGGTCGAGATATTGAGGACGGCGTAACCGATCTCAGCAAGCAAGGCAATGAGAAGCAGTCGCAACACGGCAGGTCGCCGCCAAAGAGGGGCCAATCCTTGGATGTTCAGCGCCTGCACGCCCCTATTTTGCCTCGTGCGCACAGCAACCTTACGATGTGGGCCAAATCAGGTTCAAATCAGGCATCCGGTACACTCTAGACATGGACTTTTCCCTGACCCAAGAGCATGAACTCGTGCGTGAAATGGCCTACAAGTTCGGCCAGACGCAGATTCTCCCCGGCCTCGCCGAACGTGATCGCGAGGCCCGATCGGATCGGGAAATGCTCGACAAGATGGCGGAAGCGGGAGTTCTCGGTG
The DNA here is from genome assembly GCA_019694835.1 of Fimbriimonadaceae bacterium. Next base: position 20,023 of record JAIBBE010000167.1, on the reverse strand, counting down.
TTTCCATTCCTGCGAAATACGGCGGTCAGGACACGGATTACATTTCACTCGGCATCGTCTGCGAAGAACTCGAGCGGGCCGACACCAGTGCCCGCGTCGTCATGAGCGTGCACAGCGGATTGCATTCGCTGACCATCCTTCAATGGGGCACCGAAGAACAGAAGCAGCGCTGGCTTCCTCACCTCGCTAAAGGCTCAAAGGTCGGCGCGTTTGGCCTGACCGAGCCGAACGCGGGGTCCGATGCCGTCAACATCCGAACGCGAGCCACGAAGGACGGCGATTCCTATGTTCTCAATGGTGAGAAGACCTGGATCAGCCTTGCCGACTATGCCGATCAGTTCCTTGTCATCGCGGTCACCGACCCCGATGCCAAGTCCAAGGCCCATGGTATGAGCGCGTTCATCGTTGACCGAAACCTGCCCGGATTCCACTCCAAACCGCTGCATGGCAAGCTCGGCGTACGCGCAGGCAATACGGGCCAGATCTTTTTCGAAGACCTTCGGGTGCCTGCTGATTGCCGACTGGGCGAAGAAGGTGAGGGGTTCAAGATCGCGATGGCCGCGCTTGATCATGGGCGCTACACGGTGGCGTCGGGATCGGTGGGCATCATCACGGCTTGTCTCGACGCCTGCGTTAAGTATTGCCACGAGCGAAAGGTGGGCGGTGAGGAGATTGGTAGGAAGCAGCTCGTGCAGCAGATGATCGCAAACATGGTTGCGGGGCGCGACATGGGCCGCCTCCTGTACTACCGGGTCGGGTGGATGAAAAACGTCGGTCTGCGGCACACCCGAGAGTGCGGCCTTGCCAAGTGGCAGAACTGCAATTTCGCGTTTCAAGCCGCCCACGACGCTGTCGAAATCCACGGAGCCTACGGCTACAGCGACGAATTCCCGGTTGAGCGGTATTTCCGGAATTCTCGCGGCGCGATGATCTACGAGGGCACACGAGAAATCCATACCTTGGTCCAAGCGGAGTACGAGTTGGGCTACCGCACGGACAAGCCGCTCTCCAAAACGCTGCCCACGTGGCCTTTCGAAGGTTGATCCAGAAGCGGTAACGTAGCAGAGTCATGCTCGTTGCCGCTTTGTCTTGGTCTTTGCTCACTCAATTGCCTTCGGTACAAGAACAGTACACCAAATATGAATATATGATCCTGATGAGGGATGGGGTGAAGCTGTACACGTCTGTTTACGTGCCGAAGGACGGGAAAGAGAAGCATCCGATCCTGCTTGAAAGAACTCCTTACAGTGCAGGTCCCTACGGACCGACGAACTACAAGGGCGGATTCCGAGGTTCGACCAAGTTCCGGACCAATAACTACATCTTTGCCTTCCAGGATGTTCGCGGTCGCTACATGTCAGAGGGTCTCTTCGAGGATGTTCGCCCCCAAAACATGAACAAGAAGTCCGCGAAGGACATCGATGAGAGCACCGACACGTTCGACGCGATTGATTACCTGGTTGAAAACGTGCCCAACAACAATGGTCGGGTCGGGCTGTGGGGCATTTCCTATCCGGGATTTTATGCTGGTGCTGGCGCCATCGATTCGCATCCAGCTCTCAAGGCCTCGTCACCACAAGCGCCCGTCAGCGACTGGTGGATGGGCGACGACTTCCATCATTACGGCGCGTTCTTCCTGCAGGACGCCTTTTCCTTCCACTCGGGATTTGGACAGCCCCGCCCAGTCCCCACGGCGACGCCAAAGCCGGGTCCGCAATTCGATTACAAGGGCAACGCCTACCAGTGGTACCTCGACATGGGTCCGCTGCCGAGCTACAACGAAAAGTACCTCAAGGGCGAGGTCAAGTTCTGGAACGACCTCATGGCTCACGAGAGCTACGATAGCTTTTGGCAAGCCAGGTCGCTTCCCCGGCACATGACTGGAGTTAAGTGTGCGCTCCTGATCGTGGGAGGCTTCTTCGACGCCGAAGATCTTTGGGGGGCTTGTAATCTCTATAAATTCGCCGAGAAGCAGAACAAATCGGCGAAGATCAATTTGGTAATGGGGCCGTGGCCCCACGGCGGCTGGGCGATCGGTCCGGGTTCCCGGTTTGGCGACATCGACATGCCCGGCGAGCCGGGCAACTTCTACCGCGAGCAGGTGGAATGGCCATTCTTCGACGCCCATTTACGTGGCAATGGCAAGGTCGATTTGCCTGAGGCCCAGGTTTACGAAACTGGGACAGGAACCTGGCGCAATTTCGCTGCTTGGCCACCGAAGGACGCAAAGGCACGCTGGATCTATTTGGGAGATGGAAAGCGCCTCAGCTGGGACGCGCCGCCGAAGCCCACGACCGAGTCCGACAGCTATGAGAGCGATCCGGCAAACCCTGTGCCTTATCAGAAGGGCACTCTCGTTGGCCGTACCCGCGAGTACATGATCGACGATCAGCGTTTTGCCGAGCAGCGAACCGATGTGTTAACGTATCGCTCGCCGATCCTAGACGAAAACACTACGATCGCCGGTCCCGTGACCGCTGACCTCTGGGTGAGCATGACGGGTTCGGACGCTGATTTCGTGGTCAAGGTGATTGACGAGTATCCTGCCGATGCGCGCCCAAATCTCGGCGGGACGCCGATGGCGAACTATCAAATGCTCGTCCGCGCCGAGATCTTCCGGGGCAAGTTCCGCAAGGACTTTTCGAAGCCATTTGCGTTCGAGCCCGGGAAGGTCGAGCAGGTGAAGTTCGACCTCCCAGATACGATGCACACCTTCCGTAAGGGCCATCGCATCATGGTCCAAATCCAAAGCAGCTGGTTCCCGCTCGTGGATCGAAATCCGCAGCGCTTTGTAGATATCTACAAAGCGAAGGCTGAAGACTTCCAAAAGTCTACGATCAGTGTTTGGCACACACCCCAGCACCCGTCGCGGATCGGGTTTGGCGTAATGCCGTAAACGGCCGAGCCGTATCCCGAATTTAAGAACTCGATGCGACCTCGGGCTGGCAAGGAATTCTTATTCCGAAGTGAGGCGCACGGGTGGCCGGGATGATGAATTGTGCACCCCGGTTCTACCAAGCACCCACAGGCTCCCGCGGTTGGCAGCGCCGGGGTGAACAATTCATCACCCCGGCCACCCGCTTTAGGATTCGAGTTGGGTGCAATGCAGCGTTTGGTGAACTACGGATGGGGCCTAGTGGTAACCCTGCCATAGGACCGCGCAACCCAGGAACGCGTGAGCCCGGTAGTTGGAGTCGTGAAGACGCTTCTGACCCTTTCTTGTGCCATTCTCGCCGCTGTCTCCTTCGCCCAGGTTCGTCAGACTGAAGGCTCGGGCAACGCCCGGAAGGAGACCCGCTCTGTCCCAGCATTCAGCCAGATCGTTCTCGAAGGTGCGATTGAGGCCGAGGTATTCACCGGCAGCAAGCCTGGGGTGACCCTCCAGTTCGATGACAACCTGCTCAAACAGATTGAGACTCGGGTCGAAGGCGACAGCCTCATTGTCCGACCCAAGGGCAGCTACACGTCGAAACTCGAACTCAAGGCATGGATCACCTTGCCCCAACTCAAAGGCGCGATCATTCGAGGCAGCGGCAACTTGATCGGCAAGAATATCTCGACACCGGCGTGCGCGCTTGCGATCGAAGGCGTCGGCGATATCACGCTCACCGGAAAGGTGGGCGCCCTAAGCGCAACCGTCTCCGGTTCCGGTTCGATGGCCTTGCGCCAGTTCCAGGCCGAGTCCGTGAATGCGATCATCTCCGGTACTGGCAATCTCGACCTCTACGCCTCGAAGTCGCTCAACGGCAACATCTCCGGCACCGGCTCGATCAAGTACGCCGGATCGCCGAAGGTGAAGAGCCAGGTCTCGGGAACGGGGACGATTTCCAAGAACTAGGGCTCAATCGGTCAAACTGAAGCTGCAATGAAGTGCTTCTTGACTTGTTTCGTTTGGATCGCTGCTGCGACCTTTAGCCTCGCGCAGCCTCAGCGCATGAAGGTCTCCTTCGGTGGGGCCGACTCGGGCACGACGGTCTACGAACTCAAGAAAAATGGTTCGTGGACCGCACAAGTAGATGTCAGCGTCGCCGGACAGAAGATCTCGATGAAGTTCTCGGGGACGATTGAGAAGAACAAGGTCACCAAGTACAAACTCGATTCGAACACGAACGGCCAGAAGGTGTCGCTCGCAGTCGAGAACGGCAAAGCGAAGGTGGTTGCGAGCGGCAAGACTGTCGACCAAGATGTCAAGGGACTTCCTGCACCCGCCATGGGCAATTTCCTGCCTCAGATCACGGCAACGATCTTTTCGGCATACGACCGGAAGAAAGGCGGGACGCAGAAACTTGACGTTCTTCTCCTCGATCAAGCGACCGTGCTGAAGACTGATGTCAGCTACAAGGGCCAGATCAAGTTCGGCAGCAAAGTCCTCGATGAATTCGTGCTGACGCTCGCTGGGATCAGCGTCCGCCTCATCCAGGATCCGGCGAGCGGATTCGTTGTGGCAATGGACGTACCGACACAGTCGTACCAGCAGGTGGCGACCGGTTACGAAGGTGTTTTCGTCGATCCAACAACCCTCGACAAGTCATTAAGCCAGCCTGAATTCAAGGCAAAGACCGAATCGGGAGTCAAGGCAACCATGCGCGACGGGGTCGAACTCGTCGCCGACCTCGCGCGGCCCGATGTCGAAGGCAAATACCCGACCATCTTAGTGCGTACCCCGTACGGACGAAAGCCACAGATGATGGGCGCGAAAGCAGAATGGTGGGCCAAACGAGGCTATGTTCTGGTGGTTCAAGACTGCCGTGGACGTGAGGAAAGCGGCGGCGAATGGGACCCGTTCGTTAACGAAAAGAATGACGGCTACGACACCATTGATTGGATCACGAAGCAACCTTGGAGCGATGGTAAGGTCGGCATGATCGGCGGTAGCTACAGCGGCCTCGTTCAGTGGCAGGCTGCGGTCATGAATCATCCCGCTTTGAAGTGCATCGTCCCCCAAGTTTCTCCGCCGGATGCCTTCTTTAACCTGCCCTATGATCACGGCATGTTCTTCCTTTACGGCAACGTCTGGTGGGCGGACCTCGTTCGCGAGAAGAAGACACATTTAGAGCGCGCTGCAGACAAGGCAAAGGACTGGTCGAAAATGGCCATTCTTCCGCTCACTGAAATCGATAATGCGCTCTTTGGCGTGAACATTCCATTCTATGATGAGTGGCTCAAGCGCGACGATGCAAGCAAGTGGGGCGGCTGGAACTATCAGGAGCAGATGTCCAAACTCGACATTCCAGCCCTGCATATCAGCGGCTGGTGGGATGGCGATGGTATTGGTACGAAGACCAATTGGTCGATTATGGCCAAGGCGGGCAAGACCAATCAGTGGCTGATCTACGGGCCCTGGGTTCATGCCTTCAATACGACCTCCAAGCTTGGCGATGTCGATTATGGTCCCGATGCGATCATCGACCTCGATTCGGTTTATCTGCGATGGTTTGATACTTGGCTGAAAGGCAAAGATGTCAAGTTAGCGGAGAAAACTCCGAAAGTGCAGGCGTTCGTGACCGGAATTAACGAATGGCGCTCCTATGATGCGTGGCCAGATTCGAGATCTACCGAGAAAGTTCTCTATTTCAGTTCGAACGGTCCAGCAAATGGCGACACGAGTATGGGGAAGCTGATCGAAACGAAACCGAGCAACGAGGAACCCGATCGTTACGTCTACAATCCTGCCGATACGACCGTTCCCGAAGAGTTCAAGAAGGCTGATGACCCTGAGGCAATCAGCCTAACGATTAACATTGAACCTTACGATGAATCTACCCTCGTTTACAAGAGCGAGCCGCTGAAAGAACCGATGGAGATTGGGGGGCCGCTTTCGATCGACCTTTACTTCTCTACGTCTGCCGTTGATTGTGATTTCATTGCGGCCGTGGTCGACATCGATGACAAGGGTGTAATGCGGCCCATCGGGATGAGCGGCAAGATTCGGGCACGCTTCTTAAGCGGTTGGTCGACGCCATCCGCACTCGAACCCGGCAAGGTCTACAGGGCAACGATCGAACCGTGGGATACCGCGCATCATTTCAAGAAGGGTCACCGAATCGCGGTGATCTTATCAAGCGGTTCTTGGCCGATGTTCGCCCGAAACCACGGCACCATGGATCCAATCGCTACCGCAACGAGACTCGTCGCCCAGAGCCAGACGATTTATCATGACTCTGAGCGGCCGAGTGCTCTACGTTTTCGGCTGTTGCCGAAGAAGAACTAGTCTCGGGTAATCGAAACGTTCTGGACATCGCCGGTACCGGCTCCGAGCCTTGCTCGGTAGTCGTACCGGCCGGGTCGGTTTCCGCCTCTTACTGTGAATGAACCCTTCACGGTGCGGACGCCGAACAGGACATCCCCGATTTCTTCGTCATACCATTCGAAACGGGCACCTCGCGAGAACTTCTCCTCAACGGCTCGGCGTGCATTGCGAATGAACCGGCGCTCAAGATCGTTATCGGGTTCCCAGCCACCATTCCCATTATCGGGCCGGTTACGGATGCTGACAATGACGGCTTCAGCATCGCCATTTCGGCGGTCAAAGCGGACGTCGAACGTAAATGAGCCGCGTCGGTCCGAGGCTCGCCGGTACATGGTGCCTTCACCCTTGACCCCGCGCAAGTTACCGCGTCCATCGTAAACGCTGACATTCCGAAAGTCTACGAAGAGGTTGCCCCGAAGGTCCCTTTCGAGCTTGGCCCGAACAAGCGATTCGGCTTCGCGTCGGAAGTAGCGGTCGTCATAGCGCCACTGATCATCCCACGAGCGCACGTCGTAGTCGACGATCGGGGCCATTCGACGGCGAGTGAAAATTCTGACGGTGTAATCGAAGCGGCCAACGCGGTTGTCGCCCCGCTTCGTGACCCTTCCCCGGCCCCTGACCGTAACCTCGTCGCGATCCTGATTCTGGACTTCGGAGGAAATCCACTCCTCAATCTTCACTGTGGTGCGCCAATCGCGCTCCATCTTGTCCTCAACGGCTCGGTGGGCGGTGTTAATGTAACTCTGGCGACTCTGGGCAAACGCCCCGGTGACGGCGACGGCCAAGATCAAGGCGACTGAATTCAAGCGTTTCATGTTGTTCTCCATCTGGTGGTCCTACGGTTTGAATACCTGCTTGTCAGCAGAGACGCTCATCGGAGGCAGAGGGTCAAGAAGTCCTAGGCCATGCTCGGCGAGCCAGGACTTGTTACCTAATTCGTCGCCCGTCGTCTGATTCTTTGAACGTGTCGTGCGCCATCGAACACTGATCCGCGACACGAAACGAAGGAGAATCCGATGAATCGAATGGTAATTTTGGCTTCCACTCTCTTGGCATCGCTTGGTTTTGGAGCCGCGATCATGCAAGATGGAGACGGTGGTGGACCGGGAATCCGAAACCCCAAGGAGCGAGGGAAGAACTTGAACATTGAGCGTGTGGATTACCAGCGTGCGATCGACCGTACCGCGGCCATGGTTGGCGATCCCGAGGCCCAGCGACTCGCGGAAAAGTACGACTTGCGCGTTCTCAACCTCACTTGGGAGGACACGGGACGCTACAAGGGCTCCTCGGTCGGCCCGAACATCAGTGACATGACGATCCAGGTCGCCTCGCCGGCCGAAAAGGGCCGTGGCCAGCAGGTCAAGTGCATGCCGGTCATCCGCTACGACAATTTCAATGACAAGTCGTGTGACCTCGATCCACGCGACTTTACCGTCTTGGTAGGCAATCACAAGGGCCGTGGCTTGAAGCGGATTTCGCTGTACGAGCTGCTCGAAAATCCGACTCTCTATATGAGCTATCCGAGTCAGTGGAAGGCTCCGAAGAAATCGCTGCTCGCGGATCGCGACTCGAAGGTTCTCGTGAGTGCCCAGGCCTGCTTCCTGCCGGTTCCGAAGTCTGGCAAGGCGACCTTCAACCCGGTTTTGTTCAACTACCAGTCGATCAGCGGCGACCCAGCCGTCCTCACCATCCTCGCAACTCGCGAGGGCACGAGCATGACGATCATCGACAATAAGCGGGATGCCTTTGCCGAAGGCTCGGCCTGGGGTCAACGTCTGTTCCACAACTCAGACGGCAAGCGAGCGAGCCTGACCGGCCAGCGTATTAGCGACTTCAAAGCTCAGGGCGGGGACAACACGACACCGATTGGCGACGACCGCGCGACCCCGGCGGGGCTCAACATGGTCTTGCTGATCCAGGTTCCGCTCAAGCAGAAGGAACGACCCCGTCGCGAGATGTACGGTGCTCCGGGCGGGGCGGGCGGAGCTGATGCCTCGATGGCCGAGGGCGCGAAGTACAAGTCCATGCGAAGCGATGTCGAAGCGGCCGTCATCGGCCATGGTGACCTCGAAGGCGTGTTCACCGAAGTTGACAACCTTCAGATCGAGCGCGACGACCGCTTCCCAATCCGCGTGACGGTCCAGTTCTATAAGGCAACATCCAACGGCGTCGTCGAGGATAAGGACATCCACGAAATCCGTGACCAGATCGACAAGGTCTACGCGATGAGCGACTACGTTGGCAGCTTAGTGACAGAAGGCAGGACTGGTCGTATTACGGAATACGAAGGTCCGAAGGTCCAGCCCGCGGATTGGTGGCAGAAGTTCTGGCAGCGCCATCAGGTGAACACTGGCGATACGAGAGAAGAGGCGATTGCGAAGCTGCGCAAGCTGCTTGGTATCGACTACCAAACGCGCCCAGTCTGCGAGTTGTACTTGCGTGATATGCTGAGAAAGTAAGAAGGGAGCGCGGACTGAAGTCCGCGCTTCGAACGTCCTGTGTTCAGTCTTTCCGAGTATTTCCCGATGGACTGAAGTCCAGGGTCCAAAGGCGGACTGAAGTCCGCGCTCCGTCTTTCTAGTCTTCGCCGATTAGGCCATAGTTCGACGAGAGGATCGCGTAGTCTGCGATGTCAACGCAGTCGTCTCCGTTGAGATCGGCAGCGGCGGCGTAACCAAGATCGCCTAGGCACTTATTGTAGGTACCGGAGATGATCGCGTAGTCCCCGATGCCGACCTCGTTGTCTTCGTCCACGTCACCATTGATGAGCAAGAAGTTGACGCCGGTAGCACCTGTCGAAGTCACCGCTACGTTCGCTACCCGACCACGTAGCCAATGCGAACCCTTGGCAACTACGTCATAGGTTCCAGGCGTTATCGAGCCGGAAAGAATAAACGAATAGGCGCCAGCTGCATCCAACGTCACCTGCGTCGTCTGCAACGGCGACGAACCCCCAGCAGGGCGAACTTCGACCGTGACCTGCTGGCCAGCGGGCGACACGCCGAAGTCCTGAAGCGTCACCGTACCCGCTAGCGTTGGCGGAGCAACCACGTTCGTGCGGATGTTCACCACGATCGATCCGGTACTGATCGAGTTGGTCGAGGCGTTGAACGCGTCCCCGAAGGTCCCATCGATTCCGCAGACTGCCAGGTAGTAGGTCTTCCCAGCTTCGAGCGAGCCGTCACGACCGTTGTAGGCCACGCCGTCACCAACTGCCGGACGAGTTCCCGCTGATGGCCCGAACGTGAGTTGGCTTCGCCGCGTCGAGCCATCATCATCATCGCTGGCGATCAGTTCGCCGTATTGCGAGTAGAGTGCAATAACCGTATCGTTGGCAAAGCCGCCTGAGCCGAAGCCCGTGGTCGATTCGGTATCGATATCGAGGTACTTCGAGCCCGTCGTCGCTTCACCGATGGTGAAGATGTACCAGCGAACCAGCCCCACCGGGAAGTTCCTGGCGAAATTGAGCACTCCAGGAGTTCCGATGGTTCCGAAGTCGTCGCCAAGGGGAGGTAACGGGAGGCTATCGGTCAGATCAATGCGAATCGAGTTGATGCGCACGTCGCGCTGACCGGCAGGCCCGTCATCAAACGTGTTGTAAAAGTAGAAAGACCAAGCTCCGCTATAGGGCGGTGTCGCACCGGGTACCAAGTAGAAACTGCCGCTGAAGTTAAGTACGCCCGAATAGCCTCCCGCGGTCGTCAACCCAATATCCTTGAATCGTCCGTCAGGAAACACGGCGCGCATCATGTTGTCGGAGCCAAAGTCGTTCGTTGTCCCGTTGACTTCCTGCAAATTTCCGCTGAATTCAATCCGGCCGAGCGTATAGCCCGTAGCGGCGAAGGAATGCGTTCGCAAAGCACCCGAGGTGGGGGTCGTGGTCTGGTTGGGGTCAACAGACGTGAACGTGACGGTGTCGACGATCGCGGCTTGCGCCAGCGCAGTCGCCAAGGTCAAAAGGGCGATCAGCGATCGCAAAAATAGTCGTTGCTTCATATCTCCTCTCTCGGCCCCCAACACAAAACAGCCACGAAGTGACCATCTTAAGAGTAACACACTTCGTGGCTGCCTGCACCAGCAGAGCCGCAATCCCCACATTGTTCGGGGGGAAAATCTAGCCCGAAATCGCTCCGACCAAGGCTCTCGCCTCTTCCTTGGCGGGCTGAACTTGCTCCAGTGCCTGGCGCAGGTCGTCAATGAGGTCCTCGACATCCTCGATTCCGACGCTGAGTCGAAGCATGGTTGGCGGGATACCCCGGGCAACACGCTCTTCCTCGCTCATCGTCGCATGCGACATGAGCGGCGGGTAGCCGATCAACGACTCGACACCACCAAGGCTTTCCGCAAGCAGGAAGAGCTTGGTCGCTTCCGCGACTCGACAAGCATCCTCGGCGGTTCCCTTCACCTCGAATGCGATCATGCCGCCGAACCCGCCGACCATTTGCTTTGCTGCGATTGCGTGGTCCGGGTGGGACTTGAGGCCAGGATAGGAGACTGAGGCGACATTCGGGTGGTTCTCCAAGAACTGGGCGAGGGCCAGTGCATTTTCACAGTGCGTCTTCATGCGGACGTTGAGCGTCTTCAGACCGCGCAGAGTCAGCCAACAATCGAAGGGACTGGGGACGGCCCCGACGGTCTTCGCATACTCGAAAATTGCCGCCGCGACCTGTTCGTCGTTCGTGACCAATGCGCCACCAATAATGTCGCTGTGGCCGCTGATGTACTTGGTGGTCGAGTGGACCACGATGTCCACGCCGAGGTCGAGTGGTCGCTGCAGGGCGGGGGATGCGAACGTGTTATCGAAGACGGTCTGGATCCCTAGTTCCTTGGCCACGTCGACGATTGCGGCAATGTCGGCTACGCGGAGGTTCGGATTGGAAGGTGTCTCGAAGATCAGCATCTTCGTATTCGGCTGGACCAGGTCGCGAATCGAATCGGGATTGGCCGAGTCGAAGGTCGAAACCTCGATGCCTTGGCGGGGAAGAAGTTTCTCGCAAACCCGGTAGGTCCCGCCGTAGATGTCGCCCGCAACGAGAAGGTGGTCTCCTGCCTTCAACAAGCTGAATGCGGCTACGATCGCGGCCATCCCACTGCCAAAGCAAGTACAGAAGCTGCCATTCTCCAAGCTCGCGATGACCTGCTCCAGGCTGTCCCGGTTCGGATTGGCGACGCGGGTGTAATCGAACTTGGGGATGTCGTCCAGGCTGTTCCACGCGAAGGTGGCCGACTGCCAGATTGGGTTGATCACAGCACCGTACTGACTGTCGGGGTCTTGGGCGACGCGGATGGCCTTGGTTGCGAACTTCATGAAGAATATGATGACAGAATTCGCCTCGAAAACGAAGATTATTAGGCATAACCTGGTATCCGGTCGCGCAGATCAAGCTTTCTGGCAAGATACAAAGTCGTATCAGCTAATATTATTAGGCCACCGACACCTACACCCAAACAAATATAGCCCCCTTTTCAGGGGGCTCTTTGGGGAGGGAGTCTGGGCTAGAAAAGTCGCCGTCCACCGCGAGTCGGACCGAGGTATCGACTTGATGTCAATCCGCTCTGCACCGGGCGTCGTTCCCAAGATTGGTAGTATCGGCTCGAACGACCGATGCCACCTCTAAAGTCGCGTCCACAATCGTCGAAACGGTCGTATCGGTCGTTTCGGTCATACCGATCGTACCGATCGTAACGATCATAGCAATCCTTGCGATTACGGCTGTTGCCGAGGTCCAAGCGAATGCTGAAATCGCGCGAATTGTAGCCGATGCTGATTCCGCCACGGTTCGTCGACCGGCGGTAGTCCTGGTCGGCGGTTGCGGTTAGGGCCGCTCCCAAGAGGACGGCCAGCACGGCCCCCTTCACGATGTCCGAGTTAGCGCTCATGTCTAAGTTTCACCTCACGTCGTTACACTTTGCCCAACCTTACAGACGTCGGCACGAAACGATCGTTACGCCCCTACCCATGCGCTGGGTAGCATTACCCGTTGCGCGCCCGCGCGCGAGTCGCCATGCCCACCAGTGATCGCCATTCCAAGATGACTCCCGAGCATTCCGCTCGACTCACTTTGTGCTTGGCAATGGACCTCAAGGGCTCGACCAAATCGGGCCTCGAACTGCCAACGAAGCGGCTGGACAGCTTCAACCTCGCCCTCGTCAACCAGTTGACACCGCATCTCCATTCAGTTCAGCTCGAGAATTCAGTGGTCAAATTCACGGGCGACGGATGGCTGGTCATGTCTGATGACCAAGACCACGTTGCACCGCTTTGCTGCCTTGCGCGAATCATGGGCCAGCGATTTCAGCGAGAAATGAGCGACGAGAGCGGCATTCCTGTCGAACGCATTCCGGCTCTTCGCTTGGCCGTTTGCTCGGGCCGCGACCTCCCGGTCATCCTCCACGACGGGCAGCGCGACTTCGTCGGTGCGAGTGTGCGGCGGGCGGTGCGTGCCTGCCAATTGTGCATTGACAACGAAATCCTGGTCGATGATACGGTTCGAACGTGGATCCAGCAGGACTTCCTCACTCAGCGCGTCAATCTGGAGGAGCGGCTCGCCTCCAATCCCGAGGCCAAAATGGAGGACGACATCGTGCTCCACGTGCTGGATAAGCTCAAGGTCGAGTCGGGTTCCGACCCCGATGCGCCGAGCTATTTCGTCTACACGCTTTCGCTCGTCGGCAGTCAGGATGCGGCCGGGAAACTCGCCGACGAAGTTTCAGACCACCTGCTTGAGGAGGCGCGTACACCCGGGGCCAATCCGGATGAGTTGCTCGATAAGTGGAACAGCCTGATCCAAAGCGGCTTGGATTACCCCCAAGCACGTGAGATTCTCAATGATCTTCGCGCTGCGGGCCTCCGCCCTGACATTCGCACCTTTAACGCGCTCATCGAGCGGGCCGAGGATCCCAAGTCCGAAAGCCGCTGGCTCGAAATGATGATGCATGAAGGCGTCGTTCCCCAGGCTTCAACATTTACGATTCTTATTCGCAAGAGCCGCGACGAATCCTTTGCGCAAAAGCGACTGGAAAAGATGGAAAAGTTGAGAGTGGCCCCAGATACTGCGACTCTCAATACGTTGCTGACCAAGGCTCAGAGCTATGCGACCGCCAGCCGATGGATGGAAAAGATGGCCAAGCTGGGTGCCAGTCTCGACGGCGAGACCTACGCTTTGCTCGTCGAAAAGTCGGAGGACTTCCCTACGGCTCAACTTTGGATCGAGACGATGATTCGTGAGGGTTACGAACCTGACGAACTTACCTTCCTTTCGCTCTTCGGGAAGGACATCTCAGGGATTAACGCCGACGATCTGCTTACCTGGTACCTGGGTCTCAAGTATCACCCGACAAAGCCGATTCAGAGGGCCATTGCCGAGTATAGGCGACGTGGGAAGATCCATGATGCTCTACGCCTGGCGCTTGATTATCCCCACACTCAGACAGCGCTAAAGACGATGCGCCAGTATCCAACCCAAGCATTGGCATACTTCGAGTCCATCGTGCAGAGTGATCCAAACCATCCGAATGGAACCTATGCCCTGGGAATGGCCCTGTTCGAATTGGGTAGGGCTCAGGATGCGAAGCCGTGGCTGCTCAAAGCCCGCGATCTTGCGAGTCGCGGACATCGCAAAGACCAACTTGATCGCTACCTAGCCACACTAGGGGATTCAGGAGAGAACTCGTGAAGAAAGACCTGGCCGAACTATGGCGCTTTCGAGAGTTGCTCTTCGCGATGGTCGAAAGAGAAATCCGGATTCGCTATAAGAACAGCGCGTTAGGCTTCTTTTGGTCCCTGCTGAATCCACTCATCACGGTACTCGTCATGACTGCGGTCTTCAAGTACGTCATGAACAACAACACGCCCAACTTCAGCGCGTATATTCTGGCGGCTTATCTTCCCTATCTGTTCTTCCAGCTCACGCTGCTCGACTCGGCTCAGAGCGTATTGGCGTCGTTGCCCGTCGTACGCAAAGTGTATTTCCCGAGAGAGATTCTGCCGCTTGCGAGCATTCTCAGCAACTTTATCCATTTCTTGCTTGCAATACTGGTCTTCTTTGTCTATCTATTGGTCGTCTACTTGCTCGATCCACGAGTCTCGCCGTTCACGTGGCAAGTGCTGATTCTGCCTGCGCTCTTGCTGATCAACTTCGCCCTCGTTACCGGCCTGTCCCTGATCATTTCAGCGTTGAATACGTTCTATGAGGATGTCAAATACATCGTCAGCGTGCTTCTCTACCTTCTCTTCTTCCTCAGCCCAATCATGTACTTCAGCGAGACCGTTCTTTACTCAGGCGGCCTGGGAGGGCGCAACCAGCTGATCTACACCCTTTATCACCTGAATCCGATCGCGATGCTGTGCACGGCCTATCGCAAGGTTCTGGTGCCGCCACAGGAGGTCCAAGTGGGTTCGGCGTTCTATCCGGCCCTCCCGCTCGACTGGGGGCTGCTCGGGATAACGGCGGTCGTGTCCATCACCTTGCTCGTGGTCGGGTATGCGGTGTTCAACCGAATGAAGTGGCGGTTCGTGGAACGGCCCTGAGCCGGTACACTCTCTTCTCGGCATGTCTGATCCTCTCTTTCGTCGCGTACTCTTGAAAATCAGCGGTGAGGCTCTGTCAGGCCCCGTCGGATTCGGTCTGGATGCCGAGACGCTGAACTACATCGCAGGCGAAATCGCAGGAGTCCACGGCCTCGGCGTGGAGACAGCGGTCGTCGTCGGGGGCGGCAACTTTATTCGGGGTGATGTTTTCAGTACACAGGGCGGCATCGACCGAACCGTCGCCGACCAGATGGGCATGATGGGCACGATCATGAACGCCCTCGCCCTCCAGGCCGCGATGGAGAAGCACGGTGTGCCGACCCGAGTCCAGAGCGCCATCAACGTCTCGCAGGTTGCCGAGAGCTTCATCCGCCGTCGCGCGATGAGGCACATGGAAAAGGGACGGGTGGTTGTCTTCGCGGCGGGCACGGGTAATCCGTACTTCACAACGGACACCGCCGCCGTGCTGCGGGCTCTCGAAATTGAAGCCGGCTGCCTGCTCAAAGCAACCAAGGTCGACGGCATCTATGACAAAGACCCAAAGAAGTTTCCCGATGCCGTCCGATTCGACAAGCTCGATTACTCTGAGGCGATTTCGCGGCGGCTGGCGGTGATGGATCAGACCGCGTTCACGATGTGCCGGGAGCACAAATTGCCCGTCATCGTGTTAGACTTGAACCAAAAGGGAGCGATGCTGCGCGCCGTCAAGGGTGAGCAGGGCGTCGGCACCCTCGTAGGAGGCGAATAAATGGTAGACGATATCTTGGCTGATGCCGAACAACGCATGAAGCACGCTGTGGAAGTCATGGTCCACGATTTTTCGACTTATCGCACTGGCCGGGCCAATCCGGTCGTCCTGGAGCGCGTCCACGCCGAGTACTACGGCGTCGAGACTCCCATTCACCAGATGGCTTCGGTCAGCATTCCCGAGCCGCGCCAGTTGATGATCACCCCGTATGACAAGGCCGCCCTTGCCGCGATCGAGAAGGCGATCATGAAGAGCGACCTCGGCATTAACCCGTCGAACGACGGCGTCAACATCCGCCTGAACTTCCCGCAGATGACCGAAGATCGCCGAAAGGAGCTGGTCAAGATGGTCAACAACCGCGCCGAGCAAGCCTGCGTCGCGATCCGGAACGTCCGCCGCGATGCCAACGAGCACCTCAAAGCTGCGATGAAGAACAAAGAGATCGGCGAGGACGACGAAAAGCAGTTTGAGGCCAAGATTCAGAAGCTGACCGATAAGTTCATCGCTGACGTCCACGATCACCAGAAGAAGAAAGACGCCGAACTGATGGAGGTCTGACGCATTCGGCGGACCCGAATCCGGGTG
Organism: Fimbriimonadaceae bacterium; assembly: GCA_019694835.1. The sequence continues at coordinate 3,910 of JAIBBE010000167.1, read as the reverse complement.
GCCGGGGTGATGAATCGTGCACCCCGGTTCTGCCAAGCACCGACTGGGGCTCTCACCAGCAGGTTCACCCCGGCACCTCTCCCCCAACCCCTCTCCTCCGCCGCGTAAGCCGAACTCCAACGATAGTCATCTGGGCGCAGGAGAGGGGAGCCGGAACCTCGCCTACTTTCCCGACCAGCGCTTAAGTTCCGACAGCAGGAAATCCACATTGGCGAATGGCTCACCTCCAGATCGCTTCCATCGCACCCGGCCTTGACGATCGATCAGGATCGTGGAGTGGAGCTCCATGTCCTCGAAATCATCGAACGACGCGAATCGGCGAGCATTTGAGTGATCCGGGTCGGAGAGAAGCGCGATCTTGAAGGCGGCAAGCGGACCCGACGCTTTGTTCGCCGCTGGCTTGGCTGCACTCACCGCCAGGACGACCGTATCGTTGGCCTCGAAGTCTGAAATCTTCGCCGTAACCTTGCTCAGTTGCTCCATGCAGTGAACGCACTGATCCGAGAGGTAGAAGATGAGCAAGACGTTCTTGCCTCGATACTGATCGAGCGTGACAGGCTTGCCGTCGACATCCAAGCAGTTGAGCGCGGGTGCGGAGAAGGGCTGCCAGTTGCTGGGGCCGAGTCGATCAAGCACCGCGGGGTCGTATCGGCGCTCCGGCTTGTAGGTTTCGGCGAGCGGTTTTGCATTGAGGTTAAGCGCCAAGACTTCCTTCATCCACCGAAGATCGGGGTCGGCGCCGTCCCACACGGCCAGGAATCGGGCGGCATAAGTCCGCGCTTTGTCCCTCTCACCGAGTGCCGCATGGCTCTTGGCGAGTCCAGCGAGACACCAGGCGTCGTTGACTTCCTGGGTCAGGGCGTAGGCGTAGGACTCAATCGCCTTGCGGTACTCACCGGCGGCAAACTGAGCGTCGCCGACCAAGCGCGCTACCGGCCAGGGGTCGCCGGTCGGATCTCCGCTGTAGTCGTGCCCCCGCTCCGCCTGGGCGAGTTCATTGAGGATCTTCATGCCGTCTCCGCGCTTGCCCTCAGCGAGGAGAAGCTGCGCGGTGGCGACCTTCACGAACTTCGGTGCATTCTTCTCGGCTTCGGCCCGCAGGGCGTCCGCTTTATCGGGGGTCTTGGCGATCTCTTCCTCGACCTTCTTCCCCATCCACGTCTTCAAGTCGTCAAGTTTCTTCCGCGCGTCTTGAGTCTTGCCGGTGCCAACGAGCGCCATGACTTCCGCCGCTCGGCGGTTCGTGGTCAAGAACTCTTCTTTCACATCGAAGAGGGTTTTGCCGTCGAGGATTTGGTTCCAGCGCTCGAACTTGATGAGTACGCGAAGGAGTGGGAGGATCGCGGGGTAGCCGCCCTCGGGCATCGCCGGATCGCGGGGGGCGTTGTGCATGTCGAGAGCACCCTGAACACTCGCATCGGCCCGGCCAAGCTGCTCCTGGATGTAGCAAAGATAGTCGCGGTTGTGGGCGTAGTTCCACGTTTCGAATGGCAGCGCGAGGCGATTGTTCATGTACGCCAACTCGACCCGCGTCGCACTGTCCATCGCGATCGCGGCCTCGTGCCACATCCCGATCTTCGTGTAGATGTGGCCCGGCATGTGGAGCGAATGGCCGATGCCCGGAGCGGCCTTGCCGTACCGCTCGCAGCTTGCTACGGCTTGCCCCCCATCCACGCCATCCCAGTTGTGAATCCGCGCGTGATGGGCGCCGGGGTGCATCGGGTTGACGGCGAGGACCTGCTGAATGAGGTACTCGTTGGCGAGCGCGCTACCCCTGCCGATGTTGAAAAACGCGAGCTGAGTCTTCGCCTCGATGTCGTCCGGGTACTTGACGCAGAGTTTCTGCAAGCGGTCGACGATGATGCCCCGCGCTTCTTCGCCTTCTTTGGACCAAGCAGCATCCCACGCCTCGATGTAAAGCTGCTCGCGCTCACTCGCCCTCGACTTGATTCGCATCGCCTCCTTCAGGAAGTCGCGGAACCGCTTGAGCTCGGGGGACTGACCGGCTCCGGCCGTGAACCAGTTGAGCCCGCAGCGCGCCAGTCCGAAGTAGACCATCGGATTCCCCGGCTCCAGCTTGAGGCACCACCGAAACGACCGCTCCGCCTCTTCGAACCAGAAACTGTGCAGCAAAGCGTTGCCCTGGTCGTACCATTCCTTCGTTTCGGGGTTGCGGGAGGTGATCGCGAAAGGCGCCGTCCCGATGCCCGGCATCTTCCAAGGCTTGGTCCGCATCCCCGAGTCGAACGCGCTGCCGTGCTTGGAGTGGCCGAACTTGGTGTCGTCATCCGAGTGGGCGGCGCAGGCGATAATGAGGCAGGCGAGGATCGACGTTGATCGGTGCATCCCGAACATCATAGCCCAAGCAAGGGCCATTCACCGGTCGCCTCGCACGGCAATGAGCGCGATAAAGCAGATTTGCTTGCATGGGCCATCTTTGCGGCACACGGGGAGGGGATGGAGGGATAGGTGACTAACAATTAGGATCATTGGCTTCAGGCGTCAGTTGCGGAGGCGACTGCCGCGCAGATGGACGGCTACGTCTTTGGGGTGATGATCGGGAGCCAATTGGTGAGGGTCGGCAAGACTTCGCGCCCGGCCAGCCGATGCTGTACGGCCATAGCATCACCGACTCGTGCATCGCGATCGAACAGACCGAGCAGGTCTTGGCGCTGCTGGCGTGGTCGGCTTGAGGTGGTTCCGGGTTTGCGGCGTTCTCTATCCTCTTCTATCCTCAACCTCCTCCCGTCCCAGTGTAATGCACAGTTACAGGATGTAGGGATACAATTTGTTGTAACCTAATATGAGGGCATCATGAACACAAATCGGAGACGCATTAGTCCTGAGCCAATTCTGGCTAAGGCAGCTGAGCGTCGCCATGCCAAGATGAGGTTTATTACACTACGAACTTTGTTTGAAGCTAGGGACCAGACTTCGCAGAACCGTTGTAATGACTCGCTCTTGTCCAAGATTCTTTGCTCAGTGACGGAATTCCGGCGTTCAGTTAGTGAGGACATCCTTGCAAGATGGGAAGACGAAGCCGGAGTACCTGCAGAACGCTGTATCTTTTGGCCCCAACCGAAGGGCGGTCGGCGTCGAGAGGAGCGCGATTGGGAAAGACGCCGTCCGGCGGTGGCCACTGATAAACCGCAGAACACGATGCTCCTCGCCTCGAAAGACCCTGTCGCGGAGGTTGGAAGGCCTGCAGGTCCGTCGGTCGCTCGGCCGCCTGCGCCCATGACTGCGAAAGAACTTGTCGCGGAGGTTGGAAGGTCAGCAGGTCCGTCCGTCGCTCGGCCGCCTGCGCCCTCGACTTCTAAAGAACTCGTCGCGGAGGTTGGAGCGTGGGTGGTATTGGAGGAAGTAAATAGCGGAGAACGGACGAAGAAACTGCTGGTTCGTGAGAATGGAGGTTTGGAATAACACCTAAGCACACTGTCGCCACTCGGTAGCAGAATCTGGCACGCGGCGAGTGGCCACGAATGCGAGTACAACGGCCACGTTTATCGTCTGATCTCGATCCAGATGGCGAGCGCGAAAGAGCAACAGCAGTTTGCAACAATACGTGCGAGTCAGGGGGAGCCTGACCATTCAATCTTCGAGGGCGAAACCCATAAGAGCGTCTTCGAAGGAATGGCGGACTTTGCGAGAGAGCGTGGCTCCCTCGGATCGCCGATTAACTCCGACAACTACTCTGATGAAAGCGGACCTGAGATCGAATCATCATTCTCAGAAGGCTTGTACTGATTGAGTTAATTGTCTTATCCCTCAATCCCTCCGAGGTTACCTACCGTCACCATCTCAAAAGCAAGAGTGCGAGGGTCCTGATCCACATTGAAAGCAGGCGGCGAAACGCTCCATCCCTGGGGGAAGGGGATGGAGTGATAGAGAGCCCCCTCAACGTCGCTCC
>JAIBBE010000188.1 GCA_019694835.1 Fimbriimonadaceae bacterium | reverse complement strand
CAGCTGTTGCCACGTGCGTCGCGTGTGCTAGTATCAGAGTCTCTGGTGACGCGGGGTGGAGCAGTCCGGTAGCTCGTTGGGCTCATAACCCAAAGGTCGCAGGTTCAAATCCTGCCCCCGCAACCAAAAATCTTAAGGAAATGAGCCGGTCGCTGACCGGCTTTTTCTTTTTTCTGCCGGTCTTGTCCGTGTCTTGTCCGTGTTCAGCGAGCGGACGTTGCAGGCATCTGGACAACAGTACCCTCGTCCGTCTTCGGTAGGGCCGCCAGGTGTGCCCGTGTGCGCTGGAGGGCTTCGATTCTGTCGTTGCCGCTGGTCACGTTGTAGCGTTGGAACATCGACGTTGTCTTGTGACCGCTGATCGACATCGCCACCGATTGCGGGACGCCCGCCCTGACCATGTTACGCACTGCCGTTCTCCGCAGGTCGTGAAACAACCTTGGTGCGACCTTGGCGTCCGCGATAGCGGTGTTCCACGCTTTCCGGAAGTCCACTATCGGTCGGCCGCTTCTGTGAAAGACGTACTCCGAGATCTTCGTCGTCTTGTCCTCCTGCTCGACCGTCCGCGCGGCCCAACGGCGTTCAATCAGGCTCCACAGTTCGTCGTCCAGCGGAAGGACCCTCCCTTCCCCGTTCTTGGATGTACTCAACCTGACCTCCCGGGCCATTCGATCTACCGCACCCCACTTCAGTGGCACGATCTCACCCCGCCGCCAACCCGAGAGATACGCAAACCTCGCCAGATCGTCTAGCGGCTCCGGCAGGAGCCGAACGAACTTCTCGAATTCCGAATGCTCGAAGAAGCCTTGCCGCGCGTTGTCTTCACGAAGCATCTGGATGTAGGGGGCCTTTGACAGCCGCTGTTGCTTGACGGCCAGATTGAAAGCCTGCTGCAGTCCTTCAAGTTCTCGGTTGATGGTCGCAGAGGCGCGTCCGGCTTCCTTTCGTTCCGAGACAAACCGCTCGACGCGGTCAGTTCTCACCGAGACCGCCCGATCCAGCGCGAAGAACGCCCGAACCGGCTTCAGGTGCGACTTCAGTTGCGCGAGACCCTTCGCTCCCTTGTTCGCAAGGCTCAACTCCAGCGCGTCCAAGAGATCGCAAACGGTCAGTCGCTCTTCGTCTCGGCCAACCCACCTCCCGCTGTGGATCTGCTTCATCCGGTCCTTGAGCAGTCGCCGCGCGACGGCCTGGTCGGTGGACCGAGTGGACTCTCGATGCTCATCTCCATCGAAGTAGTAGGCGATCCACCAAATCTGTCCTCGTTTGAATGTTCGGCCGTAGCCTCGCAGCCGATTGGCTGCTCCGGTGTTGCCCATGAATCCTCCTTGCAGGAAACCATTCGTCTCTGCGATTCCAACCCTAGTACAACCAATGTAGAAAGTACAGGGGCACGCGCCCCTGTACCGTTCGTCCGATTATCGTTTTTGCCTGCTAACAAACTTCTCCAACTCCGCGCTGCTGACTCGCACTTCGCGTCCCAGGCGAACGATGAACGGAAGTGACCTTGTGCGCCGGTAGATCCAGTCCTTGGAAACGCGGAGATGGGACGCGGCATCCGGCACAGTGAGTAGCTTCTCTTCCGTCCGCACCGGCGCGCCGTGACGTTTGAGAAGCTCGGCGGCCAGCAATGCCTGGACTGCGCCGAGTTGAGCGAGAACGGTCGGTATTTGAGAACCGTCCAAGCTAGCGAGGAGTTCAGGACTGGACGCAAGAGCATCCAGTCCCGGACAGGGCGACGGAGCCTGTGGTGGCTGTGGAGACATCTTTACAGCCCTCCATTCCCAACGACAGATTTCACCACCTGCTCTACAAACAGAGGAGACTCATCACCAGAGTCACCAGCAGCACCACTCGGTTCCAGGCGGCCTCCAAGAGTCAGGAATGACGCACCCGCATGTCCGGTACGTTGGCGAAGCGAGAACATCGAGCGAAGCGTTCCAGCGCGGTCCCTCGTATAGGCCGCGAACGACCGCGGATTCCCCGCTGCCCACGGGACGTCGCCACCAGGCGCAAGGCTCTCCAACTCGCTCATCAACTCGGTGCTGGACACCTCGCGGTTGACGTTGCCCTGCTTGGCCAACCAGCTTCGGACCAACTCGAAGAGCGGGTCGTCCTGTGTCACGAAAGCCACCTGTTGCCCGCTGAGACGGTTGAAGAGACGGTCTACATCCGGCTGCTCCATCCCGAGGACCGGACCAACCTTCGTTGCAAAACTGGCAAAGTCCGCTAAGCGCGTCGCAGAAACGTGTTGGTGGCTCTTCTGCTTCTCCAGTTGGCACACCGCTCGATACACGTCACCGATGATGGCGGTAAGGAGAGACTGTCGCAGCCGTTGAACATCTGCGAGCAACTCGTTCTCGGCTCCGAACGTCGTGATCCGCTCCAGCTTCAGAGGCACGAGCCGCTCGGCCACATCCTCGCGGCGGAATTCCGGCGTGCGGCTGGTGATCCCAACTGTTGCGCGGATGGGGAAGTCCACCAGCTTGTTAGTGGTGTAGTAGCTCCGCCGCTGAATTGTGCCGCCAGTGGCGATCACCGCCAGCCTGTCCTCAAGCCAACTCGGAGCCTTATCTGCGTTGTCGGCAATCACAAGCGGATCGGTGGTCACCAAGGCGTCGAAGTCGTCGGGCTTCGCAGTCATCGCGGTGATGTTGAATCGCGGGCCAAACAACATCTGCCCTAAGCGCCGAAGGAGCGATGACTTGCCGCAACCTTTTTCGCCCGTCAGCGCGAGGATCGGTCTGGTTGGAAAGAGCTGCGGGAAGTACAGCGACAGCACCCACACCCGGAGCAGGAAACCCGAATCGTTCGCGTCTAGGTCACCGGTCGCAAACTGGATTCCGTTCAGCAACCATTTCTGCCAGTCAATCGGGTTCTGGACGGTTCCGATGATGTTGATCGGCTCCCACTTGGGATTCTGGATGAAGAGGTGGCCGTCAATGCCGTTGTCGCAGTGCCGTACGCCACTGGGCGCAACGACGAAGACTCCTCCCGCGAAATCATAGATGTACGCCGTGCAAGAGTGTCGGTCGTAGAAGGACAGCGCGTGAACCTCGGTTCGCTGCCCAGTTCTCTTCGCCGCATAGCGCAGCGCGTCGATCACGTCGGTTGTCAACCGGTCTTGCGGGAACAGGCCGTAATCGAACAGAGCCATGCACAGGGCGTCTTCGTCCGGTCCGATCGGCAAGAGGACACGGCTATCTTTCAGGAACACATAGGTACGACTGCCATCGTCGTATAGTGCCCCTCGCCTGGTGAACTCAGCGGTGATGACTTCACTGACTTCACGGGCTTTTAGGAAATCCTTCTTCTTGCTGTTGGCGCGGATTCCGTCAAGTCGATCACGTGTGCTCGCCACGCGTACTCGCGTGCCTTCTCCTGAGCAGCGAGAGCGTTGATCGACGACTGAGAAGAGAGGGAGCGAGGTTGAACGGTTTGCGGGGGGCGTTGAGATGTCGCCTTCATCGAGGGCGACGGCGGGCATCGAGTCAGCTTCGGCGAGTCTCGCCTTGAATTCCGACAGGTTCATCGATCATGTTCTCCACCGACGAGCAATGTTTCAGCTCACTTTGCGTATCGTGCAGGCGCGCATTGACCACGCCACCCGGCCCACAATGGGCGGTTCGTTCCGCGTTTCTGAGATTCGTGTCGCTCGCGGGACGCACGACCTTTATGCGCCCCGCACCGACCGCCGTCAAGGGGGACGCCGAAATAAAGACGGGTTACCGCAGTGGGCTCGCCGATCTCGAAGCGTCGCACTGCAGTCACGTGCGCCAGCGTCCGACCGAGTAGGGGACGCTTGACCGGCACCCCCTGGCCGAAGCCGACCAGCGAGCCAGTCTCCGTTAACTCCCAACCCCCAAAGGCGCAAAATGGAAACGACTACGCTCAGGTCTGGCCGGTCTGGCGTGGTCTGATGGGGCGCAACGGGTCGACATCAAGCCCGTGCCTCGAAAGACCCTCAAAGAGCCTCTCGGCCCGCCCTGGCAGTGGTCGGAGACCAGGTGAGACACGCCCGTGAGGATTGCGGCGTGTCGCAGGAAGCCCTTCGTGAATAGCCGAGACGCGCATCGAACTGGCGTGTAGAATTCCGCGAGGATCCTCCGGCTCACGAAGTGAACGAGCGGTTCGATGACAAGTCAGAAGTACTCATCAGATTTGCGAGCAAGGGCAGTTCGACTTGTCGTTGACGATGGACAGGGGTGCGCCGCCGTCGCCCGCGCGCTAGGAGTTTCTGAATCGACGGTCCGCCGCTGGGTCCGTCAGGCCGCCTCACTGGATGCTCCGGAGACGGCTGCACCTCCCGCGACAACAGTAGCCCCAAGCTCTAAGACCGCAGCCGCTCCTCCGTCGTACCTTCGAAACCCGCTTTTCTGGTACATCGGCGTCTCGTTGTTGCTCGGCATGGCAGGCACATTCCGCCAAGGCCCTCCGCGAGGAACAGGCGCTGGGGCCAGTCGGCCTGGAACTTCAGCGCTGCAAGGTGAAGGGCCGACCGTGAGACGGCCCTTCGCCAGGCCACTCGACGACCCCGCCACGACTAACGATGAATCAAACGATCAACCAGTCGGCTACTTTGGCAGTGAGACAGTTTCCGTCTGTAGCGTCCGAGCTGGTAACTGCTACACCCTGGACGCGGACGTATCCGGCGACAGCGTTACGCGCATCTACTTTCCAAGAGGGGGATGGGTAGATTTTGCCGACTGCGATCTTGAGGATTTGGAGGGCGAATGCGACGACGAAGAGGGGAGCGCCTGGGAATTCCGTGGAGCACAGTAGCGTATGAGCGCCCCCGCCACTGCGGAACCTGACCGACCTAGCTGTAGTCGCGAGCCAGTTCAACATGGGGCTGGATGTCAGTGAGCCTGCCGACGTTGAAGCAATAACCCCGGTCCAGGTAGGGCTGTTCCACGGCCCCTCTTGCAAGCAGAACAACTCGCCCGCCAGCACGCCGCCATGGTGCTCCGAGTTCCCAATTGCCCCAACTCAGGATGATGATGCTTCGGGACATGTCGATCGGGTGTCCGTCCGCAAGGGAGGCCAACAGGTCGTCGGCACCTGTGACACTCCGGAACGCTATGGGGCGCAGTGGTTCCGGCACCAACGTTTCAAACAGGTGTTGCTGCTCGTCCGGTTGGTCTTTCGTGCTGAACGACACCACCTCGAATCCGGCATCGTTCCAAGCAGTGAGCGCCGGGAGCACATCCTCATGTAGCCGATCCGCGAACGCCCGAGTGTTCCAGGCTTCCGCCATCAGGGCGCGAACCTGCTCTAGCCGTTGCTCGACTTCGGCGCGATCCGGTAGCGACTCCCACGGAGGGAACATGTGGTCACGGAACACCCACATACACAATTCCCGAATCATGGAGCCGCCGGGTGAGAACCACGTCCGACCTGGATATCGACGATCAACCGCATCGAAGAGATACTCAGACAGCTCAGGGTTGTGCGCGAGCACCCACTTCGTCAGTTGGTGAGAGTCCCGACCGTCGATGACCCAAGAGTCGAGCAAGCAGGAGTAGTCGAGGTAAACGGTTCCAGAGTCCATTTCCACATCTCGTTTCACTGTTCGCGACGAGCCAGCCGTGTGAGTCTGGGGGTAGAGTGTCGCGATCTTAGACACAGGGACGCCGAAAGGCCACGCAACCGACTTGGGGCTAGCCGAGAAGACCTGTCGAACCGGCGTGTAGAATCCCGCTCGGAGCGTTTCGGCCCAAGGTGCTGAGCGGAAAGGTGATCGCGTCAGCACGCCATTGACTGGAACCGCCTAGTCCCGCCAAGTGTCAGGTTCGGGCCGGTTCCGGCGCACTTTGGCACTCAGGCCGCCAATTAGACGCTTCCCGTGCTCCCCCTGTTCACGGACGATTCGCGGACACCCTACGCTAACGTTTGCTGACGCAACGGTTTGCGAGTGCCCGTTGGGTTTCAAACCCACTGGTTCATAGGACGGGCGTCGGGCGGTTGGACCGGAGGTCGGCGGCGGCCACGTTTGCGCCCGGGACATTCGCAGCGATCCACGGCCAGGCTGAGGGTTTTGCTGGCGTGTCCACCTGGCCGAGTGTTACGCGAGTCCGTCTCGCGGTGATCGGTTGCCTGCGCGTGCTAACATCCGCGCCCTGAACGAGTTCACGAACCGGGCTATGGCTGCGAGCTGGCCGGGAGCGGTCTAGCCAATTGTGGGTTAGACGGCTGATAGAAGCAGATGACTGATAGCGATAACGCATCGATCAGGGCGAGGATCGACAAGATCGTGCGCCTGTGTGGCGACGATCAGGGCTCCGTCCATTACTTCGAGGCGGCAGCCCTGGCTCAAACGGTTCTTCACGATACGCTTGGCGGGAGCCACCCGCTGATGGGCGGGATCCAGCATGCTCTTGAGAAAGGCGATTGGCAGAGAGCAGTCGCCGGCGCCAGGAGCGTCGTCACACTCTTCGAACACGGCGCACTCACGAGCCCACGGCTGGCCATTGCGCACGAAATCGAAGGCGACCTGCTCGACATCGCACAGGCGCAGGTCGAGGTAGCCGAATCAGCCCAGACATCAGGCCCGAGACAGTTGTCCCTCGCGGTCGCCGCGTTTCTGGCGGGCGCGGCGTTGGAGGACGGATTGCGCCGGCTCTGCATTGCCCGGGCTGTGCCCTTCGACACCCAGCGCACCTCACTCGCCAAGCTGCAAGGAGTCCTCTACCAACCTTCCAAGCAGGTCGAGGTGATCTCCTCGTCCGAGAACAAGCAAATCACGGCGTGGGGCGACTCTCGCAACAAAGCCGATCACGGAAGGTTCGGCGAGATCACGCACTCTGAGGTTCTATCAATGGTCATTGGAGTCCGTGCTTTTCTGGATCGTCACCTCCCGTGACTTCTCCACGCCGTCTAACACGCGCTGGAGCCTACAGGAGTGTGCACGAGCCTCGACTTTCGCGCCGACCCCTACGGGTCAGTCAAGTTGCTACATCGACAGAAACTCGACAATGAGGAGGCTCAGCGGCAGATCTATAAAGTCGCAGAGTCTGTCCCGGCTGATGTTTGCGGTGCGCTTCCAGAGCGTGCGTTTCGGGTAATCCCCATCCGGCTAACCTCGGCTGCAAGCCCGGCCTCGGGCGGACAAGGCACCACGTGAAACGGATTGCGCCAAAATCTAAAGTCCAAGACTACCTGTTTCTCGACAGGGAACGCCTAGCCTTGTACTACGACCAGGTACCTGACGATCTCAAACGTTCAGCACACGACGTCTCCAAGGAGGTTGGTCTATCCATAACAGGCCCCTCTGTGAAGCTCGTTGAGACGAAGCGATCGCGCGACCCCTCGATTGCCGAGCAGATCGACAGGATTCGGGATCATCTCAACCGCAGCGAAGACCTGGCAACTCGGCGGCCGCAGGAGATGAGTTACGAGGCTCCACGCTTCGTCGAAGAGAGCATGTGGGCTCGCAAGGTGATCATCAAAGATACTCACCTTGCCAAAATTGAAGGGCTGAAGTCGATCGCTGTCTGGATCTCTGATCCAGATCCGGCGGATCTGTCCCTGCTGCCACATAGGTGGACGGGAACCTTCTTGTACCTCGTCGAGTCCTTCTGGGACGATGGCCCCCTTTCGACCGTCTACTCTGGTTGTTCGGCTCTTCAGGCAATTGCGAATGTGGCTCTCGGTGCCGAATCAATATTTCGGACGCGTGTGTCAGGAGAACCACTCGGTCGGTGGAATGCCCAGCACCCAGTCGAGAAGCTCGCTGGAGTGGGAGGCGTTGCGCAAGCGCCAAGACGGATCCGAGTATTGTACCGGAATCGGTACTTGACCGACGAACAATGCAGTCAGTTTGATGGGCAAGAGTACAGACTGAACGACTTGCTGGCGTACCCGCTGTATATAGCAAGTGAGTAACACTGTGGCCGCTGTGAGCCGTCGTGGCTTAAGCGGCAGCGATAGGCGGACAACATGCTGATGCTGTTCACCGACGAGACCAATCTGAAACCTGACGGTGCAGCCAAGTTCTTCGCGTACGGCGGCTTGCTTGTTGATTCGGCGAAATTGCCCGACCTCCACAATGGAATTGAGCAGATCCGAAGAACCACGGGCTACCGCCCGGGCGACGAGCTAAAGTTCGACACCAGGGCCCGGCCGCCGCACGTCGAAATCGCCGCCTGCACTGCGGCGAAGGCCGCCGTGGTGGACCTATGCATCGCGCTTGACCTGAAGTTCATTGCATACGTCGTGCTTCACGCGATCGCAAAGTCGAAGTCACCCGAGGACCTGGTCAAATGGGGCGCCAACCACGTGATCGGCCGGTTCAACTACTACTGCGGTCAGAACGGAACTCACGGCACTGTGGTGGTTGACCGGCTGCCTTCCGGCGTTGAGTACGCCTACCTGACCGACAAATTCGCCAACGGCCTTCAGTTCCCTGACGACGAGCCCGTTCGCCTCGACAGGATCCACCTGTTTGCAGCAAGCACCGTCGGCGCGTCTCATGCCTGCAGTGCCATGGACATTGTGCTGGGATCTTTTCGCTATTGCATCAACAGCCCAAGGAATCTGGAAGCCGCCAAGAAGATGATGGCTAGCATCACCAAGTTGATATGGCACGAACGCCAAGGCGACAAGATTTATGCTCTTGGTAAGGGGCTGATCTTCGCGCCGAAGACCGTCAAGGTAGACGCCTACAAGACCGAATACGACGAACTTCTCGCTCACATCAACGTGCTTATCGCTGACATGGAATAGCCGCCTAACCAGCGATTGCAGCCGGCGGTGGACGGCGCATCATGAGGCCGCCGCGACATCATCAGGCTCCAGCGGACTGTACGTGTTTTGTCCGTGAACAGCTACCGGCTGGCGCCAGCTCGCTCCAAGCCCGAGCGCGAAAGAGGCCCGATTGGGCTGGTCTGAATGGGGAGGGGTTGGCGTCCCTCCCCTTTCAGAACGGGCTCATAACCCAAAGGTCGCAGGTTCAAATCCTGCCCCCGCAACCAACAACGTTTCGCGCAAGAGGAGCCATCCGCATCCGCCGGATGGCTTTTGTTGTTATTGGGGGCCCTGTTCGCCAGGTGC
>JAIBBE010000021.1 GCA_019694835.1 Fimbriimonadaceae bacterium | reverse complement strand
ACAGGACGTGTACGACGGAACCGTAAGTGGGACACACAATTTCGTCGCAAACTTAGTCAGTCTACACAACTCGCTAGAACAAGATGCGGATATGGTCATACTTTTGCACCGGCCGGACGCCTTCGAGCGTGACGATCCGCGGGGTGGCGAGGCGGACCTGATCCTCGGCAAGCACCGCAACGGGCCGACGAAGACGGTTACCGTGGCGCATCAGTTGCATCTGTCGCGGTTTACAAACATGGCGCACTGAGCGACGACTGTCGAGATGCAACGAAGATTGACAAAGCGCACTTCATTGTTAAACAAGCTTCAGCACGCGCCGATGGCGATCAGCGTGGCGTGCCTGTTAGAAGCGATTTTCTATCTCAACGGCCTCAGCGACTTGTCAATCTATCAGTCAATCTAGGTTGCAGCTGATCCAAATTCCCGGCCAATTCCGTTTCTGTCGGGGTCGCTCTTGGGCGAGCGGTGTCCACCCCACGCATGCCGATGCGCATCGCATTGCTCATGAGTACCTCGAGGTACTCGCCTCCGTACAGCAGTCAGCTCGACGGAAGCTGGACAGAGAAGACTTGCTTCTGTCGGGCTTCCCTTACTTCGATTCCGCCGAGCCGGACGATACGCGCGGCTTCCGCGGGACCGGTGTACACAGCACCCGCCGCAGCGCCGGTCATTCACTTCACGTGGGTGTTGATACCTAGGAACTAACACCGGTCTCTGTGACTGCGTTTGCGGAACCGATTCGGGTCGCGCGCGTACCGTGAGGCCGGCGAGGAAGCCGAAAAATCTCTAAGCGGCTATTTATCGCGTTTGATAGTAGGTACTTCGAGTCCACCGAGAATCGTTGCAGATCAACGCTTTTTGAATGCATCCACAACGGTTGTAGATACTTTGAGCGGCACTTCACGAGCCAACTAGCACCCAATTCGCACGAGGCGTGTCTGCGTTTTGAACACGGTGACCCGTGCCAGACTCCCATGCCAGACGGCATCCAAAATCCGGCGATCGGACTTACACGATGGCGATAAACGCCGAGCCCATGAACTTTGACCCTGATAGAACTTTCCGGCTCGACGTGGGGTGGGCCTTTCGCTTGGAAGGGAGTGAGCTCCTTCCCTGGAGCTGGCCCGAGGGCAGGCCCCCAACATTTGATTCGTTGCGGCCCGTGAGGAAGACGGCTTCCTCGAAACGTAACCGACACATACCAGTGAGGGCATTCACGGTCACGAACGCTGACCATCTGGAGCTTGAGTCAGGGCTTGAGCACGATCTTGTTCGAAGACTCGATCGGAATCCAGAAGTGATTCATCTTGTTGCACAACCACTCCAGCTCTCGTGGACACGCACGGACGTCGGAAGGCGCCGACATGTCCCCGACCTTCTTTCCCTAAGCGAAGACGGCACAGTGACCGTGTGGGATGCGAGATCCGTCGAGAGTCAGGACGCCAAGTTCCTGGATAAGGCGGAAGTGACGCGACGGTCATGCGAGCAAGTTGGTTGGCGATATGAGGTGTTCACGGGGCTGAAGGATGTCGAGCGTCTGAACCTGCTTTGGCTGCACGGCTTCAGGCAGACGCCATGCTGGTTGGAGAGTTTCAACGAGTCGATACACAAGGCGGCCTCTGCGGAAGGGGCGGACTTAGGTCGCCTGTTCGCGCTGGATGACGGTTCAGGGGAGTTAGTCGCGTGTGTCTGGCACCTCATCTGGAAGGGGCAAATTTCGGTGGACCTCATGGCGCCCCTGACTAAGGAGTCGCCCGTCGGCCTCACGGGCCATATCCATGGGTGAGCCGAGAACAATCATCACTGAGGGGGTCCGGTTACTTACCGAAGCCGGTATTGCCATAGTGGTCGGATTCAATTCCCAGGGAGTGAAATTCAAGGACGCGAGAGGATATGAGTGGACGGAGTCCTGGCCGTCACTCGGCTCCGTACGGGTCATCACGGACGGTGAGATCGCCGTTTTGTCCGAACCTCTGCGACCGTTGTGGGATGCCTTGGATGAAGAGGCTAAGCGCGTCGCGCTCTTCCGACTGGAGGTCGTTCAGGAAATCGTCACGGGATACCGCGAGGGCCACAAAGAACTTGCTTTTGAGGGCGAGCCTCGGTACCCCTTTGGACCCGACTTCGGAAAGTCGGAGTCGAAACGATGCGAAAAAATGGCTCTGATCCTCTCAATGGAGGGCCGAGCGGACCGAATCCTGCAGCAGAGAGTCCGGGACGGAGAACTTCAGTCCGCCAGCGTCAGCAGCACCACCGTAAGGAATTGGGTACGGAGTTGGCGTTCCAATGGACTGCGGGGCCTCATCGATGGCCGCAGCTTGCGGTCTCGCAAATCCTGGGAGGCAATTGATCCTCGCTTCCGGGCGGGTGCGGAAGAAGTGATTGCATCGCTCGATGGGGACCGGTCGACAGTGTCAATCGCGGAAATCGAGCGGCGAACGAGAGTACTGCTGCGTGAGCAGGGCGTGCTCGATCCTGTGACTCCCCAGCGGATAACTGCCGAATATCTGTCCAGCCGCAAGGCTGCCAAAGGTGCCACTACTCGATCGCAGAGAAGCCGATCCCTGAGGGGAGCCTCCGGATACCGACACTTCCCAGCTTTACGGCCGGGGCAGGTCATTGCGATCGATGCGACTCGTGCCGACTGCTTGGTCTATGACCCCTTCAGTGGCCACCCGTGCAGTGTCGAGATCTTGACCGCGATCGATGTCGCAACCCGGGTCGTGCTTGCGCTGAGGGTAACGGCGAAGAGCGCCAACGGTTTCGACGCGGGAATCCTGCTCTATGACATCTGCCGGCCCTTCAGTCTTTCGGTCTCGGGCACCACGATCAGTGACTGGCGATGGGTGGGTCTGCCGAACCAGGTCGATATGACTAGTGTCGCCGTTAGACTAGGAAAGCGAGTCATTGCACCTGAACTATCTACGCTCGACGGGGAGCACCCGATTCCGTCAGTGATGCCCGATGCAGTCAGATGCGACCACGGCTCAATTTTCCTCTCCACGCACTTCGGTGCCCTACTCCGCGATCTAGGCATCGACCTGCTGCTGAGCCGGGGAAGTAAGCCCACGGATAATCCACACGTTGAGCGTTGGCACGAGACGATTCAACGAGCATTGCAACAGATTCCAGGCTATAAGGGCCGCAACACTTCGGAGCGGGGTCGGATTGTCAGCGAGGAACCACTTCTAACCGCGCGCGAGTTGGAGGAGCATCTTCGCAGGTTCATCGCACTGGACTACCACCGTGCATTGCACGAAGGTCTAATACTTCCCGGTGCACCAGATGCCCGGCTTTGTCCGCTTGAGATGTGGGACGTAATGGTTGCAGCGACAGGGCGAATCGACGTACCCCAGCACCCGGACCTCGTCTATCAGTTCCTTCCGATCAAATGGGCGAAGATCGGGCATGACGGTGTAGAGATAATGAATCTCACTTATAACGCGCCTCTTCTCCGGGACTACGGCTCCGTAAGGACCGGCTTCTTCAGAGAGCAGGATCGTGCGGCTCCCTTCTTCGTAGACCCACACGATCGCTCGAGAATCTGGTTTCGTGACCCCGAGTCGCAGCGCATCGTTCCAATACCGTGGAAAGGAGCGAGCAAGGTCGATGCGCCGATGGCATCGACGATTGTCGATGCAGCCTGCCGAAGGATTCGCGAGCGAGGCGGAAACGATGTCTTGCAGAGGAATACCGCTACACGGCAGATTATCGAATCCCTTGGGGAGATCACTCGAGCGGCCGATTCGAAGGAGTGGAAATCAAGGGTCATCGCGGCGCGACGCCGCGTCGATCAGTCGCATCAGCTCCACGCTGAGGCGCAGGCCGCAGCCCCAACCCCGAGACCCGGGGCGTCCACTAAGCCCAATGCCAGCCGCGAGCCCGCAGAAGAACCGTTTGACAAGTTCAGAGGTGCCTGGCCGAATCTAATGCGGGGCTAGATAATGGATGCAGATATCTGGCACCGCTACTGCGTGGAAAAGCCCCCGCAAGCGCCAGACGGCCTAAGCATCAAACAGCTCGACAGATTGTCAGACGACGCACTGATCTCTCACGTAAGTCGACTCAAACAGTGGTTGGGGCACTTCTACATTCAGACCGCCGAACTCTCATCTATTGAGCAGCGAATGACCGACTTAGTAACGAACAATAGCCTCACGTTCATTGGCGCGAAGGATCTTCTAGTACTGACTGGTGAGAACACGAGAGGCAAGAGCACGCTAGCTCAGGTCTGGGCGAAGAAAAGTTATCTCAGTTGGATAGAAGGTCATAACGTAGACTGCCGCGGACGACCCGTGTTCTTTCCAGGGCCCGATACCGAGGCCGACTACTGCCCGGTTGTCTGGTGCAACGTGCCGTTCGAGGGCAGCTATCAGTCAGTAGTCTCGACGTTCGATGCCGGCGTACTCGATTTCTTCGGATTACCCGCAGTGGGGAGCGTGCGGTCCCAAACCAAGACCGTCATAAAGGCTCTCAAGAGGCATCGGGTCCGCGTACTGATCATTGACGACACAAACATTCTCAGGATGACCCCCAAAGCGGCGCGCGCCATTCTGGATCACATCAAGAACATCAACACGGAACTGGGCGAAATCGGGGGCAGCATGATCCTCATTGGTGCGGACGTGGAAAACGGCGACTTAGTTAATGATCCGCAACTGCAGGGCCGAATGCGCCTCGCCCGTTACCCCGTGTACGACGCGGACTCACCTGACGAAATGCGCGCTTACCAGGAGGTATTGCAAGGAATCGAAGAGCGACTCCTGCCCCACCTTCCGCGGGGAAAGCAGGGGATGCTCTGCACTGATCTGGCGGGGCACATCTGGTCAAGAACTCAGGGATTCCTCGGGGACCTGAAAAATCTAGTACGCGACGCCACCGTCGCTGCGACACTGGATCGCTCCCATGTAATCCGGCTCAAGCACCTAGCCGGGATTGACATCAGTCTCCGCGCGCAGTTATGCCAGACGGTGCGAGGTCGATAGGTGGGAGCGTTGCTTAGTAGCTCGAGCAGCCCTCGTGAGAACTTATGGGGTGGAGCGCAATTGCCGCTGCCCTGCCGGGTGAGGACCCTCATTGGTGAATCCTTAGATTCCGTCTGTCGGCGACTGGCGGCCGCCAACGGCATCACCCCGAATGCACTGCTCCGTCAGTACTCGCAGGCCGAGTCTAGGAGTGAGCCGCTGCTTCATCCCGTTGCATCTGCGCTCGGAATCCGTGCAGAGGAACTGGAGCAGCTCACCCTTATTCGAGTTTTCAGATCAACCTTCCCGAAGCGACAAGTGCTGCACTTGAGGGGCGAGCCGTGGGTATGCCTTGCATGCCAGTCGTGCGGCGCGCACGCGACTTTGCAACGAAACGTCCTGCAGTTCCTCTGCATCGAATGCGGCACACTTCTGTCTAGGCCCGAGGATCCCACGGAGCCAACACAGGTTGTCGATGTCGGTCTTGTCGAATTGCAACGAGAGATGCTGCGGCAACTCGACTCGTCAGCAGCCCATCACCGTGTCTCCATGCTCCAGCGACTCTTGAATCTTGCGGGTGCAGTTGGAAGACAGATGGTCGCAAATGAGGCCTGGGCCCAAGAGATAGCACATCGTGTTAGCGCGACTCAGCCCACGGGAACCACTAAGGGAAAGCGAATTGGTCCGCTGGGTATTGCAGAGCACCCAGCCCTGACTGCGGAAGTCTGGCTACGAGTGTGGGACCTCGCTGACAGCCAGTTCGTTTCGAATCTGACTCTGAACGCACTCGGATGTCAGAAGGCCTCCAACTCGAACTATCTCCGCAACACACCACACCCGATTCCTAGGCTTCGGGCTTGCATGCCGATCTCTCCGCACGCGGCGGACACCCGTGGAGTCGGTAAGCGGATTCGTGAGATCGTTCATGACGCCAAGCTCAGGTCCTACGAAGTCCCCGACGAAATCCGTTACGCGCATGATCCGTTCATTCAGGATTGGCATGAATGGCTATGGCGCCGCCATATCTGCAGTTCGCTCCGAGGTTGGCTATCAGAGATTGAGCAGAGGAACGGAATCCTCCCAAGACAAAGAAGCTACGCCGAGGAGGTTCGCTATCGAGAAGGCAGCGGAAATCGATCCCCGGAATGGCAGACCCATCGGCACTGGGACGTTTGCGCAACGAGATATGTCGGCCCCGAAGATGCCGCAGCCTTCGTATCTCAGGTACTGACCCTCGCAGACGAGCTCATCGAGCGAAAGCCGCTAGACACAGCTGACCCCCGAGTCTCCATAAGCGAGACCTCCCTGGGCCTGATACTGCCGCGGCGAAGATCACTGTCGGGAAACGACATCGAACTGGTCCGCTATTGGATGTGGCTCGATGGAGTCTTCGGCGAGGACGCCCACGGGTATCTGCGGACAGTATCGCCTCAGCGGCTCGATCGGTTCGATCGCACGCTGCTGCCAGAGGAACGGCTTGCGCTACGCGAATACCGGGAGAGCCAGCAGGCCGTTACATTCCTCGATGACCAGCCCGCTGCGATTTGCCCTGCGATTAGGCAGTGGGAAGTTGGATGACGACGACAGCGCGCGCCAGAACGTAGCAGAACCTGCAGGTATCGCGGGAGACTCCCAGAGTAGGCAGCGTGTGTTGCCCGCCCGCGTCAGACTTTTCGATGGCGAGGCTTTGGACAGCTTCCTGGAACGCCTCGCCGTCGCCAACGGCATAGAAGGACCAGCGTTAACAAAGCTTCTGACGGGCCCTTGTGCCGCCGGCTTAGGCACTACAGCCTTCATGATGGCGAAGCCGGATCCTAATTTCGTCAGCCGCGTCGAGGAACTTAGTGGCGTCGACAGGCGCTCTATTGAAGCTGCAACCCTCGTGCGATATGACGGCGGCCTTCCGCTGGTCATGACCGGCCTTGACCCTCGGAAGCGACACACCTTCCGCAGCGTCGTAGCGCAGGGTTGGTTCCCGCCCTTTGGATCTCAGGTATGCCCACTTTGCCTGGGCGATTTTGGCGTTTGGCGTCTCGCTTGGCGGCTGCCGCTAATTGCGGTCTGCACTGAGCATCGGCGGTACCTTCTATGGCAATGCGGAGCCTGCCGTAAGCGGTTTCGCACCCGCGAGCGGTCGCCATTGAGGCCAGGGCTCGGAGCGAAGCAACTATGCGGGAACACAGTCGGCTTAAGGCTTGCCTGCGAACACGAAATCACCGCGGATCATACGGAGACCGCGTATGCCGGCGAGTTGGAAGTTACGGAAACGATAAAGAAGGCGATTGCCGGTGAAGCGATCACCACACTTGGCCGCCTAGTCAGTCCGCAAGTTTTCCTTGCCGAACTACGACATTTAGCGACATTGATCTTGCACCTGGCCACGAGGCCGAGCGCCCTTGATTGTGTTGATTGGGCTGAGCAGTTACACCGAGAAGCGAAAAGACGAACTACCGAACTGCGTGGTCCACGTTGGGGTTTCAGTCCACCATCGAGTGCTCGCGTTAGAGCCGCTTCGCTCTCCGCGGCTAACGTCATACTTACGCAGCCAGACAGCGTGGCTGGCGGACAGCGGTTAGCTCCATGGATCGAGTTGATACGTGATGTCCCCAATGGACCGAGTGCGTGGCTGGTCAACCGAACAACCCGTACGCCGATAATGCAGGACTTGATCTACGGCGCAACGCTTGGCCGACATCATGTTGCGCGAAGGATGAAGAGCAAGGCCATCGAAGGCCTACCCCTCTGCGCTATACCGCAACTAATCGACCTCGATATCTATCGCAATCTGTTTGGTGGAATTTTCGGCGGTTACGAATGGACGGGCCGGTTATACGTCTCGCTCTGTATCTCCAAGGCGGTCTCATCGTCGATCACTTGGTCCGCTGCTGCGGAATCGATTGGTCTGCATCCCGAAATCGGCACACGAACAGCGAGAGCGGCGAGTGTCCGACTCCGTGTGTCGCCGGACCATCTCGCGCACGTCTTGCACGAAGCGATCAAACTCATAAGCCCCGAGCGTGACTTCAGGGCCAGAGAGTGTCGCGTTGTCGAGCTGTTAGGAAGCGCCTCTGAGTGGTTTGACCGCTGGCGGCTTCTAAGCTCGCCCGCCCGCCGGTCAGGTAGTTTCCCCTACGTGGTGACCTGGATGTGGTGCGAGGTCGCACAGGGCTTGCTGACTGAAAGCCCAGTTTGGCTAGCGCCAGTGTCGAGTCGGTCAAAGGCTGGATACAGGGCATTCCGCGATTCAATCTCTGCAGTTGGACAAGACGGCTTGCGTGCACTTGTTCTCGGGAACAGGTGAAATGGACTTTCGCAGCTACACGCCTGTCCGGGAGCATTCCACGAAGGCGTTGAGAGTCGCGATCAAGCGCATCTCCTCCACAGAGCGGGCCCGGGTGTTGAGGAGTTCCTCGGTGCAGATCAGATAGGCCAGGCAGCGGGCCCGGCTGATCGCGACGTTGAGCCTGTTGCGCGAGAAGAGGAAGTCCGCACCGCGGACCATGTCGGCACTCGTCGACGTGGCCATGCTGAACAGGACAATCGCGGCTTGGCCGCCTTGGAATTTGTCGACGGTCCCGACCGGCACACCCGCGGTTCGGGGATCGGCCTCAAGTCGTCTCCGGATGGCGCGGACCTGGTCGTTGTACGGGGCGAGGACCATGAAATCCTCTGCAGTCAGAGGCTTTTCCTCGCCCTTGAAATTCGTCCAGGGTGTGTCCATCAGATCGTCGATTACCCCCGCAACCATGTCGACTTCTTCGGGCGATGAGGTGGAGTTGCCGTGATGGCGGGCTTGAAGCCAGCGCAGCCCGGTACCCGCGGTCGTGGTCTGGCGGTCGCAGTTTGGATGGGGGTGCAGCCGTCCCTCGTAGATCTCGGCGGAGATGAAGTTGCAGATGTCGCGATGCATGCGCCAGGTCTGGGGGATGAAGACCCCGCGATCCGGTGGCAGCGTCACGTCCTTGCCGAGGATGTGGTCCAGTGCGCTGAGCCCGCCGCCCCCGCGGTGGTTGGCCTGCGTCACTTGGGGCAGTTGTAGCGGGTCGCCGAGCAGGATCAGGTTCTGGGCGGCGGTCGAGGCGGCAAGGGCATCGGCCAGGGCGAGTTGACCGGCTTCATCGATCAGCAGCACATCGACCGGACTCTCACGCATCCCCTCATTGGTGAACAGCCAGGTCGATCCGGCGAACACGTTGAAGTCCTGCCCGACGGCCCCCTTGGGTCCCTCGGCGTTGGAAAATCCGGGGTAGGTCCGGGTGGCGTTCTTCTTGACCCGCACCCCACGTAGCGCGTCGATGTCACCTTCCT
>JAIBBE010000073.1 GCA_019694835.1 Fimbriimonadaceae bacterium | reverse complement strand
TCCCGACGGCACCGCCTAGTGAAGCCTCACACTCGACGACGCCGACATCCAACTCGCTACCCCACCGTCACCCGCCCAAGCGGCACCAGCGCCGACGCCTGGCCGGTCGAGCGCTGCACGAAACGCGCCCCCGCCAACGCCACCCCCTTGCGGCACGGCACGTCCACCGACATCGCCCCCGGCTCAAAGGCGTGATACCCTTGCCCCCGATACTTGTCCGCGGCCCCGCGCTGCCCGGGCGAGGCAAGTGGCTGCAAGAGAAGCTCGGTCACGATGTCGGCAGAATTCGGGCCTGAAGCGGTGAAGCGCACCACACCCGCGAAACCCTCGGCGACGACGCTCACGCCATCACCGGTAAACACCACCGCCGGCGGCATCCGTGATGGCTCCGCGCCAGGATTGACAGCGATGAACTTGGCGGTGAGGGCAACAAACACGTTGTTCACCCTGGGGGTCGGCAGCAGCGAATAGCCCGGCCGCGTGCGGTGCTCACGCTGCACGTACTCCTGCCAAGCCGCAAACTCGGCGTCGCTGAGTGTGGAGTAGAGCTTCGTCGCCTGGGCCATGGCCGAACGCCATGCCAACTGCGCCGGAGTACGCGGGTTCGCGCCGAACGTCCGGTCGCGCATCGACGACGTTCCCGACGGGAGTCGCACAAACACCAGCCCGCCCATTTTTCCTGCCGCATTGCCCGTTACACCCGAGAATGATGTCTTCGCCATACCCGTGTTATTGGTTGCGCGTGGCCGGCACTGGAGTCCAACCGATGGTTTGCCGATGATTTACCGATGGTTTACCGATGATTGCAACCATCGGCCAAGCCCCGGTGCACCTTCGAATGACCTTGGGGCAAAGGGTATTAGACTCCATGCGACGGCTTGGCGTCCGGCGAGGATCGGGGCCACGAGGCTCGTTCCCGGTCCTACCCGGGATAGACACCACCTGCCTCCGTATCCTCCTATGCATCCATCCTCCCACGGATGGATGCTCGCTGGGGCCGATGCACGGGTTTGGCAACTTCCGTTCGTTCGCATTGACTACAGGAAGACGGATTCGTACAGAAAGTGCGGTACATTCACGTTAGCCCAGTGCGGACTGGTCTGTTGGAGTCAGCTCTGGAGTATCGGTGGTCGAGTGCGATGCTCTGTTGGAGGAAGGCTGTTGGTGGGGACGGGAGCGGATGGTGGAGGCTCAGGAGTATGCGGAGTTGGGACGTTGGGAAGGGTCTGCCACGTGATTGGAAGCGGGCCGCGAAACCCTCAACCCCTGGGAAGGGAGGGGGTTGAGGGATAAAAGAGGAATTAGCTCTTGCTGGGACTTCCCGACATCTTCTGGGTAGTTGTTCTGCTGTTCGTTGGTATTGGCCACTTGCTCGCCACCTTGCTCTTTGTGCTCAAGGGGCGTTGGGTCACTGTGGGGGTCGCGCTGGTGCTCTTCATTGTGATGCTTGTTGTCTTTACCAGAATTAGTGACCTAAACCGGTCAGGGACGATAGAGTTTTACGTAACCTGTGTGACGCTTCTTGATCTGATACTGTTTCCGGAGAAGGTGATCAGAGAAAGGCCCACAAGGACAGAATTGGACTCGGACTGCAAACCGGAAGAATAGGATTATCCCTCCATCCCCTCCCCCAGGGATGGAGGGTTTCGCCGCCTGCTTCCAATCTCCCCACGCATCTTCCGGCGCAAGGGTAATCTCCGAGAGATGGCACGATATCGCCATTAACGAAATCACGGCGCGGAGAGGCAGTGGGTCTTCGTGACGACGACTTGCCTAGACTTCGTCCACCGCGTTCCGAGAGCCAGCGATCGGCGATGTGATGAGGGCTAGCCTGATCGAGGACTTGAGGCACTACGGCTCCACCCTGCACGCGTTCGTGGTCATGCCGACCACGTCCACTTCATCGCCGTGATTCCAGAGGGCAAGACGGTCGGGTGGCTGATGAACCGGGTGAAGTCGAAGCCCAGCCCGTCGCATCCTCCCCATGCTCGATCCCGAGCCGCTTGCCGAGTTCGACCAGCAGCGCGGGCTTAATGGTCGCAGTTTCTGGCAACGCAGTTTCCGCTCGTACGTATTGACTTCTGAGGCGGGCCTCTTGCAGAAGGTGCGGTACATTGACGACAACCCAGTGCGGGCAGGCCTTGTGGAGTCGGCGCTGATTATCGCTGGTCGAGTACCAGGCTCTACGAGGAGGGACTGTGGAGTGAGATTGGGGGATTGGTGGTTGAGGCTAGTGAGTATGCCGAGTTGGGTCGTTGGGACGGGTCTGCCATGTGATTGGAAGCGGGGCGGCGAAACCCTACCACCCCTGGGAGGGGGTTCGGGATAAGAGACCTCTGGTTTAGGTTGAGTCTTGTCGCGCTTTGGGTAGCTGGCTCGGTGAGCGCACCTGCATCGCTTTACTATCTCCTAATCGAGAGTAAAAGTCCCGGACCGAATGGATTTGGGCCGACCCTCTTGGCTGCTGCAACTCTCATTTTAAGTTGGACCCTCGGGCGGATGCTGTTGAAGTCGCGTGCTGGCACGACTGAATCTACCCTCAGTTGGTGGAGCTTCTCGCTGTTCCTTGGCACAATTGTTGTCTGGCTGGTGCTGGAAGTCACAATCGTGTGAGGCTGGTGTCGCAGCAGCTATTTGGTCAATTGTCACCAAGAGATGGCAAGCCTAGGCTCTAAGGTACTTCCCGCGCTATTAAGGCGGAAGTTATGCGTTGGTCAGGTGGAGTCGCCTCAGCAGCCTAGCATGTTAGTAGGCGATTACTGACCCAGGATAGCTGCTGAGACATGCCAAGTGTTCTACGGCGGCGTTACTGTGACAATAGGATCGCCGCCCTCTTCGATTACCTTCTTGGAAAAGTCGTAACGAATGACCGTACCGTCGGACATCACGACCTCGAACGACAGTTCGCCTCTCGGAACCGGTCGACGAATCTGGAAGTCTTCTGGTCGAACTGATAGACCGTCAGGCCAATCAAACGGTGACCTTGTACTGTGCCACGTCGTCGGCAGCCACTTCGTATCGTGCCAGGCGCTGAACGCATCATGGGCTACGAAGTGTGCCACGTTGATCGGGTCATCCACGAGTTGCATCTTTCCTGCCCGCTTGTCATACAACTCGACGTAGTCCCAACTGTTTGACGCCCGTCTAAGGCGTATCGTGCTGTTGAAGGATTCAGTCCTACCGGGATTGGAAAAAGTGTAATTGACGAAGGCGTAGGTCGCAGCACTCAAGTCCTTCGCCGTCTCAATCTGCCAGTCGACGCGAAAATCAATCTTGTAGCTGATATGCCCCGCCTGGACATACGGGGAAAGGTCCTTCATACCGGCAGCGACCTGACCGGTCTTCCAGAAATGGTACTCGATAAGATTGGAAATGTCGCCGGAGGCTTCCTCAAAGTTATGATATTCGGGTCGCGGTCGGAAGGTACTAATGGCAATGATGGTTAGGGTGATCGCCAGGCAAGTGACGACTGAGAAAAACGCAATCTTGTTGAATCGCTTTGCTGCCGCTACGTATTTCTCGGGGTCATGCAAATCACCGTAGTTAGGATCATTGGGCATTATCGCCTCACCGATACTCCACGATCCGGTGCATGGCGGGGTAGTCGTCCGTGGAGACGAGTTCGCGTTTGTTGCCGAGCAGACGCCAGACGACGACTTCGTAGCCAGCCTTGCCGCTATTCCGCACCCGACCACTGGTGCCGCCGCGAACGGTGACTTGCATGGGCTCGCGGCGCTGGCGAACTTCTTCGCGAAGGACAACCGGCGTGGCTTTGCCGTCACCGGTCAACTGAATCACCAGCCGATCATTCTCGACACGGGCGGAGACTTTGACGGGGAAGTCGTAGGGGTTGGCGAAGCGTAGGTCGATGCGGTCGAAGGCGACGGCGGCATCGCGGCCGGGCGGGACGTAGCCGGGGGCGAAGCGGTGGGGGTGGCGCTCGACAATCGTCATGCCGGAGAGGAGGGCGGCGTTGTAGAGGGTGGTCGAGGTCTGGCACACGCCGCCGCCCCAGCTTTCGACAAGCTGACCGTTGTAGCTGACGGGCGCCTTGCGATAGCCACGGTCGCGCGACCAGGTGCCGACGGTTTTGTTGAACGAGAACACCTCGTGCGGTCCGATCTCGACCCCGTTCAGCTTCTCCAGGCATAGCTCCGCGTTGTGGCGCTGCGAGCGCAGGCGGCCTTCGAGCGGGGTCGAGTAGGTCGCGAGGGTCCGTGTGCGAACCTCAGTCTTCTTGAACGCGACGGCCCCGAGAGTGACGGCGAAGACCGTCACGCCGACCGGAATCCAGACGGCGAGCGACTTCATCGTTCGGACACCTCGATCCGGTTCTCGGCGCACGAGCCGTTGGTGTCGGGCGCGTACATCTCGGAGACGACGGCGGGCAAGGCAGACGCCGTGCCAGGGGTTTCGGCGCGCAGCGTGTACTCAATCTTGTGCTCGCCCTTCTGGAGGTAGCGGGCAAAGAAGACCACGCGGTCATCAAGAATGGACATGCCGGAGAACCACCAATTCCACTCCTCCAGGTACTCACTCTCGGCCACGCGCGAGTTGGAGGCGGTCGGGGCTTCGATCATCACGAACTGGAAGTCGCGCTCACACTTGATGGTGATGACGCAGCGCATCAGGTCGCCGCTGGCGAAGGTGGTTTGCGGGCGCGGATTGGGAAGCAGCCGCAGCGTCCCGTCTTCCATTGGTCGAGCCGAGAGGCTGTGGTAGGTGCGGGTGAGGGTCATGCCCGAGCCGTTCAGCAAGGCACCGATCTGGTCCATCGGCGGGACTTGCCTGACCTCAAGCGAGTAGTAGCCCACGCCGGGGCCGGTTTTGCTCAACTCGATTGTGTTGTCGCCCGCGGGAAGATCGCGGATCGGCAGGACGACGGGCTCGACCTCGGTGAACAAGTTGCCGGGCCCTGCCGAATACTCCTTGATCGGCTTGCCATTCAAGCTGACGACGACCTTGTAGTTGGCAGCAAGCTCCTTGGTCGCGCGGAGATAGGAACTCAGCCCCACAAGGACTTGCGAGGTGTCTTCGGTGCTAAACCAAACCCCGCCACGACGGGCGAGCATCAGATACCGCAGCGACTTCTTGATCAGCGGATCGGTCGGCGCGAGCTTGACGAGCGCGGAGAAGGCGCGCGCGGTCTGCACGACGCCCCAGTCCTCGGGCCAACTGGCGACCGAGCCGGAGACGTTCGCCATGCCGCGCAAGGCGGTCAAGGCACGATCCTGGAAGGGCTTGAGGCTCACGTTGCTGACGCTCAGCCGATTCAATGCAACCGCCATTTCGGCCAGCGCAGCAGCCGAAAGTCGGTCAGCTTCCTTGGGCGGCCTCTGCGGGTCGGGGCAGAAGCGCTTAAGGGTGTCGACAGCGGCAGGCACGTTCTCGTGCAGGCTCACCGCATAGGCAAGGAACACGAGCCCTTCGCGCTGATTCTTGGCAAGGTACGGGTAGTTCTTAACTTCCTCCGGCGTCAGCTTTCGCGGCTCTGCAAGCTGCTGCTTGGCCCAGCGGATCGCATTGTCGCGGATGAATGGGTCGGTCGCGAGACCGGCATCGCGGCTCTGGGCCAGGCCTTCGAGCACGAGGGCCGTCATGCTGGGCTCGCTCTGGTCGTTCTCCCACCAGCCGAACCCGCCGTCATAGTGCTGCAGCTTTCTCAACCGGACGAGGCTTCGGCGCACGACCTCGGGGATCTTGCGGTCGAGATCGGGACGCGGCATCTTGAGGTCGCGGAGCGTCTTGCCCACCACGACCGCCGGCATGAACCGGCTCATGGTCTGCTCGGTGCAGCCGTACGGGTAGTCGACCAGCTCATCGATTGAGGCAAGGAAGCCGGTGGCAAGCGATGGCGTAACGACGATCTTTGCCTCACCTTCGACCGCACCCTCGAGTCGGCTGATGGTCAAGTTGGCGCGCTCGTTGAGTTCGCCTGTCTCGTACTTCACGACCGGACGACCGTGGGTGCGAACTGCGAACCTCGACTCCATCCCATCCGTCTGCCCACCTGATCCACGGGCGGTGACGGTGAGAACTGCTGTGCCCGCTTCACCCGCTGTTGCCGTCCAAGCAACGACGACAGGCTCGGATGTGGGCGCCTCGACCTTCTGGGTTGGTGGCCCGGCCAGCGTCACGCCCTCGACTTTCATTTGGACTTCCACCGACTGCGGCGAGCCGGTGTCGTTGTGAATACTCGCCGTCACCCGTACTTGATCGCCTTGGACCATATATCCCGGCGTCGACAGTCGAATCATCAGCGGCTTGCGGGCCTTGACATTCACGGTGGCCTTGCCGACCTGCGTATCCGCCGAGAACGCCATGACGGTCGCCCGCCATGAGGTCAGATTGTCGGGAAGCTGAACGTCGACGGTGGCCTCACCGTTCGAGTCGGTCTGGACTTCCGGCTCCCAAAACGCGGTGTCGAGGAACTTCTTGCGAATCTCGATGTACGAGCCAGCCTTGTCGCCGCCGTCTAGATAGAGTTCGGGGAATGAGTAGTTCGTCTCGACCGAGTGCGAGCGCATTGGATAGAACGCTTTCACCGGATCGTCGGTGTCGGGCCGAATCGCGTAGATGGACTCGTCGACGACTCCAAGAGATAGATCAGCAGGCACGGGGCGGCCATCCATCGTCTCGGTCTTGACCTTGTAGCTCACGGTCTTGCCGGGCTCGGTGACTTCCGGATTCGGCGTGATCGTGACCTTGAGCTTCTTCTCCGAGAGGTCGATCGACAGGTTGCGCTCAGCGCGGAAGAACTTGCGATCCTTCACGTATGCCACAACCACCTGCGCGTTCGGCCCAAAGGCGCGATCGACAGGGATCTGAACCGTCGTGACCTCGGAATTCAGAGGGATGACCTTCGACCAGTGGATGTCATCGCTTTCAACCGTGAGCCACGCGCTGCCGCCGGGGGCTTTGGTGCGCAAGAGTGCGGTGGCGGTGTCGCCGATGACGTATTGGCGCTTGTCAAGAACGATCTGCATGTCCGGCGCAGGTCCGCCCCAGCCACCGGTTTGGCCGCGAGAGACATAGACCCAGGCTTCAGCCTTGATAATATTGCCGCGACGGTCGGAGGTCGAAGCCTTGATGACGAACGAGCCTTCGCGGGTCGGGGCGACCTTGAACGCGGCAGTCCCGTCTGGCCCGGTCTTCAGGTTCTGGACGTCTTCGCGGATGAACTCGCTCTGGTTCTTGGTCCAGCGCTCGTAGCCGCTTTCGACAACGACGGTGGTCCCTTCGGCGGGGGTTTCCCCATCGCCCTTGACGGCCGCGATCTTGAGGTCGACGGGAACGCCGGGGATGACGATGTACGAGTTCTGCTCTAGGTCGATGCTGAGGTCGCCCCGACGAACGATGGTCGAGCCTTTGCCCTCGAAGTACTTGTCGCCCGACTCGGTGCCGTAGACCTCGAAGGTCAGGCGCTGGTCGTTGTAGTCGTAGATCGACGGCTCGTCTTTGCCAGTGTCGTATTCGAGGATCGCCTCGCCGTTGCCATCGGTCTTGGCTTGGAGGTTGGTGACGTAATCGCCGGTGGAGTCGGAATAGTCGACTTCCTCGTCCATGTCGGGGTCGCCATAGTAGCCCCAATCGGGACTGCGCAGGACGGTCGCGTCGAGGTCCGCACCAACCACCGGGCCGCCGAAATAGTACTCGCACTTGACCCGCACCTTGACTTTGTCGCCACGGATGTACGACTTCTCAAGCGGCGTCACCGTGATCTGGAATTCGGGTTTGCGATACGCCATCGCCTCAACCGCAAGGGTGTCTTCGGACTCAAGGTAGCTGATCGTGACCGAGTAGTCGCCGACCACGTCCTTGGGAAGCCGGAAGGACCCGTGCAGGGTGCCGCGCGAGGAAACGGGGAGGGTCAGCGTCTGCATGACCGTTTCGTTCGGGTCCTTGATCTCGACCGAGGCGGTTCCTGCTGGAGGAAGGCGGTAGTTGTCGCCTTGGCGCTGGCGCACGATGGCTTTGAAGTTCACTTCATCGCCGGGGCGATAAACGGGCCGTTCACTGTACGTCCAAATCTTCGCGGGACCGCTGTCCTCGCGCGAGTAATCATAGAAGGTGCAAATCGCTTGCGAGGGGCCAACCGAGGCGAGGACCGCGTTGTTCCGATCGACATCATCACCGGCGCGGGCGGGCAATTGGAACTTGAGGGTGCCATCAGCGCCGGTTATTCCGGCGGGCATCAGGGCTTCGCCTTGGGCATAGCGAATCGTTGCGCCAGGGACGGGCTTGCCGGTTTCGAGGTCGGTGACGAACGCGTAGGTTGCGCCGAGCGTGCTCTTGGTCACGAGCGCGATCTTGGAGATCATCACCCACGTGCCGCGCTGCCTCGCCCCCGCCTGGGTGCGAACCCAGTAGATGCCTTCGGGCAGGCCATCCAAGGTCACATATTCATCGAAGATGCCTTCGTCGTTGCGGTTCTTGATCGGCCAGGTGGTCTGGCTCACGCGCGTGAAATCGGGCGAGCGGTCGGGGTCGACTTGGGGGTTCTCATAGGTCAAAGGTGAGAGAACCTGATACAGCCCGCGCTTCTTGGCGATGGACTCGAACTTCACCGAGTAGACCGAAACGGTCAGCGCCGGTTCGGTCGCAAAGCCCCTCGCCTGCAGTGAAGCCTTCTGCGACGGCGAGAAGACGTGCTGGCTGGCGTAAAGCTCCAAGTACGGCGCCGTGGGCTGGAGAGAAAGGTCAAAGTTGGACGTCTGCCCCTCGACGACACTGACGTTGGTCGCCGCCAAGGTGTGGGCTTCGGTGTAGGCTTCGACGGCGTAGGAACCGGCCGGGATGTTGCGGAACGAAAACGCGCCTTTGGCGTCGGTCTTCATGCTCCGCGCGCGACCCTCCCAGTCGGGAATGTCGAAAGTCGGACGCAGCACGACCACCGCTCCCTTGAGAGGCTTGCCCGATTCCGACATGACCGCGGTGCCCTGAACACTCCCAATCGGCACCTCCTCGGTCACGCCGTAAGCAAGCAGTCCCGTGCACAGGGCCAAGAGCAACAAAAAGCTGGCGATGCCGCCGGCGGAAAAAAGTTTGGAGTTCACGATCGTTTCTCCTGCATTGGACCGCCCAAAAGGCGAACCGCTGCAACCAGTCCTAGGACTATCGCCACCGTCCACAGCAGCACCCGAATCTTCGTCTCGCGCTCAAGGTCGAGATAAGGGTCGAGCGGCCCATAGGCGAGGGCCACGGCAGCGAGAAATCCAACCGTCGTCGCGAGCACCCCAACCCCGCTCTGGCTCCCCTCTCCTGCGCCCCGATGCCCCTCAGTTGCCCCGCGTGTGGCGGCGGAGGAGAGGGGTTGGGGGAGAGGTGCCGCGGAATGTACCGCTGGCGTCCCGCC
>JAIBBE010000041.1 GCA_019694835.1 Fimbriimonadaceae bacterium | reverse complement strand
GCGGCACGTATGGCTATCGTCGAGTACACGCAGAACTGACTCTCGGCATGGGCATCACAGTCTGTGAGCGGACCGTGTGGCTCCTGATGAACATGGCCGGCCTCTATGGGCTTCCTGGCCCGGCGCGGGTCAAGCGGCTCCGCGGCGTGGTCACGGCCGACGACCTGGTAAACCGCAAGTTCCACCGACTACGGCCCAACGAACTGTGGGTCACCGACATCACACAACACAGGACACCTTGGATTCCAGCAGTCGTCGCAACACCTACTGGAGGTGGCAACGATGGCTGGTGCGTACAGCAAGGAGCAGAAGGAGCGGTTTTTCGAGCTAATCGACAAGGGCGGCACGGTGCGTGCTGAGGCGTAGGCGTTGGGTGTAGGCGAGGCCGCGGCCTATCGGTGGATGCGTCAGGCAGGGTTGTCGATGCAACGAGCCACGCCGCGAACCTTCTCAGCAGGAGAGAAGGCGGAGTTCATCCGGCGCCTGGCGCTCAATCCGACCAGTCAGCCCCGGCTCATCGGTGGATCGAGGCTTAGCTGCTTTACTAGACGCCTCGTAATCTCAACTGTTGCGACGACTGCTGGAATCCAAGCGGTTTGGTGTTCGGTGATGTCACCTACCCAGATTTGGTTGGGGGCCGAGGCGGTGAAGTCACGCTGAACGAGGTCGTCATGGACCGGTGGGCCTGGCCTTTTCGCTTTACCGTGTTTGGGTTTACCAAACGCCGACCACCAACCATTGTTCGAGCAGATCCGCCAGCCTGTGCGGACAGCCATCGGCTCGCCAGCCCCAGCGGCTTCATCCACGAGGAACCTATGACCGAACTCCGGGTCATCACGATGGGCATCAAACAACGCGTTGGCCCGGTAGGCCTCGTGGAGCTCGCGCTGAGTCACGGGGTTGGTCAGCCAGCGGTAGTAGGCGGCGCGGCATAGTTTGAGGACCCGACACGTCACCGCGACCGGCACCCTGATCTGGGCGCCGGTCGCAGCAAGGTCACGGACGAGCGGGTAAATCATTTTTTTGGCAGGTTGGCTTGCCCTAGATAGGCAGCAGCTCGCCGAAGGACCTCGTTTTCTTGTTCCAAGAGCCGAATACGCTGCCGTGCCTGGACTAGCTCGACACCAACACCGGGCCCTGTGTTCGGCGGCTCGGCCTCACGCATCCACCGATGCAACACAGACTTCGCGATCCCGAAATCTCTCGCGATCTGAGCTAACGAGACCCCAGGCCCGCGCTCACGCGCGACCCTGACCACGTCATCTCGAAACTCTCTGGGATAAGGCTTAGACATAAGACACATCCTTCCACCGAGCCACTTCCACAGCTCGGAACAGATGTCACCCGTTTATGCAGCAGCCCCGACGACGCCTTGCGTGACTTGGACCGGATGCAGGACGAATTATGCCAACTGACCAATGAGGTCGATCGGCTCGGCCGGACCTTCCGCAACGATCGCTGTTCTCCAACGATGCCTATCGGCTCCGGGGCGAGACGCAGGCCGTGGAGCGGGAACTGGCGCGGACGGGGACCGGGTGCGGTCGGTACAGCACAACCCTCGCTGATCCGGGATCGGTGTAGGGGGTGTACCGGGTAGCCCATCCGGACATTACCTTGTGAAGGAGAGCGTGCGATGAGCGCATCGACCACCCCGTCCGTCCGTTCCGACCTCGTGGAACCGCCGCTGGTTCCATCGGCGGTCGGTGGAATCCAGCAGGGGGCGAAGATCATGCCCCTTTACATCCTGCTAGACACCTCAGGCTCGATGAAGGATGTCGAGAAGGAGCTCAACGATTTCGCCCGAGAGCTTCAGCAACTCGCGAAGGACGAACCTCAGATCGCAGATGTCGCGTACATGTGCGTGATCGGTTTCGATTCCACTGCGCGGGTGCTGATCCCTCTTGGAGATATCCGTGAAGCGTCGATGCCAGTGATCACGGCTGGCGGCGGCACGAACTACTCCGCAGCTTTCGAGCTGCTCGCCGCGCGGATTCAGGAAGACAGTCGCATGATCCACGATGCGGGTGCGGCGATGTTCCGTCCGCTGGCGATCTGGCTTTCCGACGGCGCTCCGCAGGACCGGGAGTACATGGAGACCTTCCGTCGGCTATTCGACTACGACGCCGAGACCGAGACTGGGAACCGCTCGTACCCGCGGTTCGTGCCGATCGGAATGCGCAACGCCGATGCGGAGACGCTGGCCAAGTTGGCCTACCCGGCCAAGGATGGGTTGGCGTTCCTATCCCGGCCGGGGGTGAGTCCCGCTGACGCGATCGCCGCCTTCTTGGACTTCGTCGGCAAGACGACGCTCGCGACCGGGGCGACTGCGACGTCGCCAGGGGGGCCGCGCCATGAGGTCGCCCGGGAGATCGCCGGCTTTGACCCGATCGAGTCGCAGTATGCAGGCGGCGACTGGATCCTCCCGGCCTCCTAGTGCCTGGGAGAGGGGGCGGCCTTCGGGGGAGGCCGCCCCCTCAGTGATTGGTATGTCACGTCCACGTGTGAATCCACGGAAAGGAACCGAGGCCATGGAGTTTTCAGTGGCGAAAGTCCCTTGATGCTCCCGTTCTACCTCTTGCTTGACACCCAATAGGAGCATCACACCCGATCACGCCGCGCGTCGTGAACGATCCAGGCTTGGCTAGGCCGGTGACACGTCGTGGAAAATGGCGCTCCAAGATGGTCATCAGTGAAAGCGACAGGTGAGCGTCGGGCAGCGTGTGTCAGTGAGGCTTCAGTAATCAAATGACTCGGGTTCGTGTGGGTTACGGCGAGAGTCAGTTGCCAGTCGCTGTAATATACGACTTCGGGGTTACGCGCACGGATCTTCTCGCTGCTTGATGTCGTGCTACATCGTGCAAGTGCGTGTAGCACGACATGGCGATGAAAGTGAGGCACTCACATTGAGTGGGCCAACGCGACCAAAAGTAGCTGTACTCGGCAGTCTGGTGTTTGACATCTCCGTTCAATTGAAAAGGGTGCCGGATACCCACGAAACTGTTTTGGCAGACTCTGTGCAGTTAAGCGCTGGGGGGAAGGGGATGTGTCAAGCAGTGGCGGCTTCGCGCCTCGGCGGAACCGTGGAGATGATTGGGTTGGTGGGTCAGGATCCATTTGGTGCGTACTTGCTAGAAGTGCTGGACAATGACCACATTCGGCGGGTGCACGTCGGATCTCATAGGGCAGGGACCCACTTGGGCATTCCCATCGTCACTCCCGATGGGAACAACCGAATCATCGGCGTCCCTAGGGCGAGTGCCTTCGTCACTCCCGATGTGGTTCACGGTAGCGGCGAAGCTATTCATAGATCTGACGTTCTTCTGGTTCAGGGGGAGACTCCGCTTGACGTGATCCGTTGGGCGATAGCAGCCTGTTCTGAGTCCGTCCTAGTCGTTTGGAACCCGGCACCTGCGTCTTTCAGTCTGAGCGAGATGCTTGACTGGGAGTATGGGCTGCGCGTTGCGTGGATTACGCCCAACGAAACGGAAGCGGCGCAACTAGTTGACATGATGATTGTAGATACAGATAGTGCGATTGCTGCAGCCAAGAAGATTCGGCAGCACTGGTCTTCGCTGGGAGTCGTGATCACCCTTGGCGACAAGGGTGCGGCGGCAATAGACCATGGAGATCAGGTCCACTTGGTGTCTCCATTTGCGGTTCGGGCGGTTGACCCGACTGCAGCGGGAGATGCCTTTACTGCTGCTTTCGCACTTGGGATTGCCAATGGCAGCCCCGTTAGCGAGGCACTTGAGTTCGCCGCAGCCGCAGGGGCGCTCACAGCCACACGTAGCGGGTCCGTTCCAAGCATTCCAACTCTGAGTATGGTTCGCGAGTTGCGGGAGATTGGATCGACAACGTGATGCACACGGGTTGCATTTTCATTTCACATTCTGCCCGAGACCGGGACATCGCTGATGTCGTTCAAACCTACTTGGAGTCTCAGGGGCGTCGGGTCTGGATCGCGCCGCGAGACGTGCCAGCAGGGATGCGATATCCCGACGCGATCATTGGGGCTATCCGGGATTGCGATATCGGCCTTCTCGTCTTGAGCGAGCATGCGAATGTTTCTCCCAGCGTCCTGAGGGAAGTCGAACGATTGTCTTCTGATGGAAAACCGTTGTTCGTCCTGCGAGTCGATCCTCTGGAACTCTCTGATGGGCTTTCCTACTTCGCGAGTGTGTTGCAATGGGTTGAGGCTCCCAGAGAGCGGCTTCTTCATCAGCCAGCTGACATCTTGCGTCACGTCTTGGAGTCGGGTGTCAAATCTCAGTTGATGCCGCCGGTCGTGGATCGACTATCACGGGCCGACATTGGTACAGAAGATCACACCCAAACTGATGTCGGACTTGCCGCGTTTGCGGACACTCAGCGGAGGATGTTGAGCACATTTGGCGTTGCGGTACTTGATTTCATCTGCCAGCAAGCAGATCCGGCTCGGCCAATTCCGCGGCGTGAGCTATTGGGACTCCTAACGAAGGTCTCGCCGGGAATCTTCGAAGGGTTATCCCCACGTCAATTCGAGACGTTACTCAACGATGCGCGTAGTAAGGGCTGTGCCCCTGGATTGAGTGAGTCTCCGCAGGGACTTTTTGTTATCGAGGAGAATATCGCGGTCAAACGTGAGCGCAACCGCGTCGCGAAGGGATTGATAGCGCGACATGCCGCACGCTTGGTGGGAACGGGAATGACGGTGGCCGTCGACGGTGGCTCAACCACCCTTCCCATTGTCGAACACATTCTTGCTGCCGTGGACTCTGGTGACATCGAGAACATTACAATCGTCACGAATTCGTTGACCAGCGCGACTGTCGTAAGTCAGTACATGTCCTCGGAGGGTTGGACGGACGAGTCGTCCTTGGTTGCACTGCATCTGGTCGGAGGTATCGTGCGGCCGAATACTCACGCAACTACCTGGGGGGATCACGTCGGCCGAGAATCCGAGGAGTTGCGCGAAGAACTACGCGCGGCAGGGACGCCGATCGATCTGGGGTTTGTAGGAGGCAATGGCTTCGGTCTTCAGTCCGGGATAACGATGGGATCGGATGATGAGCTTGGTTTCAAACAGTTTGTGATTGAGCAAGCAGCGATTGCTTTCGTAGTTGCCGACAGTTCGAAGGCGGGTATCTCGCTTCCGGTTCAGATCGTTGACTGGCAAAGTGACTTCACGCTACTTACGAATGTCTTAACGTCGGACGATCTGATCGAACTTGAGGACCTAGTGCTCTCAGGAAAGATCGTTGAGGTGCGAGAGTGACCGTAAGAACCGTGACTTTGAGCCCAGGGTTCGACCACGTCGTTGTGACCGATTCTCCAGAGGAACTGGACACTGGTCGTGTGGTGTCCTGGCGAATTCTTGCGGCAGGCAAGGGGCTGAACGTTGCTAGATTCCTGCATTATCTCGAGTGTCCTGCGGTCGCATACTCCCTCGTTGGAGAGGACGATACTGGTCGTTTCCGAAAGCTGGCTGCGGAAAGTGGGGTCGTCACCGTACTTGAGTCTGTTCCAGGGGGCATCAGGAACAATCTAACTATTAGCACGTCTTCCCAAAAACCGGCGGTTCACATGGTTGGCCCACGTCTGGCTGTCGGCGATAGTCGACCGGCCGAACGACTCGTCGAGAAGCTGCTCCGAGACGTGGAACCCGGTGACCTTGTCACTTTCAATGGCGCGGTTCCTGATGGGGTCAGGTCAGACATCTGGGCGCAGGCTGCGGCAGCACTTCGAGACTCGGGCGCAGCTATTTTGGCTGACGTACAAGGGGTGCCTTTGATGCAACTCTTAACTATGCCTGGTCTGATAATGGTCAAGCCAAACGAAGATGAGGTTCTCACCCTTCCATCTGTACGCCCTTCCATGACGCCACTCGAGCGCGGAATTGCAGGGGTCCTTGCGCTAGAAGATTTGGGGGTGCAGCGGCCGATGGTTACTTTGGGGGGGCAGGGGCTGGTGGCTCTCGACCGAGGAAATCCCGTGAGGATCTCTTGCATCGTCGAGCGGCCGCGCGTGTTTGTTGGAGCCGGGGACGCTTTGTTGGCCGGTTATTGCCTTGCTGCAGTTCGAGACGGACTAGAAGAGTGCCGCATCGACGGTTTACGGTTCGGGGTCGCCACAGCTGCCGCGCACGTGTCTGGCGCGGAACTGGTGAACCTTGCACTGGCGGCACGAAAGCGTCTTCAAGACGTAACCGTGGAACCAATGACCTCGAGTCCGAGCTGGAGCTCGGACTTCTGAGCGAGTCCAGACAGGTTCGCAGATCCTTCGTTCCAGACGGCGCGGTGATGAACTTCGATGAGAAGGTCGAGGCGCAATGCCGTCAATCAAATGCGAAGGGCCGTCCGGAGAAGCGCTCGCAGCTAAGCGATACCCGAGAAGCCCATGGCTGACGGAGGGCGGTGAAGTTCATCACCGAGAGCCACGATTCCGTCGGCGATGGCGTGGACCTCCTTGCTCAACTCGGGCTGACCCGCGAGTTGAGCAATCAGTGAGTCGGTCCGGATGTCGGTGCTGACCCGGAAGAATGCCAACCGTCGACCCAGAGCCGGATCGTCTCTGAACCGTCGCAACTCATCGAGCGCTTCAGCGAAACGTCCTGCCCGAATGAATGAGCAAGCCAAGTTGAAGTAACCCACATGGGAGTCAGGGCATAGGGCGATGGCCAGTCGGTAATAGGGTTCAGAGAAACGAGGGTCGCGTCTGAGTGCGAACCCCATCTGATTGTGTGCCAAGTACCAGTCCGGTGCGATGCGGAGGAGCTCTTTGCACTCCTCCAGACCTTCAGCGGGGTCGCTGCGCAGGAGGTATTGCGAGATTGCCCGCATCAAGACGGGATTCTCGGGGTCGCGTCGACGCATCCGAAGCCACCCCGCCAGCCTCTTATTGATGTCCGTGCCGGGTAGGCGATCCAAAGCGATGCCTACGCTGCCAGCTTCAAGCTCCTCCGGAGATATGTCCTGATGATGTTCCAAGAAGCCCTCGACTGCGGCCGACACCGTGTTGCGGGGAGCCAGAGGATTTATCCGGATCGTCTGGGGTGAGGGGCCCAGCAATCGGTCGTTGAAAAAGATGTAGGCATCTGGGGGATCCACCGTGACCTCTACGGTACGCATGTTGTTGCGCATGTACTCGAACTCGCGAGCAAGTTCGCTGGTCAGGACGTTCAACTCGGGGAAGTGATCTTCAGGTGCGGAGTCAGCCAGCGAGATTGCCTGGAGAATCGCTCGCTCGAGGTTCTCGCGAAGTAACCGAAGGTTCTGACGTTGATAGATCAGCACTCGGATGTGTTGGATGTCGTATGGGATTTCGGTCTTCTCATCCGCAATGATGATCACGCGTTTCTTGGCTGCGTGGGCCAACCCCAGCTCGTACATCACGCTGGGATTTCCCCCGGTAATATCTGCGATGACTAGGTCCGCCTCAAAGATTAGTCCGGTCACGTCGCGCATGATCGTGGCTATCTCGCCTCGTTGAGTGTCGCCCCTTGTGGGCACGAGTCCACAGGCAACCACACTGGCCTCAAGAGCCAAGTCCCAGACGTTTCGAAAGCGATTATCGAAGGGCAGCGCTACAAAGCACGATCGCGAGGCTACGGCGGAAATGGAATCCACAAGTCTAAGTTTAGAGCAAATTCACGGTTCAGAAGACCATCCCCGAGTTCAGATCTGAAGTGCAACACTTAGCCCGTTGGATGCGCGGAAGCGCAGCCGCCGGTCTTTACGGTGTGAATGTTGAGTTCACGCCGATGAAGAAGGAGCTGCGCTTCCTATGTCCAGACATTACAAGCATGTGTCGTTGGCCGAACGGATCGAGATCGAGAAACTGCTCGACCGGGGTCACAGATGCTCCTATATCTGTCAAGCGGCCTCCGGCAGCGCCCGGCCGGCGTTACGAAGCGGTCGCATCGCGGCCCACAGCTCTCGCGCCAAGAGCCGCTTGAGGCAGCGGATGATCTCGGACTTGGTCTTGCCCTCAGCAGTGCGTCGGGCCACGTAGGCCTTTGTGGGTTCGTGGTGCTGCATGCGGACGATGACGACTCTGTAGAGCGCGGCGTTGGCCTGACGATGGCTGCCTCGGTTGAGCCGGTGATGGCTGGTCATGCCTGAGGATGCTGGGATGGGGGCCTCGCCGCAGAGTTTGGCGAAGGCCGCCTCTGATCTGACTCGATCGGGGTTGTCCCCGGCGACGATGAGCATCTCTGCTGCGGTGTCGGGGCCGACAGCGAATGCCTCCGACAGCTGTGGTGCGGCTTGGGCGGTGAGTTGGGCCAGAACCTTCTCGTGGTCGAGGATCTCCGTGTTGAGTTGCTGCCAGCGCCGAGCAATCGCTCGAAGGGTGTGCTTGGTCGACGCGGTCAGGGTGGTGGCCTGGCCTTGTCGTATGCCAGCGCACTTGTTGATCAGCGCCATCTTGGTCAGCGACTGGAGTTCTTCGAGTAGCTCGGGCGGGGCGTTGACGATGACCTGCTCGAGGCTGATCATGGCCGCGGTGCGTGCCTTGACCGCGATGCCCTTGGCTACCTTGACTGGTCGGATCATCTCGACCAGTCCGTCGTGGGCCTTCGGCACGGCTGTGGCTTGTCCGACCAGGATTGCGCGTGCGGCGTTTTCGGCATCGATGGTGTCGGACTTGCCGCGCAGCCGTCGGTCGCGCCGGTCGGTGCGAACGACCTCGATGGCGCCGATATCGCGACGACGGACCGCGCTGGCCAGGCCGGCTCCGTAAGAGCCAGTGCCCTCGATACCGAAGGTGACCTGGCCACCGAACCCGACAGCCCAGTCGATTAGCTGGGTGTAACCGCTGGAATCCGCGGCGAACGACCGGCTGTCCAAGATGGTGCCGAGGGCGTCAATGGCGACCGCAACGTGGACGTACTTGTGGGTGTCGACCCCAACGATGACTCGACGGTGTGAAGGGGCCTGCCGCATGCTCATGAGTACTTGCTCCAACCACCCAGGGACCGGGCGAGTGACGCCGGCCGGTCAGGTGGACGGGACTGTGACGAGACTGTTGCGATCAGGTTCCCATGACGTCACGCCCGCCCGGCCAGCACCAGTTGTGGTGCACCACTGGGCAGACGACAGATCAACAGCCAAGACACCCAGACTGCGGGGTCAGTCGTAAGCAAGAGTCAGGCCGCCCGGAGGCAATTGACAGTCTCACAATAGTATGCGTCGCCCACGGATCCGACCCACGTGTCGATGCCCTCGTCGATGAGCCGCTGGGTGAAGGCAAAACTGACGTACTGGGACCTGGCGACGCCCTTCTGTTTGTCAAGCGGCGAGGGTGCCTTGGTTCACTGTGCGTTGTTGGTTGCGCAGGAGGTAGTAGACCTGGGGGGCGATGTAGCGTTTGAGTAGGCGCAGGATTTCGGGGTTGGAGTGTCCTTCGGTTTTCTTGCGGGCGACGTAGGCCTTGGTGGTGGGGTCGATCCGCCAGCGGCTGATCGCGATCATGTGCAGGG
>JAIBBE010000225.1 GCA_019694835.1 Fimbriimonadaceae bacterium | reverse complement strand
TAGTTGCTCTTGTCACTGAGCGTCACCGCAACAGGCGAGCTGGTCATCCCTGTCCACAGGTCCAGGCGCCCTTCGTGGGAGTACACGCCGATGTTGCGGGCGTCGGTGCCGTACAGGTTGAGCTTCAAGTTTGCATTGGTGACCGCTTCCGGCGTGATGCGTCGGTTCTCGTCCGTCAGCTCTCCGGTATGCGTCGGCTGCCGCCAGGCTTCACGGAACAGCAACGGCGGAAGGACTGCAGTCACGGCTGATGCCGCATTCGGCGCCGGTGCCGACGGTTGAGCGGCCTGCGCGGGTCCGATGACAATTGCTGCAGCGGCGAGCGTGACGATCCGAATCCAGTCCTGACGTGACATAGGGAACTCCTCTCCTCGTTCAACCCACTCAACAAGCCAAGGCCTTTTCTCTTGCCACTAAGGATGGGGCCCCCAAGGCGCGCCAAGCAGCAGCTGGTTCTCCTGAGTCTTGATCAGCGGGCGGAGCTGCGCCGCAAATGCCAGGAAAGCCTCGTCGGCGAACAGCCGCTTCCAGAACTCCCGGCGGTCCTCATCGCTGTCGAAGCGCCAGAGATGCATGAGCTGGTGCAGCTCGCCGGTATCCGACGTGAAGTAGCCGACCAGGTACTTGGAGAACCCGCCCGCCTCCATCGCCGGCCACCCCTGCGTGGAGTACAGGCGAATCACTTCCGGCATCTTCCCGACCGTGACCGAGTAAGTCCGCTTCTCGTAAATCGTGGGCATGAGGATCTCTTTTCTAGACTTGAGCTCTGGATTGGCGAACCAACGGCGTTGAACCGCGATCCGCAAACTGGGTTGCGGCCATTGCCCTATTCAATGGCCGAGAATCGATCATGCCGGAAACAAAGCAACAAGCTCAACCCGGAAGGAAACCTGGAGGCTCCGGCAACTCACGGCATCGATGCGCCGACCGCCTGCCGGACGGGGATGCCATGAGGGTCGAATCCCTCAAGGCAATGCACGTTGATTCCCAAGTGGTCGGGCGTGACCCGCTTGCGATGAAAGGGGTAGATCCCACACACCTTGCAGAAGAAGTGCCTCGCCGTTCTGGTATGGAACTGGTACTCCGTCAGGCTTTCCTCGCCCGCCAGCAGCCTGAACTTGCTTTCGTGCACCTTGACCATCAGGGCATTCTTCTTCCTGCAGATCGAGCAATCACACATCGTGAGCTCCGGGAAGTCGGTTTCGACTTCGAAGCGCACGGCTCCGCAGTGACAGGAGCCTTGGTAGGTCTTCATGGGGCGGGAGGACATGTGGACTGCGAACTCCGAGACCTAACGTCCGAGTTAAAGGCGAAACAAGCTAAACCCGGTACGAAACGCCCGTGAAGAAGCAAAATAAGCTAATCCCGGTACGAAACTCCGGTACGAAACTCGCGCATTGGCTCCTACAGTGCGTTGTCGGACCGGGTTTAGCTTGTCTCGCTTTTCTCACCCGTCAGCTAGCAAGCAAGCAAGAAAAATAGGCTAAACCCGGTTCCCAGGTCCCCGCGCACCGGCACCCGAGAAGGCTGAGTTGATTTGCGAAGCGAACACTCTACGAACAGGGTTGAGCTCCCTCATAGGCTAAACAAGCTAAATAAGCTAAACCCGGTACGAAGCCCACCGCTTGCCCGAACTGCCAGTTGTTCGGAATCGACGGCCAGGCCGGATCCACGCGAAAGGTCGGCACGCCGGACGTGACCGGTGCACGATCCTGCGCGACGACGATACCCGCCATCATGCAAAGAGCGATCAACGCTACGCAGGGCTTCGGCATGCGGAGCAAGCGCGGCGCCGCGGATTGCGGACTACCCGGTTCAAGGCTGGTGAGCAGCTGCCGCAGCATTTCGACTCCATCAGCGAGAGAAAACCCCGAACGCGCGCACCGGCACCCTAGCAGGCTTCCCGCTCACCCGGCACCGAAGCTACGCCGGGACTACACAACCACAAGATCAACGTGCTCCAGAACCTTCCGCGCATGATCAAAGTGCTTGATGACATCATTGATGCTCAACGTTGGGCTTCCGCCATGGGCAAACTCATTCCTCGCATCCACTAGCGACTGAAGTGAATCGAGTAAGTGTGGCTTTGAAGGATCGGCGCCCAAGTTGGCCTTGAATAGAAGCTTCCAGTTCTCATCGAACTGATTCAACATCTCGACGATCTTGCCATGTGAAGGGTTCGTTGAGCTTCGAGTAATCTTCAGCGCGATGTATCTCTTAACTTGCTTTTTGCTTCTCTTGTTACAGAAGTCCGCGATAATCGCCTTGAATGAAACCTCAACGGCACCGCATGCGCGGATCACCGCGTACTTAGTCAGGTAGGGCGAAACAGGAGATGTCACACCCAACGCGTTAATGCTGTCCTGAATATGAGTGAGCTCAGAGCGGCACTGCGTCAGCACCAACTCGACGTCTGAATTATTCATGGCTCTCGGAAAAGAGATAGTAGCAAGCCTTCTCTATGCGCTTCGTGATGCTGCTCTTGCGCATGGTCTCTTGAGCTATTACACGCCGGTACTCCGCGTCAGTGAGAAGCAACGATTTCCGCTCTTGCGCATTAATTGGCTCAGCAACGTCACTCTTGAGCGATATGTCTATGGCAATTGAGATTGAGTCGAATATCGTCGGACTGAACTTTGGGCCAGATGTAGCGGCCTTTGAGTGAAGCGTATTCTGGAACGCAGATGGGCCGAACATTCGGTGTGCGCGATTCACCATAGCGGTGAAACGGGAGGTCATTTCTTCCTCAACTGTTGCGTTTATGTCTGCGTGGCTCTTCATGAATATATCGAGATGCTGGCGCAGAGAAAGCCTCTCCTTCGCGCTCGCAAATGATGGTGCGCTTAGCGCGAAAAAGCGCAGAATTAGCTCCATATCACGCATTCTTGGGTCTGGTTCTTTGCTGCCAAAGAGCGCGCGCCACGTTGGCAGATCATTAAGTCGAAAGAGTAGTTTGTTGAATGCGCCCTGGGCCACACAGTTGCGAATCTCCTGAGCGGTCAGCGTTCGCCCTGATGTATTAATTCGCTCGAATACTTGGAAGAGGCTAGTGTCGTCTGTCTGAGGTTCCTTTTGCTGAGCGAATATGATTGCGTGAATCGTGGTATTTCTGATCCTGCGCTGCTCGGCATCCGTGAGCTCGCTGAACTGCTTTCCGCGCCAACGAGCATTGATCTTCTCAGTTCTCGACAGAGCGAACGCCTTATCGTCACCGGAGAATATTCCGCGAACGAAATCTCGGACTGTCATGATGCGCTGATAGCCATCGATGATAAGCAATTTTTCCGCTTTGGTTTGAGCAAGGAAGATGCTTGGAACCGGGAGCCCGAGAAGAAGCGAGTCAATGAATCGCGACGCCTCTCGACGGTCCCAGACATAGTTGCGCTGAAGCTCCGGTTTTACTAACTCGTCGTGATTGTATCTGTCAATGAGCTCTCGGAACGAGAGATCAGCGCCCCATGGCTTGA
This sequence comes from Fimbriimonadaceae bacterium, assembly GCA_019694835.1. Next base: position 6,060 of record JAIBBE010000225.1, on the reverse strand, counting down.
TGTTGAATAGGCTGTCATCGGAGTAACCATCTTCGACTTCAGACTTGATCGTTTCGATGCCGCGCGCAGTTGATGCCATATCGATTCCCCTGAGCAGCTAGCACTCCATTACATCAGCGATGCGCTCGCGTGCAGGTGAGTAGTTTGCCGCCGATGCCCATTGTTGGGACTTTGTTTTTGACTCATCAGGCAAAAGCATACCACTGGCCTTGGTGAGTACAGGCCCCAAGGTGCCGGGTCGGAGATTCGTAGATCTGGAAGCGGCCGAAACATCCGCTAATTCGCCGCTCTTCACAGAGGAACTGCAGAACTATGAGTGCACGACCCGGTACCGCCGTCCACATACCCCATACGGCTCTACGACCCGACCCCATGCGTTGGTCGCTGCAGTCTATTTGCAGGCAAACGCAACCAAGTCACTCTTGCTCGAACCAGAAACCAGGTCAGTCCATTTGGATCCCGGCACTGCCTTGAGTGCCGCTACTGACTCAGAGCTATACCCAAGCTCACGATACTGCCTGGTCTTGCAGTTGATCTCTGTGCGGGAGTAGTCAATGCTTTCCACCCCGACGCGCTTGTGCACAACCTGCAATACTGCCCCGACGCTCTTCTTCTCCAACAGGTAGTACTTTCCCTTGTCACCAGCCATGCTCCGGGGAATACGCACCTCTGGTTCGGCAGCTCGGACTCCAGCGAATATTCCAACAGCAAGTACGGCCGCTAATAGACTAACGAGCTTCATTTGTTCTCCGGGCTTTACGTAGTTGTAGATTCGCTGAATGTTCGTAATGGCCTGGCATTCCTGCGCTCAAGGGCTCTCGCCGACTGCCAACATGAGATCTCTGAGCCCTTCTGCCATTGCTTGGGGATTCGGCAACACGATTCCGTGCAGCCCGCTTGAGTAGCGCAAATTGTAGGGGCGGTCATGGAGGGCGCTCAATCTCTCGAGCCACGCCGGGGCAATCGACGGAACCTGTAGGCCAGCAAGGACAGCCTCTGTCCATAACGCCGCCAAATTGTGCCTCAAATTCTGCCCTCTGAGGTGCGAATCCTTACCATGACGGGCCAAGAAGGCCTTTAGCAGACACTCAGCCTGGTGCGCCGCGAGCAGGGAAAGAGGAATTTCCGCGCCACTCATTTCACGTGCGATCAGTTCCGTGGCGGGTGCAATGGCCCGCGCAACACTCATATAGGACTGATGCGGAGTTGGACGCGCGATACCGTCTGGCGATTCAACGATTTCGGAGTTGCCAATAATGGGAGCAGTCAAATTGCCCGACATTGAATCAGGCATAGCGTCGCCCAACTGCGGCAAAACGTGGCGAGATGGCGTCCATGTCCATGACACGACTAGAGCACGGCTTCGGACATCAGGTCAATATCGAACGGGACAACCGCCGTGGGCTTCCCAAGTCTGCTCCGGCTCTGAGCCGGCACACGGACGGGGTGTACGTTTGGTCCAGTCGCCTTCACCCGCTGTCGGTGCCATATCGAAGACACTTTGCACCTCGACGATAGGAATGACGCAGCGCGAGGTGCGAAGCGGAGACGACCATCGGTTGCGCGATGACAGCTCGTGGCGGGCACCCTCAAATGCCGTACCGATGACGTTGGTGACTCCAGGGACCAAACGTTCACCCCGGCCGGGTGACGGCTCTCCGGGAATCCGATCTCAAACCAGTCCCTGATACGCCTCCGGCTTGAACCCCACCAGCAACGTCTTCCCCTTCTCCAGCACCGGCCTCTTGATCATCGACGGCTGCGCGAGCATCAGCTTGATCGCCTTCGCTTCGGTGAGCCCTTCCTTGTCCGCATCGGGGAGCTTGCGGAACGTGGTGCCCGCGCGATTCAGCAGCACTTCCCACCCGAGCACCTTGACCCAGCGCTTCAGATCATCAGGATCGATGCCTGCGACTTTATAGTCGTGGAAGTCGTAGGCCACGCCGTTGGCATCGAGCCACGTGCGGGCCTTCTTCATCGTGTCGCAGTTCTTGATGCCGTACAAAACGGTCTTGGACATGGCGCAACTCGCTCCAGGGAAAGGAGCGAATTGTAGCGCTAGAAGAGCTCGACCTCGCTCTCCGCAGCGACCTTGTGCTTCAGCACGCCCTCCTCAACGAGCGTCTCGAAGCACCGCACCTGGTTGCGCCCGCTCTTCTTCGCGATGTACAGCGCTTCGTCGGCGCGCTCGAAAGCAGTCGACCCCGTCGTGCCGCGGGCGCACGTGAAGCCGATGCTGATCGTGACGCCTTCCAGCTGCGGGAATCGATACGCCTCCACGACCTTGCGGAAGCGCTCCATCACCTGGCCCGCGAACTCGCGTTCCGTGTGGCCGAGCAGCACAACGAACTCCTCACCGCCGAAGCGGAACAGTTTGTCCGACTCGCGGAAGTTCGCGCGCATCAACCGCGCCATCAGGAGCAGCACTTCGTCGCCGTACAGATGCCCGAAGCGGTCATTGATGCGTTTGAAGAAATCGATATCCAGCACCGCGATCCACGGGTGCTGGTCGGGATTCGGCGGGCGTCTCGCGCCGCGCCAGTCGAAGCCAGCGAGGGCCGCCGGCGCAACGGGATCAACGGCCACCATGCGATTGAAGTAGCCCTCGAAGGTCTTCCGGTTGAGCAGGCCCGTCAGTTCGTCGTGCTCACTGTAGTCCAGCACGGACAGGTGGTTCCGGTAGACGCGGAGCATGCCCGTCACCAGCCGCTCCTGGTCCTCGCGCAGTCGCTCGAGGTGCTCGACTTCGAGCAGGCCGATGACTTCGCGGTCGCTCGCGATCGGAAAGACGTGGATATGGCGCCCGCTGTTGCGGTCCAGGTGGATCGGCACCTTGGCGTCGAAGCAGGCCTTCAGGCGGGGGACCGACTCGAGCAACGGCAGTTCATGGGCCGGCGTATGGGTCTCGGACAACGCCACCCGATTGCCGCCCTCCAGCGCCGCCCTCTGTCGCAGCCGCATCCCCTGGGGGTTCGCGGCCACCCGCCACAGCACCAGCCTCCCCGCCCCGAGGAGCTCGTAAAGCACTGATGCCAATGTGATTTCCAGGCCCTCACGGTCCCGGAGAAAGGTCAGGTCCCCTACGGAATTGATCAGTTGATGCATTACCTACCCGCTCGGGGAAAGGACTACCCACTGTCAGGGCACTCTCGGTATCGGGAGATCCGGGACAAAGTTGAGGGGGGACGGCCGAATCGAGGCCGAATCCATCGCCGGACCGGCTTGAACGTCTCGCGCTAGCTGCCCGCTGGCACCAGAGGCTCAACCTGGGTCAAAACCGAGTGAGTTCAACCCGGTACGCGCCACGTGGTTCGGCCTCTTTTTTCGGTAGAGGACGTGGCGCCTGAGATAGTGACCCGCCGGAACCGCAGGGTGGTCGAAATCCCCCAGATGATCCCGCTCGAAGCCAAGGCGCTCCATCAAACGGATGGACTTAAGATTCGGTGGCGTCGTGAATGAGACGATCTCTTCAAGGCCAGCCTTCGCGAATCCATAATCAATCGCTTGATTGGCGGCCTCATAAGCAATACCCCGTCCCCAAAACTCCTTGCGCAGCCGCCAAAGCACCTCTACGCAGGGCGAAAATGGCAACGGCCATTCGGGGACATGCAATCCCACCATTCCAGCAAAGATCCCATCCACTTCGACTGCCCAAACTCCCCAACCACGCTGAGCGATTTCCTTTCGTATGCGACTAAAGGCATCCAAAGATTCATTCCGCGTTGCCATCGCCAGAAAGTAGCGCATGACCTCTGGATCGGAGTTCATCTCCGTGAACGGCTCAAAATCCGACTCCTTCCAGTCGCGCAGTATCGGCCTATTCATTTTGCCGAACGTTTCGCTTCAGCCGCGGCGGCTGGTGGCCGTCGGCTGCAAGCGAGTGTTAGGCATCTGGCGATACACGAACTCATCGGTCGTAATTGAACCAGCTGCCCTTGTAGTTGTTATCGAAGTTTTCCTTTGAGTCTGATTCGATGGAAAACTGCCACCTGTTGAGATATTTGAATTCGTCGTGTTGTCGAAGCAGCTCGAAGTATTGATCCGAATAGCTTTTTAGACGCGCCTTGCGCGCATGCGCTTGCGCATCGGTGTAGAACATAAACACCACTCGTCCGAAGCAGCGATGAATGGTCCACAGTGCTGGGTCCGCAAGCCGCTTCTGTAAGTCCTCAATATCTGCATCGGCAATCTGGGTGTCCGCCTCCTCTCTAGCTAGAGGCGCAAAAGCAGAAAAAACGACGAGGAGTCCGTCAGCTTTGTATTTGGATGAGCCGGTCTGAGCGACCAGCTCCGCGAACTTTGCAGCGACAGCCTGTTGCTTGCCTGGATCGAAGCTGAATCCCGCCATGAATTTCTGTTGTTCGTCGGCATGCTCGACTATGACTTGGAGTCGTGGAAACCTCCTAGGAGCATCGACCTGGTCGTAGACCACGTTGAGTACTGTGACCTCCCAAGTCGAAGCCACCCATTCTGCCAACTCGGCGAAAAGCGGTTCCAAGGCCGCCCTACCTTGTTTGATTAGTTTGGTGTCCTTGTACTCGGTGTCGTAGCAGGTAACCAAGTGCTTCCCCGAAGATGCCTAACTCTATCTATACCGCCGAAGTGCGGCGATTATTTGCCGCAGAACTGCGGCATAACGTGACGGGATGGCATCCATGTCCATGATTTGACTAGAGCACGGCTCCGGATATGCCGTCAATATGAGTGGAGACAAACACCGCAACTGCTCGGAGTCATGTCCGGCTCCGGCTCCGAGCCGGCACCCAGGCGGGGTGTACGTTTGGTGGAGTCCCTTTCAACGACTGACGGTCCATGTCGCTGGCACACTGCAGCGCAACGCTGGCGCTGACGGTATGCGAAGTGCGGAGCGAAGATACGGCCAACTGCGCGACGACGGCTCGTGGCGGGCACCCTCTACAGCCGAGCTATTAACGCCCGAGTGTCGGAAAGACCAAACGTACACCCCGACTGGGTGACGGCTCTCCGCATCCGACCTTCAAGGAGCGCCTTCGTCTATCGCTTGAGCGACGTGTAGGCGCGATTGATGAAGCCCGTCGGATTGCCACGAGCCGCATCCCACGGTGCCGTCGGCTTCGCCGCTGCCACCTGCTCCATCGTCGCTCCGGTGGCGATCAGTGCGCTGATGCGATCGCGCAATGCGGTGAGCATCTCGACGTACTGGACGAGGTCCTTGTACCCCGAGACCTTGCCGTGGCCCGGGATCACGACGGCGTCCGGCCCGATCTGCGCAATCACGGCCTGGCAGAAACTGATGACGCCGTTCAGGTCGCCGCCATTGTCCACGTCAATGAACGGATAGCCCGCCATGTTGAACACGTCGCCCAGATGCACGACCGTCGGCGAATTGCCGCTCGCCCGCAGGATCACTGCGGTGTCGCCAGCCGTGTGGGCAGGCCCGACATGGACGAGGTCGATCTGCCGGCCGTTGAAGTACATGCGCATTTCGCGGCTGTACGTGATCGAGGGCCGGGCAGCCTCGGGATAGGCGGGTTGATTGTTCTGCGCAGTCACGAGATTGACCACGCGGGGCATCGACATCAGCTCACGGGCATTCTCGTGCCCGACAAACCGCGTGCCGTCCGGTGCGAGGATCGTATTGCCTTCGACATGGTCGAAATGCCCGTGGGTGTTGATCGTGTAAACGATCGCACCGCCACCCAGGGTCGCGATGGTTGCCTTGTACTTCGGCACCATGCCGGCGAACTGGCTGTCCACCGTCAGCACGCCCTGCGGCCCGGTAGAGACGAGGATGTTGCCACCGACCCCGTACAGGACGTTCAAGCCGTCGCTGATCTTCTGTACCGTGATCGGCGTATCGCGGATCTGCTCTTCGCGCGTGGGCGCCTGTCCCGCGAGGGCAGTCTGGGCGGTCAGCAGCAGCAGCAACGGCGCGACAAATTTGACTGACGACATGCGCTTCTCCCCTTGAGATTTTTAGTATAGGTGGCAGGCGACTTCGCGATCGCCTGCGGTCTCGTCCTTCGGAACATGCAACGTGGGCGTCACCTGCCGGCACACGTCCATCACGTGCGGGCAGCG
>JAIBBE010000101.1 GCA_019694835.1 Fimbriimonadaceae bacterium | reverse complement strand
GAACTGGCTCGGGATGGGCAGCTAGGGTTGGGTCCAACACCAGCTCCCGCAAGTGCGGCATGGCCGCGCTTCCTTCGCGCAGTGCAGACAGCGCGCCCTTCTGCCGGCGGATAGCCGCATGCGAGGGAGTACGGTCCCGCACCAGAATCCCAGTCGCTGGTACGTCGGCCCCGGGACGTAGAGCGCGCAATGTCAGACTTTGTCCGTCGACGTCGATGATCGTTGTTCGTTCGCCGCGGCTCGCAGCTTCTGCGGTAGAGCGCGCGATGCGTTCCTGGTCCAAAATCGCCCCGGTTTGGGGCGTGGACGCTTCCACTTCGTATTCGGCGCCTGAGCGTCCCACTAACCGGTAGTCGATCGGTTCTTCGAGACGCTTTTCGAGCTGTTCCTTCGCGTCGATCAACGACGACCAGTTATCGAGCCGCATCCGTTTGAAGCGGTCACTGACCTGATCACCGGCGTCTTGCACCGCCTTGGCCAGCATCGCGTGGAGTTCGTGGGCGGCCAACGCGGACTGGCGTGGGTTGGCGGGTCGCGAGGCTGTCCAGGCGAAATCTCGCCCATCCAGCGTCACTGCGGTCTCATGGCGACGCCACGACTCGAGGTCCTCGAATTCTTTGAGCTCCGCCCAGGTGCAGAACAGCTTTTCGGAGTCGCCAAATGCCAGAGTGCATTCGATCTGGTCCCCGATGAGACGGAATTCGTCGGCGGTGAGAGCAGCACCGCCGGCATCGGTGTTCTTTAGTCGAGGCACCGCGTAAGTCGCCGTGCCGAGGCGGGCAGCGATCACCGCCTCGGCACTCCGGCCGCCGCAGCTGGTTTCGAGAGAACGACGGGCTGTGTTCGTCAATTCGAACGCGATCTCTTTTTGTTTGTGCCACTTGGCGCTTCGCTTGTCTTGGATCGCCCGCAGCGCGTGATAGAACACCTGCCCGTCGGCGGGGCGTTGGTACGGGTCTCCGTTCAACGCATCGCGGAGCAACTGAAGCACCTCAGGCGGCAGGTCTGAATCCTCCAGGGCGCGCGAAAGATCCGGATAGTCACGCAGCTCGAAGGGCGCGATGCACTGCAACAGGGTCGCCGCCAGTCCGTACACGTCGAACCGGGCTGACCCGCGGGATGCCTTGTCCGGAGGCGCCCAAGGCGGCGAGGAGGTCATCCCCGCGACGGTGGCATCGCTCGCAGCGGCCACTTGGTCCTTGATCTTGCTGAGCGCGAAGTCGGCCAGCAGTGGAGACGCCCCGTTCCACAAGACGTTGGCTGGCTTTATGTCTCTGTGCAGAACCGACATCGAATGCGAGTGCGCTAACGCCGAAGCCAAGGGCAGGGCGATGACCTCGGCGATGTCGTCCCAACCAGGGGGATCCGGGAACGCCGCGAGCCAGTTCTTGATGGTCTGACCGACCCAGTCAAGAACCACGTAATACAGACCTGATTCCGCATCGATGCCGCTGTCTAGAAGTGACGCGATATTGGGATGGCTAAGCCTCCTCAGCGCCGTGGTCTCGCGCTCGAAATAGATGCGGTTGATGTCGTCGGAGGTTGCGGGAATCACTTTGACCGCGACTGTGCGGCCTCCCTGATCGAGATCGGCTGCTTGAAAGACTTCGGATTGGCCTCCGACGCGACGAGTATTGGCGATCTCCGCGTACCGGCTGGCAATCATGCGACCCAAAATGACCCATCCTCCCCGGGGACAAAGCTCTTGCAGACGATACTTAACCGCTCCGACGCGAATGCCTTGATGCGCACCTCAGCACCGAAGATCCCCCTTGAACGGCGGGTTCAGGCCCACCTAGAGCAGCTATTTTTCGCTTGTCTGGCCAAGCGCCTGAGCATTCGACACGCTTCCACGATGGATCGGATGGAGAACAACAACTCAGGCTGCGCTTGGGTGATCGAGTCGGGCCGGCTCGCTGAAATCGCAGGCTTGGACCCGGATCGACGCCAAAAATTCATGGCTGCTGACTGGAAAAGCGAGTGTTTTTCGAGCTCGTCCAACTGGTCACAGATCACCAACCCAATCCAGAACTTCCCTCATCACGGGCACCGGTTGCGGAATCGAGGAGTACACCCGCACCTCCCGATAATGACTATCCTCAATTTCCAACGGGGCTAGCCCATCTTCACGCAGACGCACAACGACATACCCAGCAGCCAGCAAGTCGCGTGTCTTGCGTTCGTCGATGAGCCGCTTGGCCTCCGGCGAATGCCAGTAGGCCCCGTCGTACTCGATGACCACCATGCGACCCTTGACCTCGACTGAGATATCAACTGACCATTGTGCGCGCCACGTGAATGCTTCGTCCCTGAGCACCACACCTGAACGGGCCTCACCGAAGACTGCAATTGCGGCCGCGTGATGGTCAAGCTCAATGCGCGACTTACCCGTCTCCCGACATTCGGGGCATTCCGCCCCGGAACTCCTGCTTGCGAGCGGAGCTTCCCAAACGTGGGCGGGATTAATCGAGCAGATCCACTCTGGAATGAACGCGGTTGAGCCAGAGGGCCTTACCTTCCAAGCACTGAGTGGGTTCTTCGGACTCCATTCCGCTGCCAGGCCGGGGTCATGCCATGCGAGGGAGTCGAGAATTGTTCTGCACTGTGGACACCGCCATCTCTGATATTTATTCCTGTCTCGGACCGGCTCTTGCCACTCATAGCCGCAGCAGTCGGAACGCCACCACGCGTTCACTTTGGAGTTGTAAACCACGTTCTGGGGTGTGCGTTTCCCGTTAAGTTTCGGATGCCACTGCGAAGCAACTTCGGCATCCAAATCAGCAAGGTGGAGAGGGTTACTCTTCGTTTCAAGGCCTCTGCAACTGGGGCACCCAGACTCAAGAAAGGTGTACGGATTGATTCGCGGATAGTGGCCATTGGCGCAACGGAAACGGTAGTGGCCAGACCCGGCAACCATTACCAGTCGGGGATCCTCTTCATCATCGGCCCAAGCCGCTGCCAGTTCCGGGACATCGGAGACGGCGGTGTTCTTCCACCGTTCGTATTCCTTCTCGAACTCTTCATGTCGACGCGCCCTGCACTGGGGACACATGCCGTACCTGTGCACCTCAGACACCTTTTCTTTGAAGCGATACCCACACTCGCCGCAGATCCAGTTACATACGCGAGTTCCGTTAAGTGAGACGGTGTCGAAATCCGACTGCTTGTTTCGCTCGTGATCCCACCATTTGAAGGGCCGAGATTCGGGCGATTCCCTTAGCAGAGGCTGCTTAGAAGCGCGCCCACCGTAGCTTGCCGACTTCAGATTTCGCGAGCAGGTACATCCCCATTTAGCTAACGGACCAGCCCGGGTTGCGCTTACGCGCTGGCAGTTCCGGCACCGGACGACAAACGAGCTACTTGTTTCAGCAACCTCGCGAAGGAAGTCGAAGTTGTTCTCCTCCGCGACTCTAATCATTTCCTCGCGTGACGTCCGTCCCCAGCGACTCAAAGAGGGCGGGAAAGGTTTGCCCTCGCAGGCATTGCACGCACTCTCTTCCAGCTCGTTCTTGTGTTCAACATGATCGAGGCGGTAATGCGCTTCCACACCACAATTCACACAAGTGACTAGCCACCACTTATCGGGCCTGCCGGGGAACGGTTCGGCCGGTTCGAACCCCCCTTGCCCAAGTATTCGGCTGATGCAGTCAATGCACCTAGCCGGCTTGCTCCGCGTTGTGTAGGCCGCAACGTTCACGCAACCAACTGTTGAGCAAGGCTGTGTCTTCAACATGACCGTTTGCTCTCTTTACGTGCGCAGCGAAAGTAGCGTCTGCAAATTCCACGAGACGGCGATCGTAGATTCCGTTGCCATCTTCGTCTCGAATCCACGCCCATGAGACTCCGGCCGAGTTGGAGGCACCCGCGGGGGTAGCTTGACGGTCGCGCTGTCCCGGTCGATGGCGTACTCCCCTCCATAAACCCCCGTTCTAACCGCCACTGAAGGTTGCGGGCTCGACTTTAAATGGAATGACCGACAGGCCATCGATGTTCACTTCGGGCATGGCGTTGAGGCAACTCCGTAGGTCGCCGCTTTCTTTTCCCGGGCGTTGAGAAATGGCGGATGCGAAGGACTACCGCTTGTCTCCACAACGTGCACTGATCGGCACCTTTGCATTGATCCGGCAAGGCCCTTGCTTCCCCGTCTCGGGGCACCGTGTCAGATCGGCGCGGTATAAAGGCTCAATTCCTAGTTGGACAGGCGAGTGGCAACACCAGGAGATTCAAGTGGTCCATGACACGGTGCGTCAGAGCATCGCCGAAGCGCTCGCAGCCTGGGATCAAGCCGCAGCCGCCAACCGCTCTCGGGAGGCCGAGCAACTCCGCGTGCAGTTCGTGGAGCGGTTCCCGGTCGATGCTTGGCCGACGATGCCGCTCACCGACTACGCCCTGGGTCAGGACACCCAAGACACCGTGTCTTACTGGCTTGAGTACAAGACCGGCGTAATCGGCAGCATCAAGGGCGGGTCCTCATTCAAGCACTTGATATTCCGCAGCAGAGACGATGGGACATGGCGTTTCCCCAAAAGCTACGAATCCCAAGATGCGGCTTGGCCGGCGATTCGTTCCGGATTTGTAGACATCTTGAGGCTCGCAGGCAAGGGGGACTTCGATGACGTCGACGACGTCGCGGTGCTCAACGGCGCCCCTGCGGTCCGCACGAAGTTGCTTTACATGTATTTCCCGACGGCATTGGTCCCCGTTTCATCGAAGTCAGATATCGACCACTTCCTGCAGGCGCTAGGTCAGGAGGCTCCGTCGACTTCAGTTGTCCGCGGCAACCGCCAACTGCTTGCGGCACTGCGATCCATATCCGAACTGGACTCGCTGACCAATCAGGAACTCGGATACTTCCTGTACCACTGGAGGAACCCGAGGCCCTCGCAGCGAGTCTTCAAGATTGCCCCTGGAGAGCTCGGCAAGTACTGGCCCGACTGCGAACAACACGGCTACATCTGCGTCGGCTGGGACGACCTCGGTGATCTCACTCAATACGAAAGCAAGGACGAGTTCCGTGAGGCGTTCCGCAAGCACTACCCGTACAACGGCGTCGAACGCCAGGTAAGCCGTAAGGCCAACGAGCTGTGGACGCTGATGGAACTCCAACCTGGCGACACCGTCATCGCCAATCGCGGGACATCAGAGATTCTCGCAATCGGGACAGTCAATGACGAAGGCTACGTTTGGCGACCCGATCGCCAGGAGTACCGGCACACCGTGGGGATCGACTGGGACACCTCCCGGGCCAAGAAGATCCCACCGGTGAAGGGCTGGGCGACGACCACGGTGTCGAAAGTCCCCGCCACACTGCTACGCCAGATCACTGGCTCCACGTCCAGTACCTTCAAGCCCGTCTCGACCGACGAGATATTCATCGAACTGGAGGCCGCCCTCAATCGGCGCGGTCAAGCCATCCTGTACGGGCCACCCGGCACCGGCAAGACGTACTACGCCAAGCGCGCGGCGGTTTGGCTCCTCGATGGCGGGAGCGGCAGCGAGCAGGCCAACGCCTTGCTCGGCGACGAGGAGTTGCTTGAAAGCCGGGAACGGGAACTGACGGTGCCCCCATCCGATCCGACAAAGGCGGCCAGACTCACCCGTGTCACTTTCCATCCCTCCTATGCCTACGAGGACTTCATCGAGGGTTATAGACCTCAGCAAGCGGACAACGGCATGCAGCTCGTTTTGAACGCGGGCGTATTCAAGCGCGTCTGCGAAACTGCTCGGAAGGATCCGACCCACCGCTACGTCTTATTGATCGACGAGATCAATCGCGGCAACATCCCCAAGATTTTCGGCGAACTGATCACCCTTATCGAGTACGACAAACGCGGCTCCACATGGCAACTGCCCCAAAGCGGCGAAGCCTTCTCTGTACCCGAGAATGTCCTCATCATTGGGACCATGAACACCGCCGACCGCAGCATCCATCTGCTAGACACCGCGCTGCGTCGGCGGTTCCAGTTCATCGAATTGCTCCCTGACAGCAATCTGCTCCAGGGACGCGTCGCGGGATCCCTGGCATTAGATGACTTCCTCGACGGCTTGAATGACGAAGTCCGGCAGCGTTTCGGCCGCGACAAGCAAATCGGCCACGCGTTGTTCTTCACCAATGGCGACATCATCGAGACACCCGCTGAATTCGCGGCGGTCTTCCGCTACGACATACTTCCGTTGCTGCAGGAGTACTGCTGCGACGACTATCAGAGCCTCGCGGAGATCTTGGGCACGGTAATTGACACGCAAGCCCAGCGACTCACAGACTTCGCGAACGATCCCGACACACTCTGCGACGAACTTGCGAGCAGGTTCGGCACCGCATCAGCGTGATGATCCAAGTCATCGAGCTTGCCGAGTACCAAGCCAAGTGCGTTCCCGCACCCGGCCCCACCCCCGGCGACACCGACCTGGCCGCAGAGCTGGGCGCCGGCGGGGACGTCGAAGCGCGCTTGGATGTTCGCTGGCTGGCCAACGGGAAGATCGACGTGCGCGCCTCGTCGTGGGTCGGGGTCGTCCGATTCTCGGCCGTCGAGATTCGAGTGCTGCCGAAACTCGTCGGCGGTGAACTCAAGGTGCTCCAAATGATCGAATACACCGACCGGATCGACCTACTCAAACGCCTGCCACCCGAACAGCGCCTAGCCCCCACCGGGGACGATCTCTTCGAACTCATCGTCCGACTACTCACGGCCGAAACCAAACAGCTGCTGCGCGACGGCCTAATCCGCGACTACCGGCCAACGGAGGAGACTCTGCCCATGATGCGGGGGCGGTTGCGCGTCCGCGACCAATTTCTCCGCCGCTACGGCTCCCTGCACCAATTGGATTGCGCCTTCGATGAATACGACGGTGATATTCCGGAGAACCAGTTTTTGGGTGCCGCTCTGGGCGCCGCCTCGAACCGCGTTCGCAACAGCAAGATCAAAGCTGACGCCCGTGCTCTTCACGGTGTGCTCAGCGGAATCTGCGAACCCCGGTCATTCGACGCCACTTGGTACACGGGCCGGATTCACTACGATCGTCGGAACTCCCGCTACCGATCCGCACACCAACTCGCTCAGTTGATCCTGAAGGGGCTCGCGCTGAACGATGTGCACAGTGGCTCAGACCGTGGGATCAACGCCTTCATGCTGAACATGAACTCGATATTCGAACAATTCGTCGCCGCAATTATTACTAACGCCCTAGCCGGGACCTCGCTGCAGGTTTCCACACAAGTCCCGCTCAAAGCCGTTGTTGTCAACGAAGCCACCAATCGCACCTACAGCACGATCCGACCAGACATGGTCATCACCGACCCCCTCACGGGACATCGGGTCCCGGTAGACGTCAAATACAAGCTCTATGAGTCGGTGAAGCTGGCTCCAGGTGACGTGTACCAGCTCTTCACCTACGCCTATGCACTCGGCAGCACAGCAGACCATAGACGAGCCGGCTTGATCTACGCCGCCGACAGCAACGCATCCGGCCCCAATCTGAGCATCACGCCGATGAGCAACGTCACCTCGGCGCAGATACGCACCGCCGGATTGAACGTTGCAGCTGTGCTGGACGACCTCGCTGGCGGATCAGTTGAGGACGTTCATGCCCGGATGAGAAACATGGTTCACGACCTGAGCGGCCTAACCTTCAACTAAAGCGCGAACGAGGTCGATCTCAGTCCGAGAGCAGAACGCCTGGTGTTCCTGCCGGGTACCGCAGGGTCGCATGGTCTGCTCAGCTGGGTTAGATGACTGCCGTGAGCGCCGCTCGCGTATGCGGCCTGACTTGGCTCATGGTTGCCGGTTTGGGGTAGCTGCGGGTTCTTGACCTGTGGTTTCGGAGTCGGCTCGGCTGAAATTTGCACACTAATGTGGGCCCGTAGGCTGCCTTGGTGGCGTACGTGCGCACGGTGAAGACCGCTTCGGGGGCCACGGCGGTGCAGATCGTGTGGTCCACCCGGCGCGGGTCACGCAACATTGAGCACGTGGGTTCAGCCCATGATGAGGCCGAGCTGGCCGCGCTCAAGGCTGCGGCTGCCGAGCGGTTGGCCGCCAACCAGGCCGTCTTGGATCTAGAGGTGTCCCCGCCGGCGGGATCAGAACCGTTGCCGATCACTTCCTCGCAGATGACGCATCTGTGGGACGGCCTGTGTTCGGCGTATCGGATCCTCGGGTTCGATTCAGCGACCAAGGGCGACAACGTGTTTCGTGATCTGGTGTTGGCCAGGATCATCGAGCCCAGCAGCAAGGCCGACACCGGACGGGTGCTCACCGAGGTCGGAGTCGAACCGGCCTCCTACGCCACGGTCAAGCGCCGACTACCGATCTATGCCCAAGCGCAGTGGCGGCAGTCCTTGGCGGCGGCCAGTGCACGCCGGGCCGGGTTGGGCCCGGCGTCGCTGGTGCTCTTCGACGTGAGCACCCTCTACTTCGAGACCGACGCCGGTGACGGATTCCGCGAGCCCGGGTTCTCCAAGGAACGCCGCCTGGAGCCGCAGATCACCCTGGGGTTGTTGACCGATGCCGCCGGGTTCCCGCTGACCGTGGAGGCCTTCGAGGGCAACCGCGCCGAGACCGCCACCATGCTGCCGGTGATCAACGCGTTCAAGGCCGCCCACCAACTCTCTGATGTCACCGTCGTCGCCGATGCGGGCATGATCTCCGAGTCCAACCAGGTCGCACTGCAGGCCGCTGGGCTGTCCTACATCCTCGGCGCCCGGATTCCGTTCCTGCCCGACGTGGTGCGCGAATGGCGGGAGAAACACCCTGATGAGGCGATCCCCGACGGCTTGGTGCTCACCCAACCGTGGCCGGCGACCAGCAGCGAGAAGGCCCGCGGCATCCCGGATCGGGTGATCCACTACCAATTCCGCCACGACCGGGCCCGGCGCTCCCTGCGCGGCATCGACGAGCAAGTGGCCAAGGCCCAGCGTGCCGTGGACGGGCACGCCGCGGTCAAGCGCAACCGGTTCATCAAGCTCACCGGGGCGACTAAGAGCGTCAACCGCGAGTTGGAGGCCAAGACCCGCGCCCTGGCCGGCTGGAAGGGCTACACCACCAACCTCGTCGGCCAACCCACCACCTTCGTCATCGACGCCTACCACCAGCTCTGGCACATCGAGAAGGCCTTCCGGATGTCCAAGCACGACCTGCAGGCCCGCCCGATCTACCACCATTTACGCGAATCGATCGAAGCGCACCTGAGCATCGTGGTCGCCGCGATGGCCGTCAGCCACTACATCGAGACCCAAACCGGTTGGAGCATCAAGAAATTCGTTCGGACGGCGCGCCGCTACCGGACCGTGAAGATCAAGGCCGGCCAACAAATCCTGACCGCGGCCGATCCGCTACCCGACGACCTGCGAGCAACCCTCATCAAGATCCGCTCCGCCGGTGCGCACTAATTTGAGCCAAGTCAGGTTAGATGACTGCCGTGAGCGCCGCTCGCGTATGCGGGGGTACCTTCGATCCATGCCAGCTGCTTCGTGGGCATCGAGCGCAGAGACGCGGGCGAGCATGCAGGGCAACCGCTCCAGGGACACGGCCCCTGAGCTCGCCTTGCGCCGAGCAGTCCATCGACTTGGCCTTCGCTACCGAGTTGCCACCCGTCCGCTCTCCGACTACCGC